>NZ_JBIAKL010000003.1:0-619743 GCF_042872445.1 Micromonospora sp. NPDC005257 | reverse complement strand
CAGAACGCTCTTCCGCAGAATCGTGTTCATGATGAGGGCTCCATTCGGGGGATCGACGCCCACACCGACGGGGGATCGGCGCGGGTGCGAGCACCACGTCAGGCGCTCAAAAGGTCTTCGGGGGAACCGGCCGCTCGCGGGGCAAGGGGATGCCACGTCGCGGCGCCGGAGACATGTCCAACGACCCACCACCCGGCATCATTCCCGAGGGCCACACACCAGCGGGGAGCAGCGCGGGCCGTCACGTCGTCGTGGTGCTCGGTCGTTCACCCGATTACAACGCCACCCACCCGCCCACGATTCCGCCACCAGAGTGCCGCCCACCACCCCCGACCCGGACACCCGCCCACACACACCAGATCCTCGCCGCGCCCAGCCGGGCGCCTCGCTCTGCGCCCCGTGATCAAGGAGTTTGCGGCACCTTCCAGCGCCCGCGAGACCACAAACTCCTTGATCACCCCCGGAGAAGCCCTCCCCAGGCGCCCACCACAGGGTCGATCATGAGTTTAGCTGCGACAAATCGGACACAAAGCCGCCGCTAAGTTCATGATCGACGCCTCGGGGTGGGCCGAATCGGAGGGCGGAGCGGGGCCGGCGCCGATCTTGACGGGCGGGCCCTGCGGGTGTCCCATTTGCACGTTATGCGGGGCGCAGAGTGCAAGATCGCGGGTGACCCGGGGCGAGGCTTGTTCGGAGGGCTCGGAACTCGCCGTGATCTCGCCTGAGCGGTCAGGGCGAGGGCCGCGTGGAGCCCGACAGCGCGGCAGTTGCTCCGCTCACTGGGCGCAGGCGCCGGCCGGTCGCGCGGCGCGGCCCGCTGCCGACCGCGGGTTCTGCCGTTGGCAGATCCGCTGACCGTGAACAGGGCACGCAGTACCCGACACGGGGCGGCAGGCTGGGACTCATGCGACTCCTGATGCTCGGCGGTACGGGATTTGTGGGTGGTGCGGTGGTGGCCGAGGCGGTACGCCGCGACTGGCAGGTGACCGTGTTCAACAGGGGTGTGCACGGGCAGGTGCCGGACGGCGTACACCGGTTGCGAGGTGATCGGACCGTGCCGGACGGGCTGGCCGCGCTCACCGGCGGTGAGTGGGATCTGGTGGTGGACACCTGGGACGGCGCCCCGCGGGCGGTGCGGGACGCGGCGCTGGCGCTCGTCGACGCGGTGCCGCACTACGTCTACGTGTCCAGCGGGTCGGTGTACGCGCCACCCGTCACGCTCGGCAGCGGCGAGGAGTCGCCCACGGTGGCGGCCGACCCGGACGCCGACGACGGCGACTACCCGGCGAACAAGGCCGGCGGGGAACTCGCCGCGACGCGGGTGTTCGGTGACCGGGCGCTGCTGGCGCGCGCCGGGCTGATCCTGGGGCCGGGGGAGGACATCGGGCGGCTGCCCTGGTGGCTGCACCGGATCGCCCGGGGCGGCGACGTGCTGGCGCCCGGGCCGCGTGACCTGCCGATCCAGTACGTGGACGTCCGGGACCTGGCGACCTGGCTGCTGGACCGGGGCGCCGAGGGCGTCGGCGGGGCGTACAACGTGGTGAGTCGCACCGGGCACGCGACGATGGGTGACCTGCTCGACGCGGCGGTGGCGGCGACCGGGTCGGACGCGACGCTGCGGTGGACCGCGCCGGAGCCGGTCCTGGCCGCCGGGGTGGAGCCCTGGAACGACCTGCCGGTGTGGATCCCGCGCGGACACGAGTACCGCTGGCTGCAGGAGCGGGACGTCGAGCGCGCCTACGCGGCAGGGCTGGTCTGCCGGCCGGTGACCGAGACGGTCGCCGACACCTGGCGGTGGCTGCGCGAGGTGGGGCGCGTGCCGGACCGGGCGGGGCGGCCGGCGCGCGCCCCGGTCGGCCTGGCGCCGGAGCGGGAGGCCGCCCTGCTGGCCACGCTCCCGGCCTGAGGCCCGCGCGGCTCCAGCCGGGCCCGCACGGCAGCACCACGCCGCACGGGCGGGGGCCGCGCGGCCGGCCCGACCCGCGGAGGGGTACGGGTCAGGCCGACACGACCGGCAGGTCGAGCACCTCCTCGACCCGGCGGCGGGGGGTGGCGCGGCCCGGCTGGCCGTACCCGATCCGCATCACCATCTGCGGGGTGCCGAACCGGCCGAGCGACATTCGCAGCGCCTCACGTGCGGCCGGCACCTCGATCGGCTGGGACAGCATCGACACGCTCAGCCCGGCGTCGGTGGCGGTGAGCAGCACCCGTTGCAGCGCCTGCCCGGCCAGGATCTGGTCGGCCGAGGTGTTGCCGGCCGAGCCGATCACCGCGACCAGCGGCTCCGGCTCGAAGTCGCGGCCGGGGGCGCGGTTGCGGCCGCCGAAGCCGCGCTGGGGCAGCAGGTCCTGCGGCTCGCTCTGCGGTCCGCCGGCACCCGTCGGCACGCCGTCCGGGGCCGGCTCGGAGCGGATCCACTCGGCCCGTTCGGCCACGTACGCGGGGTCGCGTTCCAGCACGCGGTGGGCGCTGCGGGCGACCTCGGCGACGGCGTTGACGGCGCTCGTGCCGATCACCAGCTCCAACCAGCACTGCTCGGCGCGGGCCGCCTCGCCGAGCCGCCAGCGGGCCTCGGCGGGCACCGGGTCGGGCCAGAACGGCGCGCGGTTGCTGAACCGGTGGGGGATCGCCCCGTACAGGCTCTGCTCGACCGGGGTGGGACGGCGCGGTACGTCCGGCACCAGCCGGGCCACGACGTCCGGGTCGGCTGGGTACGGGCGCAGCCGGACGGTGGCCGGGGTGCCCGCGACGGCGAGTGCCAGCCGCAGGTTGAACAGGGCCGCTCCGGCGGCGATCCGTGAGCCCCAGCCGCTCGGGTCGGTGGCGGGCAGGCCGCGCAGCGGGTCGACGGCCACCTCGATGCCGCCGTCGACGAGCCGGAACCGCCACGGCTGGGTGTTGTGCAGCGACGGCGCCCGGACCGCGTCGGCGACCGCGGCCCGCAGCTGCTCGCCGGTGTATTCGGTCGTCATGGTGGTGCTCCCTCTCGTGCGGAGCCGGCTCCCCGGCCGGGTACACCACTACGGTGCGTCAGCGTGCGGCGCGGTGAGCAGGGCCGGAGGTCCCCACCTGGGCCCGGCCGTCGGTCCCGGCCGGCGCGGGCAGAACGGGACTTTCGACCCGTGCTAACGGGCCGGGAAAGCGGGTAGAAAGGACTGATGATCCGGGTGTTCCTGCTCGACGACCACGAGGTCGTCCGTCGTGGCCTTGCCGAACTGCTCCAGAGCAGCGGCGACATCGAGGTGGTCGGCGAGTCCGGCCTGGCCCAGGAGGCGGCCCGCCGCATCCCGGCGCTGCGTCCCGACGTGGCGATCCTCGACGCCCGGCTGCCCGACGGCAACGGCATCGACGTGTGCCGGGACGTCCGCGCCGTGGACTCCTCGATCAAGGGCTTGATCCTCACCTCGTACGAGGACGACGAGGCGCTGTTCGCGGCGATCATGGCGGGCGCCGCCGGCTACGTGCTCAAGCAGATCCGCGGCACCGACCTGGTGGACGCGGTCCGCCGGGTGGCGGCCGGGCAGTCGCTGCTCGACCCGGCGATCACCACTCGCGTGCTGGAGCGCATCCGCAGCGGCGTGGAGCAGCCCCGGGAGCTGAAGTCGCTCACCGAGCAGGAGCGGCGGATCCTGGAGTACGTGGCGGAGGGGCTCACCAACCGGGAGATCGCCGGGAAGATGTTCCTGGCCGAGAAGACGGTGAAGAACTACGTCTCCAGCGTGCTGGCCAAGCTCGGCCTGGAGCGGCGTACCCAGGCGGCGGTGCTGGCCACCCGGCTGCTCGGCAAGAACACCTGACCGGCGCTCAGTCGAGCGGGGCACTCCAGCGCACCTCGGTGCCGCGCGGCTCGGCCCGGCGCAGCGAGAACTCGCCGCCGAGCCGCTCGGCCCGCTCGCGCAGGTTGATCAGGCCGCTGCGGGCCGCCTCCGGGTCGCAGCCGACGCCGTCGTCGGTGACGGTGACCTCGACCCGGCCGGAGCCGACGCGTACGCGCACCGACACCCGGCCGGCCCGGGCGTGGCGTACCGCGTTCGACAGCGCCTCGCGCAGCACTGCGGTGAGTTCGGGGCGCAGGTCGTCCGGGACGGCGCTGTCGATCGGGCCGACCAGTTCCAGCTCGGGACGGTAGCCGAGCAACTCGGTGGCCACCTCGATGGCCTCGCGGATCTCGGTGCGCAGCGCCGCGCTCATCGGGGTGCGCAGCTCGAAGATGGTGCGGCGGATGTCGCGGATGGTGGCGTCCAGGTCGTCGACGGCCTGGTTGATCCGCCTGGCCGCCTCGGGGCGGGCGTTCATCGCGCCGCTCTGCAGTTGCAGGCCGGTGGCGAACAGCCGCTGGATCACCACGTCGTGCAGGTCACGGGCGATGCGTTCGCGGTCCTCCAGGACCACCAGCAGTTCCCGCTCCTCCTGCCCGCGGGCCCGCTCCATGGCCAGCGCGGCCTGCCCGGCGAAGCTGGCGAGCAGGGTGAGGTCGTCGTCGGCGGCGGGACCGTGGTCGGGCCGGTAGCCGATCACCAGCACGCCGTGCAGCGTGTCCGCGGCGGTCAGCGGGGAGAGCACGGCCGGCCCGGCGACCACCGGCCGGGGCCAGGGCGCCGCGGCGGCGAGGTTCTCCACCTGGTCGTGCCGGCCCGACGTGGCGGACGCCGCGAAACTGGTCTCGGCGGCGGGCAGCACCGCGCCCACCAGTTCCCGGGTGACCGGGTCGGGGCCGTCGACCACCTCGACGGTGAACTGCGCCTCGTCCTCGTCGTAGAGCAGCACCAAGGCCAGTTCGGCCTCGGCGACCTCGCGGGCGCGGCGGGCCACCAGGCTCAGCGCGTCGGTACGGCGCACCTCGCCGAGCAGCACCGAGGTGATCTCCGCGGCGGCGGCCAGCCAGCGTTCCCGCCGGTGCGCCAGCGCGTAGAGGCGGGCGTTCTCGATCGCCACGCCGGCCGCGGCGGCGAGCGCCACCACGATCTCCTCGTCGTCCTCGGTGAACTCGGTCGCGCCCTGCTTCTCGGCCAGGTAGAGGTTGCCCCAGACGTGGTCGCGGATGCGGACCGGCACGCCGAGGAAGCTGTGCATCGGGGGGTGGTTCGGCGGGAAGCCGTACGAGTCGGGGTGCTTGGTGATGTCCGGCATGCGCAGCGGCTTCGGGTCGTCGATGAGCAGACCCAGCACGCCCCGGCCGTGCGGCAGCTCGCCTATCTTCGCGTGCAGCTCGGGGTCGATGCCGTGGACGATGAAGTCGTGCAGCATGCGGTCCGGGCCGATCACGCCGAGCGCGCCGTAGCGGGCGCCGGCCAGCTCACACGCGGACTGCACGATCCGCTGCAACGTGCTGCGCAGGTCGAGGTTGGAACCGATGCCGACGACGGCGTCCAGCAGCGCCCGTAGCCGCTCGCGGCTGGTCACCACCTCGCCGACCCGGTCGAGCATCTCCTGGAGCAGTTCGTCCAGGCGGACGCGGGACAGCGGGGTCAGCCCGAGCGACGGCGCGACGTGCTCGTGCGAGGGCTGGGGTTCGGCGGCCACCCGGCGATGGTATCGCCCGGTGACCGCCGTGATCGAGACCGGTCAGGAGAGCTGGTCGCGGACCGCCGAGGTGTCGACTGTCTGCGCGACGTCCAACCGGGGGGTGTGCGGCGGGCCGGCGTGCACCGGGTCGGCCACGCCGAGCCGCATGCTGAGGTACGGGAACCCCAGGCCGGCGAGCATCTGCCGCAGCACCTCACGGGTGCCCTCGACCTCCACCACACCGGACAGCGGCACCAGCGACACCCCGTGCCGGGTCGCGGCGAGCCAGGCGGCGGAGAGCGCCTCACCGGCGCGCAGCCAGCTCAGCGTCTCGTCGTCGGAGCCCCAGAGGATCCCGTACACGGCGGTCTTGTCGTGGCCGGGCCCGACCGGCAGCGAGCCGGCGCGGCCGAAGTCGCGGGCCGGAACGGTCGTCTGCGGGGCCTGCTCGGGCAGCACCTCCGGCGGCAGCCCGGTGCCGGTGCCGGCCCGGCTGGTCCAGTACGCCAGCTCCTCGCGCAGCTCGGGGCTGTCCGCCTCGACGGCGGCGGCCTGCTGGGCGGCGCTGGCGAGCTGGATCTTCTGAGTGTCGTCGAGCAGTTGCAGGTTGACGCCCTCCAGCGTGGCGGCCCGGTCGATGTCAGCGAGCGCGGCGGTGGGGATCTGCTCGTCGCTGACCGGCCGCCGGTCGGTGTGCCGGACCCGCATGCACTGCACGAGGTGCATGGCGTCGGGGTCGGCGCCGGTGTGCTTCAGGCCGGTGATCCGGGCCAGCAGGTCGGGTTCCTTCGCGTCGGGCAGCCGCTCCACCACCGGGGTCCAGCCCTCGGCGGCCAGCGCCACCCGGGCGTGGTGCAGCGCGGCGCCGCAGCTCACCACCAGCAGGTGCCCTTCCGGGTCCATCGCGCTGAGGTGCCGTTCGCGGACCACCCGCAGCTCCAGCGCGTCGGGCAGGACAGTCCAGTGCCACGGCTGCGTGTTGTGCACCGAGGGGGCGTGGCCGGCCATTCCGGCGGCCTCCGCGAGCGCGGTGGTCAACGGGCGATCGGCAGCCGGCGTCTCGTGGCTCATCGTCACGACCTTTCCTGTTTTCCCCATCGTGCCCCACGCGCGGGTGGGGACGCCGTTCCATCCCCCGGATTACCCGCATCGCCCCGCCCGTCCCACGTCCGGGCTGAGACGATCCCCACGTGGGAACCGAACCGGGCGAGTGCGTACCCGAGCAGCCGTCCCGCGCCCCGCGGCGGGCCTGGATCGAGTGGGCGCCGCTGGTGCTGCTCACAGTGGCCGTGCTGGCCGGGGCGGCGCTGTGGTTCGCCGGTGCGCACGACGCCGCCCGGCTGATCTGGGCGGCGGTCACCGTGGTGGCCCTGGTGCCGGCGGCCTGGACGACGCTGCGCCAGCTCTGGCTGCGGCAGTTCGGCGTGGACGTCATCGCGGTGCTGGCGCTGCTCGGCGCGTTGCTGGTGCGGGAGTACCTGGCCGGCGCCGTGATCGCGGTGATGGTGGCCACCGGGCGGGCGCTGGAGGAGTACGCCCAGCGCCGGGCCACCCGCGACCTGCGGGCGCTGCTGGAACGCGCGCCGAGGCAGGCCCGCCGGCGTACCCCGGACGGCGGCATCGAGGTGGTGCCGCTGGACCGCGTCGCGGTGGGGGACCGGCTCGTGGTGGGACCGGGCGACGTGGTTCCCGTCGACGGCGTGGTCGAGGAGCCGGCCACGCTCGACGAGTCGGTGGTGACCGGCGAGTCGCAACTGGTCACCCGCGCGGCGGGGGAGGAGGTGGCCAGCGGCGTGGTGAACGCGGGCGCGGGCTTCGGGCTGCGGGCCCGCCGCAACGCGGCGGAGAGCACCTACGCGGGCATCGTCCGCCTGGCCGGCGAGGCCACCGCCCGCAAGGCCCCGATGGTACGGCTGGCCGACCGCTACGCCGCCGCGTTCGTGCCGTTCACGCTGGTGCTGGCCGGGCTGGCGTGGCTGCTGTCCGGCGACTTCACCCGGGCGGTGGCGGTGCTCGTGGTGGCCACCCCGTGCCCGTTGCTGCTGGCCACCCCGATCGCTGTGGTCTCCGGCCTGTCCCGGGTGGCCCGGCGCGGCGTGCTGGTCCGCGACGGCGGGTCGCTGGAACAGCTCGGCCGCGCCCGTACCCTGCTGCTGGACAAGACCGGCACGCTCACCGCGGGCCGGCCCCGGGCGTCCGAGGTGGTGGTGGCGCCGGGCGGCGACCGGGACGAGGTGCTGCGGCTGGCCGCCTCGGTCGAGCAGCTCTCCCCGCACGTGCTGGCCGCCGCGCTGGTCCGGCAGGCCCGCGAGCGCGGGCTGGCGTTGGCCGAGCCGACGCAGGTCACCGAGGAGCCGGGGCACGGGGTGAGCGGGCGCGTCGACGGGCGGATGGTGCACGTCGGGCAGCTCGGCGGCGAACCGCCGGAGTGGGCGGGCCGCGTCGGTGAGCGTGCCGAACGGGCCGGGCGCTCCGCGGTCTGGGTCAGCGACGACAGCGGGCCGCTGGGCGCGATCCTGCTGGAGGACCCGGTCCGCCCGGACGCCCGGCGGACCGTGCGTCGGCTGCGCGAGGCGGGCCTCGACCGGCTGGTCATGGTGACCGGCGACCGTCCCGGCACGGCCCGGCAGGTGGCGCAGATCGTGGGCGTGGACGACGTGATCGCGCGGTGCTCGCCCCAGGAGAAGGCCGAGCGGGTACGCCAGGAGTCGGCGCGCGCGGTGACGGTGATGGTCGGTGACGGCGTGAACGACGCGCCCGCGCTGGCCGAGGCACACGTCGGGGTGGCGATGGGCGCGACCGGGGCGACCGCCTCGGCGGACGTGGCCGACGCGGTGCTCACCGTGGACCGGCTGGACCGGCTCGCCGACGCGGTCGAGATCGCCCGGTACGCCCGCCGCATCGCGGTGCAGAGCGCCACCGTCGGGATGGGCCTGGCGGTGCTGGCGATGCTGGTGGCCGCCGCGGGCCGGCTGCCCCCGGTGGCCGGCGCGTTCCTCCAGGAGGGCATCGACGTCCTGGTGATCCTCAACGCGCTGCGCGCGCTCGGCGGCGGCCTGCGGCGGCGTGACCTGCCCGCGCACACCCGCGAGCTGCTGGACCGGTACGCGGGCGAGCACGGCGGCGTCCGCGACGTGCTGGCCCGGCTGCGCGACACCGCCGACCTGGTGGCGACCCGCCCGGACGACCCGGCGTGCCTGCCGGCGCTGCGCGAGGTGCACCGGCGGCTGGTCGACGAGGTGCTGCCGCACGAGGCGGCCGAGGACCGGCAGCTCTACCCGGCGTTGGCCGGCCCGCTGGGCAGCGCGGAGGCGACCTCCACGATGAGCCGGGCGCACGTGGAGATCGTGCGGCTGGTGGAGCGGATCGGCGGGCACCTCACGGCGCAGCCGGACGGCCGGCTGCGCCGTGACGAGATACCCGATCTGCTGGCCGCGCTCTACGGCCTGGACGCGGTGCTGCGCCTGCACCTGGCCCAGGAGGAGGAGGACTACTTCTCGCTCAACCCCGACGAGGGCTCCACCGCGTCCGGCCGCTGAGTCAGCGCTCGCGTACCACGGCGACCGGGCAGTGCGAGTGCTGGATGAGCTGCTGGCTGACCGAGCCGAGCAGCATGCCGCGCAGGCCGCCCCGGCCCCGGCTGCCGACCACCACCAGTTGTGCCGACCGGCTGGCCTCCACCAGCAGCGCCGACGCGCTGCCGGGCACCGCCTCGATCCCGACCGGCACGTCGGGGAAGCTCGCCCGCCACGGCGCCAGCTCCGCCTCGGCGGCGGCCCGTTCGCTGGCGGCGACCCGCTCCGGGTCGAAGTCCGGCGGCACCCACCGCTCACCCGGCGGCTCCCAGGCGCGCAGCACCCGCAGCGGCACGTCCCGCTGCGCGGCCCGCTCGACGGCGAAGCCGAGTGCCCGTAGCGCGGACTCCGAGCCGTCCGAGCCGACCACCACCGGTCCGGACGTGGCGGCCTGGCCGTCGCGGACCACCACCACCGGGCAGTGGGCGTGCGCGGTGACCGAGACCGCCGTGGAGCCGGCGAGCAGCCCGCCGAAGCCGCCGTGGCCCCGGCTGCCGAGCACCAGCATTCCCGCCCCGGCGGACCGCTCCTGGAGCACGAGCGCGGGCGGTCCGTCGAACACCTCACCGTGCACGGTCAGGCCCGGCCGTTCGGCGGCGGCGTCCGCCGCCGCCTTGCGCACCAGTTCCTCGACCTGCTGCCGGGCGGTCTCGTCCGGCCACACCCCCGGCGCCACTGCGGGTCCGACCCAGCCGGTCACCGTCAACCACTCGAAGACGTACGCCAGGCGTACCGGCCGCCCCGAGCGGCCCGCCTCGTCCAGCGCCCAGTTCAGGGCTACCGCCGCGTCGGCGGAGCCGTCGTAGCCGACCAGGATCTCGTCGTCACTCATTCGTCACTCCTCACGGCCGGGTCGTTCTCGCGGATCCAGCGCCACTCGGCGACCCGCGGGTCGTCCTCACCGTAGCGGCGGGTGTGGTCACGGCAGGACCGGCGGGTGTCCACCATGTCCTGGCGCAGGTGGGCGGCGCGCGACCGCAGCCCGGGCACCCGGTCGATCACGTCGATGACCAGGTGGAAGCGGTCCAGGTCGTTGAGCATCACCATGTCGAACGGCGTCGTGGTGGTGCCCTCCTCCTTGTAGCCGCGTACGTGCAGGTTCTCGTGGTTGGTGCGGCGGTAGGTGAGCCGGTGGATCAGCCAGGGGTAGCCGTGGTAGGCGAAGATGACCGGCTTGTCGGTGGTGAAGATGGTGTCGAACTCGTTGTCCGGCAGGCCGTGCGGGTGCTCCGACGGCGGTTGCAGGCGCATCAGGTCGACGACGTTGACCACCCGCACCTTCAGGTCCGGCAGGTGCCGGCGCAGCAGGTCCGCGGCGGCGAGCGTCTCCAGCGTCGGCACGTCGCCGGCGCAGGCGAGCACCACGTCCGGCTCGGCGCCCTCGTCGCTGCTCGCCCAGTCCCAGATGCCCAGGCCGCGGCGGCAGTGCTGGATCGCCTCGCCCATGGTCAGCCAGTTCGGCGCGGGCTGCTTGCCGGCCACCACCACGTTGATGTACTGCCGGCTGCGCAGGCAGTGGTCCATCGTGGACAGCAGCGTGTTGCCGTCCGGCGGTAGGTAGACGCGGACCACCTCGGCCTTCTTGTTCACCACGTGGTCGATGAAGCCCGGGTCCTGGTGGGAGAAGCCGTTGTGGTCCTGGCGCCACACGTGGCTGGACAGCAGGTAGTTCAGCGACGCGACGGGCTCCCGCCAGGGGATGTCCCGGGTCACCTTCAGCCACTTGGCGTGCTGGTTGACCATCGAGTCGACGATGTGGATGAACGCCTCGTAGCTGGTGAAGATGCCGTGCCGGCCGGTCAGCAGGTAGCCCTCCAGCCAGCCCTGGCACAGGTGCTCGGAGAGCACCTCCATCACCCGGCCGTCCGGGGAGAGGTGGTCGTCGCCGGGCACCTCGGTGCCGACGAACGCGCGGTCGGTGACCTCGAACGCCGCGCCGAGCCGGTTCGAGGCGACCTCGTCCGGGCCGAACAGGCGGAACGTCTCGGGATTGCGCACGATCACGTCGCGTACCCAGGGGCCGAGCACACCCGTCGCGCCGGCCATCGGCTCACCGGGCGTCGGTACGTCGACCGCGTAGTCGCGGAAGTCCGGCAGCTCCAGGTTGCGCAGCAGCCTGCCGCCGTTGGCGACCGGGTTGGCGCTCATCCGGCGGTCACCGGTGGGTGGCAGCTCGGTCACCTCGGCGACCGGACCGCCGGTGGCGTCGAACAGCTCCTCCGGCCGGTAGCCGCGCATCCACCGCTCCAACTCGGCCAGGTGCTCCGGGTTGTCCCGGACGCCGGAGATCGGCACCTGGTGGGCGCGGAACGTGCCCTCGACCTGCTTGCCGTCGACCCGGGACGGCCCGGTCCAGCCCTTCGGCGTCCGCAGGACGATCATCGGCCAGCGGGGGCGCTCGACGCGCTCACCGGAGCGGGCCCGGCGCTGGATCGCGGCGATCTCGTCGACCGCCCGGTCGAGCGTGCCGGCCAGCAGCCGGTGCACGGCCGCCGGGTCGTCGCCCTCGACCAGGTACGGCTCGTAGCCGAAGCCGCGCATCATGTCCCGCAGGTCCTCGCCGGGGATCCGGTCCAGCACCGTCGGGTTGGCGATCTTGTAGCCGTTGAGGTGCAGGACCGGCAGCACCGCCCCGTCGCGGGCCGGGTTCAGGAACACGTTCGACAGCCAGCTCCCGGCCAGCGGGCCGGTCTCGGCCTCGCCGTCGCCGATCACGCAGGCCACCAGCAGGTCCGGGTTGTCGAACGCGGCGCCGTACGCGTGGCTCAGCGCGTACCCCAGCTCGCCGCCCTCGTGGATCGAACCCGGCACCTCCGGCGCCACATGGCTCGGGATGCCGCCGGGGAAGGAGAACTGCCGGAACAGGCGCTGCATGCCGGTCGCGTCCCGGGGGATGTGGTGGTACAGCTCGCTGTAGGTGCCCTCCAGCCAGGTGTTGGCCACCAGCGCGGGGCCGCCGTGGCCGGGGCCGGTGACGAAGATGGCGGACAGGTCCCGCTCGACGATGACCCGGTTGAGGTGCGTGTAGAGCAAGTTGAGCCCGGGGCTGGTGCCCCAGTGGCCCAGCAGGCGCGGCTTGACGTGCTCGGGCCTGAGCGGTTCACGCAGCAGCGGGTTGTCGAGCAGGTAGATCTGGCCGACGGTCAGATAGTTCGCCGCGCGCCAGTACGCGTCCAGCCGGCGTACCTCGTCTTCGGTCAGGGTCACATCTTCCTCCTCGGCACGTCCAGCCTCGACCTCGGCAAAGGGTGCCGGTCAGGGCCGTAGGTCCCGCCCCGCGCGGGCGTCACGACCCGTCCCCGGCGTCCGCGGGTAGTCCCCGTACGACGATCAGTGGGGCCGGCGAGTGGTACAGCAAGGACTGGCTGACCGCGCCCAGGGTGGACCCGAGCGGCCCGTCACCCCAGGCGGCCACCACCGCGAGCTGCGCCGCGTGGGACCGGTCGAGCAGGACGGGTCCGGGCTCACCGTGGACGGTCTCGCAGTCGGCGGTGACCCGCGGGTGCCGCCGGGCCTCCCGGGTGACCGCCTCCTCCAGCCGCCCGTCGTCGCGGTCGCCGGAGTCCGGCTCGATCACCCGGACGGCGAGCAGGCGCGCGCCGCGGTGTTGCGCGCAGTCGAAGGCATACCCGAGGGCGGCCCGCGAGCTGGCCGAGCCGTCGAAGCCGACCAGCAGCGGCCCGGGCGGGGCCGGCTCGGTGCGGCCGACCAGCACCGGGCAGGTGGCCCGGGCGGCCACGTCCACGGCGGGCGTGTCGGCCGGTACGCGGGCCGGGTGCGCCGAGCTGCCCCCGTCACCGAGCGCGATCAGGAACGCGGTGTCGGCGACCCGCAGCAGCGCCTCGACCGGGGAGCCCTCGACGATCCGGCCGCTGACCGGCACCCGCGGCGCGCACTCGGCAGCCACCCGTCCGGCGTTCTCCAGCACGTTCTCCGCGTCGGTGCGGGTGCCGCCGGCCCAGTTGAACGCGTGCAGCAGGTGCAGCGGACGGTCGTGGGCGGCGGCCTCGGCGGCGGCCGTGCGGACCACCGTCAGGTCGGCCTCGGCGCGGCCGACGCCGACCACCACCGCGCCGTGGCTGGGTGCGGCCACCCGGCTCACCTCCCGACCCTGCTTTTCACCCACCGTAGTCGCGGGACCGGGTGCGCCGGAGCGGGTCGGCGGAACTGGCGGTCAGCGCGGGGCGGGCAACGCCGGGTGTACGCGCAGCACGACTGCTGTGGCGTTGTCCTCGCCGCCCTCGTCCAGGCTGGCGGCGAGCAGGGCCTCGGTGGTGCGCGCCGGGTCCCGCCGCGCGGCCAGCAGGTCGCGTAGCCGGTGGTAGCCGAGCTGGTCGCTGATGCCGTCGGTGCACAGCAGCCAGGTGTCGCTCCGGCGCAGCGGCACGGCGAGCAGGTCCGGCTCGGGCCGGTCCGGGTGGCCGACGTAGCGCAGCAACTGGTAGCGCGCCCGCGCCGCCTCCGGCGAGTCCGCCGGCCACCAGCCGTGCAGCAGGCCGAGCCAGGCCATGGTGTGGTCGACGGTGACCAGTTCCAGCAGCCCGTCGCGCAGCCGGTACGCCCGCGAGTCGCCGAGCTGGACCAGCCAGCCCTGGCCGCCGTCCGGTTCGGCCACGAACGCGGTGAGCGTGCACCCGGTCAGGCCGGCCTGCGCGGCGCCGGCCTGGCGTACCCGCCGTTGGGTCTCGGCGACGGCGGCGCGCAGCGTGGCGGCGCCGACGGCGGGCCAGCCGGCGCGGACCCGCGCGGTGAACGTCTCGGCCGCTGTCGTGCCGGCCACCCGGCTGCCCTCGCCGTCGCCCATCCCGTCGCAGAGCACCGCGAGCGGCAGTTCGGGGTCGACGTGCAGCACGTCGTAGTTCTCCGGGTAGCGGTGCCCGACCACGCTGCCCCCGGCGATCTCCAGGCTGAGGCGGCCGACGGTGAGCCGGCGCGCGGACTCGACCGGCCGGTCCGGCGGACGGCGGCGGAACACCAGCGGACCGTAACACCGCTGCGGGCCGGGCAGCGGAAGGCCGGGTCGCGTGTCAACCAGGGTTGACAGGCCTCATGCTGTCAACCTACATTGACAGCATGAGTCAAGCGACGGAACTCGCGGCGGCGGCCGGCAGCACCGACCCCAAGGTCGGCCTGCGCGCCGTGCTCGCCCTGCGCCGGCTGCTCGAACGGCTCGAGGTGATCCAGGTCGACAACGCCCGGCGGCAGGGCTGGTCGTGGCAGGAGATCGCCGACGCCCTGGAGGTCAGCCGGCAGGCGGTCCACAAGAAGCACGCCGGACGGCCGGCGGTGCGTCAGAGCTGGGAGGCGTGATGTTCGAACGATTCACCAACCGGGCCCGGACCGTGGTGCACCATGCCCTCGACGAGGCCCGCAGCGAGGGGCGGCGGCCGGTCGGCACCGAGCACCTGCTGCTGGGCGTGCTCGCCGACCGCGACAACCTGGCGGTACGGCTGCTCGCGGCCGGTGGCGTGGAGGCCGACGCGCTGCGCGCCGCGGTGGCCCGCCACACCGAGCAGGGCGTCGACGGGCTCGGCGCGGCGGACGCCGCGGCGCTGCGCGAGATCGGCATCGACCTCGCCGCGATAGTGGCCCGGATCGAGGAGTCCTTCGGCCCCGACGCGCTGCGCGAGGCGACCCCGAGCCCGCGCCGGTGGTGGCGTCGCGGGACGCACCACGGCACGTTCTCGCCCCGGGCAAAGAAGGTGCTGGAGCTGTCGCTGCGCGAGGCGCTGCGGCTGCGCCACCGGCACATCGGCACCGAACACATCCTGCTCGGCCTGCTGCGCGAGGGCGACGGCCTGGCTGCCGTGGTGCTCACCGAGGCCGGGGTGGACATCGACGACCTGCGGCGGCGCGTCGACGCGGCGCTGCGCGAGGCGGCCTGACGCGTCACCGCCAGGACGCGGGCGGCGGTCGGCGACGTCCCCGCCGGCGGTTTCGTCGGCCCGAGCCGCTTCGGTGGGTCCGCGGACCCGCAGCGGTGACCGAGCCGTCCGCCGGAGCGAAGGACCTCGATGCGGCCGGACGGCTCTGGCAGGTCTCGGAGGAACTCACGCAGACCCGCTTTCCGCTCACGTACCGGCCGGCCGTGCCAGGTCAGGCGACCGGCGGCGCGACGGCCTGACGGCGGCCGGGCGCATCCGGTTCTCAAACCTGATTGCGGTCCTCGCAACGTCCCGCTGCGCCGGGTCGCCGTCACGCCCCGTGTCCTGCACACTGACGCCGTGGACGGTGCAGACGACAAGCGCCCGGTGAACGCGGATAACCGCACGCCGCGCTCGGCAGTGGTGGTCAACCCGGTGAAGGTGGCCGACCTGGACGAGTTCCGCCGCACCGTGGACGGCGCGCTCGACGCCGCCGGGTGGCCGGCTCCGACCTGGTACGAGACGACAGTCGAGGACCCGGGCCGAGGGCAGGCGGAACAGGCCGTCAAGGCGGGCGCCGAGGTCGTCTTCGCCTGCGGCGGCGACGGCACGGTGATGGCCTGCGTGACCGCGCTGGCCGGCACCGACGTGGCGCTGGCCGTGCTGCCCCAGGGCACCGGCAACCTGCTGGCCGCCAACCTCGGCCTGTCGAACGACCTGGCCGCCGGGCTCCAGGTCGCCGTCGACCGCGGGATGCGCCGCCTCGACGTCGGCGTGGTCGGTGACAGGTGCTTCGCGGTGATGGCCGGGATGGGCTTCGACGCCCAGATGCTCGACTCCACCTCGGAGACCACGAAGAAGCGGATCGGCTGGCCGGCGTACGTGGTGGGCGCGGCTCGTCACCTGCGCGACCGGCCGATGCGGGTCTCGGTGCGCATCGACGGCAAGCCGCCGCTGCGCCGCCGGGCCCGCTCGGTCCTGGTGGCGAACGTCGGGCGCCTGCAGGGCGGGGTACGCCTGCTCACCGAGGCCGAACCGGACGACGGCTGGCTCGACGTGGCGGTGCTGACGCCGCGCCGGCTGCGCCACTGGCTCGCGATGGGCTGGGCGGTGCTGCGCCGCCGCGACAGCGTGCCCCGGATGGAGGTGTTCCGGGCCCGCTCAATCGAGATCACCAGCACCCGGGCGCAGCCCCGGCAACTCGACGGCGACCTGATCGAGCCGGGCCGGTCGCTCAAGGCCACCATCCGGCCCGAGTCGCTCTGGCTCTGCGTACCGCGCCCCGAGGAGGACCCCGACCTGGCGGTGGACGCCGACGCGGTCGGCGAGCGCGGCGAGCACCTGGTCGAGGAGGCCCGCCGTGAGTAGCACGAAACTGGTCCCCGAGACCCGGCTGATGGCCGAGGACCAGCTCTCCGCCGACGACGCCTGGCACACACTGCGCCGGCACGGCGGCTGGTGCCTGCTGCGGGACGCCTTCGTCCGGTTCCGCTACGGCGACGGCTTCAGCCACTCCCGGGCGCTGGGCTTCCAGCTCTGCCTGGCGGTGGTGCCGTTCCTGATCGCGCTCACCGGCCTGATCACCGACCTGGGCGTGGACGAGGGCGGCAAGGTCGTCGCCGACACGGTGCTGGCCATCACGCCCGGTCAGAGCGAAGCCGTGGTGCAGGACCTGCTGACCGACGGCGAGCGCACCGAGGACGCCGGTGAATTGGCGCTGACGCTCGGTCTGCTCACCGGACTGGTCGCGCTGACCACCACGATGGCGCAGATCGAGCGGGGCGCGAACCGGATCTACGGCGTCGAGCGGGACCGCCCGGCGCTGCCGAAGTACCTGCGCGCCTCCATCCTCGCCGTGCTCGCCGGCGTACCCGCGCTGGCCGGCTTCCTGATCCTGGTCGGCGGCCGGGCGATGGGCGAGTCGGTACGGCGGCACTACGAGTGGGGCGACGTCGCCATGGCCACCTGGGACGTGATCCGGTGGCCCCTGAGTCTCGGCCTGACCGTGCTCGCCGTCGCGGTGCTGTTCCGGCACGCCCCGCGGCGCCGCCAGCCCGGCCTGTCCTGGCTGTTCTTCGGCGCGTCCATCGCGATCGCGCTGTGGTGGCTGGCCAGCCTGCTGCTCGCCGCCTACGTGAAGTACAGCGGCGGATTCGGCCAGACCTACGGCGCGCTGACCGGCATGATGGCCCTGCTGCTCTGGGCCAACCTGACCGGGATCGCGCTGTTCGGCGGGCTGGCCTTCGCCGCCCAGCTCGAAGCGATGCGCATCGGGGTGGAGGAGCCCGCCCAGCCGGACCTGTGGGAGCCGGAGGCGCAACGCGAGGAGCTGCTCGACACCGGTGAGATGACCTCGCTCTGACGCCACGCCGGTCGGGCGTGTACGCCGCGCCGGTCGGGCGTGTACGGGACACGCCGATCGGGTACAGCGCGCCTCGCAGAGGAACGAGGGAGGTGCGGTGTGACCGCGGTCAAGGAAGCCGGGAGCCGGCCGCTCAGCCATTTCGCCGAGCGGAGCCTCGCGGGCCTGCTCGCCGTGGCCGGCGCGGGAGTCGGGTTCGGCGTGCTGCTCATGCTGGTCCGGTTCCGCTGGAGCCCGCTGGGCGACGCCGACCACGCGGTGGCCGAGTGGTTCAACGACCTCGTGGCCCCGCACGGTCCGCTGGTCACCGTGCTCCAGGCGATCACCGACCTGGGCGGGCGGCCGGTGCTGATCTGGCTGGTCACCATCGCGGTGGTGGGCCTGCTGATCCGCCGCCAGTCGCGGCTGGCGGTCTACCTGATCGTCACCGGCGTGGGCGGGCTGATCCTCGACCCGTCGCTCAAGGCGCTGGTCGGACGGCTGCGCCCGGTGGTGGACGTCCCGGTCGCCGCCGCCCCGGGCAACAGCTTTCCCAGTGGCCACGCGCTCGGCTCGTTCGTCGCGTACGGGGCGCTGCTGCTGGTGTTCCTGCCGGCCATGTCGAAGCGCTGGCGCAAGCCCGCGATCGCCATCGTCGGTGTGCTGATCTTCCTGGTCGGGCTGACCCGGATCGCGCTGGGCGTGCACTACGTGTCGGACGTGATCGGCGGCTGGCTGCTCGGCGCGGCCTGGCTCGGCGTCACCGCGTACGCCTTCCGGCTGTGGCGGCGCGAGCGCGGCCGGCCGGTGCCGCCGCTGCGCGAGGGTCTGGAGCCGGAGGCGGGCGAGGAGCTGGCGCTCGCACCCGACGAGGAGAAGGTGCTGGAGCACCCCCGCTCGGCGGTGGCCGAGCTGCTGGTCGGCTGGGTGCTCGTCTTCGGGGCGCTCTACGCGTTCGGCATGTTCGTCAGCTACCACGCCAAGGGCACGTTCTTCCACACCCTCGACACCGAGGTGCCGCGCTGGTTCGCCGAGCGGCACACCGACGCGCTGACCGACCTGAGCTGGTGGTGGAGCAAGTTCGGCGACACCCACGCGATCCTGCTGGTGTCGCTGGTGTTCTGCCCGATCGTGCTGGCCCTGTGGCGGCGCTGGCGCCCGGTGCTGTACGTGGTGCTGGCGATGTTCGGCGAGCTGAGCCTGTTCCTGGCCAGCGCCCGGGTGGTGGACCGGCCCCGGCCGCCGGTGGAGAACCTGGACGGGCAGATGCCCACCTCGTCGTTCCCGTCCGGGCACATCGCGGCGACCATCTGCCTCTGGGTGGCCATGGCGATCATCGTGTTCCCGCGTACCGACAGGTGGTGGCGGTGGCTGTTCGTCGGCATGGCCGTGCTGATGCCGGTCGGCGTGGCCACCTCCCGGATGTACCGGGGCATGCACCACCCGACCGACTTCATGGGCGCGATCCTGCTCGGCGCGCTCTGGCTGTCGCTGCTGTACTGGGTGATCCGGCCCAACGCCGACGTGGCCGAGGGCAACCAGCCGGCGATCGAGTCCGAACAGGTGGACGAGCTGGACGACGAGCTGGCCAAGGCCGCGCGGCCGGGCTGAGCCGATGCTGCGGGTGATGACCTGGAACATCCGGACCGGCGGGCGGGACTCAGGCAGCGCCGACCGCCGGGACCGGATCGTCTCGGTCGTCACCGCGCAGCGTCCGGACGTGCTGGCGGTGCAGGAACTGCGCGGCATGGACGCCACGCTGGACGGCCTGGCCGATCGGCTCGGAATGGCGGCGCACCTGGCCCGGTCCTGCTTCGGGCAGCCGGTGGCGGTGCTGGTCCGCCCGCCGCTGCGGGTGCTGCGCGCCGGCCGGGTCCGCCGCCCGTTCCACCACGCCGCCGCCCGGGTGCGGGTCGCCACCGGCGCCGGGCCGCTCACCGTGGTCAGCACCCACCTGTACCCCTACTCGGGCGGGCGGCGGCGGATCGAGGCGGACTGGCTGGCCACGGCGATGCGCCGCACCGGGGGAGAGCTGGCCCTGCTGGCCGGGGACCTGAACACGCTGGAACCCACTGTCGACCACACCGCCCGGCTGGCCGGGCTGGCCACCGCGTACCGGCGGCGGCACCTGCGCCGCGACGGCCGTACCGTGGACACCCGCGCGGTGGCCCGGCTGATCGACGCAGGCCTGGTCGACCTGTGGCCGTGGTCCGGCGGCGACGAACCCGGCGGCCTGACCGTGCCGACCCGGCACGGCGGCGCCGAGTTCGCCGGGATGCGGCTGGACTACCTGCTCGCCACCCCGGCGCTGGCCGATCGGGTACGCGCGGTGCGGGTGGTCCGTGACGGCGACGCGGACACGGCGTCGGACCACTATCCGGTGCTGGCCGAGCTGGACCTCACGGCCGGCTGAACGACCCCGCCAGGTCGGCCACCACGAAGGCCGCGAAGATCAGGACCGCCGTCTCGCTGACCGGCCAGGAGTGCCTGGCTGCCGCCCACCCCGATGCCGCGCACGGTCACGCCGCCGCGGTCCTACAGGATGAGGTTGAGCAGCACGGTGAGCACCACCGAGGCGACGATCGAGAAGAGGATCATCAGCAGGCAGCCGAGCCCGCCCCCGGCGGGCCGGATCTCGGTGTTCCCGATACGCATGGCGTCAACTCCTCAGTGGGGTGGTGAGCAGGCCGTGGACGGCGTCCGCGACCTGGGCCGGTGCGGTGGTGACCACGTTGTGCGCCGCGCCCGGGACGGCCACCGTGCGGGCGTCCGGCACCAACCGGGCGACCTGTTCCCGCTAGGCGGCCGGCGCGACCGGGTCGCGGGCGCCGGTGAGCACCAGCGTGGGTGCGGTGATCCGGGCCAGGTCCTCCTCGACCGCGTTGCGGACGGAGTGGGACAGCGTGGCGAACACCCGCCAGGGCCGGGCGTCGGTCACGTCGCGCAGCAGGATCGGCGCCTGCCACGTCGCCTCCCGCAGCGTGTCCCGCAGCCACCGGCCGATCAGGGCGTGCCGGGACCGGGCGGCCGGGTCGCAGGTCGGGCCGGCCAGCACCAGCGCGTTCACCAGGCCGGGGTGGCGGGCGGCGAGCGAGGCGGCCACCTCCGCGCCGAAGGAATGGCCGAGCAGACAGACCGGACCCAACCGGTACGCGGCGAGCCAGTCGACCAGGAACGCCACATGCCGGTCCACGTCGTACGCGGCGGCGGGGCGTTCGGTCAGCCCGAAGCCGGGCAGGTCCGGCACGTACACCTGCCGGCGCGGCGCCAGCGCGACCGCCAGCGGGGTGAGGTAGCGGTGCGACACGGCCAGGCCGTGCACCAGCACCACGGGCGGCCCGTCCCCGCCCGGGTCGCCGGAGCGGCGGGTGTGCGCCCGCAGCCCGGCGACCTGCCGGAACTCGCTCGTCAACCCGGCGGCCGGCCGGGGCGCGGCGAGCGCCAGGCGCAGGTCGGCCGGGCCGAAGCGCCCCGGCGGGGACGGCGGGACCGTCACAGCTCGCGCAGCCGGGGCAGCAGCTCCTCCTGGGCCCAGTCGAGGAACATCGGCTGGGTGTCGCCGCCCACCTGGATCAGCGCGACGTGGGTGAAGCCCGCGTCGACGAACTTCTTGAACGCCTCGACGTGCCGGTCGGTGTCCGGGCCGCAGGAGATGCCCTCGGCCACGTCCTCCTCCCGGACGAACTGGGTGGCCGCGTCGAACGACTCCGGGCCGGGCAGGTCGGCGTTGACCTTCCAGCCCAGGCCGAACCAGCGGAACTGGTCGTGCACGATCTTGCGGCACTCGTCCTCGTCCGGCCCGTAGCAGATGGCCACCTGCCCGTAGCGGGGGCGGCCCGCGCCGCCGGCCTCCTCGTACATGTCGATCAGGTGGGACAGCGGGTCGGTGGCGATCATGGCGTCGGCGTACTCGGCGGCGAGCGTCGCCGACTGCCGCCCGGACGCGGCCACCGCCATCGGCACCGGCCGCTCCGGCCGGTCCCAGACGTACGCGTCGGGCACGTCGAAGTGGTTGCCGGAGAACGTCAGCGTCTCGCCGTTGAGCAGCGGCCGGATGATCTGCAGCGCCTCCTCGAACATCTCGTGCCGCTGCTGCACGTGCGGCCACCCGCCCACCACGTGCTCGTTGAGGTTCTCCCCGGCGCCGAGGCCGAGCGTGAACCGCCCGTCCGAGAGCACACCGATGGTGCTGGCCTTCTGCGCCACCACCGCCGGGTGGTACCGCCGGATCGGACAGGTCACGAACGACATCAGCTCCGCCCGGCTGGTGGCGTGGGCGACCGCGCCGAGCACCGACCAGGCGTACGGGGAGTGGCCCTGGGACTCCAGCCAGGGGTAGTAGTGGTCGGACATGACCAGATGGTCGAAGCCGGCGGCCTCGGCGCGTACGGCGTGGTCGACAAGTTGCTTCGGGCCGGCCTGCTCGCACATGAGGGTGTAACCGACGTTGACCATGGCACGTCTCCTTCCCGGGCGGATCGTCCCGGGATACCCCACCCGGCGCGGGTCAACCCTGCTGTCCACTTCCCTGCTCGTCTTCGCCCGGATTCCTTAACCGGTTCAGCGCGTGTGGCCCGTCAAACGCTCTCGCCTCCCGGCTCGTCCCGCTTAACCGGTTGCTTCGCGCCTTCCATCGCCCTACGCTGATGCCTGCGTCCGTTCGGGAACCGGGCGGCGGCTACCGGGCTCAGTCGCCACCACCTCGTCACCGTCACCGCACCCCCGCTCGGGCACGGGGGAGACTTCCCCTGAGGACAGCCATGAAGAAACTGCTCTCCGTCGCGGGCGCCGCCCTGCTGACGGCCCTCGCCGCCGTCTTCGCCCTCGGGCAGCCGGCCCAAGCCGCCACCGGGTTCTCCGTCTCCAACGGTCGGCTCTACGACGCCAACGGCGTCGAGTTCGTGATGCGCGGGGTCAACCACGCGCACACCTGGTACCCGCAGCAGACCAACTCGTTTCGCGACATCAAGGCGCTCGGCGCGAACACCGTCCGGGTGGTGCTGGCCAGCGGCGACCGCTGGACGAAGAACAGCGCCGCCGACGTGGCGAACGTGATCTCGCTGTGCAAGGCCAACCGGCTGATCTGCGTGCTGGAGGTGCACGACACCACCGGGTACGGCGAGGACGGCGCCGCCACCACGCTGGCCAAGGCCACCGACTACTGGCTGAGCATCGCCGACGTGCTCAAGGGCCAGGAGAAGTACGTCATCGTCAACATCGGCAACGAGCCGTTCGGCAACCAGGGCTACAGCGCCTGGACCACCGACACCTCGAACGCGATCAAGCAGCTGCGCGCCGCCGGCCTGACCCACACGATCATGGTGGACGCGCCGAACTGGGGCCAGGACTGGTCGTTCACCATGCGCGACAACGCCGGCACCGTGTTCGCCGCCGACCCGCAGCGCAACACCGTGTTCTCCATCCACATGTACGGCGTCTTCGACACCGCCGCCGAGATCAGCGACTACCTGGGCCGGTTCCGGGCAGCCGGGCTGCCGATCGTGGTCGGCGAGTTCGGCTTCAACCACTCGGACGGCAACCCGGACGAGGACGCCATCATGGCGTACAGCCAGGCCAACGGCATCGGCTACCTGGGCTGGTCGTGGAGCGGCAACGGCGGCGGCGTGGAGTACCTGGACATGACCACCGCGTTCAACCCGGCCCAGCTCACCAGCTGGGGCCAGCGGATCTTCAACGGCGCCAACGGCATCGCCGCCACGTCCCGCGAGGCGTCGGTCTATGCCAGCAGCACCCCGACCGCCAGCCCGACGACCAGCCCCACCGCCAGCCCGACGGTCAGCCCCACCCCGCCGCCGGCCACCACGCCCCCGCCCTCGGGCGGCTGCACCGCCACCTACACCGTCGGCAACTCGTGGCAGGGCGGCTTCCAGGGCGAGGTCAAGGTGACCGCCGGAGCCGCGGCGATCACCGGCTGGACGGTGCGCTGGACGTACGCCAACGGCCAGTCCGTCACCCAGGCGTGGAACGCCAGCGTCAGCAACAGCGGTTCGGCGTACACCGCCCGCAACGTCGACTACAACGGCCGCCTCGGCGCCGGCGCGAGCACCAGCTTCGGCTTCATCGGCACCTCGCAGGGCACCAACTCCACCCCCGCGGTGACCTGCACCCCCGCCTGACCGCCGATCCGATGATCAAGGAGTTTGTGTCGCCGTCGAGGTCCGATCGGGACACGAACTCCTTGATCACGGTTCCGGCGTGGAGGGCGAGGGCGGGGGCGGCCGGGCTGCCGTACGATCTGCCGCGCGCCGCATCGACCGGTGGGCGACCGTCGGGAGGAGACACCATGAGCGCGGGGACCAGGGGGCGACCGTCGGGGCTGGTGGTCGGCTCGCTCGTGGCCGTCTCGTTCGGCACCGTGTTCGTGCTGGTCAACAGCGGCGGCCTGGACGCGCCCTGGCCGCTGGTGCTGCGCGTCGCCGGCCTGCTGGTGGCCGCGCTGCTCCTGGTCGCCCTGTCCCGGGTGGCCCGCGTCGAGACGCCCGGCCCGCAGCGGGAGGCCGCCGGGTTCATGGACCGCCGCTACTGGCTCGTGGTGGCGCTGGAGGCCGTCGCGCTCTTCGGTGGCCTGTTCGTGATCAACAACGTGCTGGACCGGCCCGCCGTGGGAGTCGCCTGGGTCGCGGTGGTCGTCGGCGTGCACTTCTTCGGCCTGGCCCACGTCTGGCGGATGCCGCTCTACCACTGGCTCGGCGCCGCGATGACAGCGCTCGGCCTGGCCGGCTTCCTCGCCCACGCGCTGGGCGCCGGTGCCGGCACGGTCGGGCTGATCTCCGGCGTGGGCTGCGGCGCGGCCCTGTTCGCCGCCGTGGCCATGGCCCTGCGCGACACCGTCCGCCGCGCGGAGCGCCCGGCCTGACTGCGCGGACGACCTCGCCGCCCGCCCCGCACCTTCGACGACTGGACGGCCGGGCACGCCCACCTGTTCCGCTAGGCCGCGACAACCTCCAGCAGCAGGGCCTGTTCGGGGTGCAGGGCCGGTAGTTGCAGGCCGACCGACCCCAGCACCGAACCGCTCACTGTGATCCCGTCACCGGGCCAGGCCAGCCAGCCCGGCGGGACCATCTCCAGCAGCGCGGGCTCCGGCACCCCGGCCGGCGGGCGGACCCGGTAGCGCCGCTGCGGGTCCAGCCCCGGCAGCCGTACCGCGCCCGGCACCTGTGCCGCCGAGGTGGTCAGCCGGCTGACCGCGTACACCGCATGTGAGCGGTCGTGGGCGACCACGCCGTGGGCCTGCACGGCCGGATCCGGGTGGTCGACCCGGACCACCCGGCCGCCGTGCAGCAGCGGGCGCAGCCGCTTGTGCAGCGCCACCCACGCCGTGAGTTCGGCCCGCTCGGTCGCGTCGATCGCGCTGATGTCCCACTCGATGCCGTGGTGGCCGAACAGCGCGGTGACCGCGCGGAAGCCCAGGTCGTGCACGCGGTGCGTGGTGTGCGAGCGCGCCGGCCCGATGTGCGTGCCGATCAGTTCCGGCGGCAGCAGCAGACCGGTCCAGCGCTGGATGGACAGCCGTTCCAGCGCGTCGTTGCAGTCGCTGGCCCAGACCCGGTCGGTACGCCGCAGGATCTCCAGGTCGACCCGCGCGCCGCCGGAGGAGCAGCTCTCGATCTCGACATCCGGGTGCCGGGCGCGCAGCTCGTCGAGCAGCCGGTAGGCCGCGAGCGTCTGCCCGTGCACACCCGGCCGCCCGGCGTGCCCGGCCTCGGTCAGGTCGCGGTTGTGGTCCCACTTCAGGTACGCGAGCCCGTCGTGCTCGCCCAGCACCGCGTCGAGCCGTTCGAGCAGGTACGCGTACGCGTCCGGGTGGGCCAGGTCGAGCACCTGCTGGTGCCGCCAGGGCGGCGGCAGCCGGTCCGGCGCCTGGAGCACCCAGTCCGGGTGGGCGCGGAACAGGTCGGAGTCCGGGTTGACCATCTCCGGCTCGACCCAGAGGCCGAACTGCATGCCGTGCCCGCGTACGTGGTCGATCAGCGGCTGCAACCCGTCCGGCCACACCTCGCCGTCGACCCACCAGTCGCCGAGCCCGGCCTGGTCGTGCCGCCGGCCGCGGAACCAGCCGTCGTCGAGGACGAAGCGCTCCACACCGACCTCGGCGGCCCGGTCGGCGAGCGCCCGCAGCCGGTCCAGGTCGTGGTCGAAGTAGACCGCCTCCCACACGTTCAGCGTGACCGGCCGTGGCGTGCGCGGGTGCGACGGACGGGCCCGCAGGTGCGTGTGCAGCGCCTCGCTGAGCCCGTCCAGCCCATCGGCGGAGTGCGCCGCGTAGAGCAGGGGAGTGGCGTACTCCTCGCCCGGCCCGAGCACGATCTCACCCGGCGCGAGCAGCTCACCGCCGCCGAGCGTGGCCTCGCCGGTCGGGCGGCGTTCGGCGGCCGTGACGTGGTCGCCGCTCCACGCGGTGTGCACCGCCCACACCTCGCCGTGCCGGAAACCGAACCCGGCCGTGCCCGCGACCAGCAACAGCGTGGCGTCGTGCCCGGTGCGGCCGTGCCGCCCTTCCCGTACCCACGCGCCCATCGGCCACGGATGCCGCTGCGGCGCGCGCTCCCGGCACCACCGGCCGGTCAGGTCGAGCAGTTCGGTGGCGACCGCCGGCACCGGCAGCACCGGCGTCAGCTCCCGCACCTCGTACCGGCCGTCGCCGTCGTTGCGCAGCCGGTGCCGCAGCGTCAGCACCCCCGCCGGGTCCAGCGTGATCTCGACGGTCAGGCTCAACCCCGCGCCCGGGTCCGCCGCCCGCACCGTCACCCGTGCGGCACCGGCCCCGTCGTGGTCCCGCTCCTCATCGGGTACGTCGAGGTCGACCAGGCGGAACGCCGTCGACCAGTCCCGGCCGTCGCGGTGACCGGCCAGCCCGGGCCGCCCGCTCCACCCGGCGCTCGCCTCGGGCAGCAGCGACAGCACAGTTGGCGCGTCGAAGCTGCTCGGCACCACCGGTGGCACCGTGGCGTCGACGAGCGCGGGCAGGTCCCCGTCGGGCAGCGGGCCGAGGTCGGCGCCCCAGTGCACGACCCGGGGCAGTCCCGGGCCGCGTGCGTCGAGCACCAGGCTGGTTCGCGCGCGGCGCAGGTGGACGATCGTCATCCCTTGGAGGCTCCCAGCGTCAGACCCCGGACGAACTGCTTCTGGAGCAGGAAGAAGATCACCAGGGTGGGGATCGCGACCAGCACCGAACCGGCCGAGACCAGGTTGTTGTCGGTGAAGAACTCGCCGCGCAGGTTGTTCAGCGAACTGGTGACCGGGAACTTGTCCCCGGTACGCATGAGCACAGTGGCCCAGAAGAACTCGTTGTAGATCCAGGTGACCTCCAGCGTCGCCAGCGCGGCCAGCGCCGGACGGCACAGCGGCATCGTCACCTGCCAGTACTGCCGCCACACGTTCGCCCCGTCGACCATCGCGGCCTCGTACAGCTCGTGCGGCAGCGCCTTCATGTAGTTGCTGAGCACGAACACGCAGAAGCCGCACTGGAACGCGACGTTCACCAGGATCAGTCCCCAGTAGCTGTCGTAGAGCAGCTCCGAGTCGCTCATCCAGGCCGGCAGCGGGATCTCGGTGAACATCCGGAACAGCGGGATGAGCAGCGCCTGTTGCGGCAGCAGGTTCGCGGCCGTGAACAGGCCGAGCAGCGCGATGTTGATCTTCCAGCTGAACCGGGCGATCACGAACGCCACGCAGGAGGCGAGGAAGAGCGTGAGCAGCACCGCCGGGACGGTGATGTATGCCGAGTTGAGGAAGTGCTTGCCGAACTCGGCGGTACGCCAGGCGGTGACGTAGTTGTCGATCGTCCAGCCGCCCAGCGACACGTAGCCGTTGGCGGCGGTGTACTCGTAGGAGCGGAACGAGGTGAGCAGCGCCCAGAGGATGGGGAACAGCCAGCCCACGGCGACCGTACCCAGGAACAGGTGCAGGGCGATCCGGGCGGGCCGCACGGGGCGGCGGCGGCCGGTGGAGACTGCGGCGGTCATCGCTTGCCCTCCCGCATCACGGTCCAGAGGTAGATGGTGATGAAGACCAGCGAGACGGCGAGCATGATGGTCGCCAGCGCGGAACCGAAGCCGATCCGGCTGGCCTCGCCCACCACGTTCTGGGTGACCAGCGCGGAGATCAGCTCCAGCCCGTTGCGGCCCTTGTTGATGACCCAGACCAGGTCGAACGCGCGCAGCGACTCGATCACCGTCACCACCAGCACGATGATGTTGATCGGGCGCATCACGGGGAAGACGACCCGGAAGAACGTGCTGGTCTCCGACGAGCCGTCGACCGCGGCGGCCTCCCGCAGCGACGGGTCGACGCCCTTGAGGCCGGCCAGGTAGAGCAGCATGATGTAGCCGACGTGCCGCCAGCCGGCCGCCACCAGCACGGCCCAGATGTTGACGTTCGGGTCGCCGTACCAGTCGGTCTCGCCGCCGAACACGCCGTTGAGCAGCCCCTGGTCGCGGCTGTAGATGAGTTGCCAGACGAAGCCGATGAGCGCCAGCGACAGCACCACCGGCAGGTAGAGCGCGGTCTGGTAGAAGCGGCTGCCGCGAATCTCCTTGTCGAGCAGCACGGCGAGGAACATGCCGAACGGGGTGGCCACCACGAACAGCGCGGCGAGCCAGAGCAGGTTGTTCTGCACCGCGGGGACGAACGGCGGGTAGATGGTCACCACGTCGTCGTAGTTCTTCGCCCCGACCCATTCGATCTCGCTGATCGGGCCGATGCCGTCCCAGTTCGTGCCGGAGAGCAGCACCGTCGCCACCGCGGGAAGCCAGACCAGGCCGGCGACGAGCAGCAGAGGTACCAGCACCATGAGCGTGATCACCACGCGGTCGGTGCGGGACAGGAGCCGTAGCCGGCGACCGCGACCACCCTTCGTGGTGGTCGCGGCCGGCGGCGGCACGGCGCGATCCGCTTGGATCAGGGGCAGGTCGGACATGATGTCCTTCCCCCTTCCGCCGTCAGCTTGTGAAGATCGACTTCTTCTGGTTCTCGATGCTGGTGAGCAGCCCGCTGATGTCCTTCGGGTCCTTGATGAACTGCTGCAACGCCGGGATCATCACGGTGGAGGCGAAGTCCGGCCGGGTGTCGCGATCGAGGAACTGGGCGATCTCGGTGGCGGAGCCGACCAGATCGGCGGCCTTCTTCTGCAGCGCGGTGTAGGCGCCGGTGTCCGCGCCGCTGTTGGCCACCAGCGTGCTCGGGTCGTTCTTCACGGTGATGTCCGCCGCCTCCTTGGAGCCGAGGTACGTCAGCAGCTTCTCCGCCGCGTCCTTGGACTTCGGCTTGCGGGCCATCATGTAGCCGTCGATCGGGGCGTCCAGGGCCTTCGCGCCGATCGTGGAGTCGACCTCGGGGAACGTGAAGAAGTCCAGGTCCTCCAGGTCGGCGCCGCTGAACTGCTGGCCGACGAACAGGCCGAGCAGGTACATGCCGCTCTTCTTCTGCTGCAGCGACTGGGCGGCCTCCTGCCAGGTGCGGCCGAGCGAGTCCGGCTGGTGCAGGGGGAGTAGCCCGGCCCAGGTGTCGAAGACCTTCTTCACCTTGTCGGAGGTCCACGCCTCCTTGCCGGCCATCAGGTCGATGTGGAACTGGTAGCCGTTGATGCGCAGGTTGAGGATGTCGAACGTGCCCATCGCCGGCCAGCCGTCCTTGTCGGCGAACGCGATCGGGTTCAGCCCGTCCTTCTTCATCCGCGCGCCGAGCGTGTTCAGGTCGTCGAGCGTCTTCGGCACCTCGTAGCCGCGCTGCTGCCACACCGACTTGCGGTAGAAGACCGCCCACGGGTAGTACGACGCCGGCACGAAGTACTGCTTGCCGTCGTCGCCTGTGGACGCCTTCTTGAACGCGTCGGAGTAGCCGTCGAGCTTGCCCCACACGTCGCTGAGGTCACCGGCCAGGCCCTTTGCGGCGAAGAACCGCATCCGGTAGCCGGCGAACCAGGTGAACACGTCGTCCGGCTTGCCCTGCAGGTAGTTGTTGATGTTCTCCTGGAAGGTGTTGTGGTCGACCGTGTTGATGTTGACGGTCACCCCGGAGGACGTCTTGAAGCCGTCCATCACCTTCGCGACGACGTCCTTGGGCTTGGGGTCCGACTGGTTCGAGCCGAGCGAGACGCTCTTGGCGTCCCCGCCCGACCCGGAGTCGGAGTCGCCGCAGCCGGCGAGCAGTCCGGTGCCGAGCAGCGCCCCCGCGCCGGCGAGCAGCGAGCGCCGGTTCAGGCCGGCGACGGACGGGGGTACGAGCCGGGCGAGGTATTCGGCTTGTGAGCGGGGACGGGACATGGTGCCTCCTGCGTGGAAGAGGTGCGCTGCGCTCATGGACCGTGGCGGTGGGCGGTGGGCGGTGTTCGTGTCGGCCGGGGCAGATCCACCGAGAATCCACACGTCCGAACACAAACAGCCGGTGGCGCTTGAAGCTACCCCTTGGCGCGGCGCTGTCAAGAGGGCAAAAAGACGGCGCTGCTGCCGCTGAGGCAGGGCAAAGCGTCGGTAAACGTTGGAACCTCAGTCGATGTTGGAAAGTGTTGACTTGGGTGCTGTTCGGGGGCAACCTCTGCTGTCATGCGGAACTGGCACGGCGAGGGCATCTGGTACGGCGCCGACTACAACCCGGAGCAGTGGCCCGAGCAGACGTGGGCCGAGGACGTCGCACTCATGCGCCGGGCCGGGGTCAACCTGGTCTCGGTCGGCATCTTCTCCTGGGCGCTGCTGGAGCCCACTCCCGGTCGGTACGTCTTCGACTGGCTGGACCGGGCGATCGACCTGCTGCACGACGGCGGCATCAGCGTCGACCTGGCCACCGCCACCGCCAGCCCGCCACCGTGGCTGGCGCACCGGCACCCGGAGACGCTGCCCCGCCGCGCCGACGGCACTGTGCTCTGGCCCGGCGGCCGGCAGGCGTACTGCCCCAGCTCGCCGGTGTTCCGCGACCACTCGCTCGCCCTGGTCGAGGCGGTCGCCCGGCGGTACGCGCGGCACCCCGCCGTCGTGCTCTGGCACGTCAGCAACGAACTCGGCTGCCACAACGTGCACTGCTACTGCGACGTCAGCGCCGAGGCGTTCCGCGGCTGGCTGCGCGAGCGCTACGGCGACCTGGACTCGCTCAACGCGGCCTGGGGCACCGCGTTCTGGAGCCAGCGCTACCACGACTGGGCCGAGATCAACCCGCCGCGTACCGCGCCGACGTTCGCCAACCCGACGCAGCAGCTGGACTTCCTGCGGTTCTCCTCCGACGAGCAGCGCGCCCAGCTGCGCGCCGAGCGGGAACTGCTGAACCGGCTCGTCCCGCAGCCGGTCACCACGAACTTCATGATCGGCACCGGCATCAAGTACCTGGACTACCACTCCTGGGCGTCCGACGTGGACGTGGTCGCCAACGACCACTACCTCACCGCCGCCGACCCGCAGCCGCAGGTCGACCTGGCGCTGTCCGCCGACCACACCCGGGGCGTCGCCGGCGGCGCGCCGTGGCTGCTGATGGAGCACTCCACCAGCGCCGTCAACTGGCAGCCCCGCAACGTGGCCAAGACGCCGGGTCAGATGCGCCGCAACAGCCTCGCCCACGTCGCGCGCGGCGCCGACGGGGTGCTGTTCTTCCAGTGGCGCGCCTCCCGGGCCGGCGCGGAGAAGTTCCACTCCGCGCTGGTCCCGCACGCCGGCGCGGACACCAAGGTGTTCCGCGAGGTCTGCCGGCTCGGCGCCGACCTGCGCGCGCTGGCGGAGGTACGCGGCAGCCGCGTCGACGCCGACGTGGCGATCCTGTTCGACTACGAGGCGTGGTGGGGCGTCGAACTGGACTCCCACCCGAGCGTCGACGTCACCTACACCGACCGGTTGTCCGCGCTGCACGGCGCGCTCTGGCGGGCCGGGGTCACCGCCGACGTGGTCCACCCGTCCGCCGACCTGTCCCGCTACCGGCTCGTGCTGGCGCCCACGCTCTACCTCGTCCGCGACGCCGACGCCGACGCGCTGCGCCGGTTCGTGGAGGCCGGCGGCACCGCAGTGGTCACCTACTTCAGCGGCATCGTCGACGAGCACGACCACATCCGGCTCGGCGGCTACCCCGGCGCGTTCCGGGACCTGCTCGGCGTACGCGTCGAGGAGTTCTTCCCGCTGCGGGACGGCGAGACGGTACGCCTCGACGACGGCGCCCGCGCCGACGTGTGGACCGAGTGGCTGCACGCCGAGGGCGCGGAGGTGCTGGCCGCGTACGCCGACGGGCCCCTGCCCGGTGTGCCGGCGCTGACCCGGAACGCGGTCGGCGCGGGCGCCGCCTGGTACGTCGGCACCCGGCTCGACGACGAGGCCACCGATCGGCTGGTGGCGCGGCTGCTCGCCGAGACCGGCGTACGTCCGCCGGTGAGCGTGCCGGCCGGGGTGGAGGTGGTCCGCCGCCGCTCGGCGGACCGGAGCTGGCTGTTCGTGGTCAACCACACCACCGGGCCGGCCCGGCTGGCGGTCACCGGCGTCGAACTGCTCGGCGGCGTGCGCTGCGACGGTGAGCTGGAGGTGCCCGCGGGCGAGGTGGCGGTGGTCCGCGAGGAGCCCGCGCCGGTGCCCGCGACCGCCTGACCGGTACCCTGCCGTGCGCGCCGAGGAGGTCCCCATGCTCGCCCAGCAACGGCAGAGCGCCATCCTGGAGTTGATCCGCCAGCGTGGCGGCGTCCGGGTCAGTCACCTGGTCAGCCGCTTCGGGGTGTCCGACATGACGATCCGCCGCGACCTGGAGGTGCTGGCCGATCGCGGCCTGATCGACAAGGTGCACGGCGGTGCGACGCTGGCCGGGCCCGGCTCCACCGAGGAGCCCGGCTTCGCCGCCAAGTCGGTCCGGCAGCAGGCCGAGAAGCGCGCCATCGTGGAGCGCGCCGCCGGCCTGGTCGAGCCGGGTATGGCGGTGGCTCTGTCCGCCGGCACCACCACCGCCGCGCTGGCGGCGCGGCTGGCCGAGGTACGTGGGCTCACGGTGGTCACCAACTCGATTCCGGTGGCCGACGCGCTCTACCAGGACCCGCGCGCCGACCAGACCGTGGTGCTGACCGGCGGCATCCGTACCCCGTCGGACGCGCTGACCGGCCCGGTCGCCGAGGCGGCCATCGCCGCGCTCAACGTCGACCTGCTCTTCCTCGGCGTGCACGGGATGAGCCCGCGTACCGGGTTCACCACGCCGAACCTGCTGGAGGCGGCGGTGAACCGGCGGCTGATCGGGTCCGCGCGGCGGCTGGTGGTGCTCGCCGACCACACCAAGTGGGAGACCATCGGCATCGCCACCATCGCCCCGCTGGAGGAGGCCGACGTGCTGATCACCGACGGCGGCCTGCCGCCGGACGCCCGCCGGCAACTCGGTGAGCAGGTCGGCGAGCTGATGGTCGTCCGCGCGGACTGAGACCACGGCGTGCCTCACAGCCACTTCTCAGCCCCGCCGTCTAGGGTGCCCTGACCAGTGCCCGACGGTCCATGTCGGAGCGCAGTCGCACGGGAGTGACCGATGGTCTTCAAGAAGATGTTGAGCGCGTTCGGCGTGGGTGGCCCGAGCGTCGACACGGTGCTCAGCAACCCGAACACCCGCCCGGGCCTGGCCCTGGACGGGCGCGTGAACCTCGTCGGCGGCGACGCGCCGGCCCGCATCGAGCAGATCGCCATCGGTCTGGTGACCCGGGTCGAGATCGAGAGCGGCGACCACGAGTACGCGGGCGTGATGGAGTTCCACCGGATGCCGGTCAGCGGCGCCTTCGAGCTGGCTCCGAAGCAGCAGCTCTCCATCCCGTTCCAGATGCCGGTGCCGTGGGAGACCCCGATCACCGACGTGTACGGCCAGCGCCTGCACGGCATGACCATGGGCCTGCGTACCGAGGTGGCGGTGGCGCGCGCTGTCGACAAGTCCGACCTGGACCAGGTGTCGGTGCACCCGCTGCCGGTCCACGAGCGGATCCTCGACGCGTTCCAGGCGCTCGGCTTCCGGTTCAAGCACGCCGACCTGGAGCGGGGCCAGATCTACGGGGTGCCGCAGACGCTGCCGTTCTACCAGGAGATCGAGTTCTTCGCCGCGCCGCAGTACGCGCAGACGGTCACCGAGGTCGAGCTGACGTTCGTGACCAGCCAGCAGGGCGTCGAGCTGATCCTGGAGTGCGACAAGCGCGGCGGCTTCCTCCGCCCCGGACACGACGTGATCGGCCGCTACTCGGTTCCGCACAGTGACGCCGCCCGTACCGACTGGGTGCAGGTCGTCGACGGCTGGCTGCGGGAGATCACCGGCCGCTACGGCAACCTGCGGGCCCAGGGCTTCGGCATGCCGCCCGGCGGGCACGGCTACCCGGGCCAGCACGGCTACGCCGGCCACGGTCGGCGCGGCCCGGGCATGGGTGGCGTGGTCGCGGGCGCCGCGCTCGGTGTCGCCGGCGGCCTGGTCGCCGGTGAGCTGATCGAAGAGGCGTTCGACGGCGGCGACGAGGACTTCGGGGACTTCGGCGGGGAGTGAGCACACGCGACGACGCCCCCGGGACGGATCCCGGGGGCGTCGCCGTTCACGCGGCGTGCAATCAACGCCCGCGACGCTCCTTGCCGGAGCGGTGCGCGCTGCCCGCCTTCGACAAGCCCCGGCTGACCAGGTACGCGCCGGTCAGCGCGGTCAGGTACCACCAGGCCTGGTTCGGGTTGTTGATGTTCAGGCCGTTGGCGGTGGTGCCCTTCCAGAACGCGGCGATCGCGACGAGCGCGACAGCTGCGGCGTACACCCAGAACTCGGTGGTCAGCAACGCCTGCTTCGTCTCCGTGCCCGGGGACGGCATCGGCTCCCGGTGACCGTCGTGCATCGACGGCATGTTTCGGGTCGACGTGTCCTGCATGTTCGACCGGTTCTGGACGTCGGACATCGGCCGGTTCATCGGCCTGGTGGATGCAGCCTGCGTGCTCATCTGGTCCTCCTCAGGATTTGATGAGTCGTTACCTCGTACACCCTCGCCCCGCTACCGCAGGTCGGCCACGGCGCGGTTCGCGCTCTGTGGCGGGGCAACCTGGGTCTACCCGAGGCCGGAGACAAGGTAACCGCCGATCGGCATGGTGTTCTGAAGCCCGACATCCGGGCACGTACCGGACCTCTCGTCGCCGGTTCCGGTTTCAGCCACCCAGCCTCGGGCACGCCGGACCGATACCCCGACACACCTGCGAGGTGGTTGACGTGCGTGAGGACGACATGCGGCAGGACGCCGCCCGGCGGGCCGAGCAGCGGGTCGCCGGAGGCGTGTACGGCGAGGGCGCGCTGGACGAGGTCACGGTGCCGCAGACCGACGTGGAGCGGATGCGTCAGGAACTCGACCCGGACGACCCGGCGGACGTACCCGTCGACCCGACGGTGCTGCGCGACGGCGGACCGACCCGGGGTCAGGGCGCGGTGACCACGACCGGTGGTACGGCGGGACCGGCCAGTGTGCGCCGCCTGGCCCGCCAGCCGGAGAAGCACCGGGGCAAGGTGGCGCCCACGACGACCGGTGACGCCGGTACGGGTGGCATGAGCACCCCGGCCGGCGGCTCCACGAGCGACAACTCGGCCACGGGTGCCCAGGTAGGCGACTTCACCAACAACCGTCCCAACCCAGGCTGACCGAGGCAGAACGACGGAGGGGGCGGCACCGATGCCGCCCCCCCACTGGCCTCTGCTCGCCGATCCTGCACTTGACTCGTCGATCATGAAGTTGACGGCGGTTTTGGAGATCCACATGGCCGCTAACTTCATGATCGACGGGGCGAGGGCGGGTGGGGTGGGTGGGGTGGGTGGGGGGTTATGGGGTGCGGAGGATGCCCAGGCGTTGGGTGGCTCTTGTCAGGGCCACGTAGAGGTCACTGTTGCCCCTCGGGGACTCGGAGACCATGCGGGCCGGGTCCACCACCAGCACGGAGTCGAACTCCAAGCCCTTCGCCTGCTCGGTGGTCAGCACCACCACCCGGTTCGCCAGCTCGGGCTGCTCGCCCACTGTCGCCTCCGGCAGCGCCGCCACCACCGCGCCGCCCAGCTCGTCCACCCGCCCGGTCGGCACCAGCACGCCGAGGCGCCCGTCACCGAGCGATGCGGCCTCCCGGCTGGTCGCCTCGACCAGCTCCGCGACGAGCCGGTCCGCCGGCACGGTCCGGTCCCAGGGCGGTACGCCGGTCGCGCGTACCGAGCGGGGTGGCCGCAGCGCCGGGTCGATCTCGGCCAGCACCTCGGCGGCGACCGCCATGATCTCGGCCGGGGTGCGGTAGCTGACCGTCAACTCCTCCAGCCGCCACCGGTCCGCCACGTACGGCGCCAGCGCCTCGCCCCACGACGGGGTGCCGGCGAGCGCGCCGGTCTGCGCCACGTCGCCGACGATCGTCATGGACCGGCTCGGGCAGCGGCGCATCAGCAGCCGCCACGCCATCGGCGACAGCTCCTGCGCCTCGTCCACGATCACGTGCCCGAACGCCCAGGTGCGGTCGGCGGCGGCCCGCTGGGCGGTGGTGAGCCGGTCGGACTCCTCCTGCCGCTCGGAGAGCCGGTCGGCGTCGATCAGGTCGGTGACGCCGAGGATCTCACCGCCGTCGGCCTCGTCCTCGACGTCGATGGAGCGGGAGCCGCGCCAGATCTCCAGCACGCCCTCGGCGTACTCGCGTTCCAGCGCCCGGATGCGTTCCCGGCGGGCCACCGCCGCGCGCTCGTCCTCGCCGAGCAGTTCGGCTGCCTCGTCCAGCAGCGGCACGTCGGCGGGCGTCCAGCCGCCCGGCTCGCGGTGCAGCGCGGCCCGCTCGGCATCGGTGAGCATCGGCGCGGCGGTGGCGATCCGCTCCGGCGAGGCGTACAGGTCGGCGAGCAGGCGTTGCGGGGTCAGCACCGGCCACAACTCGTCCAGCGCGGCCCGGATCTCCGGTTCCTCGCGCAGCTCGCGGCGGATCTCCGCGCGGTCGGCCTCGGAGAGCAGGTTCTCCCCGCCCAGCGGGTCGGCGCCGATCCGCTCGGCCACCTGGTCGGCGAGCGCGTGCACGATCTCCACGTCGAACAGGGCGCGGGCCAGGTTGTGCGGGCGGCCGGTGCGGCGTACCCGGTCGCGGGCCTGCCGGACGGTCTCCGGGTCGAGCGTCAGCACCTCCCGCTGCGGCAGCTCGATGGCGACCGGCTCGTCCGGCACCCACTGCCGGTCGCGTACCGCCGCGGCGAGCACCTCGGCCAGCACCGCGCGGCCCTTGAGCGCGGCGGTGGTGGCGGGCTCCGCACGCCGGGCGTGCACGCCGGGGAACAGGTCGGCCTGGGTGCGCAGCAGCACGCCGGTCTCGGCCAGCGTGGGCAGCACCTGGGAGATGTAGCGCAGGAACGTGGCGTTCGGGCCGACCAGCAGCACGCCCCGGGTGGAGAGCTGCTGGCGGTGGGTGTAGAGCAGGTACGCGGCCCGGTGCAGCGCCACCGCCGTCTTGCCGGTGCCGGGCCCGCCCTGCACCACCATCACGCCCGGCAGGTCGGCGCGGATGATCCGGTCCTGCTCGGCCTGGATGGTCTCGACGATGTCGCGCATCCGCCCGGTGCGCCCGGCGTTCAGCGCGGCGAGCAGCGACGCCTCACCGGTCAGTTCCTCGTGCGCGGTGGGGGAGGCGGCGGTGATGTCCAGCACCTCGTCGTTGAGCCCGGTCACCTTGCGGTCGCGGGTCCGCAGGTGACGGCGGCGGCGTACGCCCTGCGGGTTGGCGGCGGTGGCCAGGTAGAACGGGCGGGCGGCCGGGGCACGCCAGTCCATCAGCAGCGGGTCGTAGTCGCCGGAGGTGTCGAAGATGCCGATCCGGCCGATGTAGCGGACCGAGTCGTCGTCGCCGTCGAGCCGGCCGAAGCACAGGCCGCTCTCCACCGCGGAGAACTGCTCGACCTGGTCGGCGTACATCGCCACCGTCGAGTCGCGCTGCGACCGGGCCTGCTGTGTGCCACCGGTGTGACGCAACTCCTCGTCGAGCCGCCGGGCGGCCTGTTCCCGCATGCCGTCCAGCCGGTCGTACAGCATCGAGACGTATTCCTGCTCCCGGCCGATCTCGACGCCCTGGCGCAGGTCAGCCGACACGTCGGAGTGCGTTGACAATCCGGCTCCTCATTGACTAAAATTGCCGCAGGAATGGCATTCAAAAGCCATTCCTTTTTTGTGCCTGAACTGAGAAAGATAGCGCGTCGGCCGCCACCCGACCAAGCCCGGACACAACTCGGGGCCCGGTCGACGTCAGCCGACCGAGCCCCGGGCACGGCATGTCTCAGCCCTTGGCCGCCTCGTAGAGCCGCTCCGGCGTGACCAGGCCGGCGATCACCCGGCCGTCGTCGGTCAGCAGCACGCTGAACAGCTTGCCGCTGAGCAGCCGGCCGCTGCCCCAGTCGCCGCTGACCTTGGGCAGGTCACCGAGCACGCCGGCCAGCATCTGCGCGTCCGGCGCGTCCGCGCCGGGCTTCGCGTCGCCGCCCGCCGCCGCGTCGCCGATCTTGGCGACCACCACGGTGGTCCAGCCGGTGCCGACGGTACGCACGTCCGGCTTCCCGGCGTCCTTCTTCTCGAACTTCTCGAACCGCTTACCCGCCGGTCCGGGCCGCTCGCCCTCGGTCGCCTCGGTGACCTTCACGCCGGGCGGCGGGTTGAACCGGAACTGGTCAGCCTCCGGCGTGCGGAAGTCGACCTGGGTGAACGCCACCTGGAACGCCGGCTCGTCCTGACCGTCGGCGAGCACCTGCAGGCGCAGCGGCACGTGCTCCTTCGCGTCGAGCGCGATCCGTACCTGGTGCACCAGGGACGCCTTGTCGCGCGGGGTGAGCACCAGCTCGTACGCGTCGCGCCCGGCCACCGTCGCGGTGCGGCCGACGGTGACCGCCGTGGTCGGGTCGATCGCCTCCAGCGCCCGGTCCGCGGCGTCGGCCGGGGTGGCCGGCACTGTGGCCCGGTTCGGGGCGTCGGCCGGTAGCGTCCGGTGCGTGGCGGTGTTCTCCCGGCTGTTCCAGGTCCAGACGTCGCGCCCGTTGCGCAGGATGTCCTGCTCGCCGAGCGTGTCGACCAGGGCGAGTCGCTGCCGGTCCGCGCCGGCGTACCAGACGCGCAGCGTGTGCGTGCCGGACACCAGCCCGGCCAGGTTGTTGCCGGTGGCCCGGCCGGCGAGCGCGGCGATCGGCGGCAGGCCGAGGTCGGCGCGCTGCACCACGGTGCCGGAGAGCCCGTCCAGGCGGGACGTGCGCAGGTCTTCCAGGAGCTGGGCGGCGCTGCGCGGCGGCAGTGCCGGGTCGGCGCCGGCGGCGAACGTGCCGACGGCGGCGCCACCGCCGATCACGGCGACCCCCGCGGTCACCGGGACCAGCCAGCGCAGCACGGCGCGGTTCTTCATCACAGACATAGTGTGCACCTCCTGCGCACCATGCTGCGCGATGGTCGCTGTGACCACGCTGAGGAGATCCCCTACGGGTGAGCCCGTGGTGGCACCCTGGACCGGTGCGACTGCTGGTGGTGGAGGACGAGACGCGGCTCGCGGCGGCGCTGCGCCGGGGCCTGTCGGCGGAGGGCTTCGTGGTGGACGTGGCGGCCACCGGGCCGGACGGGCTGGACGCGGCCCGGCACGGCGAGTACGACGCGATGATCCTCGACGTGATGCTGCCCGGCCTCTCCGGCTACGAGGTGGTGCGCCGGCTGCGTGCCGAGCGGCGCTGGCTGCCGGTGCTGATGCTGTCGGCCAAGGACGGCGAGTACGACCAGGCCGACGGCCTGGACTGCGGCGCCGACGACTACCTCACCAAGCCCTTCTCGTACGTGGTGCTGCTGGCCCGGCTGCGGGCGTTGCTGCGCCGCGGCGCGCCCCGGCGGCCGGCCGTGCTCACCGTCGGTGACCTGCGCCTGGACCCGGCCCGCCGCCGGGTCACCCGGGCCGACGCCGAGGTCGTGCTCACCAGTCGCGAGTACGCGCTGCTGGACTACCTGATGCGCCGCCCCGGCGAGGTGGTGTCGAAGACCGAGCTGCTGGACCACGTCTGGGACGCCTCGGTCGACACCGCCCCGAACGCGGTGGAGGTCTACGTCGGCTACCTGCGCCGCAAGATCGGCCGGGAGCGGCTGGAGACGGTGCGCGGCGCGGGCTACCGGCTGGCCACATGAGCCGGTGGGTACGCGGCCCGCTGCCGCGCCTCGGCCTGCGGGCCCGGCTGCTCGCGCTCGGTGTGCTGGGGCTGGTGGTCGGGTTCGCGTTCGGCTCGGCGCTGCTGCTCGGCGCGCTGGGCTGGACGTTGCAACGCTCGGTCGACGAGGAGGCGACGCGGACCGCCGACGCGGTGGCGCTGCTGGCCGCCGAGGACGCGCTGCCGGATCCGCTGCCGGTGGCCGGCGGGCAGTTGCGGGTACAGGTGGTCGACGCGCAGGGCCGCATCCGGGCCGCCTCGATCGACGCGGACCGCCTCGTGCCGATGCTCGGCCCGGACGAGCTGCGTCCCGGGCAGCGGCAGCGGCTGGTGGTGGACGGTCGGCGCGCCGGCATGCCCGGTCCGGTCCGGGTGGTCACGGTGCCGGCCGGCACGGCGCAGGAGCCGCGTACGGTGCTGGTGGCCAAGTCGCTCACCGACGTGCGGCACAGCCTGCACGTGGTCCGCAACCTGCTGCTCGTCGGATTTCCGGTGCTGGTGGCCGGGCTCGGTGTGGTGGCCTGGCGGGTGGTGGGCGCGACGCTCCGGCCGGTCGAGCAGTTGCGCAGCGGCGCCGCCGAGATCACCGGGCGGGCCGGTACGGAGCGGCTCCCGGTGCCGGCCGGGCAGGACGAGATCCACCGGCTCGCGGTCACGCTCAACGACATGCTGGACCGGCTGGCCGCGTCCCGGGACCGGCAGCGGGCGTTCGTCGCCGACGCCGCGCACGAGCTGCGCAGCCCGCTGACGAACATGCGCACCGAGTTGGAGGTGGCCCGGCGTCTCGGTGACGACACCGACTGGCCGGCGGTCGCCGACGACCTGCTCGCCGACACCGAGCGGCTGAGCCGGCTGGTCGACGACCTGCTGCTGCTGGCCCGCCTGGACGAGCAGGACGCGCGGCCGTCGCCGGTGGGGCCGGTGGAGCTGGGCGAGCTGTTGTGGACGGTGGCCGCCCGCTACCCGTCGCCGCCGGTGCGGCTGACACCCCCCGACGGGCCGCTGTGGGTGGAGGGGGACGCGGGGGAGCTGCGCCGGGTGCTGGTGAACCTGGTGGACAACGCGCTGCGGCACGCGTACTCCGCTGTGGAACTGGCCGTGAGCGGGCCGGACAGCGCGTACCACCTGATCACGGTGGCCGACGACGGGCCGGGCGTCCCGGCGGCGGACCGGGAGCGGGTGTTCGCCCGGTTCACCCGTCTCGACGACGCTCGGGCCCGCGACGCGGGCGGCGCGGGCCTGGGCCTGGCCATCGTGCGCGAGCTGGTGCGCCGGGCCGGCGGCACCGTGGAGCTGGGCGACGCGACGCCCGGCGCCGCCGCGCCGGGGCTGCGCGCGACGGTACGGCTGCCCGCGCTGGCCGAGCCGGACGCGGAGTGAGCGGTCAGCGGCGGCGTGTGGTGCAGACCGGGCCGGTGCGGGCGACCGTGTCGGTGGACCAGACGAGCGCCACCGTGAAGCAGTAGTCGGTGGTGCGGTCGAGCCCGTAGGCGATGTAGTCGGCCGAGCCGGCGGGCAGTGTGGCGAACGTGCCCTGCGGCTGCCCGGCGCGGCCCCCGGCGACCACCACCGGCCCTTCGGCGCCGGCCGGGTACGTCCAGCTCAGCACGATGCTGTCGCGCCGGTCGGTGAGGGTGAACCTCCCGGGCGGCGTGCCGGGCGCGGCGGCGGCCGGTGTGGTCGGCGGGGGACCGGCGGAGGTCGGCTGCGGTGCGCTGGAGGCCGGTGGCGGTGTGCCGCGGCCGTCGTCCACCCGGGACACCCCGGCGATCACCGCGATGGTGCCGAGCAGCAGCGCCACCGCCACGCCGAGGACCACGAGCGGCAGCCAGGGCCGGGCGCGGCGCGGTGCGGCGGGCGGCCGGGGCACGTGTACCGGCAGGTAGCGCGACGGCGCCTCGGGCGGCGGCGGCACCCGGCGTACGCCGTCCGGCTCGTCGTCGGCGAGCCCGACCACGGCGGGCGGCAGCGGGTCCGCGCCGGGGCGCCACGGCTGCTCGGCCGGCCTGTCGGGCGGCCACGGATAGTCGTCGAACGCGTCGCCGTCCGCCTCCGGCGCGGCACGCGGCGTCGGCACGTGCGCGACCTCGGCGGCCCGTCCCGGCGGGTGGTAGAGCGGCGCCTCGACCGGGTCGTCGAGCGCCGGTGGCGAGTACGGCGGCAGGTCGTGCGGCCCCTCGGTGGCCGGTGGGACCCGGGCGGCGGGCACCACCGGCGCGGTCCGGGCGGGCGGCGGCTCGGGTGCCGGAGCGGGGCAGACGTGGTCCGGGTCGGCGGCGGCGCGGGCCAGCCCGGCCACCTGGGCGGCGAGTGGGTCGTCGGTGTCCAGGTGCAGGCGGCACAGCTCCTCGGCGAGCGTCAGGTGCTCGTGCGAGTCGGCGTACCGGCCGCAGTCGCGCTCCATCGCGCCGAGCTTGGCCAGCATCTTGATGCCGCTGGGATGGCCGTCGCCGTAGACCTCCCGGTGCAGCTCCCAGGCGTCCTGCAACCGGTCGCGGGCCACCTCGCACTGGCCGCGCGCGTACTCCACGGTGGCCAGGTCGGCGTGCGCGGCGAGCACCTGCTGCGACTCCGGGCCGTCGCGGGCGGTCAGCTCGATGATCACGTCGGAGTAGAGCCGGGCGGCCCGGGCGTCGCTGCCGACCCGGTGCAGCACCGCGGCGAGCGTCGCGGCCGCGGTGACGGTGCGCTCGTCGGAGCGGCCGAACAGCCGGGTGGACGCCGCGTACGCGAACGCGGCCCAGCCGCGCGCGGAGTGCGGCTCGCCGAGCGCGACGAGCACCCGGGCCTGGAGCCCGGCCGCCTCGGCCAGCTCGGGGGATGCGTTGCCGGGACGCGGATCGGCGTCGCTGAGCGCGTCGGCGAGCAGCCGTTGCGCGCCGTCGAGGTCGCCTTCGGACACCAGTTGGTGCGCCTGGACGGTCAGGTCAGCGAAGCCGGAGGACACGCCCCATCGTGCTCGTCCGGCGACGGTATGTACAAGACCCGGAGTGGATCAGTTTGGTCCCGAATCCGTCAGGTGGTCGGCGAGCGTCTCGCTGATCCGGCGGAGCTGGTCGACCTGGGCCGGGCTGAGCGCGTCGAACAGGTGCCGGCGTACCCCTTCGACGTGGCCGGGCGCGGCGGCGGCCAGGGTGGCGAAGCCCTCGCCGGTGAGCACGGCGACCTGCCCGCGCCGGTCGGTGGGGCAGTCCTCCCGGCGGATCCACCCGGACGCCTCCAGCCGGGCGGCGGCGTGTGACAGCCGGCTCCGCGACGAGCCGGTCAGCTCCGCCAGGTCGCTCATCCGCAGCCGCCGGCCCGGGGCCTCGGAGAGGCGGACCAGGATCTCGTAGTACGCGTGCGGCATGCCCGCGTCGCGTTGCAGCTCGCGGTCGAGCGTCTCCATCAACGCCCGGGACGCGGTCAGGTACGCCCGCCAGGTCCGCTGCTCGTCGGGGTCCAGCCACCGGGTCATGAGGCCCATCATACCGGATTTAGTTGAACGCTCAACAAAACCGGGGTACGGTCGGTGACATGGGCATCCACCGACTCAACCACGCCGTCCTCTACGTCAGTGACCTGGAACGCAGCGTCGCCTTCTACCGCGACGTGCTGGGCTTCCGCCGGGTCCCGATGACGCCCGAGGGCTTCCGCGGCGCCGCCTTCCTCCAGGCGCCCGACTCCACCAACGACCACGACCTCGGCCTGTTCGAGGTCGGCGCGGCCGCCGGGGCGTCCCAGGCCGGCCGGGCCACCGTCGGCCTCTACCACCTGGCCTGGGAGCTGGACACGCTCGACGAGCTGGCCGCGACCGCCGAGCGGCTGGCCGGCGCCGGTGCGCTGGTCGGCGCGTCCGACCACGGCACCACGAAGAGCCTCTACGGCCGCGACCCGGACGGGCTGGAGTTCGAGATCGTCTGGATCGTCCCGGCCGACCTGCTCGACGACGCCGCGCTCGCCGCGCGGACCCGGATCGGGCGGCTCGACCTCGACCGCGAGCGGCAGCGCTACGGTGGGCAGACCCGCGGCGGCGTGGGCATCTCCGTACCGGTCTGAGTGGGGTTCCCGGCCGGGCCCGCCGCGCGGTGCGGTAGAAACGGCACCATGTCCACCGACGCCGTCCTGCGCGAGCTGCTCGTCCGCCGGCTCGACCACTGGCTCCCCGCCGCACTGCACCGGGCGCGGCGGGCGACGCTCGCGCTCGCGTACGCCGAGGGCGACGCCACCGGCGCGGAGGAGGCGCTGCGGGTGGTGGCCGAGTTCGCCGACCGGCTGCGCGGGCGGCGCCTGACCGTGCTGGTGGTGGCCGACGACGGCACCGACCTGCCGGTACGCCTCGGCGCGGCCGAGGCCGCGCTGCCGCCCGACGTCGCCGTGCACCTGGTGCCCGGCGGCCCGGACCGGCTGCCGGTGGCGCTCAAGGCCGCCGGCGCGGCCGGTGCGCCGCTGCTCACCGTGGCCGACGGCGCCGGCCCGGACCCGGCCCTGCTGGCTGCCGCCGCGTCCGGGCGTCCGGCCGAGCTGCTGCTGGTGACCGCGCCCGGCCGGTCGCTGCGCCCGGCGCTCACCGACGCCGGGTTCCCGCTCGTCACCGAGGTCGAGCTGGTGCCGGACGGGGACGGCCCAGCCCGGCTGCTCGGCTACGGCACCGGCTCCGACCGAGGGCTGGAGACGGTCAAGGAGGCGCTCTGGGCGGTCGACGAGTACGCCGGCGTGCGCTACCGCGACCCGGCCGACCCGCAGGGCCGGCTGCTCGACATCTCACTCGACCCCGATCCCGGCCCGCTGCGCCGGGAACTGCTTGCCGAGCTGTCCCGCTCCGGCCCGCGTACGGTCACCGAGCTCCGCCGCTTCGCCACCACCTCGACCGTCTACCGGGCGGCCGACGCCAGCCGGGCGCTGGCCTCGCTGGTCGCCGCGGACGCGGTGACCCGCGACCCGGAGCACGGCCGGCTCGGCGGGGACGTGCTGATCAGCGCCGGCCCGAACGCCGGGTCATCTGCTTGACGACGACGGACGCCCCGGTGGCGACCACGCCGATGCTGAACGCCATCTGCGCGCACACCGCCACCCGGGCGATCTGGCCCTGGGCGTGCACGTCGCCGTAGCCGACCGTGGTGAGCGTCGCCAGCGCGAAGTAGAGCGCGTCGACCCGGGTCCGCAGGCCGGTGAACTCGCCGGGCCGGGTGTTCGCCACCACGTAGTCGCCGAGCGCGAAGACCAGCAGCCCGGCGATCAACGCGACCGCGAGCCGGGTCAGCGCCCGGTCCTCGTCCCGGCCGGTCGGCTGGTCCCGGACGAGCTGGCGGCGGACCTGACCGGTGACCAGGAACGCGACCACCGCCACCAGGGCCAGGGTGCCCGCCGAGCGCAGCACCAGCCGCAGGCCGTTCGGATCGGCCTCGACCGGCACCAGGAAGTAGCCGACGAGCATGAGCAGGCAGGCCGCCGCGGCCCGCCGTGGTACCCGCCGCAGGGACACGTCCGCCATGCCGCGATTCTCCGGTCACCGGTGCGTCCCGGTCGGCGGAACCGCGAACCCGGCCCCCAGGCGACGAGCGGGGGCGCCGGCTGTCAGCCGGCGCCCCCGCTCGTCGCCTGGGAAGGTCAGGCCTTGTCCTGCTTCCACGACAGCGGCCCCGGAAGGTCCACGCGGTGGGCGCGGGTGTTCGAGTTCCAGGACCAGCGGCCGATCTTGATGCTCCACGACGAGAAGCCGTTCTGGGTGAAGTGGAGGATCAACGGTCCGTACTTCTTGCGCTTGCGGAACTGGACGCCCATCGGGGTGCCTCCTTCGTCTCCCTGCCTCTGCAGCCGTCTCCCTGCCTTCGCGGCATCGAACATGCCCGGATCGACGATTCGCGAAACCCTGCCCGGTCCGCTCTGGACGGTGGAACTCGCGCCCGGCAGAATCTCTATCCATCGGGTAGGTGTTAAGGAGTCGTAAATGCTGGTGGAGGCGTGTCGTAACAAAGCCAGCGATGAAGGTCTCACTGAGTGGAAGGGCATTGACCGACATGGAGAGCGGTCGGCAGCATGAGGACATGTCGCAGCGGAACGAGCTCCTCCTCACCGCTCGCGTGCACGTCGACCTGGTCCGGCACGCGAGCGCGCTCTGTTGAGCCTGGCGCTCGTCGTTCCCTCTCCGCCCGTCCGTTCCCGCCGCCGGCGCACCGTTGCCCGGCGCGGTACGGCGTGCTCGCCCGCCCCACGCGGGCCCCCTCCACCGCACCGTGGACAGATCAGGAGACTCCGCCATGCCCTCGACCCGATCGCCGCGGCGTGCCCTCACCGCCGCCGTCGCCCTGCTCGCCCTCGCCACCGCCACCGCATGCGGCACCGACGCCGCCGGCGGCGCACAGACCAAGGAACTGCGCTACCAGGGTTCGGTCGGCCAGGTGATCCTCCCCGAACTCGCCGCCGACCTCGGCTACCTCGGCGACGTCAAGCTCAACTGGATCGGCAACGTCACCGGAGGTCCCGCCGACATCCAGGCCACCGCCACCGGCCAGAGCGACTTCGGTGGCGCGTTCAACGGCGCGATCGTCAAGCTCCAGGCCGCCAACGCCCCGATCACCGCCGTGGTCAGCTACTACGGCTCCGACGCGCAGACCTTCCAGGGCTACTACGTGCTCGACGGCAGCCCGATCCGCGGCCCGCGCGACCTGATCGGCAAGCGGGTCGGCATGAACACGCTCGGCGCGCACGCCGAGGCCGTCCTGCGTACCTGGCTGGCCCGCGGCGGCCTCACCGCCGCCGAGATCGGCACGGTCGAGCTGGTCGCGCTGCCGCCGGTGAACACCGAGCAGTCGCTGCGCGCCCGGCAGATCGACGTCGCCGTGCTCGGCGGCGTGATCCGCGACAAGGCGGTCGCCAACGGCGGCATCCGCACCGTCTTCACCGACTACGAACTCCTCGGGGCGTTCAGCGCCGGCAGCTACGTCTTGCGCGACGACTTCCTCGCCCGTAACCCGGACACCGTCCGGACGTTCGTCACCGGCGTGGGAAAGGCGATCGAGTGGGCGCGCACCCAACCGCGCGAGACGGTGGTGGCCCGCCTCAAGGCGATCATCACCGAGCGCGGGCGCAACGAGGACAGCACGCTCGTCGAGTACTGGAAGTCCAGCGGCGTCGCCGAACCCGGCGGCGTCATCACCGACCGGGAGTTCGCCACCTGGATCGACTGGCTGGCCGACTCCGGCGAACTCAAGGGCGAACGGCCGAAGCCGTCCGACCTCTACACCAACCGGTTCAACGCGGCCGCCGGCGGTGGCGCATGAGCACCGACAAGATCCTCTTCGACCGGGTGCGCAAGGTCTTCCCGGGGCGGCGTGGCGGCGGCGGCGCGGTCGCCGCGCTCGACGATCTCACCCTCGGGGTACGCCCCGGCGAGTTCCTCGTCGTCGTCGGCCCCAGCGGCTGCGGCAAGTCCACGCTGCTCGACCTGCTCGGCGGGCTGGCCACCCCGACCGCCGGGCAGGTGCTCGTCGACGGCCGCCCGGTCACCGGGCCGGGCCTGGACCGGGGCATCGTCTTCCAGCAGTACGCGCTGCTGCCCTGGCGCACCGCCGCCGGCAACGTCGCGTTCGGACTGGAGGCCAAGGGCATGCCCCGCGCAGAGCGCGCCGACCTGGTCGCGTACCACCTCGACCTGGTCGGGCTGACCGGCTTCGCCGACCGCTACCCGCACGAGCTGTCCGGCGGCATGAAGCAGCGCGTCGCCATCGCCCGCAGCCTCGCGTACGACCCGGACGTGCTGCTGATGGACGAGCCGTTCGCCGCGCTCGACGCCCAGACCCGCGACTCGCTCCAGGACGAGCTGGTGCGGATCTGGCAGGCCACCGCGAAGACCGTCGTGTTCATCACGCACGGCATCGACGAAGCCGTGCACCTCGGTCAGCGGGTCGCCGTGATGACCTCGCGGCCCGGCCGGATCAAGCAGGTCATCGACATCGAGCTGGGGGACCGGGAAGCCGAGGAGGACGTCCGGTCCACCGACGCGTTCCGCCACCACCGGCACCAGATCTGGACGCTGCTGCGCGACGAGGTACGCGCCGCGCAGTCCGCCGTACGCGAGGAGGCCCGCGTTGGTTGACGTCGCCGCACCGCCCGTCCGGCCGGTGGCCCCGCCCGCCCCGGCCGTCGCGTTCCGCCGGCCCGGACGCCTGCTCGTCCTCGGCGGCCGGGCGCTGCACCGCAGTGTCGCGCTGCTGGCGCTGGCGGCGATCTGGGAGACGGCGCCCCGCGCCGGCCTGGTCGACCGGGTCTTCCTGCCCCCGCTGTCCGAGGTGCTCGCCGCCTGGTGGGAACTGCTGCGCACCGGGCAGCTCGCCGACCACGTCGGCGCCAGCGGAACCCGCTCGCTGACCGGGCTGGCGCTCGCCGTGGTCACCGCCATCCCGCTCGGCCTGCTGATCGGCTGGTACCGGCCGCTCGCGGACCTGCTCAGCCCGCTGCTGGAGGTGTTCCGCAACACCGCCGCGCTGGCGCTGCTGCCGGTCTTCGTGCTCATCCTCGGACTCGGTGAGACGTCGAAGATCGCCCTGGTGGTCTACGCCTGCTCGTGGCCGATCCTGCTCAACACCATCGCCGCTGTGAAGGGCGTCGACCCGCTGCTGATCCGCTCGGCCCGTTCCATGGGGCTGAACCACCTGCGGCTGTTCCAAAAGGTGATCCTCCCGGCGTCCGTGCCGACCGTGTTCACCGGCGTCCGGCTGGCCGGGGCGTACTCGATCCTGGTGCTCGTCGCCGCCGAGATGGTCGGTGCGAAGGCCGGGCTCGGCTACCTCGTGAACTACGCGCAGTACAACTTCGCGATCCCCGACATGTACGCCGGGATCATCACCATCTCCGCCATCGGGCTGGTGGTCAACCAGCTCCTCGTCGCCGGGGAACGCCGCTTCTCCACCTGGCGCGTCGACGTCACCACCGCCTGAGAGGAACCGCCATGTCCCGGACCCTGCACCTCAACGCCTTCCTGATGGGTGTCGGCCACCACGAGGCGGCCTGGCGGCACCCCCGCGCCGACCCGAGCCGCCTGGCCGACGTACGCCACTTCCAGGAACTGGCCCGCATCGCCGAGCGGGGCACGCTCGACTCGGTGTTCCTCGCCGACGGGCTCGCCGTCGGCCCGGCCGTACGCCACAACATCCAGGCCGTCTTCGAACCGATCACGCTGCTCGCCGCGATCGCCACCGCGACCGAGCACATCGGCCTGATCGCCACCGCCTCCACCACGTACACCGAACCGTTCAACCTGGCCCGCGCGTTCGCCTCGCTGGATCATCTCAGCGGCGGCCGGGCCGGCTGGAACATCGTCACCTCGGCGCAGGGCCGGGAGGCCCGCAACTTCAACCTCGACGACCACCCGGCGCACGCCGACCGCTACCGGCGGGCCGCCGAGCACGTCGACGTGGCGATCAAGCTCTGGGACAGCTGGGAGGACGACGCGCTGGTCCTGGACACCACGGCGGGCGTCTTCGCCGACACCGGCCGGGTGCACGAGATCGCGCACACCGGCGAGCGGTTCCGGGTGACCGGGCCGCTGAACACGCCCCGCCCGCCGCAGGGCCGGCCGCTGCTGGTGCAGGCCGGCTCGTCCGCCGACGGGATCGCCTTCGCCGCCCGGTACGCCGAGGCGGTCTTCACCGCCCAGCAGACGCTCGCCGACGCCCAGGCGTTCTACGCCGCGCTGAAACGAGCCACCGCCGACGCCGGCCGTGATCCGGAACTGGTCAAGGTGCTGCCCGGTATCGCGCCGGTCATCGGGGGTACGGAGAAGGAGGCCCGCGACCTCGCCGACGAGTTGGAGGCCCTGATCGTGCCCGAGCACGCTCTCGCCCAGCTCTCCGGCATGACCGGGCTCGACCTGAGCGGGCTGCCACTGGACGGCCCGCTGCCGGACCTGCCCGACGCCGGCACCGTGCAGTCCCACCAGAGCCGCTACCAGCTCGTCGTCGAACTTGCCCGGCGGGAACGCCTCACCCTGCGGCAGCTCATCGGCCGTCTCGGCGGCGGACGCGGGCACCGCGTCGTGGTCGGCACACCGGAGCAGATCGCCGACCAGATCGAGCTCTGGTTCACCCAGGGCGCCGCCGACGGCTTCAACGTCATGCCACCCCTGCTACCCGACGGACTGGAGGACTTCGTGGACCACGTCGTACCACTGCTGCGCCGGCGCGGGCTGTTCCGGTCCGCGTACACCGGGCGCACCCTGCGCGAGCACTACGGCCTGCCCCGGCCGGCCAGCGTCTACGCGACCCGTGAGCTGGTGGCGTCGTGACCACCGTGGACCGGCCCGACGCCGGGACCGTCGAGCTGCGCCCGGTCGACGTCGACTCGTTCCGCGGTCTGCTGCGCCGCCAGGCGTCCACGGTCACCGTGGTCACCACGCCCGGCCTGCGCGGCAACCGGATGCGGCCGGACCTGCCGCCGGCCGGCTTCACCGCCACCTCGTTCACCTCGGTGTCGCTCGACCCGCCGCTGGTCTCGGTCTGCCTCGGCCGCGCGTCGTCGAGCTGGCCCACCGTCGAGCAGGCCGAGCACGTCGCCGTGCACCTGCTCGCCTCCGGGCAGCAGGAGATCGCGCGGATCTTCGCCACCAGCGGCATCGACCGGTTCAGCGCCCACCCGGGCTGGACCACCGGGCCGTTCGGCGTGCCGCTGATCGGCGACGCGCTCGCGGTGCTGCTGTGCCGGGTGGTGCGCCGGATCGACGCGGGCGACCACACCATCCTGCTCGGCGAACCGCTCGCGCTCGGCGCGGGGGAGGACGGCGACCCGCTGCTGCACCATTCCGGCCGCTACACCACCACGCTCGGCGACTGGCCCGAGGCGTGGTGACCGTCGCCGTCGACGAGCTGATCGCGCTCGACCGGGCCGCCCAGGACCTGCTGTTCCGGGCGGCCCGCACGGCAAACGCGTTCACCGACGAGCCGGTCGGCGACGAGCAGGTCCGCGCCATCCACGACCTCATCCGGTACGGCCCGACAGCGATGAACGCCCAGCCGCTGCGGGTGCTGCTGCTGCGCTCCGCGGCGGCCCGGGCGCGGCTGCTGCCGTACGTCAGCGCCGGCAACCGCGACAAGACGGCGGGCGCTCCGCTGACCGCCGTGCTCGCCGCCGACGTGGACTGGCACGACCGGCTGCCCGAACTGTTCCCGCACCGGCCCGGCGCCCGCGACTGGTTCACCGGCGACCCGGCCGGCCGGGAGGCGCAGGCCCGGTTCAACGCCGCGCTCCAGATCGGCTACCTGGTGGTCGGCGTACGCGCCGCCGGGCTGGCCGCCGGACCGATGGCCGGCTTCGACGCGGCCGGCGTGGAACGGGAGTTCTTCCCCGGCGGGCGGCACCGGGTGCTGCTGCTGATGAACATCGGCCGCCCGGCGCCGGACGCCTGGCGGGAACGGCTGCCGCGCCTGCCCTACGAGGAGGTGGTCGGCACGCTGTGAGTCAGCGTGGCTCCCACGCGTCCGGCTGGGCGGTCAGCTTGCGCACGTGCGCCGGCAACCGGCCGCTGACCAGCTCGTCCAGGCTCACCTCGTCGACCACCCGGCGCACCGAGGCACGCACCGCCACCCAGAGGCGGGGCAGGTTCTCCGCCGCCCCCTCGTACCGGGTCTCCTCGGGGCGCAGCCCGCGTACCCCGGCCAGCGGACCGTCGACGGCGCGCAACACGTGCCCGATGGTGATCTCACGCGGCGGCCGGGCCAGCGTGTAGCCGCCCTCGGCGCCGCGCTGGGCCCGGACGACCCCGGCCCGGCGCAGGTCGGCCAGGACCGCCTCGAGGAACTTGCGCGGCATGTCCTGCTCCGCCGCGATGGCCTGGGTGGACAGCAGGGTGGGGTACGCGGTGGCCAGGCTCAGGGCTGCCCGGACCGCGTAGTCACCGCGCGCGGAGATCTGCACAGTGCCATCATGCCTGGCCGCCCGGCACGGGGGAGTCGGCGGGCGGCCGGGGTCGCACCAGCCGGACGGGCAGCGGGCGTTCGCGCTCGGCCCGGAACGTCCCCGGGCTCACCCCCACCTCCCGGGTGAAGAAGCGGCCGAAGTTCGTCGGCTCCGGAAAACCCAGCTCCCGGCCGATCGCGGCGATCGACTCGTCGGTGGCGGCGAGCAGCCGGCGTGCCTGCAACGCGACCCGCTCGTCGATCACCTGCTTGGCGCTGCGGCCGGTCACCGCCAGACAGGCCCGGGTCAGGGTACGCACCGAACAGCCGAGATCGGCGGCGTAGTCCTCGACCCGGCGGGTGTGCCGGTAGCGGCGTTCCACCTTCCGGCACAGCCGCCGGAACGTCTCCGTCTCGGCCCGGGGCGTCGCGCCGTGGCCCGGATGGGGCAGCAGGCTCAGCCGCAGCAGCAGGACGGCGAGCTGGTGGCGCAGCAGCGCCGCGGCGGCCGGCACCAGCGCGTGCCGGTCGGCGTCCACGGCGAGCTGGCTCACCTCGCTGATCACCGCGTCCTCGTCCTCACCGGCGAGCTGGCGGTGGGCGGGCACCGCGTCCGGATCGACGTCGAGGCCGCGCAGCGCGTCCGGCCGCCAGCCCACCACTGTCGCGTCGAGCTGAGCACCGACGCACCGCAGCGCCTGCCCGGGATGCGCGCGCAGGAGCGTGCCCGGACGGCAGGGAACCGGCCGGAAGTCCAGCTCGGCGGAGCCGTGGCCGTGGGTGACCAGGACCAGCAGATCACGATCGAGCAGGACCGGGCGGGGCCAGCCGGGCTCGGCGGCGAGGTCGCCGAGCACACCGGTGACGATCTCGTCGGTGCCGGAGCGGAGCCGCGGCGGGCCGGTGCGGGTGGCCGGGGAGGGCTGACCGGTAGTGACCATCATCCCGACGGTAACCGGAGCGCCCGCACGTTGCATCTCGACGGTTTCGCCCACTCGGGCCGCTCTTGTCGGCACCGGAGCCCGGCGGTTAGGTTACCGATCGGTAAAACCCGGGCCGGGCGTCCTTGCGCACCGGCCACGCGGCCCCGGCCGACCGGCCCGCGGCCCGGCGACGGCGATGGGACGAACATGACGGATCTGTTCTCGGTCGACGGCAAGACGGTCCTGGTGACCGGCGGCTCACGCGGGATCGGGCTGATGATCGCCCGGGGCTTCGTACAGGCCGGCGCCAAGGTGATCATCTCGTCGCGCAAGGCGGACGTGTGCGAATCGGTCGCCAAGGAACTCTCCGCCGAGGGCCACTGCGAGGCGATCCCCGCCGACCTGGGCAGCGACGCGGGCGCGCTGGCGCTCGCCGAGGCCGTGCGGGAGCGCCACGACCGGCTGCACGTGCTGGTGAACAACGCGGGTGCCACCTGGGGCGCGCCGCTGGAGGAGTACCCGGAGGGCGCCTTCGACAAGCTCTGGGCGGTCAACGTCAAGGCCGTCTTCCGGCTCACCACCGCGCTGCTGCCGCAACTGCGCGCCGCGGCGGGCGCCGACGACCCGGCCCGCGTGATCAACATCGGGTCGATCGACGGCATCCGGGTCCCGTGGATGGAGGTGTACGCGTACTCGGCCACCAAGGCGGCCGTGCACATGCTCACCCGTGGCCTCGCCCACCAGCTCGCCGGCGAGCAGATCACCGTCAACGCGATCGCGCCCGGACCGTTCGAGAGCAAGATGATGGCGTTCGCGCTGGACGACCCCGAGTCGCGCGCCGCCATCGAGCAGCAGGTGCCGCTGGGCCGCATCGGCCGGCCCGAGGACATGGCGGGCACCGCGATCTACCTGGCGTCGCGGGCCGGCGCGTACCTGACCGGAGCGGTCATCCCGGTCGACGGCGGGATCACCACGCGCGGCTGAGGCGTACCCCGGTTGCAGACGGCCCGGGGCCGCGCGGACTCGGCAGATCCGCGCGGCCCCGGGTATCGCCGTGTCAGCGACCGGCCAGCAGCCGGTTCACCGCGGTGTCGACGTCCAGGTGCTCGGCCTCGCGGCCACGCGGGACGACGACGTAGGTCCGGCGCAGGAAACGCACCAGCACGCTGCGCGGAACCTCGAACAGGGCGTTGCCGTCCGGCGACGACAGCGCCAGCGCGACGAAGTCGCCGCGCGGGGTGGCCCACGGCCAGACCCGCACATCACCGATGCCGGCCGGCTCGTCGAGCCCGGTGACCAGCAGTTCGCGTGCGAACGACCAGCTCACCGCCTCGCCGCCGGCGGACTCGGCGTGGAACAGGACATGGACCGCATACGGGTCAGCAGGGTCGTAACGCAGACTGGCACGCACCGGCAAGGCGGTGGCGTCAGGCGCGACGAGCCTTAGCGACGTCTCGACCTCTACGGTCGTCGGTCGAATGACACTCATGGACGTTCTCCCCCCGGCACCGCTGCGGAACGCGCGTGTCCCGCTTTTCCCATACTCAGGTGCTGCTCCTGGCTACGCTCCGCCATACGCTGACTTCACCCAGTGGTGGGAAGGGGTTCCGAAAGCCCTCGGGACCACGCGGCCCCGAGTAGACTTTCCGGTTCCGCCCACTCCGTCGTCCCGCCCGGCAACGGGTGGTTCAGTCGTCGACTTACTCCGGTAACGTCCAGTCGTCAGCAGGGGTGACGGTCCCGGGCGACACTGGGGGTGGAAATGGTCACGAGGGCCTCCTCGGTGACGTCGCGGACCACGGCCGAACCGCCGAAAGGTGCGGCCCGAGCAGCCGAAAGTCGGGGGTACGAGGTGCCGGTGGAAGGGCGGTCGCAAGCCACTCTCACGGAGCAGCCGCGGCGGCGACGGGGCTGGCGGGGACGCCTGCACACCACGCTCGACCTCATCCGCGCCAACCCCACCGGCCGCGTCGCCCTGAAGATCTTCATCGGCATCCTCGGTGCCATCGTCGTCACCGTCGGCATCGCGCTGATCCCGCTGCCCGGGCCAGGCTGGCTGCTGGTCATCGCCGGCCTCGGCGTCTGGGCGGTCGAGTTCCACTGGGCGCGACGGCTGCTCGCCTTCACCCGCCGGCACGTCAACTCCTGGACGCGCTGGGTGACCAGGCGGTCGCTGCCGGTGCGGTTCGTGCTCGGGGCGATCGGGCTCGCGTTCGTGTCGGTGGTGGTGTGGCTGTCGCTCAAGTACAGCTTCGGCATCGACGTGGTGGCGGAGGCGCTGCACTACCTCGCGACGCACTGAGGCCCGGTTTTTGGTCCGGGCGGGTGATCGGGTAGAGTCATGCGCGCTGAGGGCGATTAGCTCAGCGGGAGAGCGCTTCGTTCACACCGAAGAGGTCACTGGTTCGATCCCAGTATCGCCCACCACGGATATATGCAGGTAGGAAGCCCGTCACCGGTTCGGCCGGTAACGGGCTTTCGCGCAGTTGCCCCTTAAATCGGGAGCAGATTGGGAGCATGGCGCTCCCGCCCTTGGTCGGCTGGCATTCCCTATGGCCCCGGGCGGGCGTTCACCGGCGTGCCCTGGCTCGGATCCGTCGGTTGGCACTCCACTTGCGACCGGCTTGATCGCATCTCCCGCGCCCGCAGCAGCTGGAGTTCTAACAACTGGCCTGCTCGACCTTTGAGTTCGACGGCCAAGCCAGCGTTGACGCCCAGAGACGCTTGTTTCGACGGCCGTGCTAGGGGTTGTGTCGGGCGTCTCGCTACCTTGTGCCGTCCAGAATCGGGGCGCTGTCTAGACGATCTTGACGGAAACCTTTCCCGATGACGCCTGCCGGTCGATCTCGATCCGCCGTGCAGGTGAGCATCTCGCAGGTCAGGGCGGCGACGTGCGCGGCCTTCCGAAGGATAGCGGTGAGGGCGTCACGGTCGACATCACGGAGAGCTGCTCGGTTCGCTGCGCTGAGCAGGTCCCGCTCGCTGAGCGCGGCCAGCAGTCCGGCCGTGAACGCGTCAACGGCCCCGACGGTGTCCACGACCTGCCCTGGTCGGGCGTCCACGTGCGCCTCACCACGTGACCGCCCAGGCCCCGCCGTCGCCCAAGGTGACGACCACGAGGGTGGCACCCAGACCCAGCCACTCCCGCCCCACCGAGGCATGCGCGCGTTCCGGGGGTGCAACCAGGCCAGGTCATCCAGGCTGACCTTCACGACGTCGCTCATCGCCGCCAGATCCTCGGCGCGGCGCCGGACAGTGCTTCGCTCACCCATCAGGGAGGGCCGGCAGTTCGGGTCGTAGCTGATCATCATGGTGGCCCGGCGGGCGCGCGGCCCCGCACAGCAGAGCGGCGGCGAGCCGGTGAGGTTGGCTCGCCGCCATCGACCGCCTAGTACGGCAGCCGCCGTTTGGGATCATGGCTGGAGTTCGAGGTTGAGGCGTCGGGTGTGATGGGCTCTGCGGGCGCGGAGTTGGTGCTGGCGCCGCCATCCTGACCAGTGCAATCGATGGGTCAGGTGGCGGACCGGTTCGATGATGATGGTGTTGATCAGGCGTCGGACCTCGTTGACTGTTAGCTCGATCATGGCGTGTCGGGACGGGTCGTCGTCGCGGTCGTGGCTGTCTGCGGCGCAGATCGTCAGGACGGCGAGAGCGGCCAGCGCGAGGGTGGTGAAGCGGTGCCAGGAGTTCCAGTGCCGGACTTGGTGCCGGTCGAGACCGACCTGACTTTTCGCTGCTTGGAAGCCTTCTTCGACGGTCCAGCGGATCCCTGCGACGCGCACGAGCGTGGCGAGGCTGACTGGTTGCGGACTCCAGCAGCGGTAGAAGGCCAGCTCACCGGTGGTGTAGTTCTTGCGGATCAGCAGGCTGTGCCTGCCGTGGTCGCCCGGGTCGGTGTCGGTAGTGACCTCGTCGAGCCAGGCCCAGTCGTAGAGGCGAGGGCCTTTCGATCCGGTGCCGGCTGAGCGGCGTTGCCAGGCCGTGGCGGGCAGCCCGGCGGCGATCTGGTCGGCGCGGCAGCGGGCTTTGCCGCCGTCGAGCGGAACCAGGTGATCGCACGAGACGGCCAGGACGTAGCCCAGGTTGAGATCGCGTAACCGGGATCGGAAGCTGCCGCTGTTGCCGTAGGACTCGTCCGCTGCGACCCACCGGGCGGGAACCGCGGCGTGAAGCGCTGCGGTGATCATGTCCGCAGCCAAATCCCAGCGCTTCGCGAACCCGACGTCGTCAGGCACGCCCGAGGCCCTCATCCGATCGGGGTCATCGGTCCATGACACCGGTAGGTAGAGGCGGCGGTCGATCAGGGTGTGCCCGTGCCGGCCAGCGTAGGTCATGAACACCGCGACCTGGGCGTTCTCGATCCGACCTGCCGTTCCGGTGTACTGACGCTGCACCCCCGACCGTGTGGATGCCCTTCTTCAGGTCACCAGTCTCGTCCGGGACCAGCACCGCGTCCGGATCACCGAGCCGTCCGGCGACCAGGGCCCGCAAATCATCACGAACAGCATCGGCGTCCCACACCGCCCGATACAGCAACCGCTGCATCGCGTCCGGCCGGGCATGCCCAGCCTGCTCAGCAAGCTGCCAGCATGTCTTGATCTCCAGCTCGGCCAGCAGCCCGGTCACGAACCCGGCCGCAGCCCGACGCGGTTCCACCCGACCGAACCGGCCCGCGAAACAGCCGAGCACCCCGTCGAGAACACCCCGCCATCCGGCAACGTCTACGCTGTGACCCGCGGCCACCGCAAGATCCGACTGTTTGTCCACAACACACAGACGATCACGCGGTGGCCGCTCTGCATCCACCGGCCTGAACCAAGATCCCGATCGGCGGCTGCCGTACTAGCCGCGCATCGTCCGGGATTGGCCACACGTGGCGGTCGACGACCGTGCGGAACGCTTCTGCCGCCTCGGTCTCGACGTCGCCGAGCAGCTCCTCCACCCGGTCGCTGCGGCTGCCGTCCTCCTCCTCAACGAGGTAGAAGTCTTTGGCCACCGTAGCGTCCGTGACAGAAACAGAGTGGCGGACGTCGCCGGGGAGCACGATGCGCCTGAGTAGCCCTCGCTGGTCAGCGAATCGTTGAAGGTAGAACCGCGGCACGATGTGATGCCGGCGCCGCAACTTGTCCTTGCCTGCCACGCCTTCAAGGCTACGGCAGCTGGCCAGCGGATTTGGAGCGCCGAGGTGGGGGTGCTGCCGTGCGATATGCACGGAAGCGGCGGGCTACGCAGTGGGCCTTTACCGCCGATGCTGGCTGCGGGTCGGTCGGGACGCGATCCCTACCGTGCTGATAAGCCGACGGTGCATTTGAGATCCTGGTGTGCTCCGAAGCGCTCGACCTCGACGCTCTCGTCGACCTGGAGAACCAAGCCGTAGAGGCGTTCGATGCCCTGCGCGACGACGCGGCCTTGGACGCCGACGGCCTAGATTAAGAGCGGGGAGAGCTGGTTCAAGCAGCCCGCCAGCGGCGGCTGGTGGTATCGCCCTGACGACGATCACGTACGGTACTGGCTGAGCCATTCGCTACCCGTCGTGGTGATTCTGTACCACCCAGCGGAGAAGGTCTGCTACTGGCAGCTCGTCACCAACTCGACGTTGCAGCCCGCGGGCACCAGCGGCTGGAAGCTGCTCGTACCCGAGTCGCAGATCATCAACGCGGACGCCGCTGCGGTCTGGCGGGCAGCCGCCGACGGCGACCCGTACGAGCTTCGGCGACGCGAACTGCGCCTGGCCCGGCCCTGGATGCAGATGCTCACCGACGGCCTGCGACTGGTCGTCGACTTCGAGGAGTGGATCAACAAGACCTTCGGCCGAGGCTCCATCGCCATCGGTATCGAGGTTCTTCGAAGTTTGGAGGGGTTGAGGTGTTTGCGGTGGCGTGGGGTGGTGGCGAGCCGGTGGAGTTCGGTTTCTGATCGAGAACGGTCTACCCGATGTCGACGGTGGAGCGCGGTCGCGGGGCTGAGTACTGCCGTAGGGCGGAGCGTAGGCCCACGTAGGCGACCGCGCCGGAGGCGAGGTAGAGCGCGGCCTGCACGTTGAGGACGAGCACGACGCTGAGGGCGTCGCCGAGCAGGCCGGCGGCCGCCATGCCTAGTCCTTGTGATGCGTTGTAGATGGCGTAGTAGCCGCCGAAGGCTCGGCCGAGGTCGGTGTCGGGCACGCTTTGTTGGATTTGCGCGAAGGCTCCGCTGTTGTAGGCGATGCCGGGTGCGCCGACCAGGATGAACAGCAGGATGTACCACTCGGGCTGGCGGATGACCGCCGGTCCGTTCCAGATGACCAGGCTGATCAGGGCGAACGTGGTGGCGCCGAGGCTCATCAGCAGCCGGGGACTGAGCCGCGCGCCCAGTATGCCGACAATGAGCCCGCCCGCCACGCCGCCGATCGCCTGCACGCCCCGCAGCACGCCGGTGAGTGTGCCGTCGGCGTGCAGCGCGCGGCTGACGAAGACCACGAAGAGCACCACGAACAGGCCCTGCGCGATGCCGCCCAGCGCGACGCTCAGGAACGTCACGCGCACGCTGCGGTTGCGCAGCATCGCCGCGAGGCCGGACCGCCAGGCGGTGAAGAACGACGACGTACGTTCCGGCGCCTCCGGCTGGGTGGCGTCGTGGTGCGCGGCCCGGCGGGCGACTGCGATCAGCGCCGCCGCGACCACGAAGGCCGCGGCGGCGCCGATCGCCAGGTAACGGGTGCCTTCGCGGGTGATCGCGAACCCGCCGAGCGAGCTGCCGATGAGCCGTCCCACGCTCATGTTGAGCGCCACCATGCTGTTGGCGCGCACCAGGTGCGCGGCCTCGACGATGCCCGGCAACGCGGCGTTGCGGGCGGAGTCGAACGTCTGGGTCAGCACTGCCTGGGCCCCGGCGACCAGCGAGATGATCCACAGATGGTGTTCAGGTTGACCCAGCAGGGGGATCACCGCCACCGCCTGCAGCACGGCGACGCAGCTCATGAGCCGGAATCTGTCGAAGCGGTCGGCCAAGGCGCCGGCGAACGTTCCCAGCGTGATGCCGCACAGCAGCTCGACGAGGAAGACCGCGGAGGTGATGAACGCCGAGCCGGTCACCCCGAACACGTAGATCGGCAGCCCGGTGAGCAGCAGCCAACTCGCCACGCTCGAGGAAAGCCCGGCAACCAGGAGCAGCACGAATTCACGGTGACGCAGCAGCGTGAACATCTCAGATGAACTCAGGAGTGGGGTATGCCTGCAGACTGAGACTGACCGGCCGTGCTTCCTCGGGGGGCGCGTTGCGTATCGGACGCAGGTAGGGCCGGATGACGGCGTCGAGGGTCAGCGTGAGGTGCCGCAGCTCCTCGGGGGTGACCGAGAGCGTGTAGTTGTGGAAGGTCGCGCTCTCCCGCCACTCGTCGGTCAGCTTGTGCTGCTGGTGCTGGTAGCGGTGCAGCGCCCGGAAGACTTCCTCAAGCTCGAGCGCGGTCAGCGCCTCGTTGACCTGCTGCCCGTCGACATCACCGGGCTCGGGCAGGAATTCGAACCCGACGGAGGCGGCCTGCCAGGGCCGATCACGCCGGTTGGCCCCCTCGGCGGGAACCCGCTCGATAAGGCCGTGACGGCCGAGTTGATGCAGGTGGTAGCTGCAGTTCGACCCGGTGTCGCCGAGAGCCTCGGCGCACTGCGCGGCGGTTCTCGGGCCGGCGGCCAGCAGGTAGCGCAACAGCCGCAGGCGCAGCGGATGCGCGAGCGCGCGCAGCATGGTCGCGTCCTGCACCCGCACCCGGCGTTCCGGCTCCTGCTGCTCCATCGGCACCCCTCAACGAAAGACTTCTTTCGTTTATACGCCTTCACACTCAGCAATCGCAAGGAGTGTTTCGTATAGGTCTCGTCTCGTCGGAATCTCCGAGAACGGAGCAGGGTCCGCTATGAGTCGACCCAGATGGCGAGACCTGCAGCTCGTTAGTGATCATCTGAGCGTCGAGTTCGGATAGTCACATGTGAAGAGCTGCGAGCATGGTCAACGACGCAACCCAGCTGTTGGGTCTGGACAGCCTGGTGGTGGAACGGGTCGAGCTGAACGCCGAGGGCGTCCCGGTGGTGAGCCTGTCCACTGGTTGTGAGCAGGCACGATGCTGCCCGCAGTGCGGGCAGCGAGCAGTGCGGGTGAAGCAGTGGGCCACGACCCGGCCGCGGGACCTGCCGGTCGCCGGTCGACCAGTGCGGCTGCGCTGGCGCAAACGACGCTGGTACTGTCCGACGCCGGCCTGTCCGCGTCAGTCGTTCACCGAGCAGGTCGCCCAGGTCCCGGCCCATTCACGGCTGACCACACGACTGCGGCAGACGGCCGGGGCGGCGGTCGCCGACGGCGGACGCACCATCGTGCAGTCCGCCCGCGACCACGGCATCTCCTGGCCGATCGTCGCGGCCGCGTTCACCACCCACGCGAACAGCGTGCTGCCGGACGAGCCGGAACCGGTCGCGGTGCTCGGCATCGACGAGGTCCGGCGAGGAAAGCCGCACTGGATCTGGGACGCCGAAGCCGGCTCCTGGACGGTCACGGCGGATCGCTGGCACGTCGGGTTCTGCGATCTGTCCGGCGGACAGGGGCTGCTCGCCCAGGTCGAAGGACGCACCACCGCCGCGGTCACCGGCTGGCTCGCCGCCCGCCGACCGGCCTGGCGCGAGCAGATCCAAGCGGTGGCGATCGACATGTGCACCGTGTTCAGGGCCGCGATCCGGCAGGTGCTGCCGCACGCGCTGCTGGTCGTCGACCATTTCCACGTCGTGCAGTTGGCCAACCGGGCCGTCACCGAGGTCCGCCGCCGGGTCACACTCACCCAGCGCGGGCGTCGCGGCCGCGGCACCGACCCGGAATGGCGGATGCGTAACCGGCTGACCCGCTCGGCAGCGCGAATGCCCGGCAAGCACGTCGACCGCCTCGTCGACACCCTTGATGCCCTCCCCACCGCGATCGGTGCTCCGATCCTCGCCGCGTGGAACGCCAAGGAAGACCTGCTCGACCTGCTCGCGACCGCCCGCACCCACCCCGACCGGGAACACGTCCACCGACTGCTGCACCGCTTCTACACCCGCTGCGCCGCCACCGACCTGCCCGAACTCCACCGGCTCGCCACCACCATCGAGACCTGGTGGCCGCAGATCCACGCATTCCTGCACACCGGGATCACCAACGCCGGCTCGGAAGGAACCAACCGAGTCATCAAAACCGTCGCCCGCGACGCCTACGGCTTCCGCAACCCCGAAAACCAACGCCTACGCACCCGCACCGCCACCACCCGCCGCCACCGCGGACACCTCAACCCCGCTTAACCTCGAAGAGCCGGGTCTCTGTGGATTTAAGGGTGGGGTCTGTGGATTTAAGGGTGTTTCCGGCCTGACCTGCCGGGCGTTGTGCCTGGTGAGGAGGGTGCCGTGATGACCGCGACACTGAACGACCAGACCGGACGGAAGAAGCGGGCGGAGCCGTCGGCGGAGGCCAAGGCCGCCGCTGAGTTGGTCCGAGCCGCGAAGGAGCAGGGCCTGTCGTTGACGGGCCCGGACGGGCTGCTGAGGCAGTTGACCAAGACGGTCCTGGAGACCGCGTTGAACGAGGAGATGACCGAGCACCTCGGCTACGAAAAACACGACCAGGCCGGCGCCGGGTCGGGCAACATCCGCAACGGCACCCGGGCGAAGACGGTGCTGACCGACAGCACCGGGCCGGTGCAGATCGACGTGCCGCGAGACCGGGCCGGCACCTTCGAGCCTCAGATCGTCCGTAAGCGGCAGCGCCGTCTGTCGGGGGTCGACGAGGTCGTGTTGTCGCTGTATGCCAAAGGGTTGACGACCGGGGAGATCTGCGCGCACTTCGCGGAGATCTACGGGGCGTCGGTGTCGAAGGAGACGATCTCGCGGATCACCGACAAGGTCATCGAGGAGATGACCGACTGGGCGCACCGACCGTTGGACGAGATTTACGCGGCGGTGTTCATCGACGCCATCGTGGTCAAGGTGCGTGACGGGCAGGTCGCCAACCGGCCGTTCTACGCCGCGATCGGGGTCACCCTCGACGGCGAGAAGGACATTCTCGGCCTATGGGCCGGCTCGGGTGGTGAGGGCGCGAAGTTCTGGATGAGCGTGCTGACCGACCTGCGCAACCGGGGCGTGAAGGACGTGTTCTTCTGCGTCTGCGACGGCCTCAAGGGGCTGCCGGAGGTCGTGACGAACGTGTGGCCGCAGACGGTGGTGCAGACCTGCGTGATCCACCTGATCCGCAACACGTTCCGCCTCACCTCCCGCAAGTACTGGGACGAGATCAAGCGGGACATCAAGCCGATCTACACCGCTGTCAACGCCGACGCCGCCCGGGCTGCCTTCGATGACCTCACGGAGAAGTGGGGCGACCGGTATCCAGCGGTGATCCGGTTGTGGGACAACGCGTGGGCGGAGTTCATCCCGTTCCTCGACTACGACCTGGAGATCCGCACGGTCATCTGCTCCACCAACGCGATCGAGTCGTTGAACGCCCGCTACCGGCGGGCCGTGAAGGCCCGCGGCCACTTCCCCAACGAGCTGGCCGCGTTGAAGTGTCTGTACCTGGTGACCCGGTCTCTGGACCCCACCGGGGACGGCAGGACCCGATGGACGATGCGCTGGAAACCCGCGTTGAACGCCTTCGCCATCACCTTCAGCGACCGCTTCCCAGCCGCTGAAACCTACTAACCAAGATCGCCGGAAACACCGTTAGCGAAACAGCCCCCGCTCTGCTGCTGCGTGACGTGATGCTGTGTCGGCTGGCGCAGATGCTCTCCGCTGGTTCCAGGAGGGAGTTGGCCAGTCATTCCGGCGAACGTGTCCGGAGCCACGCGATGCTGGCTGGCTCCAGGGCTTGAAATCCTACTTCCTCGATAGGAAAATCGGCCCATGCTGCTTGTTCGGCTGTTCACCTCCCGCCGGGTCGTCGACCTGATGCGGGTCGCCGCGCAGCTCTGTCGCGTGGCGTTCCTTCCGGCCTGAGCGGCAGGGTCGCCATTGTGGGCCACCTGTCGGGAGCCTAGCGAGGACCTTAGGAGGTTGCATGCGTGCGATCGTCGCCGCTCCGGACGCCATCGGCGGGTTCCGGGTGATCGATGTTCCGGAGCCCGAATCCGGGCCGGGGCAGGTGCTGGTCGAGGTGCGGCACGCCGCCGTCAACGCCGGCGAGATCCGTCACCTCGATCTCTGGCCGGCCGGACGGGTGCTCGGGCACGATGCCGCCGGAGAGGTGCTGCGTGCTGCCGAGAGTGGCCCTGGTCCCCGTGTGGGAGACCGGGTGCTCGCCTTCGGGCCGGGCGCGTGGGCCCAACGCGCGGTGTTCGACCTGGACAGCGTCGCGGTGGTGCCCCCCGAGGTCGACCTGTCCGAGGTTGCCGCGCTGCCGATGGTCGGCCTCACCGCGCTGCGGATGCTGCGTGAGTCCGGTCCGCTGCCCGGGCGTCGCGTACTGATCACCGGGGCGTCCGGGGGAGTGGGCCGGGTTGCCGTCCAGCTGGCTCGGCACGGGGGTGCGTACGTGATCGCCGCGGTCGGGTCGGCGTCCCGGGGCGACGGGCTGGCGGCGCTGGGGGCCGACGAGGTGGTGGTTGGCCTGAAGGGTGTCGGCGACCCGGTTGACGTGGTGCTGGACACCGTGGGGGGCGCCCAGCTGGTGGCCGCGTGGGGCCTGCTCGCGCCGGGCGGGGTGGTGCACAGCATCGGCTGGGCCTCCGGTGAACCGGCCGTCTTTCCGGTGAACTCGACCTTCGTCCCGGGCGCATCCCGGACGCTACGGTCCTTCGGCGACACCACCGCCCCGGCCGCCGATCTGGCGTTGCTGGTGGACCTCGTGGCTCAGGGGGTGCTGCGGGCGCCGATCGGCTGGCGCGGCTCGTGGCGTCGCCTCGGGGTCGCTATCGAGGCGCTGCGGGAACGACGGGTGCCGGGCAAGGTCCTGCTCGATCTGGACTGACTGTGAGGCGCAGCGGTGAGTGTCCGGCGGATCGGTCCCGGCCCGGAGCGGGTCCAGGTCGACCCGCCGACCTTGCGGTCGACCAGCACCGCGCCCGGCTCGGGCCGTTCGCGTACCCCCACCCGCTGAACCGCCCGAAGCAGCGGTCATCAGCCCAGGTGCTCAGAGCGGGCCGGCCGGCCCTGAATCGAGTTGATCCTCCTCGGCATGCCAAGTCAGGGGGTCACTTCAAGTCGATTCGCCTTCTGCCGTTGCAGTACCAGCCCGGACCGCTCGTAGGGTGCCCGCGCGACGCGAGCACCCTCCGAGGGCTGGCGGTGCCGGATTCCCGGCTCGCCCTCAGCTCGTGGGGCCGGACGCCGCCCCACCGAGGGTCACCTTGAGGATCTTCTCGTTGCTGTTGTTCGGGGTGCTGTCCTTGTCCCCGCCGGTGCTCGTGGTCAGCCACAGGTTGCCGTCGAGGGTCGGTTCGACGGTACGCAGCCGGAAGTACGTCCCGACGAAGTACTGCTGGACGTTGGTGAGCGTGTTGCCGCTGATCTCCGCACGGTACATCCGGTTGCCGCGCAGGCAGGCGATGTAGAGCACGTCCCGGACGATCGCGATGCCGCTGCACGAGGCCTCGGCCACCGGGTACGTCCGGATCGGGGCCCTGAAGTTCGGGTTGGCGCAGTCGCCGGAGGTGCCCTCGCAGGCGGGCCAGCCGTAGTTGCCGCCCTTGACGATGATGTTGGTCTCGTCCATGACGTTGTTGCCGAACTCCTGCTCGAAGAGCCGGCCCTGGGAGTCGAAGGCGAGTCCCTGCGGGTTGCGGTGGCCGTAGCTCCACACGTAGTTGCCGAAGGGGTTGTCCGCCGGCACGGTGCCGTCGGGGTTGAGCCGCAGAACCTTGCCGCCCAGGTTGTTGGTGTCCTGGGCCACGTCCGGGTCCTGTCCGTCGCCGGCGGCGGCGTAGAGCTTGCCGTCGGGGCCGAAACGCAGCCGGCCGCCGTTGTGGTACTTGTTGCGCGGGATTCCCGTGACGAGCACCTGCTCGGTATTGGTCTGCAGCGTGCCGTCGTAGCGGATGCGCACGATCCGGTTGTCGGTCGTGGTGGTGTGGTAGATGTACAGCCAGTGGTCGGTGGTGAAGTCGGCCGAGACGGCCAGCCCGAGCACGCCGCCCTCGCCGTTGGTGCCGGCCACGTTCGGCACGGTGCCGATGCTGTGCTTGTCGGTGCCGTCCGGGTTCATGGCGACGATGTCGAACAGGTCGCGCCGGCCGTAGAGGACCGTGCCGTCGGGCAGTTGCACCAGGCCCCAGGGCAGGTCCTTCTCGGTGGTGATCGCCGTGGCGCCGCAGACCGGGCTCGTGCAGCCCGAGCCGGTGTGCGCGGTGACCGCGGTGCTCGCGCCCGAGACATTGCCCTGGGCGTCCCGGGCGGTCACGGTGTACCGGTAGTCGGTGTCGGGCGTCAGCCCGGTGTCGGTGAACGTGGTCGCCGGCGGGTTGCCGGCGGTGCCGGTGGTGGAGCCGACCGCCGTGCCGTTGCGCAGGATGGTGTAGCCGGTGACCGCGACGTTGTCGGTGGAGGCCGACCAGGTGAGGGTCACCGCCGTGCCGTTGGCCGTCGCGGCCAGGTTGGTCGGCGTGCTGGGCGGAGTCGTGTCCTGCTGGCAGAACGGCGGGGTGACCGAGAGCGTGGAGCTGGCCTGCGAGACGTTGCCGGCGGCGTCTCGGGCGTTGACGTACCAGCCCCAGGTGACACCCTGCACGACGCTGAGCGTGGCGGTCAGCGTCCGTCCCGAGACCGAGGTGACGAGCTGGCCGTCGTGGTAGATGTCGTAGAAGGCGACGCCGACGTTGTCCCGGGAGGCGTACCAGGCGAGCGTGACGGACTGGCAGGTCAGCCGAGTGCGGCGCAGGCCGGTCGGCCGGGTGGGCGGGCTGGTGTCGGCGGCGAGCAGGGCCGCCGGCCGGCTCCCGGTCGCCGGTGCGGCCGGCGCGGCGTTGGCGGGTACGCCGGTCAGGATGGTGCCGGCGCAGATCAGCAGGGCGAGCGGGACGCGGTGTCGGAGCTGGTGAGGATTGATCCGCACGGGTGCTTTCCTTCCCGGGTTTCTTGGTCAGTACGGGTAGCCGGGGACGTTGAGCCGCACGCTGTACAGGCCCGAGTCGTTCGTTCGGCCGGAGGTGATGTAGAGGGTCTGCCGGTCGGGTCCGCCGAACGCCACATTGGTGGTGCCGGTGCCGCCGGAGCGGATCGTGCCGAGCTGCGCGCCGGCGGGCGAGTAGACGTGGACCAGCCCGTCCGAGCCGGAGGCCCAGTACACGTTGCCGGCGCAGTCGATGGTGACCCCGTCGGGACCGCCGATGTAGTTCACGAAGACGCTGCGGGCGCCGGTGCTGCCGTCGGGCTGGACGACGTACTTGTAGATCTTGTTCTCGGAGTAGGCCCCCACGTAGAGCGTGCCGCCGTCCGGGGAGAGCGCGATGCCGTTGGGTTGCCGCAGCCGGTCGTCCACCAGCGACACCTGGCCGCCGGAGACGCGGAAGACACTGGTACGTCCGCTCATCTGGTCGGGCCGGCTGCCGCGCTGGAAGCTGGGGTCGGTGAAGTAGACGACGCCGTCGGAACGGACCGTGACGTCGTTGGGTGAGTTGAACGCCCGGCCCTGGTAGTCGGCGGCGACGGTGCTGCGGGCCTGGTCGCTCAGCCGGTATGCGGAGACGTTCCGCTGGTCGTGGGTGGCGGCGATGATCTGCTGGGCGTCGGGGCTGAGTGCCAGGCCGTTGCTGCCGGCGTCGGCGACGAAGGTGTCGAAGGTCGCCGGCGGGGTGAACCGGCGGATCGTGGAGGGCTGCACGTTGCTCGGCCCGGTGCCCGCGGCCATGTCGGACATCAGCAGGTAGCCGCCGTCGGCGATCCAGACCGGTCCTTCGAGGAACGAGAACCCGCTCCGGATCTTCGTCGCGGACACCGAACCGGCCGGCAGGGGTGGGCCGTACCCGGCGCCCTCCGGACAGACCCCGGGTGGAGCGCCGGGTGGGCCGGTGAACGGGTAGGTGTGAACGTTCACATCAGAGGCGTCCCGAGGTGCCGGGGGTGCGGCACCGGCGGGGCCTGGTGCGGTGGTGAGTGCCAGGCACAGGCCGGTGAGTGCGGCGATGGTTGGACGCCAGGTCATCGGGTACTCCAATCGGAGTCGGTGAATGCGGGGGCCGTGGTTGGCTGGGCCGGCCCCGGCCGCCGCCGACACCTACTATTGATCAGTATCGATGTATATGTGACGCAGCTTAGGCGAGGAAGCGGCGCCCCGCATCAGTTGTCCATGATCACCTTCGGCAGATGCCCCGAAGGCGCCCGATGACCTGGTCGGGTCGGTGGGTCCGGTCCCACCGACCCGGTACACGAGTCGCTCAGCCCGCCGTGTCGGTCGCTGAGCTCTCAGACCTGGTCACCCGGTACGCCATGGTGGCGCCGCTTCAGAAGTGGAAGGACGCCGGCGTGACCGGGTGCGACGTGCACCGGGTCAACGCCGCCGGTACCGCGAAGTGGGCAGCGCCACCGGCACCTCGTGCCCGGTGGCCGGGTGAGCGCGGACACTCCGTACACCTTCGTGGTGACCGCCCGTGACGCGGCGGGCAACGTGTCCGCGAGCCCGCGCGGTGTGGGGAGCGGACGCCGGCCGTGGCGGCGAGCTGGCGGCGGTCGCGGGGTTGCGGCTAAGGCGTGTTTCATAAGCCGGTCAGAGCCATTCGGTGATGATGGTGATGGTCAGGACGGCGTGGAACCGGACGGCCAACTTGTCATAGCGGGTGGCGACGCCGCGGTGGCGTTTGAGCCTGTTGATGCCGTTCTCGACAGCGTGGCGTAGCCGGTAGAGCTGCGGGTCGAACGCCGGTGGGCGCCCGCCGTGGGAGCCTTTGGCTTTGCGGTGGGCGTCCTGGTCTTTCTTGCTCGGGATGCACGCCCGGATCCCGCGAGAGCGCAGGTATCTGCGGTTGGCGCGGCTGGTGTAGGCCTTGTCGGCCAGCACCAGCATCGGTCTGGTCCTGGCCCGGCCGACACCGAGGCGGTTCACGCGGATGCGGCGCAGGACCGGGATGAACTGCGGGCTGTCCCCGCGATGCCCGGCGGTGACGATCAGGGACAAGACTTTCTGGCCCTGCTCACAGGCCAGATGCGTCTTGGTCGTCAGCCCGCCACGGGAGCGGCCCAGCCCGTGATCGGCCGGCTCGTCATGAACCCCGCCGGGTGGTTCCTTCTGCAGATGACCGTCGGTGCGGGCACCTGCGGCGTGCTGGTGAGCGCGACTGGTCATCGAGTCCACGCTGACCGTCCAGTCGATGCGTCCCCGGGCGTCGCCCTGCGCCTGCAACGCTGACAAGATTCGGTCCCACGTGCCATCGCGCTGCCACCGACGGAACAGTCCGTAGATCGTCGGCCAGGGCGCGTACTCCGCTGGCACGTCTCGCCACGGCGCACCGATCCGGATCCGCCACCGAATCCCGTCGATGAGCTGCCGTTTCTCCCACTTCGGCGGCCGACCGGTAGACGACGCAGCAGGCAGCAACGGGGCCAGGACAGCCCACTGCGCGTCAGTCAGGTCATGCCGCCTCGTCACCGCTAAGGTGGCCACGAGGTCTCCGGTGCATGGTGCTTCTTGGTCGTTGTACCAAGTACCGGAGACCTCTTCAGTTATCGATCACCGCCACGCCGTGACTTCAACCGGCCAACCCCGAGTTACGAAACACGCCTTAGTGCGCCTCCGGCGGGGGTGCTCCGGCCCCAGGATGGCTGGGGCTTCGCCGGCGGGTCGTTGTCCGTGGGGGTTAGGCCATCCCGCCTGCCATCGACCCGGGGAAGCCGAGCGGGCCACCGGCCCGGCCCGCCAGCGTCCGTACGGGCGCCAAGGTCCGCTTGACGTGGCGGGCCGGGCGGCGGCCCGCTCCCCGGAGGGCGGGTCGATGGCCGACAGGATGGCGAGAAAGCAGCTTTCAGGCGCTGCTCCGGCCGCCTATCAAGGCGTCAGTGGTTACGGGCAGAAGTTTCGGGGACGCGATGTTAGAGTTCCCCATCCGTCCAATAGCGACTGAAGGAGAACAATGCGTAAGGCTCTCAAAGGAGTGCTGGTCGGAGGGGCCGTAGTAACCTTGGCTCTCGTCGGTATGGAAATGCCGGCGTCCGCCAGCAGCCACACCATCAGTAGGTCGTGGGGCTACGCCACCGTCAACTCCAACCACAGTAACGCCACCGCTTGTGACACCGCGTCCAACAACCGGGGCGTCCGGGTCGAGTACGTCTACCCCCCGGGTTCTACGGGTGTGCGCGGCGACACCAACGGCGCCAGCAGCGGCTGTGGGTCCGCGCTGGCTCCTGACACGATCTACAAGTTCCGCCTCTGCGAGAGCAACACCGGGGGTGGCGGCGACGACTGCACCGACTGGTTGTGGATCGGTGATCACTAGGGTCGGTCGACACTGATCCGCGCGGTAACGACACGGGGGATGTGAATTGGTTCGGCGAATGCCGTGAGACGATCCGTAACTCGGCGCAAGAATTTCTGAGCCGAGGAGCGAGTCCCTCGTTTCGCGGGCGGTGGGCCCAGCGGCCTACCGCCCGTTTGCGCGGTCGTTGGACAATCGACGCGCACACCCTTATGGGCAGGAAGATCCGGCGAGATTATCCGGGGCAGCCATCGCACGATTCAGGTATGCGCCAAACTGGCGGTGTGGATTACCGCAGCGCGCTGAAGAAGGCGCGCAGGTCGGCAGCGAGCAGGTCGGGCTCTTCCTGGGCGAGGAAGTGACCGCCGACGGTGGGCTCGCGCCAGTGGGTGAGGTTGGCGTAGGTGCGTTCGGCGAACGACCGGGGCAGGCCGCGGTCCTCCACGCTGACCGTGATGCCGGCGGGCACGTCGACCATCGGCAGATGCGGGGCAAGGTGGTCGTCACGGTAGGGCCGGAAGGACGTGCCGATGCAATTGGTGACCCAGTACAGCATCACGGTGGTCAGCAGCTCGTCGAAGTCGAACCGGCGGGAGATGTCGCCCCCGCAGTCGCTCCAGCGCTGGTACTTCTCGATGATCCATGCGGCCAGTCCGGACGGCGAGTCGCTCAGCGCGGCCGCAAGGGTGTCGGGCCGGGTTTCCTGGAGGATTCCGTAGCCCCAGTCATCTTGGGCCTTCGCGTCGAGCATGGCGATGAACGCCTCCTCGGCCGCGCTGAGGTCGTCCCTGCGGTCCGCCGGCGGGAACTTGATGTGCTGCGAGAAGACCCCGATGACCCGATCTGCGTGGCGGGCGCCGAGCCACGTCGTCACGCCGGACCCGATATCGCCGCCGTAGGCGCCGAAGCGGGCGTAGCCCAGACGGGTCATCAGCTCAGCCCAGACGTCCGCGACGGCCGCCTCGGTCGTCGGGCCCTCGGCGAGTGGTCCGGAGAAGGCGAAGCCGGGCAGGCTCGGTATGACAAGGTCGAAGTCTGCGAGCCGGGGCACCAGAGGCAGCATCTCCGTGTACGTGCCGGGCCAGCCATGGGTCAGGATCAGCGCCGTGGCGTCGGGCGATGCCGAGCGAACATGAACGAAGTGGACCGGCGTGCCCCGGACCGTGGTGACGAACTGGGGGTACCGATTGAGGGCACGCTCGACCGCACGCCAGTCGAATCCATCGAGCCAGTAACGCACCAGATCTGCCAGGTAACCAGGGTCGGTGCCGGCGGCCCACGGCTCTCCCGGGGCGGCCGGCGCGAGCCTTGTCCGCGAAAGCCGAGCCCGCAGGTCGTCCAGGACGGCTTCGGGCACATCGATGCGGAAGGGCGTCATCCGATCATGATCCCATCGCCAGGAGTCACTCGGCAGCCGCCCGAACGGGCAGGCTGCCGGCACGGTGTGGCCGCACTCGATCGGCAGCCACGATCCGGGAGACTCGATCACCGCTCCCTCAAGGCGCGTGATTCAGGCCGGAACCGCTGCCAGGTGGCACTATCGTGACCCTCAGGTCCGGCAGGCCGCGCCGTGCGAACCGGTCCTCCAGGGAGGGAAGTTCACGTGCCTTCAGACGTACATCCGGGCTCGGAGGTCTTGATGCCCGCGGCGTTCCTGGGCCACGGCAACCCCATGAACGCCCTCGAGGTCAACCGGTACACCTCGGCGTGGAAAGCGTTCGGCGCCGCGGTGCCGCGTCCCCGCGCGATCCTGGTGGTCAGCGCCCATTGGTACATCAACGCCACGGCCGTCACCGCGATGCCCCGGCCGAGGACCATTCACGACTTCTACGGGTTCCCCCAGGAGTTGTTCGAGGTGCAGTACCCGGCGCCGGGGCTGCCCGAGCTGGCTGAGGAGGTCAGTGACGTCGTCCATCCGACCTGGGTCGGGGCGGACGTCGACAGCTGGGGCATCGACCACGGCACCTGGTCGGTGCTGATGCACGCCTTTCCGGACGCGTCGATTCCCGTCGTCCAGCTCAGCATCAACGCCGACAAGCCGATGGACTACGTACGCGGCGACCGAACCGAGATCACGTAGGTCGTACATGGCTTGGACCGTGGGAACGGGGACGAACTGGCCCACCGTCGCCACCACGTGGACGATCTCCTCCAGAGTGGCCGGCCGGTCCGGCAGATCCCGCACCGGCACCACCTCGTCGGTGATCTCCAGGGGTACGTCGTCGAAGTGTGTGGCCACCCGCTCCCGGTAGCGGACGATTCCCTTGATGGTGCTCACCCCGGCGGCGCCGACCGAGTCGTCGAGGAACACCCGCACCCCGGCGGTACGGATCACGGTCAGCTGCCACACCGGTCCGTCGGGCGTCGTGGTGGCCGGGCCGGCGACCGGCTCGCCGTCGGAGTCCAGCAGATCCAGCCGGTAGGCGAAGCGGTCCTCGGCGCCGGCCGGGTCGACCCGGATGTGGATCGGCAGCGGCGCGCTGTCGGGTGTCCCGCCCAGCCAGTCGATGTAGGTGTCGTACACGTCCCTTGCCAGCGTGAAGGCGACGTCGTCGAGGACCGAGGCGGCGGCGACGAACCAGTCGGGCTGCCAGGACCATGGCTGGCCGCGAGGCGGGCGGCCCTGCTCGGGGCGGATCAGCACCAGGTCGAGTCCGTCCGCCCGGGCCTGCTGGACGGCCGTCGGCAGCAGCCCGCCGCCGATCCCCTCGACCGCCGCGTCCAGCGCCACGGTCCCGGCCACCAGGTCGGGCTCGGTGAGCGGGACCGCCCGCAGCGGACCGCCGAGCAGTGGCCGCGCCGAGAACGACACACCCGGCGCCATGGCCAGCAGCAGCCGCATCGCGCTCCAGTGCACCAGCGGGGTGGCCTTCGGGTCCGCCTCCTCGATCTCGAAGGCGCGCGCGGGCGTGAACGCGTACCCCATCGGCAGCGGCGCGTACGCGATCGACTCTGCGCCGACCACGACGCTCCGCTCGGCACCGGCGATCCGGTGCTCGACCTTCAGGTCGAAGACCAGCGGTTGGGCGGCGTCGACGTCGGTCACCACGACGGCGGACGCCTCCGGCCGCCGGTCGGCGTGCGCCGCGGTGGCGGCCTCGTAGCACCAGCCGGGCAGATAGCTGACGGTCAGTGAATCGGCGCCGTCGAAGCGGACGTGCAGGACGTTGCTCATCGCGTCGAGGCACACGAACACCGGATCTGCCGGTACACCGCCGTAGAGTTCCAACCAGCGGCCCTCGCCCTCGACCGCGGTGTCGAGGGTCAGCCAGACGTCCTCCAACACGGCGCGCAGCGGCCGGGCCGCCTCGTCGGCAGCCTCCAGAAGGGTCGGTGGACCCGGGGCCTGGTTGGCAGCGTATACACGGCGTGTCACGCCGCAGTCACCTGCCGGTCACTCCTGCACTGGAAAGCGGACACCGCGGAATCTGACAGGCCCGATCTCTGGCCGGCCGGACGAGTGCTCGGGCACGATGCCGCCGGAGAGGTGCTGCGTGCCGCCGAGAGTGGCCCTGGTCCCCGTGTGGGAGACCGGGTGCTCGCCTTCGGGCCGGGCGCGTGGGCCCAACGCGCGGTGTTCGACCTGGACAGCGTCGCGGTGGTGCCCCCCGAGGTCGACCTGTCCGAGGTTGCCGCGCTGCCGATGGTCGGCCTCACCGCGCTGCGGACGCTGCGTGAGTCCGGTCCGCTGCCCGGGCGTCCGCGAGCCGGCCACGCAGGCCTGGCCGGCGTTGCCGAGGAAGCCGGCCGCGGCACCGCGGGCCGCGTGCTGCAGGTCGGCGTCGGCGAAGACCACGGGGGTAGCGCCTGCTGTACCCGGACCGGGCAGCCCGCTGGATGGTCGCCGTTCCCCCAGCTCAATAGCGTTTCTGGTGCGCGCAGTTCGTGCGAAGACACGAGGAGAGGCCACCAGAATGGGACAGACCATCGAGCCGGCGGTACGCGTCGAACAACTCACCCGCGTGTACGGCGCCGGCCGCAACCAGGTGACCGCGCTCGCGGGCGTCGAGGTCGGCTTCGACAGGGGAACCTTCACCGCGGTGATGGGGCCTTCGGGCTCCGGCAAGAGCACGCTGCTGCAGATCGCGGCCGGGCTCGACCGCCCCACGAAGGGCCGGGTGGTCATCGGCGGCACCGACCTGTCCGGGCTGTCCGAGACGCGCCTGACCGAGCTGCGTCGTACCCGGATCGGCTTCGTCTTCCAGGCGTTCAACCTGATCGGCGCGCTCACCGTCGAGGAGAACATCGTGCTGCCCCTGCGTCTGGCCGGCGTCCGTCCGGACCGGGCCTGGCTGACCCACGTGGTCGAGCGGGTCGGCCTCGCCGACCGGCTGCACCACCGGCCGGCGGCGCTGTCCGGCGGTCAGCAGCAGCGGGTGGCGATCGCCCGGGCGCTGGCCACCCGTCCCGAGGTGATCTTCTCGGACGAGCCCACCGGGGCCCTCGACTCGCGGACCGCGGGGGAGGTGCTGACGCTGCTGCGCGCGGTCGTGGACGAACACGGGCAGACGGTGGTGATGGTGACCCACGACCCGATCGCCGCGTCGTACGCGGATCGGGTGCTCGTGCTGGCCGACGGCGCGATGGTCGCCGACCTCCCGCAGATCGGCGCCGTTCGTATCGCCGAGCACCTGGCATCGCTGGACGGGCGGGTCCTCCGATGACCGGCCTCGCCGCCCGCCTGCTGCGGCACCGCGCCGGACCCGCCGCCGCGACCCTGGTTGCCCTGATCGTCGGCGTGCTGATCCTGGTGGCGATGGGCACGCTGGTCGAGTCCGGGCTGCGGTTCCGACCGGAGCCGCAGCTCTGGGCGACCGCCGACGCGGTCGTCGCCAACCGCACGATCAGCCACACGTTCCGGGAGTTCGACGGCGACACCACCACGAGCACCGTGACGCTTCCCGAGGGTGGCACGGTGGACGCCGGCCTGGTGGACCGGATCCGCCGGGTGCCGGGCGTCACGGCCGTCACCGGCGACGACGCGGTGCTGATCGGCTCGCCCGCCGCCGTGGGCCACGGCTGGAGGACGTACGCCTTCACCGGTCGTCCGATCGCCGCGGGTGCCCTGCCACGAAACGACGACGAGGTGGTGGTCGACGCCCGGCTCGGCGTGGCGCCCGGCGACCGCATCGACCTGGTCGTCGGTGGGATCAGCCGGTCGTACCGGGTGAGCGGAACCGCGGAGACCGGTTCGGCGGCGGTGTACTTCACCGACGCGCAGGCCGCCCGGTTGTCCGCCCACCCGGGCCGGGTGGACGCGATCGGCGTGCGGATGGCGCCCGGCGCCGACCTCGCCGCGGTGCGCGAGATCGCGTCGGCGGCCGGCGCCATGACGTACGCCGGCAAGGACCGCGGGACCGCCGAGCAGTCGGAGAACCTGGCCGCCCAGAGCTTGCTGGTCAGTGCCGGGTCGGCCTTCGGCGGGTACGTCGTCCTGCTGATCGTGTTCGTGGTGGCCGGCACCATCGGACTGTCCGTCCGGCACCGCCGGCGTGACCTGGCGTTGCTGCGCGCGGTCGCCGCCACCCCTGGACAGGTGCGCCGCATGCTGGTCGCCGAGGCCGCGTTGCTCGCCTTGGCCGGCTCCGCGATCGGCGGCCCGGCCGGCCTGCTGGCGGCCGGCTGGGTGCACGGCGAACTGGTCGGGCGGGGGTTCCTGCCGACCGGCTTCCCGATGGCGGCCGGTCTGTTCGCGGTGCCGGCCGCGATCGGTACGGCGATCCTCGTGGCGGTCCTCGCCGCGCTGCTCGCCGCGCGCCGGGTAACCGCCATCAAGCCGGTCGAGGCGCTCGGCGAGATCGCTGTCGAACCTCGACGCGGCGGCCCGGTACGGCCGATCGCCGGCGTGCTGACGCTGATGGCGGCCGGCAGCTCCGGGGCGTTCGCGCTCGGCGCCGCCGGGTCGGCCGGGGCACTGGCCGGCGCGGTCGGCATGCTCTACCTGTTCGTCATCGCGGTGGCGCTGCTCGCACCGAACATCAACGCGTACGCGGCACGCCTGCTCACCCCCGTGCTGCCGCGGATCTGGCGGGCCGGCGGTTACCTGGCCGCCGCAAATCTGCGGGCCAACGCGCAGGGCATGGCGACCGTGCTGACCGCCCTCGTGCTGTCCGTGGGATTCGGCGGCTCGGTGTGGTTCCTGCAGAACAACCTGGAACGGCAGACCACCATGCAGAGCAGCGCCGGAACCCTCGCCGAGCGGGCGCTCACCGCTCCCGGCGGACTGCCCGCGAACGCGGCGCGGGACATCCGCGAGCTGACCGGGGTGCAGGCGGCCACCGGGGTACGCCGTACCCAGGTCATGGTGCGGGCGCTCGACGGCATCGAGCCGATCACCGCGCAGTCCGTCGACCCGGCGGGCGTCACGTCGACAGTGGATCTCGGCGTACGCAAGGGCAACCTGGCCGACCTGCGCGCCGGCACCGTCGCCCTGTCCGCGACGCAGGCGTCCTCGTCCGGCTTGGACGTCGGCGACAAGGCGGATCTCTGGCTGGGCGACGGCACCCCGGTCACGTTGGACGTCGTCGCCGTCTACGACCGTGGCCTCGGTTTCGGCGACGTCACCCTGGCTGCCGAGACGGTCGCCGGGCACACGGCGGGAAGCACTGTCGACGAGGTCCTGGTCCGGGGCGGGCCGGACGCCGACGCCGCGTTGACCGCGTGGGCAGCCGGGCGGCCCGGCGCCGAGGTTCTCGACGCCGCCACCCGTACGCGCCTGCTCAGCGCCGATCTGGCGCTCGGCGCCTGGTTGAACCGGCTGCTGATCGGCGTGATGGTCGGGTACGCGGCGCTGGCGGCGTCGACGACGATGGTGATGGCGGCGCTGGCCCGCCGCCGGGAACTGGCGTTGCTGCAACTCGTCGGGGTCACCCGCCGTCAGATTCGCGGCATGGTCCAGGCCGAACAGGCCGGGCTGCTCGGCACCGCGGTGCTGATCGGCGCGACGATCGCCGCGCTGACCCTGAGCGCGATCGTCAGGGGTCTGACCGGCAGCCCGATCCCGTACGTCCCGCCGCTCGGGTGGGCGGCGGTGCTCGGCGGTACGGCGCTGCTGGCGTTGGTGAGCACCGTGTGGCCCGTCCGGCGCCTGCTCAGCGCTCGTCCGATCGACAACATCGGTCTGAAGGAGTAGGTGTGGCACCCCGCCCGTCGGCCAGCGCACAGCGCCGGACTCACCAGGCCACCCTTGGCCGGCTGCGGAGCGGATGTGCGACTCGGGGTGGCGGGCCGGTCGACTCCGACCGGCCCGCCACCCGGGTTCAGCTCTGCGTGACCGCCTTGCCGCTGACCTTCAGCTGGTCGATCACCGCGGCGACCTCGGGCAGCCGCTCGCGGTAGACGTTCGCGGCGAGACGCTGGGAGTAGGTCTCGTAGATCGCCCCCAGCTCACCGGCCCGTTCGATGGCGACCGCGTGGATACAGTTGCCCAGGTACTCGTTGGGGGAGCCGGGGCTGTCCGCGCCCGAGCACGACGGTCCGAAGACGGACGCCTGCCCGACGCGGGGGTCGATCTCCGACATGGCGTCGGGGCAGGGGTCGCCGGGGGCCGCCTGCGTGCAGGGGGCGTAGTCGGCCTCGGCGATGGTGTACGCCCGGCTGATGTGGGTGTCCGGCAGCTCCCGTCCCACCGGCGCGCCGGGGTGGCGGTAGTCGCTCGGCAGCAGGTTGCCGCCGAGCAGGTAGGCGCTGAGCGACGCGTCGGAGTCCAGCGCCACCGGGAAACCGAGCTTGGTGTACGCCTGCAACAGCCGGAACGCCTTCGTGACGTCCTTCGCGGCCGAGCGGAGATCCGAGGTCGGATCCGCGAACTTCCGGTTGACCACCTGGTAGTACTCCTTCTGCTTCCCCCACAGCATCCGGTCGGCCAGGTGGCGGGCGATGGTCAGCCGCTCGGGATTGTCCGCCGAGCGGGCGCCCGTCTCGAACGCCGGCAGGTGCACCGACTCGTCGTCGTAGGTCATGTAGTAGACCTCGTCGTAGCAGTATCCGGTGGGCGGGTCGTCCCGGGTGCTCCACGAGCAGACGATGCCGGCGCTCTTCGTGTTGCGCCACGTCCGTACGTCCATCCAGAAGTTGCCCTTGTCGACGCTCATCTGGGCGTGCACTGTCAACTGGAGGTCCGCCCTGGTGGTCTCGAGGCGTGGACCGGTGGTGGTCCGGTGGTTGACGAGTTCCGCGTCGTAGCAGATCCGGAAGTGCGGCTCGAACTGCTCCTTCGTGCCGTGGGCGAGCAGCTGGAACGCGCTCGGCAGGTCGGCGAGCCGCACGTTGGCGGGGATGCGTACGGCCGGCAGCGGGCTGAACGGCGCACACCCGGCCATCGTGCCGTTCCCGTTGTAGGCACGCGGCTGCTGTCCGGTCCAGTACGAGCGGGTGTTGCTCAACCGGGTCGGCGGCATCTGGTCCGGCCCGTACCACGGGTTGTAGCCACCCTTGGTGACCGAGTCGCGCAGCTTGCGCAGCTCGGCGGACTGGGCGTTGACCGCCGTCTTGTAGTTGTCGACAAGGCCGGTGAACAGCGCGTTGCGGTGCCCGTCCGGGGTGGGCCGGCTGAACCGGCTGCCGGCGTCCAGGATCTGCTGGCCGGAGCGGCCGATCCGGGCGGCGAAGGAGTCGTCGCCGGTCATGTCCCCGGCCAGCGCCGGGTTCTCCAGCGCCAGGGCGGTGAAGGGCCGGGTCGACATCGTCCAGACCCCGGCGTGCGGGGTCCTCGTGGTGGCCGGATACGACTGGTCCCAGGTGCGGGCCAGGTAGGACAGGTAGTCGATCGCGCCGTAGGGGGTCTTCTCGTCGAGCACCCGTACCGGATCGACCGTCGACTGCGACCATTCGGCCGGCGTGAGGACGAAGGGCGCCCCCGCGGCCGTGGAGGTCGCGGTGGTGAACAGCCGGCCCTCCGTCTCGTCGTACTGGGCCACGGAGAGGGGACGCCCGGTGCGCGCCTTGTAGCCGACGTAGGTGTTGATGACGAACTCGGTGTCGTTGAGCGCGCTCTTCTTCAGCGCCTCCTGCATGGAGAGGCTGAGCTGGTCGACCTTGGTCTCCAGGCCGTAGATCTGCTGCTTGATCGCGTCGATGTCGCGGATCACGCCGCTCAGGTCGTCCCGCATCCGCAGCAGGACCGACATGATGTCGTCGTAGATCGCCGAGAGCATCGCCTCGACCCGGTCGAACCGCTCGTGCATCTCGGTACGCAGCTCGCCGACCTGCTCGCGCAGCTTGCCGATCTCCTGCATCACCAGCTCGTGCTCGCTCGGGCCGGAGCCCATGAACATCGGCAGCAGGGTCATCACGGCGCCGAGCACGTTTCCGGTCAGCACCACTGTGCTCAGCGACCCGATCGCGTCGCTGAGGCTGAGACCGGCCACCGTGGGCAGGTACTTGTTGATGGCGGTGGCGATGCCGACCGCAGCCTTGCCGATCGCCAGCACCTCCTTGCCGGCCTTCTCGTCGGCGAACCCGGCGAGCGTGGCCAGGATGGTCACCGCCGACTCGGCGGCGTCGATCGCCACCTGCCGGCCGGCGGCCTCGGCCAGCGCGGCCGTGTAGTCCTGCGGCGTCGGCTTCGGGCCGGGCCCGATCGGATACTTCAGGTCCGCGGCGACCAGCTTCTTGATGATCTCCGCGTTCTGGTCGGCGACCTTCTCCAGCGCGCCGCGCAGCTCGGTGCGCAGCTCCGCGAGGTATGCCTGCTCGTTGCCCAGGTGCTCCAGGATCGCCTCGGTGTTGACGTAGGAGGCGAGCAGCGGATCGGCGAGCAGCTGTTCGGTGGTCGCGGTGGAGCGCAGGTTGAGCTGCGCGCCGATCTCTCCGTCCCAGGCCGCCGCGAGGTCGGCGTCCTGCGCCGCCGCCCGGGTGAGCTGGCCCCATGCGCGTTCCTGCTGCGCGTAGAGCGCATCCATCCACCGGTAGTTCTGGTACGCGCTGGTCACCGCGTCCTCGACCTCGGCCGAGGCGGTGATGGTGCCGCCGACTGTGGCGTCCAGCAGCCCTTTGACCATCGGCGCTCCGATGCTGACACCGGGCACGCCGGAGAGCGCATCGATCAGTTTGATCATCGCGGCGTACGTGGTGCGGGCGGTGGTGTCGGAGATGCCCGCCGCGTTCACCGCCTGCCGCGTGGCGACCAGATGCCGCACCACGTCGTCGCGGGACGCGCCGGGGTTACGTCCCCGCCAGTCGAGCAGCTCCGCGGTGACCACCAGGTTCTTCAGGCCCGCCACGCCGCCGTTGTGCGCCCGCAGGTATGCGGCGAACACCCCGTCGTGGAACTTCGCCGCCTCGTAGTCCACCGTCTCCGCCGCCACCGCCGGCGTCGGGGACACGACCACCACCGCCGCCACGACCGCGGCGATCAACGCTCTCCATCGCCCTCGACGGCGGGGAGTCCACACCATCACACCCACTGGGATTCCTCCGGATCACTCCACGCCACCGGGCGGTGGACGCACAGCGCAGCCTGTGGCCGCGTGCGTCCCGCCGGCCAGGGGTGGATGTCCCGCGCCTGCCGGACGCCGCCCGTCCGCCGTCCGGTGGGTGCCGCCGTCCCGCCTCGCCCGGGACCGGCGCCCCTGGTGGACCGGGACGGCGTGCCGGTTGACTGCCCGGACGCCGTGGCCGGTTCGGCGAGGTCCGGGGACCCCCGCGTCCGGTGCGTCAACTCGGTTGTGCGCCGCGGCCCGGCCTGGCAGCCTGGCCGCCTCGGTCTGACGAGAGGCGGCCATGACGCGCACATTCCTGCAGCCGGATGACGTGCACTGCCTGGTGTCGGAACAGTTCGGCTCCGATCGGCGGCTCGCTGCCCTGGACCGCCTCACAGGCGGCACCAAGAAGGGCGTCTACCGGCTCCGGCTGGACGACCGGACAACCGTGATGCTGTACGTGTGGTCCACGGACGAGAACTACTGGCCACCGTCACCGGCCGTCCCGGACGACCCGTTCACCGATGCGTCGGGCGCGGATCTCTTCGCCGTCGGTCACGCGGCGCTCACCGCAGCAGGAGTGCGCGTCCCGCATCTGCTGATGATCGACCGGAACGGCCGTCACCTCGACGCCGACATCGCGCTCGTCGAGGACGCCGGCACGCTGCGGCTGGAGGCGTTGCTGGAGCACGACCCGGCCGCCGCCGCCACGCCGCTGTCCGCGCTCGGTGACGCCCTGCGCCGCATGCACACCGCCTTCGGTCCGCGCTACGGCAAGGTCGCGGCCGTCGCCCGAGGTGAGGCGGCCCCGGCTCGACGCGCGGAGGACGTGATCGTCGACCGCGCGCTCGGCCACCTCGACGCGGCCGCGGCCCGCGACGCCCGGCTGGCCGATGCCCATCACCGGGTCGCCGCCCACGTACGCCACCTCAGGAGCGCGGTCACCGCACGCAAGGAGTACGGGCTGGTGCACGGTGAACTCGGCCCGGATCACGTGCTCGTCACACCGGCTGGTGAGGCCGTCATGATCGATTTCGAGGGACTGACGTATTTCGATGTCGAATGGGATCATGCCTGGCCGCAGATGCGCTTCGGCGAGACATATTCGGCGCTGCGGCCGGTCGATCTCGATCCCCACCGGCTGGAGCTGTACCGGTACGCGCAGACGTTGTCCTTGATCGAAGGGCCACTGCGGGTCGCGGACACCGACTTTCCGGACCGGAAGTGGATGCTGGACCTGGCCGAGTGGAACATCGCCAAGGCGCTCGCCGCGATCTGACGGCGGCCCGGCACCACGGGACCCGGGACGCACCGCCCGGTCATCGGTGCGCGAGGGCGGCTCAGTCGGCCGGACCGACGTGTGCCGCGAGCAGGCGCCACCCCTCGTCCTCGTCGAGGATCCATGTGCGCGTGTAGCGGACCCGGGCGAGGAACGGCTCGCCGGCAAGGGTGCCTTCCAGCGTGCCGAGGAACCATGTCACCCCGGTGCCGCCGACCACGAGCGCCGCCAGATTCTCCTCGTGCACTCGGACCATCGTCTGCTGGCCGGACCGGTGCGCGTGCAGGTCGTCCTGCTTGGAGTAGAGACGGCCGTCAGGCCCGGTGAACACGAGGCGGTCGTCGATCAACCGATCCAACGCCGCGACGTCGGAGGACAGCTGGGCGCGTTGAAGACGCCGTTCAGCGGCGCGTAACGCCTCGACCCTGGTGCTGTCCGCGTCGCCGTTCCCAACGGGAAAACCATCGTCCTTCACTGTAAGTAAGTTAACAGCGATCTCCGGGAATCGGTATCGGGCAGATGACCGGCTGTGCAGGTCATCGGGGATGGCTAGTTTCGCCCAGTGCCCAACATGATTACTGCGGCGTCCGCAGGTACCTGGACGCTCGGCGACCTGACCGTCAATCGGATCGGATTCGGCGCGATGCGCCTGACCGGCAAGGGCGGTGCGGCGAGCGACCGCGAACGTGTCATCGGCGTGCTGCGCCGGGCGGTCGAACTCGGGGTCAACCACATCGACACGGCGGCGTTCTATTTCTCGCCGCTGCGATCGGCCAACGAGATCATCAACACGGCGCTCTCGCCGTACGCCGAAGAACTGGTCATCACCACGAAGGTCGGGCCGGGCCGCGACCCCTCCGGAGAGTGGCTGCCGCTGGCCCGGCCCGACCAACTGCGCGGACAGGTCGAGGAGAACCTGCGCCAGCTCGGCCGTGACCACCTCGATGTCGTCAACCTGCGCCAGCACGGGCTGGAGTCGGTCGCGGAGCACTTCGGCGCGCTGGCCGACCTGCGCGACGCCGGCCTCATCCGGCATCTCGGCCTGTCGAACATCCGCCCGCAGCACCTCGCGCAGGCACAGGCGATCGCCCCGGTGGTCTGCGTGCAGAACCCGTACGGCGTCGACACCCGGCGCGTGCACGACCAGTTCGTGCGCACCTGCGGGGAGCAGGGCGTCGCCTTCGTGCCGTTCTTCGCGATCGCCGGCGACGGACGGGAGGCCGGCGGCGTGGCCACAAACGAGGCGGTGGTGGCCGTCGCCCGGGCCCACGGGGCGACGCCGGCGCAGGTGCGGATCGCCTGGACCCTCAGCCGCGGGCCCCACATGCTGGCCATCCCCGGCACGGGCGACCCCGACCATCTGGTCGAGAACCTGGCCGCCGGGGCGCTGCGCCTGTCGCCGGGGGAACTGGCCGGCCTCGACTAGCGGCACCCGGCCAGGAGTCCACGCCCTTCGACGGAAGGTCTCACCCTGTGCGGGCAGCGGTCACGTCCCACTCCACTCCTCCGCCGCGCGGCTCCTGGCTGGTGGCCCGAGGTCTCGTCCCCGAGCGCGGCCCTCGGCGCGTCCTGGCCGTCGCGACCTTCGTCAACATGGTCGGAATCGGCGTCTTCATGACGAGCGCCGTGCTCTTCTTCACCCGCGCCGTCGGGCTTCCCCTCGCGCAGGTGGCCCTGGGGATGGGCATCGCGGCGCTCGTCGGGATGCTCGCCGGGATCCCGACGAGGCATCTCGCCGATCGGCGGGGCCCGCGCGAGATCTACCTGCTGACGCTTGTCGTCCGGGCCGCCACCACGGCCGCCCTCGTCTTCGTCCACACGTTCTGGCCGTTCGTCGTCCTGGTCTGCCTCAACCAGCTCGCCCAGTCAGCCGGCGGGGCGTCACGCGGCCCGCTGGTGCGCGGCTTCGGCGGCGCGAACCTGACCCAGTTCCGCGCCTACCTCCGTTCGGTCGCCAACCTCGCCGGAGCCTGCGGTGCCCTCGTCGCCGGCGCCGCGGTGCAACTGGACACCCGCGCCGCCTACCTGACCCTGGTCGTCGGCAACGCCGTCAGCTTCGTGGCGTGCGCCGCCGTCATCACCCGGCTGCCCTCACTGCCGCCCATCGCGGTACCCCACATGACCGGACGCTGGATCGCACTGAAGGACAAGCCGTACATGGCCGTCACCGTGCTCGACGCGGTCATGGGAATTCAGGGCCAGGTGCTGGTCTTCGCGCTGCCGGTGTGGATCATCTCGCGTACCGACGCGCCGCGCTGGTTCGTCGGGGCGGCCGTGCTCGTCAACACCGCTCTCGTGGCGGCGCTCCAGGTCAGGGCGAGCAGGGGGATCGACACCGGTCCGGCGGCCGGGCGGGCCATCCGTCGCTCCGGGTTGGCGTTCCTGGTGGGGATGGCCCTGATCGCCGCCACGTCGACGATGCCCGGATGGCTCGCCGTGGCATTGATGACGCTGGGAGTCGCCGCGCACACGGTGGGCGAGCTGTGGCACACGGCGGGCTCGCTCGAGTTGCAGTTCCTCCTCGCGCCCGCACACGCGCAGGGGCAGTACACGGGAGTCGCCGGGCTCGGCGCGGGGCTGGCCAACGTCGCTGCCCCATCCGTCCTGGGCCTGCTCTGCATCGCCTGGGGCGCCCCCGGTTGGCTGCTGATGGGCGCCGTCTTCGTCGCGGTCGGTCTGGTCGCCCCGGCGGTCGTCCGATGGGGTGAACGGACGCGTCCGGACCCGGTCGTGGCCGGCTAGCCCGGCGGCTTCGGCGCTGCGTCGCGGTCCGTCTCGCGCCACTGCCCACCATCGGTCGGGGCCAGGATGGCGGCGCTGACCTCGTGCACGAAGTCCCGGACGTCGTCGGCCCGGCCGGGGTCGGTGTCCTGGCCGGAGTCGTACCACCAGTCGCGGGCCCAGACGGCGAGGTCGGCCCAGCGGGGGCAGGCGGTGGCGGTCTGGTCGGCGGCCTGCCGTTTGGACAGTTGCCGGCCGTTGCGCAGACGTTGGTAGGCGCGGCAGAGGGTGAGTACCGCGTACGCCTGGGCTCCGGGCGTGGTCATCTGGGTCACCCAGGTGGGCCAGTCGCGGACGTGGTCCAGCAGGGCGGAGCGGACGCGGTCGGGTTCGACGGCGGGCAGCAGTTCGTCGGCAGGGGGTCCCAGCAGCGTACGGCCGTAGTCGTGTACGGCGGCCCAGGTCACGACGCGGTGGGTGGTGGCGGGTAGCAGGTGCAGCGACTCCCCGGGGCTGATCCGGGCGATCAGGTGGTCCCGGCCGCCGACGTCGCGGACCGCGTCCAGTGACACGTACTCCACCTCGATCCGGCCCGCCCACTGCGGGTGCCGCCGGTCGAGATCGGCGTGCAGCCCGGCGAGTACGCCGAGGAGCTTCTCGTCCGGGTCGCTCGCGAGTACCGCGAGCAGGTCGAGGTCGCTGCGGTCGGCGGCGAAGTCCCCTGCCACGAGCGAGCCGTGCAGGTAGAGGCCGCGCAGCCGGTCGGCAAGCGCACGGCACCACGCCTGGCGGAGGTCGGCCAGAACCATGTCGGGTGGGACCACCAGGCGATCCTGTGCCACGGGCCGCCGGCGCCGCCACCGAGTAAACCGATCCGGCACGCTTTGCCGCGCGGATCATCCGCGGGCCGCGCCTACACGCTCGGCGAATTGCGGTGCCGCTCCGCGATGCCCGCCCCGGCCTGACGCTGTGCATCGTGCCGGTGCTGGTCGGCGCCGGCCCGGCGGACCGCAGCCGAATCCTCGTCCGACGGGCGCCTCGTCCGGTCGCGCCGGGCGACGAAGACGACGAGTGCCAGCATTGCCACCACGACGACCGCGAGCGACACCAGCATCGTTCTCATGCCGTCGACGCTACGGCATACGCGCCGGCTTCGGCGTGCTGGCGGTCGGGGGGCTGCCCCCTCCGCCGCCGGATGGCAAGCTCAGGTGTCGTGATCGATGATGTCACGAAGAGCCGCCCGCGCCGGCGGCTCAGGTCGGCACGTCACGCGCCGGTCGGGAAGGGTGGTGGGGACGCGGTGCGGAACCCGGATCTCGCGGAGGCCCGCCGGTGAGGGCGGTCATCGTCGCGGCCGCTGTCGCCTTCGTCATCTCCCTTTTCGGCACGCCGGTGGCGGTGCGCGTCTTCAGCGCGCTGAGGGCAGGTCAGCCGATCCGGTCCATCGGGCTGGCCAGCAACCAGAACAAGGTGGGCACGCCCACGATGGGCGGCGTCGTCTTCATCGTGGCGACGGTCCTCGCGTACGTCGCCGGGCATCTCGCCCTGACCACCCTGCCCGAACGGCAGATCGCGCAGGAGGGGCCGACCATGACGGCCCTGGTGCTGCTCGGGTTGTTCGTCTTCTGCGGCGCGGTCGGCTTCTTCGACGACTTCCTCAAGGTGCGCCGGCGCAACTCCGACGGGCTGTCCGCAAAGGGCAAGCTGCTCGGGCAGGCCCTCGTCGGCGGCGGGTTCGGGGTGGCCGCGCTGTACGTGCCGAGCACGAACGGCCAGACCGTGGCCAGTGAGCACATCTCGCTCATCCGCGACATCAGCTGGCTGGACGTCGGCAAGGTCGGCGCGGTCCTGGTCTTCGTCTTCGTGATCACGGCGATGTCCAACGGTGTGAACCTCACCGACGGCCTCGACGGCCTGGCCACCGGCGCGTCGATCCTGGTGCTCGGCGCGTACTCGCTGGTCGGCTTCTGGCAGTACCGGCACTGGTGCGCCGACGACGGGTACGCCCGCGTGAACGAGTACTGCTACCAGGTCCGCGATCCCCTGGAGATCGCCATGATCGCGGCGGCGGCGGCCGGTGCCTGCGTGGGCTTCCTGTGGTGGAACACGTCCCCGGCGCGGATCTTCATGGGGGACGTGGGCGCGCTCGGGCTGGGTGGCCTGATCGGCGGGCTCGCGGTGGTGACCCGCACCACGCTGCTCTCCATCCTGATCGGCGGGCTCTTCGTCCTCATCACCACGACTTGGGTGATCCAGATCGTCTCGTACCGGACCACCGGCCGACGTGTCTTCCGGATGGTGCCGTTGCACCACCACTTCGAGCTGGCCGGATGGAGCGAGTCCACCATCGTGGTGCGGTTCTGGATCGTGGCCGGCGTCTGCGTCGCGGCCGGCCTGGGCCTGTTCTACTCGGACTTCCTGGCGGCCGTGGGATAGCGGCGGAGCGACAGGAGACGCCGGCTCAGGCGGACCACTGCGCGGTGTCGCCGTCGCGGAGGTGGTCCAACTCCGCGAGGTACATCGCCTGGAGGCGGTCGTGGTGCCGGACCAGCAACCTGACCTCCTCGGCGCTGTAGCCCTCGACGAGCCGTTCCGCCCGCTCGGCGAAACGCTCGTACGGCCGCTCCAGGTCGGCGACTCGCTCCGGGCGCACCGTGACGACGACTCGCCGCCGGTCCGCCGGGTCGCGCTCGGCGGTCACGTAGCCGGCCCGCTGGAGCCGGCGGAGCATGCTGGTGACCGCCCCGGTGGTGAGGTTGGTCCGTTCGGCGATCTGCCCCGCCGTGGCGGATGCGACGTCGGCCAGGTAGTCGAGGCATTCCAGGTCGCTCACGGTGAGGCCCAACCGCTCCGCGACGGCGTACCGGAACACCATGGACAGCCGCGACGTCTCCCGCCCGGCGCGCATCAGGTCGGCGATCGCGGAGGCGCGGGCCGGATCGTGGGACATGCGGGCAATCATGCCTCCGGCACGGTGACCCGGTGCAGCCGAGGTAACACGCGGGTCAGCACCCAGTGCGGTGCGGCAGCGCCGCCGGTGAGGCGGTGCATCAGCTTGCCGGCGGTGTCGACGGCGCGGAAGGCGTACGGCACCATCTCGTCCTGGTATCCGGCGATCGCCTCCTCCACGGGTGTGCCGTTGGTCCGGGCGTCCACCAGCCGCCGTCCGAGCAGGGCGGCGTCGCGGAGCGCGGTGTTGCCGCCGTGCGCGCCGAACGGCGGCATGACGTGCACGGCGTCGCCCGTCATCGTCGCCCGGGGGACCGCCCACCGGACCGGTCGCCGGCCGGTGGCGAAGAGGTTGAGCACCGTGGCGTCCAGTTCGGCCGTGTCGACCAGCCTCCGGGCGAGCGGGTGGAAGTCCGCGCTCATCCGGGCCGCCAGCTCCCACAGCGCCCGCAGATCCCCGCGTACGCCGGCGGGCAGTTGCTCCCGCCGGAGCAGCAGCGCCCACATGACGTAGTCGTCGCCGGTGGGGGCGTAGCTGCCCGGTGCCAGGCGCGCGAACGCCTCCCGTGGGCTCTCGCCGAACCGCATGGAGGTGAAGAAGAAGGCGTTGCCCGGCCGGTCGGCGATGGCCAGGACGCCGCTGGTGCGCAGCGCGTCCGGGATGACGCTCGCGCCGTCGCGCCACAGCGGTGACCGGCCGTAGATGCCCGCCATCGGGGTCTCCGCCGGGTCGGCGTCCGGCATGAGCTGCGCGCGTAGCGCCGAGCCGACGCCGTCCGCGCCCACCACGACCGTCGCCGCGACGGCGCTGCCGTCGGAGAACCGCAGCCGCGGCGCGGCCGGGTCGCCGCTGTCCACCGCGACGGCTGCCTTGCCGTAGTGGATGCGGCCGTCCAGCCCGGACTGCAGGATCGACCGCAGGGTGAGCCGGTCCACCTGACGGGTCTCGTGCGGGTCGTCCTTGAAGGTGACGGTGAAGGCGTCCCGCAGCCGTCTGTCGGTGAAGCGCAGCTGCCCGCCGGGCTCGTCGCCGGTGGTCAGCGCCAGCCGGTACAGCGGGCGGGGCAGGCTTTCGCGCAGCGCCGCCAGCCCGTACCGGTCGAGGATGATCCGGTAGCCCTGCCGCCGGACGAAGGGGCCCGGGTCGCGCTCGTAGACGTGCACGTCGATGCCGGCACGCGTCAGGTACTGGGCGAGGCACAGGCCGGAGAGGCCGGCTCCGGCGATCGCCACGGAGAAGTCGGTCGATCTGCTCATCCAATTACCTTAATCATTAAGATAATTTGGGCAAGCTTTCCGGCAGCCACTGTGCACAGTCACCCTGGCTAGATACTCGTCCTAGTTGTATATTCAGTTCATGGGATCGGCTTCGCGCCCCGCACTGCGGGAACCCTCGTACTTCGTCCTTGCTGCTCTGCTCGGTGGCCCGCTCCACGGATACGCCGTGATCAAGCGGGTGACCGAGTTGTCCGACGGTCGGGTGATCCTCGCCGCCGGCTCGCTGTACTCGGTGATCGACCGGCTGCTCGGCGAAGGACTCGTCGCCGCCGACGGTGAGGAGATCGTCAACGGGCGTGCCCGCCGCTACTACCGGCTCACCGACGAGGGCCACCGCGTGCTCGCCGAGGAAGCCGACCGGCTCGCCCGGGCCGCCCGGGTGGTCATGGACCGCCTGCCGCGCGGGATCTCGCCGCACGCAGGCGCCCGTCAACCTTCTACCGCGAGGATCAGACCAGCATGAGTGTTCTGGAGAAGCGTTACCGCATGCTGCTGCGGGCCTATCCGGCCGGCTACCGCCGCGAACGCGCCGACGAACTGATCGACACGTTGATCGGCGACGAGCCGACCACCCGTCGCTGGCCCAGCATCAGGCAGGCGGCCTCGCTGATTCGGGGCGGGCTGCGGGTGCACGGTGGCAGCACCGCGGCCCGGCCCACCGCCGTGCTGTTCTGGCAGGGCATCCACCTGGGAGCCATGGCGGTGCTGGCGCTGGGTGTGCTCATCGGCCTGGACGACATCGTCGAGGCGTTCCAGTACGGCGGACTGTCCGACCCCCTGAACGTCCTGCGGAACCATGGCGTGCACGCGCTCATGGTGAGCGCGGCGCTGGTGGCGCTCGCCGCGGGCCGCACCCGTACCGCCGCCGTCCTTTCGGTGGCCGCCGTGGTGGTGCCGACCGTGATCTCCCCGAATCTGTTCCTCAACGGCCTGCCGCAGTGGTGGGCGCCGGTTGTCGCCGCGCCCCTGATCATTCTGGGCCTGCGGCGTCCGGCGGACGTGCCGGCGGCGCCCCGGGGTAACGCCGTGCTGGTCACCGCCGGCATCCTGGCCCTGCACCTGATCCCGGCGGAGGGCTTGCGCCTGGTCGACCCGGTCGCGCGGCTCGTCGCCGCCGGCATGGTGGTCGCCGGGGTGGCCGCCTTCCTGTGGGTGGGGACGGCCGACCAGCGGCTGCTGCTCGCCGTCGTCCCCACGCTCCTGCTGGGCACGCTCCACCAGCTCGACAACTCCGGGCTGACGGAGGAACTGCTGCGCCGGCCCGACGCCCTGCCGTCCCTGGTCGTCGCGGTCCTCATGGCGGTCGTCGCGGTCGTCTCGACCCGACTGCGGCAGCGCACCCGCGCCTGACCGGCGGACGGGCGGTCCGGTCCCCGGCCGGACCGCCCGCGCGGGAGACGACGGAACAGCTCGCCACCCCTCCTCCTGCCAGGGGAGAAGTCCCTCGGCGTCGACGTAGCCGCCGGTCGGTCCGTCGGGCAGGGCGGTCAGCCAGTCGCCGACCCGCGTACGGCCCGGCGGTCAGGTCGCTCCATGCGCATTGTCGCTGGCGGCGGGGGCAGTCGGCGGGGAATGATTCGGAGTACCCGCGGGCTGTCCGGCTGCAGCCCACGGCGCAGCAGAAGGGCGGTCGACGTCGATGACTCCGACGCAGCTACGGGCCTACGTCGCTGTCGTCCGGCTGGGATCGGTCAAGCAGGCCGCCGCGCAACTGGAGGTCTCCGAGCCGGCGGTCTCGCTGCTGATCGGCCAGCTACGCAGGGAGTTCGGAGATCAGCTGTTCACGCGGACGGCGGCGGGGCTGGCCTTCACCCCCGGCGGGCTGCGGCTCGCCAGCCGCGCGGCCGAGATGCTGGGCCTGCAGGACCGCACGGTCCTGGAGGTCAGTTCGGCGGCGCACGGCCGCCGGATGCTGCGGGTTGCCGCGTCCAGCGAGTTCGCCGAGTTCGCCGCGCCGAGACTGATCGAGCTGTTCGCCAGACGCGCCGCCGACCTCGACATCGAGCTGAGCGTCTGTGACCCCGGCTCCTTCGAGTCGCTGCTGCTGACCCGGGCCGCGGACATCGCGATGGGGCCGCTGCCGCCGGTGGCCGATCCGGCGGTCTCCTGCCGTCCCATGATGAACTACCGGCTCGTGACGGTCGTCGGCCCGGATCATCCGCTGGCCGGTGTGTCGGCGTCACCGGGGCAGTTGCGTGACCAGACGTGGCTGCTCGGGCCGTCGGCCACCAACGCCCTGGGCGCTGTCCCGGCGATGCTGCGCCGGCTCGGTGTGCCCGAGGAGCGGCAGCAGATCTTCCAGAGCCACGCGGCAGCGCTGGGTGAGGCCCAGCGTGGCCGGGGGATCGCACCTGCGCTGTCGTTCACCGTCGCGCCGGACGTCCGCGGCGGCCAGCTCGTGGCGTTGTCCGGGCCGCACGCCACGGCCGAGGCGACGTGGCATTCGCTGGTACTCGTCACCCCCGGCACGCCGTCCGCGGCAGCCGAGCTGTGCCGCTTCGCGTCGACGTCCCGGGCGATTCAGGCGATGATGCGCGGCGTGGGCGTCGCGGTGAACCGTTTCCGGCCCTCGGTGCACGTGACGCTCTGGAGCTGATCGGCGGCGTCCAGCAGGTCCCGGAACGTCGCGGCCGGCAGGAGCCGGTCACAGTACGGCAGGGCCGCGGCCATGCCCGCCACCAGGGGAGCGAAGCCGGGGGCGCCAGCCCGCGGGTTCAGCCAGACGATCCGGTGGGCGCGGCGGCTCAGCCGTGCCATCACGGCGGCGAGCTCGGCCGGCGGGTCGCTGTCCCAGCCGTCCGAGCCGATCAGCACCACCGCACCGCGAACCGCCTCGCCGTGCGGGGACGCGAGCAGCGCCCGCAGGTTCGCCGCGATCCGCGTACCCCCGAACCGGTCGGTCACGGCGGCGCTGGCGTGCGTGATCGCCGCGGACGCCGACGTGTGCCGCAGCGCGACGGTGAGCCGGGTGAGCGTCGTGGCGAAGGCGAACACCTCCGCGTCGGCGACCACCGCGAAGGCCCGCAGCAGGTGCAGGTACGCGTGGGCCTGGGCCCGCATCGACTCGCTGACGTCGCACAGCAGCACGACCCGGCGCGGTCGGCGTACCGGTCGCTCGCGGACGACCTCGACGGGCTCCCACGCGGTGCGACGGGCGCGGGCGATCGTCGGACGCAGCGCGACCCGCCGTCCGGCCGGGCCGACGGCGTGCCGTCTGGTGCGCCGGGACGGCCAGCGGGCGACGGCCTCGCGCAGGGCGTCGCCGAGCAGTTCGACCTGGGTGCTGTCGAGGTCCTCGAACGGCCGGTCGGCGAGCCCGGCGACGGCGCTGGGACGTCGCTCGGGTAGCCGCAGCCCGGCATCGGAGGGCTCCTCCGCGGCGACGGGCGCCGGCAACGTCGCCCACGGCAGCCCACCACCCTCGGCGGTGTCGGCGGTGTCGGCGGGCACCGGCAGGTGCACGTCGTCACCGGCGCCCGGCGGGGCCGCGAACCGGGTGAGCGGTAGCGGCGGCGCGTCGACGAAGACAGCGGCGAAGACACGGTCGAAGGCGGCGAGGTCGGCGTGCCGCCGCACGAAGCTGATCCGGGCGGCCCAGTAGAGCGCGGTCGTCTCCCCGGGTGTACACACGCCGAGCGCACGGACGAAGTCACCGGCCTCGGTGAGCCCGGCGGATACGCCGGCCCGCCGCAACCGGCCGGCGAACGCCGTCGCGAACGCCGCGCGGTCGACGCCGCGCAGCAGACCGGCGCTCACCGGCGTGCGACCCGCCAGGCGATCACCGCGCCGACGACGACGATCCCGACGAGCACCGGCACGAGGCGCTTGACGACGGCGCCACCGGCGATGTCGAGCAGGTCCAGCGTCTGCGCCTCGGCGGCCGGTTCGGCGCGTGCGCCGGCGGCCGGTCGACCGGTGGACGCCGACGCGACCACGGGGGCGCCGGCCAGGATGGTCCCAGGCGGTATGGCGGACGAGGGCCCGGCGGGCGCGGCGGAGGGCGCGGCGGCGACGGCCGTCGCGGGCTCGGATGCATCAGGCGCGGTGGCCGGGGGCGGGGTGCTGTCGCCGGTCTCCTCGGCCGCCAGCTTCGCCTCGAGGTTGGCGACGAACTGGGCGAGCAGCTTGCCGGACACCTCCTTGATCATGCCGCTGCCGAACTGGGCCAAGCGCCCCGAGATCTTCAGATCGGTGTCCACGCTGACGACGGTGCGCTGATCGTCCGGCCGCAGTTGGGCGGTGACCAGAGCGGACGCGTTGGCCGCCGACCGCCGGTCGCGGCCCTTCGCGTCGATCACCCCCCGATAGCGACTGTCGTCCTTCTCGACGAAACGTGCGGTCCCGGCGAACTCGGAGACGACCGGACCGACCTTGACCTTCACCGTGCCCTGGTGGACGTCGCCGTCGACGCCGGTCAGCTGGGCGCCCGGCAGGCACGGTGCGATGCCCTCCAGGTCCGTGAGGATCGCCCACGCCCGCGCGATCGGGATGTCGACGGTGAACTCGTTGGTGATCTTCATGCCGGCCTCTCCTGGTGTGCGCCGAGCGCGGCGGCGACGGCGGCGCGGTCGTCGGGGGTCTTGGCGATGGTGCCGATGGTCTGGACGACGTCGTCGGCGGCGAGGTCGGCGGCGCCGAGCACGGACAGTGCGGCGACCCAGTCGATGGCCTCGGCCATGCCGGGTGCCTTGTCCAGGCCGAGGGCGCGTACGTCGCCGACGAAGGCGGTCGCCGTGCGGACCAGCCCCTCGGTCGCGCCCGGCACGGCCCGTCGGACGATCTCGGTGGCGCGGCCCGTCTCCGGGAAGTCGATCCAGTGGTACAGGCAGCGGCGGCGCAGTGCGTCGTGCAGATCCCGGCTGCGGTTGGAGGTGAGCACCACGACCGGCGGCGTGGTCGCGGTGAACGTGCCCAGCTCGGGGATGGTGATCCCGGACTCGCCGAGGAACTCGAACAGCAGCGCCTCGAACTCGTCGTCAGCCCGGTCGATCTCGTCGATCAGCAGCACCGGCGGGACCGGTCCCGGGTGGCGTACCGCCCGCAGGATCGGCCGTTCCTGCAGGAACTCCGCGGCGAACAGGTCGGCGTCGGTCAGTGAGGTGTGCCGGGCCTCGGCCAGCCGGATGGCGAGCAACTGCCGCTGGTAGTTCCACTCGTACAGCGCCTCGCCGGGGGTCAGGCCCTCGTAGCACTGCAACCGGATCAGCGTCGTGTCCAGCGCCCGCGCCAGCGCCTTCGCCGCCGCGGTCTTACCGACGCCGGGCTCGCCCTCGAGCAGCAGCGGCTTGCCCAGCTTCAGCGCGAGGAAGACGGCCATCGCCATGCCGTCGTCGGCCAGGTAGTCGACGGCATCGAGCCGGCGCCGAACGGCCAGGGGGTCCTTCACCGCGCCTCGCCCGAGAGCAGCCGCTGGTAGTCCGCGCGGGTGTCCACATCGATCGGCACCGGCCCGTCCACGGGAATCTCCGTGACGGGGTGCCGGCCGGAGTGCAGCAGCTTCCACACCGCCTTGTCGCCGTGCAGGACACGCAGCTGCGGAAGGACGTCACTGGCGAACCAGAACGGGTGACCCAGGCCGTCGGCGTACCGGCACACCGCGAGCGGGGTGGTCGCCGCCGCGACCCGGCGTACGTCGGCGGCCCGCACGCCGGGCTGGTCGCCGAGCAGGAGCACGAGCCCGTCGGCGCGCGGGTCCACCGCCCGCGTCGCGGCGCGGATCGACGACCCGCAGCCCGTGCTGAACTCGGCGTTCTCGACGACCTGGACCCCGGTCAGGTCCACCCGCTCGCGGACCAGGTCGGCGGCGCCGCCGAGGGTCACCAGCACCTGGTCGAAGGCGCACGAGCGGGCCAGGTCGAGGGTGGCGTCGAGCAGCGTCCGGCCGCGGTACGGCAGCAGTTGTTTGGCCTCGCCGAGGCGCACCGAGGCCCCGGCGGCCAGAACCAGGCCGGTCACGAACACGGCTACGCCGCCACGTGCCGGTCGAGGCAGCCGGGGCAGCAGAACCAGTGATCAGTGCCGTCGATCCGCACGTGCGGGGTGTCCGGCCCGACCAGGACCGTCATCCCGCACACCGGGTCGACGGCCTGCTGGGGGAGCGCGACGGGTGGCGTGGGGGAGGAGGCGAGGCCGTCCAGCCGGAGCGCCCGCACCACCTCGGCCATGATCGACAGCGCGATCTCCTGCGGCGAACGCGCCCCGATCTCCAACCCGGCCGGGGTCCGGACGCGGGCGCGCTCGGCGTCGGTCAGCGCCAGCTCGTCGAGCACGGCCGCGCCGCGGGTACGGCTGGCCACCAGCGCGATGTGGCCCACTCCGGCATCCAGCGCGGCGCGGATGGCGTCCTGTTCGCCCTTGCCGAGGCCGGCCACCACCACCGCTGCCGCGCCGGAGTGGTCACCGGACGTGGACACCTCGAAGTCGAGGAAGGCGGCCAGGGTGGCCACCGCCGCGCTGATCGGCGTGTCGCCCACCAGACCCAGCACGGGTACGGGCAGCACCGGGCGCAGGAAGATCTCCAGCGCCCCGCCCGAGTGGCACGGGTTGACCACGACCTTCGCCCCCGGGGTGTCGGGGAAGGCGGGCGCGCCGTCCGGCAGGACCCGCAGCAGCAGCGCGTTGCCGTCCCGGAGGGCGTCCAGGGCGGCGGCCCGCACCGAGTTCTCGGCGCACACCCCGCCGACGAACCCCTCGATGGTGCCGTCCGGCAGGATCACCGCGTCGTCGCCGGGCCGGGCCGACGTCGGGTCCTGGGCCCGGACCACAGTGGCGTGCACGAACGGCGCGCGCGCGACGGTCAGATCACGCGTACGGCGGGCGGTCGTCGTCATGGCCACCTCCCTAGACCGGCGGGCGGGCGTTGCCGCGCATCGCGTCCCAGACGCGCGACGGCGTCAACGGCATGTCGGCATGCCGTACGCCGAACGGTTCGAGGGCGTCGACGATCGCGTTGACGATCGCTGGCGGGGAGCCGACGGTGGCCGACTCGCCCACGCCCTTCGCGCCGATCGGGTGGTGCGGGGACGGGGTGACGGTGAAGCCGGTCTCCCAGTCGGGCACCTCGAGCGCGGTCGGCAGCAGGTAATCCATGAGCGACGCGCCGAGACAGTTGCCGTCCTCGTCGAACGCGATCATCTCCATGAGGGCCATGCCGACCCCGTCGGCCAGCCCGCCGTGTACCTGCCCCTCGATGATCATCGGGTTGATCCGGGTGCCGCAGTCGTCGACGGCGATGAACCGCCGCACCGTGACCTGCGCGGTGCCGGGATCGATGTCCACCACGCAGATGTACGCCCCGTGCGGATACGTCAGGTTCGACGGGTTGTAGCAAATCTGCGCCTCCAACCCGCCCTCGATGCCCTCGGGCAGGTCGCCTGCGCCGTGTGCCCGCATGGCGATGTCCTGGATGGTCACGCTCTTTCCCGGGTCACCCTTGACCCGGAAGGAGCCCTTGTCCCACTCCAGGTCGGCGACCGAGACCTCCAGCATGCCGGACGCGATGATCTTGGCCTTGTCGCGGACCTTGCGGGCGACCAGGGCCGCCGCGGCACCAGAGACGGGGGTGGACCGGCTGCCGTACGTGCCGAGACCGAACGGCGTGTTGTCGGTGTCGCCGTGCACCACGTCGATGTCGTCCGGCGGGATGCCGATCTCCTCGGCGACGATCTGTGCGAACGTCGTCTCGTGCCCCTGCCCCTGGGACTGCACGCTGAGCCGGACCACGGCCTTGCCGGTCGGGTGCACGCGCAGCTCACAGCCGTCGGCCATGCCCAGGCCGAGGATGTCCATGTTCTTGCGCGGGCCGGCGCCGACGGCCTCGGTGAAGAACGCGATGCCGATGCCCATCAACTCGCCCCGGGCCCGCTTCTCCTGCTGCTCGCGCCGCAGGTCGGCGTAGCCGGCCATCTCCATCGCGAGCCGCATGGTCGGCTCGTAGTCGCCGGAGTCGTACACCCAGCCGGTCTTCGTCGTGTACGGGAACTGCTCCGGCCGGATGAAGTTCTTCAGCCGCAGCTCGGCCGGGTCCATGCCCAACTCGTCGGCGAGGCAGTCGACGATCCGCTCGACGAGGTAGACGGCCTCGGTGATGCGGAACGAACAGGCGTACGCCACACCGCCCGGCGCCTTGTTGGTGAAGACCGCCGTCATCTTGCAGTACGCGGCCTCGATGTCGTAGCTGCCGGTGAAGACCCCGAAGAAGCCGGCCGGGTACTTCACCGGCGCGGCGGTGCCGTTGAAGGCGCCGTGGTCGGCGAGGACGTTGGTGCGGATGGCCAGGATCCGGCCGTCGCGGGTCGCCGCGATCTCACCACGCATGATGTAGTCGCGGGCGAAGCCGGTGCTGATCAGGTTCTCGAAGCGGTCCTCCATCCACTTCACCGGCTTCCCGGTGACGATCGACGCGACGATCGCGCAGACGTACCCCGGATAGATCGGCACCTTGTTGCCGAAGCCACCGCCGATGTCCGGCGAGATCACCTGGATCTTGTGCTCGGGGATGCCCGCCACCAGGGCGTAGAGGGTGCGGTGCGCGTGCGGCGCCTGCGTGGTGGACCAGAGGCGCAGCTTGCCGTCGACGGCGTCGAAGTCGGCGAGCGCCCCACAGGTCTCCATCGGCGCCGGGTGCACCCGCGGATAGACCAGGTCCTGGCTGACCACGACGTCCGCCCGGGCGAACACCGCGGCGGTGGCCGCCTCGTCACCGGTCTCCCAGTCGAAGCAGTGGTTGTCGGTCTTGCCGTCGAGGTCGTCGCGGATCACCGGGGCGCCCGGTTCGAGCGCGCGGCGGGCGTCGACGACCGGATCGAGGACGTCGTACTCGACGTCGATCAGCTCCAGCGCGTCCCGCGCCGCGTACTTGTCCTCGGCGACGACGAACGCCACCTCCTGGCCCTGGAAGCGCACCTTGTCGGTGGCGAGCACGGCCTGCACGTCGTTGGAGAGCGTCGGCATCCAGGCCAGACCCTGCTCGGCCAGCATGGCCCCGGTCACGACCGCCTTGACGCCGGGTGAGGCCTCGGCGGCGCTCGTGTCGATGCTCAGGATCCGCGCGTGGGCCACCGGCGAGCGGAGGATGGCCAGGTGCAGCATGCCGGGCAGCCGGACGTCGTCGACGAACCGGCCCCGGCCGCGGACGAATCGCGGATCCTCCTTCCGCAGCATGCGGCCGTATCCCACCGGCTTCTGGTCGTTGTCGTGGAAGGTGTCCACGCGCTCGTGCACAGTCGTCATACGACGCTCCCGGCGGGCTGGCCGGCGTTGTCGATCTCGCCGGCTTCGCGTGATTCGGTGGTCTCGGTGACCGCGGCGGCGGCGTTCGCCTCGTGTACGGCGGCCCAGCGCACCGAGCGCACGATGGTGGCGTAGCCCGTACAACGGCAGATCTGACCGGAGATCGCCTCCCGGATCTCCGTCTCGGTCGGGTCCGGGTTGCGGTTGAGCAGTGCGCGGGCCGTCATCATCATGCCGGGGGTGCAGAAGCCGCACTGCAGGCCGTGGCACTGGATGAAGCCCTGCTGGACCGGGTCGAGCTCCGCGCCCTTCGCCAAGCCCTCGACGGTACGGACCTGGTGGCCGCCGGCCATCGCGGCCAGCACGGTGCACGACTTCACCGGTTCGCCGTCGAGCCAGACGACGCAGGTGCCGCAGTTGCTGGTGTCGCAGCCCGCGTGCGTGCCGGTCAGGTCCAGCACGTCGCGCAGGAAGTGCACCAGCAGCAGGCGACCTTCGATCTCCCGGGTGACCTCGACGTCGTTGACGGTCATGGTGACCTGCATGCTCAGCTCCTCGCCCGTTCCACGGCCCGGCGCAGGGTCCGTCTGGTCAGCTCGTCGGCCAGGTGCCGCTTGTAGTCCGCGCTGCCCCGCTGGTCGGTGGTCGGATCGCAGCTACGCGCGGCGATCGCGCCGGCCTGCTCGAAGAGGCTCTCGCTGGGCTCCTGCCCGCGCAGCGCCGCGGAGATCTCCGGGATGCCCGTGGTGTTGGGGCCCACCGCGGCCAGCCCGACCCGGGCGTCGGAGATCACGTCGCCGTCGAGCCAGACCGCCGCACCGGCCGAGACCACCGCCCAGTCGCCGGCCCGGCGTTCGACCTTCTGGTAGGCGCTGCCGCAGCCGGGCCGCACCGGCAGCCGGATCTCGACCAGGATCTCCCCGTCGCCGACGGCCGTCTCGTACGGCCCGACGTGGAACTCCTCCATGGACACCACCCGTTCGGCGCCGCCCGGCCCCCGGATCACGCAGCTCGCGTCCAGGGCGGTGCAGACCGCTGACAGGTCCTCCGACGGGTCCGCCTGGCACAGGGAGCCGCCCAGTGTGCCCCGGTTGCGCACCACCGGATCGGCGATCACCCGTTCGGCGTCGGCGAAGATCGGGAAGGTCGCCGTCAGGGTGGCGGACTCGAGCAGTTCCCGATGCCGGGTCAACGCACCGATGCGCATCTCGCCGGGGCCCGCCTCGATGTAGCCGAGCTCGTCGTGGAGATCGTTGATGTCGATGAGGTAGTCGAAACTGGCCAGCCGCAGCTTCATCATCGGCAACAGGCTGTGCCCGCCGGCGATCAGCCGTGACGTGCTGCCCAGCCGTTCCATCAGGCTGATGGCATGGTCCACACTGGTGGCTCGCTCGTACTCGAACGGGGCCGGCACCTGCATATCGCACCTCCGGAAGTCGTCAATGTGGTGCCGGCGCCTGCGGAAGTCAACGCCGACCTAAGCAAGTCCTTAGGTCGGCGTTGACGGTGCCGCGGCTGCTCACGGATCGTGCGGCCATGCGAGACATCGTCGACGGGTTGACCGCGTGGCGTGCCGCCGGCGTCCGGTTCGCCGTCGCGACAGTCGTGCGGACCTGGAGGTCGGCGCCCAGACCGCCGGGCGCGGCCATGGCGGTCTGCGCCGACGGCGAGGTCGTCGGCAGCATCTCGGGAGGATGCGTAGAGGGCGCGGTGTACGAGCTCTGCCGGGAGGCGATACGGACCGGCCAGGCGCGCACCGAGACCTACGGTGTCGGCGACGACGACGCCTTCGAGGTGGGCCTGACCTGCGGTGGCACGATCGAGGTCCTGGTCCAGCCGGACGTCGTGCTGACCGAGCCCGACGCGGTGCTCGCCGCGATCCGGGCAGGTGCGCCGGTGGCGACGGCGTCGGCGGGGAAGGCTCAGATGGTGGTCTGGCCAGACCGGGTGGCCGGTACCCTCGGCGACGCCGACCTGGACCGCGCGGTGACGCAGCAGGCCGAGGGCATGCTCGCCCTCGGCACCACCGGAATCATCCAGCTCGGTACGCACGGCCAGCAGCGGCACGACGAGGTGTCCGTTTTCGTCCAGTCGTACCTGCCGCCACCACGGATGATCGTGTTCGGCGCGATCGACTTCGCCGTCGCGGTGGCCCGGATCGGGCGCTTCCTCGGCTATCACGTCACGGTGTGCGACGCCCGTCCGGTGTTCGCCACCCGCAAGCGCTTTCCCGAGGCCGACGACCTCGTCGTCCAGTGGCCGCACACGTACCTGGCGTCGACGGCAGTCGACGAGCGCACGGTGCTCTGCGTCCTCACCCACGACCCGAAGTTCGACGTCCCGCTGCTCCAGGTCGCTCTGCGCACCCCGGCCCGCTACATCGGCGCGATGGGCAGCCGCCGCACCCACGCCGACCGGCTGCGCCGCCTGCGCGAGGCGGGTGTGGACGAGGCTGCCCTCGCCCGGCTCTCCTCGCCGATCGGGCTCGACCTGGGGGCACGGACGCCGGAGGAGACCGCCGTCGCGATCGCCGCAGAGTTCGTCGCCCTGGCCGCGGGAGGCTCCGGCCGCCGGCTGCGAGATCTGGACACCCCGATCCACCGCAGCTGACAGCACGGCGGCGTGCCTCGGTCGCGTCGGATCAGTGGTTCCGCCTGTGTCAAGGTCGGGATAACCGGTTGGCGCTCGTCCGGTGGTCGGGCAGCATCTCCGGGGTGATGCTCCTGGTTCCCGGCGATCCCTGCGCCCGCGTCAGCCGGACGACCACTTCGCGGCCGAGGCGCGAGCGGCACGCGAAGCCGGCATGACGGTCGCCGTGGTGGACCACGACGCCCTGGCCCGGGGTGATGACGTCGAGCGGGCCGTGTCCCGGGTGCCGGCCGGTGGCGGTGTGGCCGTGTACCGGGGCTGGATGCTGAGCAGCCGGCGCTACGCCGGCTTCGCCGACGTGCTCGCGACCCGGGACGTGGCGCTACGGACGACGGCTGAGCAGTATCGGCGAGCGCACGAGTTGCCCGGCTGGTATCCGGCGTTGGCGGCGGTGACCCCCCGGTCGGTGTGGACGGTCGGAACGGACCGCGCGGACTTCGACAGCGCCCGGTCCGCCTTCGGCCGGGGGCCGGCAGTGCTGCGGGACCACGTCAAGTCGATGAAGCACTACTGGGCCGAGGCGGCGTTCGTCCCGGACGTGGCCGACGGTGACGCGGCGTGGAAGGTCGCCAGCCGGCTGCGGGAACTCCGGGACGACGACTTCGCCGGTGGATTCGTGCTGCGCGAGTTCGAGTCGTTCACCGGGAGCGAGGTGCGAAGCTGGTGGCGGGACGGCCGGTGCGTGCTGGTCGGACCACACCCGGACACCCCGTACGACCGGCCGTCGACGCAGGTCGACCCGGACACGATCGCCCCGATGGTGGCGGCGCTGGCCCTGCCGTTCGTGACAGTGGACCTCGTTGCCCGCGCCGACGGTGTCTGGCGGGTGGTCGAGGTCGGCGACGGGCAGGTCAGCGACCGGCCCACGAGCATCGCCGCCACGGAGTTCGTGGCGGCGCTGTGACAGGTCCGCCTCGGGGCCCGGTCTCCCAGTGATCGCGTGGTTGGGGTGGCGACATGGCGGAATACGAATACGCCCGGCTCTACACCTGCTCGCGGGGTGGATCGTTCACCGCGACATTCATCGGTCCTTCCTGTGGGAGCGCCCCCGAACACGCATGATCAGACGGTGAGCGGACCCTGTGCTGCCGTCCTGCTGCCCGATTCGTGGACCCCGTCGCACGGCGAACTGTTCCGGGTCTGGTTGGCGCAGGCGCTCACCAAGGAGACCGGTGACTGGTGGCTGCTGCGAGAGCCGTACCGGTTGGGCTGGCAGGTCGTGTCGCCGACTACCGGACCGATGCTGGTCGAGCCCGGTGACTGGGCCTCCGAGGACCAGGACGAGGAAGCGTGCCTGGTGCGCGCTGTCGGGTTCCGACCCGCGACCGAGGTCCTCCTGGCCGCGGCGACGAACGGCCTGGACGACCACCGGTTCCTGGCTCACCTCGCGGTCGCGACCGCCCGTCGCTACGGCGGACTCATCGACCTGACCGGGCAACTACCGGTGCCACCTCCGCTCGGCGTCCGCGCCCTCGACGCCGTCGAGTCCGGGGTCGGGATGGCACAGTGGCAGGCCAGGGTCCGGGAGACCCTCAGGATGCTTGGCGGGACATGGCAGGAGATCCCCTACCTCACCGATCGCGGCACCACGGCCATCTACCACGTCGTCGACCCCGACCTCCTTGCCGCCTGGTTGACGCATCCGGACTTTCGCATGGTGAAGTAACGGGCTCCCGGCTCAGCCGGCGATCGATGCCGCCATCCGGCGCAGGGCCCCGACGAGGTCGGCGGCGGAGGGCGCGTGGGCCGGGTCGATCAGCCACTGGGTGATGACGCCGGTGAGCAGAGCCTGATGGAAGGCGCCGAACGATGCCGCCTCGGCCGGCGTGGCGGTGGTGGGCGAGGCGTCGAAGAGTTCGGCCAGGCCGAGCCGGGCCGCGGGCAGTCCGGCGGCGAGCTGCTCACGGACCTCGGGCTGGTGCTGGCTCTGGGTGACCATCTCAAGCTGCATCGCCCACAGCCCGGGGTTCGCCCGGAACGATTCGAGGATCCGCACCCAGACGGCCTCGAAACGCTCCAGCGGACCCGCGTCGGCCAGGTCGTCGGCGGCGAGCGCCCTGGACATCTCATCACCCCACTCCCGCATGACCTGAATCATGGCGGCGTTGAGCAGGGCCTCGGTGGAGCGGTAGTGATAGCCGATCGCGGCCAGGCTGGTGCCGGCGGCGGTGGCGATGTCGCGGGCGGTGGTGCGGGCGTAGCCCTTCTCGTAGAGACAGCGCTTCGCGCCTTCGAGGAGAGCCTCACGATTTCCCATGGGGCGATCCTAACCGTCTGAGACATCGTACTAATACATATGTCTTGAACAAATGTCTTACACAAGCGTATCGTCGAAGCATGACTAAGACGGTCCTGATCTCCGGCGCCGGCATCGCCGGCCTCACGCTGGCGCACTGGCTGCGCCGCCACGGCTTCACCCCCACTGTCGTCGAGCGGAGCGCGGAGCTGCGCGACGGGGGGTACAAGGTGGACATCCGCGGCGCCGCCCTCGAGGTCGTGCGCCGCACCGGGATCCTGGAGCAGGCCCGACAGCTCCGCACCGACGTGCGCGGCGGCACCGTGGTCGACCGCACCGGCAAGCGTGTCGCCAGCATGAACGGGGACACCTTCGGCGGCCGCGAGGAGCACGACGCGGAGATCTTGCGTGGCGACCTCACCCGGCTGCTGTTCGACCTCACCCGAGACGAGGTGGACCATCGCTTCGGTGACGCGATCGCCGCGCTGGACGGCACGTCGGTCACCTTCGAGAGCGGCCGCACCGAGACGTTCGACCTGATCGTCGGCGCCGACGGGGTGCACTCGCGCACCCGGGAGCTGGCCTTCGGCCCGGAGTCCGGCTTCGTCCACGACATGGGCTACCGCGTCGCCATCTGCACCGTGCCAAACCATCTGGGCCTCGACCGCGAGGAGCTGACCTATGTCAGCCCCGGCCGCACCACGCTGGTCTACAGCACCGCCGGCCAGACCAGCGCCAAGGCGATGTTCCTGTTCACCGCGCCGGACGGGGCCGACGAGAGCGATCCGCGCCGGGCGCTGCGGGAGGCCTTCGCGGGGCAGGGCTGGGAGGTGCCCCGGCTGCTCGACGCTGTGGCCGACGCGCCCGACCTCTATTACGACCGGCTCGCCCAGGTGCGGATGGACAGCTGGTCGGCCGGCCCGGTCGTGCTGCTCGGCGACGCGGCGCACTGCGCGTCCCCGGCTTCCGGGCAGGGCACCAGCCTGGCTCTGGTCGGGGCCTACCTGCTGGCCGGCGAGCTGGCCGCATCCGGCGCCGACCACCGGGCCGCGTTCGCGGCCTACGAGAGCCGGATGCGTCCGTTCGCCGAACGTAACCAGAAGCTCGGCCCGGCCAACGTCAAGCGGATGGTGCTGAGCAGCTCCAACCAGGTCAAGATGTCGATGGTGATGCTCGGGGTGATGTCCAGGCTGCCCGGCCGCGACCGGATGATGGTTGCCGTGATGGCGCCCCTGCGCAGAGCCGCCAACGCCATCGAGATCCCTACCTACCCGACGGCCCGGTTGGACGAGCCGCCGGCGAGGAGCGACCGGTCGCGCTGAACGGTGTCGAACAGCGCACAACGGGAACGGGTGTGCCGCGTCGATCGACCAGGGGTCAGGCCTGGCTCAGGCCGAGGGCCTCGTCCACCCGGTCCAGCACCGTCACGTCGTCGTGGCCGACGCCGCGCAGCAGGTCGATAGCGGTCGCCCGGATCTGCCCGACGATCATGGTGACCGGCAGCGGCGGGTCGGTCCGCAGCAGGCCCGCGGCGATCCGGACCGCCTCCAGGGCCGCCGCGTCCGCTCGCTGCGCGTGCCGGTCGGCGTCGGCGCCGGTGAGGTCGTGGGCCATGGCCTCACCAGCCGACCGTACGGCAGAGGTCAGCGCGCCGATCGCGGCGGCCAGCTCCGGCGGGGTGGCGGTGTGCCGGCGGGTCAGGGTCACGCCGGCGCGGGCCAGCACGCGGATGTTGCGGGCGGCGTAGTCGAGCTGCCGCAGCGTCTCACCGGTGGCGAGCACCGCGGCCTGCATCTCGGCGACGCAGTCGTCCACCTGCCGTGCCCGGTCCAGCGCTGCGCGGGCGGCGTCCTCGTCGCAGCCGCGCAGCGCCGCGTTGATCTGGTCGAGCAGGTCGGCCAGGTCGGTGTAGCTGCGCCGGGCCTGCGCCACCAGTGGCGCCAGCGGGTCACGGGCGGCCATCAGCTGGCTGGCGCCCAGTGCCACCACGCCGCCGATGAGCGCGTCGACGAAGCGGAACGGCATCAGCGTCCCGTTCGGCGCGGACACCACCACCAGGGCCACCGCGAGCGACACCACAACCGTCCTCATGCCGTCGGCGCTACGGCGTGCGCACCAGCCTCGGCGGGCGGCGAAGTACGGCGCGGTGAGGTTCAGGGGCTGCTCCGTGCGCCGCCGGATGGCAAGCTCACGTGTCGTGATCGATGACTTCGCGACGGGCCTCCCGCCCGGCGGGCCCGGGTCGGTACGTCAGGCGCAGGTCCGGAAGCCCGGGGTCCGCCGATGAGGGCGGTCATCGTCGCGGCCGCTGTCGCCTTCGTCATCTCCCTTTCGGCACGCCGGTGGCGGTGCGCGTCTTCAGCGCGCTGAAGGTCATCATCACCACGACCTGGGTGATCCAGATCGTCTCGTACCGGGCCACCGGCCGGCGTGTCTTCCGGATGGTGCCGTTGCGCCACCCCTTCGAGCTGGCCGGTTGGAGCGAGTCCACCATCGTGGTGCGGTTCTGGATCGTGGCCGGCGTCTGCGTCGCGGCCGGCCTGGGCCTGTTCTACTCGGACTTCCTGGCGGCCGTCGGATGAGGGTCCCGGGAGCCGGGGTCGTCAGCGCTTGACGACGGTGAGCAGCACGGCGGAGTCTGCGAGCGCCTCCAGCGTGTGCCGGCGGTCCGGCACGATCAGCAGATCGCCGGGTGCGCCGTCCCAGGACGTCTCGCCGGCGCCGAGCCGGACCCGGCCGTGCAGGACGTGGACGGTGGCCTCGCCGGGGTTCTCGTGTTCGCTGAGCATCTGGCCGGCGGTCAGCGCGATCACCGTCTGGCGGAGCTTGTGCTCGTGACCGCCGTAGACGGTGGAGCTGCTGCGGCCGCTGGAGGAGGTGTGTGCGCGCTCCAGTTGCTCGCGGGCCAGCGCGGTCAGGGATGACTTCTGCATCAGGTGTCCCGTCCTCTCGTCGTAACGGTGCTCCCGAGCCGCCCAACCGGCTCAGGTCGACTCTGGCATACCGACGAGGGCTTCCTGCTACACGGTCGGCACCACCATCGGGGTGCCGGTGACCGGGTTCGGCATCACCACGCTGGGCAGGCCGAAGACCTCCCGCATGAGGTCGGCGTCCACCACGTCGGCCGGCGGGCCCTGCGCGACGACCCGGCCGGCCTTCATCGCCACGATGTGATCGGCGAACCGGCAGGCCTGGTTGATGTCGTGCAGCACGGCCACGACGGTGCGTCCCTCGTCGCGCAGCCGCGCGAACAGTGCCAGCAGCTCGTACTGGTGCGTGATGTCGAGGAACGTGGTGGGCTCGTCGAGCAGCAGGTACGGCGTCTCCTGCGCCAGCACCATGGCGATCCAGACCCGTTGCCGCTGCCCGCCGGAGAGTTCCTCCACGGGCCGCTCGGCCAGGTCGGTGACGCCGGCAACCGCCATGGCCGACCGGACGGCCTCCTCGTCGGCGGCCCCGCCTGCGCCGAGCAGGGACTGGTGCGGGTAGCGGCCCCGGGCGACGAGCCGCCGCACGATGATGTTCTCCGGCGCGACGAGGCCCTGGGGCAGGAAGCCGACCTGGCGGGCGAACGGCTTCGGCCGGTGCTCGGCGACGTCCCGGCCGTCGAGGCGTACCGCGCCCGAGGCCGGTGTGAGCAGCCGGACGAACGCCTTCAGCAGCGTCGACTTCCCGCAGGCGTTGGGGCCGACGATCGCCGTGAACGCGCCGTCCGGCACGGCCAGGCTCACCCGCGTCGACACCACCCGGTCGCTGTAGCCGAGCGTGACGTCCTCCGCGGTCAGGCGGCTGGTCACCGTCGTTTCACCTCCATGCCGAGCAGCCAGATGAGATAGCAGCCGCCGATCGCCGTGGTAACCACGCCGACCGGCAGCGCGACCGGCGCGAGCAGCAGTTGCGCGACGAGATCCGCGGCGAGCAGCAGCACCGCGCCGGTCAGCGCCGCCGGCACCAGGGGTACGCCGGCGGCCCGCGCGAGCCGCCGGCCGATCTGGGGCGCGGCGAGCGCGATGAACACGACCGGCCCGGCCACCGCTGTCACTGTCGCGGTGCAGCCCACGCCGGCCAGGACCAGCAGCAGGCGGAGCCGGCCCAGGCGTACGCCAGTGGTGCGCGCGATCTCGTCGCCCAGTGCAGCCTGGTGCATGGCGTGCGAGATAACGACGAGCAGCAGGACGAACAGGCCGATGACGGCGAACGGGAGCCGCACCTCGGCCCAGTCGACGCCGTTGAGCGAGCCGGCGTTCCAGCCGGTCGCGGCGAGCGCCACGTCGATCTCGGCCCGCAGCACGATCCAGGAGTTGAGCGCGGTCAGCATCGCGTTGACGGCGATGCCGATGACGACCAGCCGGACGCCGCTGAGCCCGGAGTCCAGCGACAGCAGGTAGATGAGCGCGGCGGCGAGCAGCCCGCCCGCCACCGACCCGGCCGCGAGCTGCCCGGCGGTTCCGTTCAGCACGGTGATCGCGACAAGCGCGCCGGTGTACGCGCCCGCGTCGAGGCCGATCACGTCGGGGCTGCCCAGCGCGTTGCGGGTCAGGTTCTGGAAGACCGCCCCGGCCAGACCCAGCGCGGCGCCGAAGACCAGCGCGGCGGCCACCCGGGGGAGTCGCCACTCCCGGATCACGAAGGCCGCGTCGCCGCCCCGGAACAGGGCGTCGAACACCTCGGCCGGTGTCGCCCACTCCGGCCCGTGGCTCAGCGTCAGCAGCGCGAGGGTCGCCGCGGCCGCGACGAGCCCGGCCGCGGCGACGGCCGAGCGCCGTTCGACCTCGATCGCGAGCCGTCCCGCCCGCAGCCTCACAGTGCTCACAGCGCCGCCGCCCCGTAGCGGCGGACCGCCCAGATCAGCACCGGAGCGCCCAGGAACGCGGTGACGATCGACACCGGGACCTCGCCAGTGGGCAGCAGGACCCGCGAGCCGACATCCGCGACGAGCAGCAGGATCGGCCCGAGCAGCATCGAGTACGCCATGATCCACGGGATCGAGTCGACTGCGAGCCGCCGCGCCAGGTGCGGAACCATCAGCCCGACGAACGCGATCGGGCCGGCGACCGCGGTGGCGACGCCGGTGAGCAGCGTGACGAGCACCAGGACGGTGACCCGGGTCCGGGTCACGTGGGCGCCGAGCGAGTGGGCGACGTCCTCGCCGAGGGCGAGCGCGTTCAACGGCCGGGTCGCGGCCATCGCGGCGGCCAGGGCGGCGACTGTCACCAGCACCGGCAGCACCAGCGGCGTCTGCTCGGCGCCGGCCAGCGCCCCGACTGACCAGAACCGGTACCTGTCGAAGACGTCCGGGAAGCCCAGCCGCAGCCCGAGCGAGACGCCCATCAGCACCCAGCTCAGCGCGACTCCGGCGAGGACCAGCCGCAGCGGTGAGGTCCGCCCGACGGCGTAGACGGCGACGGCGGCGAGCGCGGAGCCGGCCACCGCGAGCACGAGCTGCCCGGCCTGCGACCCGGCGACGCCCGCCAGCACGCCCAGGTTGATGGCGAAGCCGGCCCCGGCTGTCACGCCGAGGATGCCGGGCTCGGCCAGCGGGTTGCGGGTGAGCGTCTGGATCAGCACCCCGGCCGCGCCGAGGGCGGCGCCGACGCAGACGCCGAGGATCGTGCGGGGCAGCCGGATGTCGCGTACGACGAGGTGGTCGGTCGTGGCCGCGAAGTCGGTGAGCGCGCGCCACACCTCGACCGGCGCGACCGGTCGCGCGCCCACGGCCATGCTCGCGCCCGCCGCGACGACGAGCAGCGCGGCGGACACGAGCAGGAACGCCGCCCGGCGGGACAGGTCAGTCTTCAAGCCCGGCGACTCCGCGCTTCCAGTACCCGGTGATCAGTGAGTCGAGGCGGCCGGCGCTCCAGGCGCGTAGCGGCCTGATGTCGTTCGCCTCGCCGGCCGCGAAGAGGAACGCCCGCCCGGCCGGCAGGCGCAGCGACCCCACCTGCTGCGCGAGCGTGGACCCGGTGGCCGCGCGCACCAGCCACGTCACCGCCACCCCGTCGCGGTGCGTGAGCGGGTAGTCCTGTTCGGCCGGGTCGTCGACCTCGGCGACCACGTGCGCCGACACGTCGGCCGGGGACTCCTGCAGCCACCTGGCGACGGCCGGCAGGGCGGTGGCGTCGACGGCGAAGACGTAGTGGTCGTAGCTGTGCGGGAACGCCTTCGCGCCGGGCGGGCCCGCGATCGTCACCCCGTCGCCCACCGCCGCCGCGTCCGCCCACGCCGACGCGACACCGCCGTCGTGCAGCACGAAGTCCAGGTCGATTTCGCAGGCGGCGGGATCGTAGCGGCGCACCGTGTACTTGCGGGTGGTCGGCAGCGGGCGGGGCCAGTCGAGCATGCCCCGCCCGTCCGGGACGGGATCGCGCCGGGTGCCGTCCGGATCCGGGAAGACGAGCTTGACGTGGTCGTCCGCCTGGTAGGTGTGGAAGTCGGCGAGGGCCGGGCCGCCGAGGGTCAGCCGCACCATGCGCGGGGTCAGCCGCCGCCGGGCGACGACCCGGACCTCGCGTACGCCGATCGGGTAGCCGATCCGGACCGTGCCACTGCCCGCGCGGTGGTGGGCGGCGACCCGGCCGGCCGGGTCGTGACGGTCGACTGTCATCGGGCCAGCAGCGGCGCGAATGCCTTGTCGACGGAGTCGAGCGTCCGGAGGGCCGACTCGTACGTCGCCGCCTCCGTGTACTGCAACGGGAACACCCGGCCGGCCTTGACCGCGGGCAGGTTCTTCCACAGCGCGGAGTCGAGCACCTGCTTCACCGCCTCGGCGGGGGTGCCGTCGGGCTGCACCGTGTACGTGATGGCGTCGGCCTCGCCGAGGCTCGTCGGCAGTTCCTCGATCGCTGGGTACTCGGTGACGTCGAGCCCGCCGCCACCCTTCTCCTTGACCTCGCCGTAGTAGGTCACGCCCGCGTCCTGGGCGATGTTGGTGCCCCACGAGCCGGCGAACTCCCGGTGGAAGGTGCCCTTGGCGATCTCGCCGTAGCTCCCCACGTGCCCGAACTTCAGGCCCGCGAGGGCGGCGCCGTACTTGTCCTTCAGTTCCGCGGCCCTCTTCTCGTACGCCTCCTTGGCCGCCTGGAAGTTCGTGCCGCGACCGGCGGCGTCGGACTGCCGGCGGGACAGCTCGCGCCAGGCGGCGGGCGTGGTGGGGCCGATCGCGACGACCGGCGCGATGCTCTCCAGCCGCTTCATGTCGATGCTGCCGAGAGCCGGCTTCGGCACCCCGATCACGATGAGGTCCGGCTTGGCGGCGGCGACGGCCTCGTAGTTGGTCTCGGCAGCCGCCTCGCCGGCGACCTTCGGCAGCCGTTCGTAGGTGGCCCGGTCCTGCTCGGCCATCAGCGCCAGGCCGCGCTTCCAGCTCGAGATCCCCACCAGTGCGGCGTCCGCCTCGATCAGGACCGGCACCGCATAGCCGGTGGCGACGACCCGCTGGGGGTCGGCCGGGATCGTGATCTCGCCGTTGTCGGCGGCGAAGACGCGCGTCGCGGCGTCGCCGGACTTCGCGGCGGAGTCGCCGCCGTCGGATCCGCAACCGGTGACCACGGTGAGCGTCACCGCGGCGGCGGCGATCACGCGCCAGTGCTGTCGTACGGACATCTGCCAGTTCCTTCGGGGTCTCAACACAGAGGTGCAGCCCTACTGGGCTGCAGAGCTTAGGCTAGCCTTACTTCTGTGGGCAGAATGTCGCCGAGAGGTCAACCGATGTCGGGGAGAGGTCAGAGCGTGATGGTCACCGGCCCGATCACGGCGGATCCGGTCAGCTGCGAGGAGTTCGGCTACGGCCTCGGCCGCCCCGACGGCATCCTCCTCCTGCGCTACCGGTCGGTGACCCGGCTGGCGTTCGCCGAGAACCGGGAGGATTTCCTGCACCAGTTCTACTGGTCACCCGACGGTCTGCTCTCCGCCCGCCACGGTCGGCACACCACCTTCCTCGGGCCGGACGAGGTCTTCTGGGTGCACCGGGCCGTGACCCACGAGGTGCACGCGGCGGACCGGCAGACGGTCTACCGGATCTGCCTGCGCGAGGTGCCTGGTGCCCTCGACGGGCTGGGGGCCGGCGTCGCCACCATCGACGCCGAGGCCGCTCGGCTCGTCCTCGCGCTCACCACCGCCGGCTACGACGAACGCGACGCCCTCGCCGCCCGCAGCCGCATCATGGCCGGGCTCGCCCCCCGATCCGACCCCGACGACCGGCAGGCCGGCGGTACGGGCGTCGCGCTGGCGGTCGCCACGGCCCTGGCCCGAGACCCGGGTGACACGACAGGGCTCGCCGAGTGGGCGGACCGCCTGCACGTCAGCGTCAAGACGCTGCAACGTGACTTCGACCGCGAGTTCGGCATGTCGTACTCGCAGTGGCGCACGAAGCTGCGCCTGCGTGCGTCGCTGGCGCTGCTGGAGACCCGGCCGGTCGGCGAGGTCGCCCGCCGCGTCGGGTACGCCAGCCCGTCCGCGTTCATCTCCGCCTTCGTCCGGGAGTACGGCTACACGCCGGGTCGCGCCGCCGCGATGCGGCGTACTGCCGACATCCCCGCGCCCCGCGCGGCGAGGAGCCTCCGGCACCCACCCGTCCCGTGATCAGCTTGGTCCTGCCGAAACGGTGGCGCGGTCACCTGCTCAGCTCATGGTGGCCTTCGGGGCGCCCTTGCCCGGGTCGATCCGGGTCGGACCGGCGGCCGAGGGGCGGATGTCGAAGTCGAAGATCTCGGTGGGCAGGTAGACCGTCGCGCAGGAGTTGGGGATGTCGACCACGCCGGAGAGCCGTCCCTCGATGGGTGCGGCACCGAGCAATAGGTACGCCTGTTCCGGCTGGTAGCCGAAGCGGGTCAGGTAGTCGATGGCGTGCAGGCAGGCGCGCTGGTAGGCGAGCTGTGAGTCGAGGTACCGCTGTTCGCCGTCGAGGGTGACCGAGAGCCCGGAGAAGGCCAGCCACTGGCTGAACTGCGGCGGGGTGTCACCCGGAATGAAGATCGTGTTCTCGGCGACGCCGTACGTCTGCATGCCGTTCTTGATCAGGTCTACGTGCAGGTCGGCGAAGCCGCCCATCTCGATGGCGCCGCAGAAGGTGATCTCCCCGTCGCCCTGGGAGAAGTGCAGGTCGCCGAGGGACAGGTTGGCGCCCGGCACGAACACCGGGTAGAAGACCCGGCTGCCGACGGTGAAGTTCTTGATGTCCTGGTTCCCGCCGTTCTCCCGGGGCGGAGCGGTCCGCGCCGCCTCCGCGGCCACCCGGTCGAAGTCGGCGCCGGTGAGGCGGCCGAGGATCGCGTCCTGCGGCTCGGGGGGCAGGGCCAGGGGCGGCACCCGGTCGGGCGCGGTGGCGATCAGCGCCCCCTCCCGCTGGTTCCAGGTGGCCAGCAGCGACGCGGACGGGGCGGTGCCCATCAGCCCCGGGTGGGCGATCCCGGTGAACGAGACCCCGGGGATGTGCCGGGAGGTCGCCTTGCGGCCGGTGAAGTCCCAGACCGCCTTGTAGGCGTCGGGGAACTGCTCGGTCAGGAAGCCGCCGCCGTTGCCGGTGGGGAAGATGCCCGTGTAGCCCCAGCCCTGACCGGCCAGCGGACCGGACTCCTGCGGGATGGGACCCATGTCGAGGATGTCGACAATGAGCAGGTCGCCCGGCTCGGCGCCCTCGACGGCGAAGGGGCCGCTGAGAGCGTGGACCCGGGTCAGCGGAGCGTCCCGGATGTCCTCGGCGGAGTCGTCGTTGTGGATCGCGCCGTCGAACCACTCACGGCAGTGGACGCGGAACGACTGTCCGGGCCGTACCGTCGCCACCGGCGGGATGTCGGGATGCCAGCGGTTGTGCCCGACCTTCTCCTGGTCGGTGAACCTCTTCGTGGAGTCGAGGGGAAACAGCAGTTCAGGCACGGTGTTGAGCCCTTCTCGTGCGTCCCGCCGCGGCGGGTCAGGTGGACTGCCCGAGCTCGGTCACCAGCGGGGCAGACGGGCGTGGGCCGGGTTCGTCGAGTGGCGCGCCGGGCGGCCGCCGGGCACGCGCCCGACCACCTCCGGCTGTTCCGCGCTGCGCTCGGTCCGGTCCATGGCGTCGCGCAGCGCCGCCGGCATGCGGGCGAGCCGGGGCGCGGAGAACACCCGTGTCGCCGGCGACCCGCACCGGGGGCAGCTCGTCGACGGGCTCGCGGTGCCGACCGGCATCACGACGTCGAACCTGCCGTCCTGCGGGCAGCGGTACTCGAAGGTGGCCATCGCCGCTTCCCGTCCAGCCTTTCGTGCGTGCGGTGGCCGTTCCGCAGCGGCTCACCCTGTCTCCCCGATTGTGGCTGATTTCTGACACAAACGGCGCAAAACGACGAATGAGGCGGAGTTGCTGCGGCGGCCGAGGTGTGGGACACGTTGGCGATCATCGATGCCTGGCGAGCATTGTCTACCCATGGCCGTCTCCCCGTCCTCGCTTCTGCGCCGCCTGCGGCCGGGTCTGCCGGCCGCCGTCGCGCTGTCCACCGCGTTGCTCGCCACCACCCTGAGCGCCGCCCCGTCGGCCGGCGCCGGCACCGCGTACCCCGCTGCCGCTCCGGCGCCCGGCGTCGCCGCGGCGCCCGTCGCGGACCCGACCGGGACCGCGACGCCGACGTCGACGCCCAGGACGCCCGACCCACCCAGCACCACGCCGTTCCCGCCGAGCGCGCCCACGAACCTGACCGCCACCCAGGTACGGACCACGTCCGTCACCCTCACCTGGACGGCCGCCACGCCCGGCTGCTGCGCCGTCGCCGGGTACGACATCGTCTACTTCAATCCGTTCGACGACGTGGTCTACAGCCTCAGCCTCGGCGACGTCACCACCGCGACTGTCACCAGCTACATCCAGCCGGGCCGGCAGTACACGTTCCGGGTGTCGGCCCGGGACTCGGACAACCGTCGTTCACCGGCCAGTGACCCGGCGACTGTCGTCACTCCGGTGACGGACACCGGACCGGACACCACTCCGCCGAGCGCGCCGGGGAACCTCACTGTCGGCGAGGTGACCGACTCGACCGCCCGGCTGTCGTGGTCGCCGTCGACCGACGACGTTGGCGTGCTCGCCTACGACGTCTACCGGTTCGACGGCTGGTACACCTCCACGCGCGTCGCCACCGTGCCGGGTACCACGTACACGATGTCGCTCCCCGCGCCGGCGCCGGCGCCACTGCGCACGCTGTACTACGTGCGGGCCCGGGACGCGGTCGGCAACGTGTCGATCGCCTCCAACACGGTCACCGTGCCCACGACGTCCACGCCGCCGTCGACCTGCCGGGTGACCTACCGGAACCAGTCGGAGTGGCCAGGTGGTTTCGTGGCGGCGGTGACGGTCCAGAACACCGGGACGGCGCCTGTCGACGGCTGGATCCTCACCTTCGGCTTCCCCGGTGACCAGCAGGTCACCACCGCGTGGAACGCCACAGTCGCCCAGACCGGCGCCACGGTGACCGCCCGCAACGCCGACTGGAACCGCCACATCGCGCCGAACGGCTCCGCGACCTTCGGCTTCCAGGGACGGTGGAGCGCCAGCGACGCGCCGCCGACCGTCTTCTCGCTGAACGGCGCCCCCTGCGCGGTGGGCTGAGCGCCGCCCGCGACCGACCTGAGAGGGAGTCCCGTGCCCACACCCCACCACCGCCGACGCACCCTGGCCGGGGCCGTCACGGCCGTCGCCCTCGCCGTCACCACCACGTTCGGGGGTACGCCCGCGCCCGTCGCCGCCGCGAACACGCTCAGCATGCGGGGCGCCGACGTCTCCTCGTTGCAGCGCAGCCTGGACCTGGGCGCGAAGTACTACGACGCGGGCGGGGTCGCCCGCGACCCGCTGGACATCCTCAAGTCCGTCGGCGTCAACTACGTCCGGTTGCGCGTCTGGAACAACCCGCCCAGCGGCTACAACAACAAGAGCAGGGTGCTGGCCCAGGCGCGTACGGCCAAGGCCAAGGGCCTCAAGGTGCTGATCGACTTCCACTACTCCGACACCTGGGCCGACCCGGGCAAGCAGTACAAGCCGGCCGCCTGGGCCGGGCACAGCCTCAGCCAGTTGCGCAGCGACGTGTACGCCTTCACGTACGACGTCTGCGCCGCCCTGCGGGGGCAGGGCACCCTGCCGGACAGCGTGCAGATCGGCAACGAGATCAACGTCGGGATGCTGTGGAACGAGGGCAAGGTCGTCAACAACGACTTCGCCCCGCTGGCCGGGCTGCTGAAGCAGGGCTACAACGCGGTGAAAGCATGCGGCGGCGGCATCCCGGTGATGATCCACACCGCGAACGCCGACAGCAACGCCAACGCCCGGTGGTTCTACGACGGCATCCGGGCGCAGGGCGTGCAGTGGGACATGACGGCCCTGTCGTACTACTGCATGTGGCACGGCAGCCTGGCCAACCTCTACAACAACATCGTCGACCTGCGCGGCCGCTACGGGAAGCCGGTGGTGATCGCGGAGACCGCGTACCCCTTCACCCGGGACAACGCCGACGGCGAGCCGAACGCGATCGGCGACGCGACCTGCGACGGCATCGGCGCGACCTGGGCCGGCCAGGCCCAGGAGTTCGACTGGGTGCAGAACACCGCCCGCAACGCCGGCGCCGTCGGTGTCTTCTACTGGGAACCGACCTGGTACGCCGTCAGCGGCAACGGCTGGGACCCGGCGAACATCAACGGCACCGGAAACCAGTGGGACAACATGGCCGTCTTCGACTGGTTCGGGCGGGTGAACCCGGGGGTGCGCTGGACGCCCTGACGGGCCGGCCGGCGCACCCCCGGGCTCAGCGCCGGCCGATCGAGTGGCGACGGCCCCACGCGATGAACACGAACAGCGCGAACAGCACCACGGGGGTGAGTACCAGTGCGCCGCCGTCCAGGATGAACGCCTGGGTGACGGCGGCGCCGACCATGAGCAGCGCGAGCCCGACGGCGGCCAGGCCGGCGAGCCGCGGCACGAGCAACCCGATGCCACCGGCCAGCTCCAGCAGGCCGACGAAGTAGCGGAACCAGGGCGCGGCGCCCATGTCCTCGAAGGTCTGGACCGCGTTCGTCTCGCCGAACAGCTTGGGGGCGGCCGAGGCGACGATGAAGAAGACGCCGAGGAAGATCTGGAGCACCCACAGCGTCCGGTGCAGCCCTCGGGCGACGGGTGTGGGAGTGGTGTCGGCAACGGTCATGGTTCTCGTCCTCCTGGCGGTCGGCCGGTGTTCCGCATCCGATCGGATGCACCAGCTCAGACCGGCGAACGCGCGTGAACTCATCGGACCGATCGCCAGTCGACGCGTTCCTGGCCGCGGCGGAGCCTGCGTACCATCTCCCGGTGAAGCTCCGCCGTCGGCTGGTCGCCGTGTCACTCCTCCTGGCGGTGGAGGCGACCGCGTTCGCGCTGCTCGTGACCGAGTCAGTGACGGGTGCGATCGCCGCCGCCGGCCTCACCTGCGTGTCGTTGTGGCTGCACCTCGTCCTGCACGAATGCGGGCACCTCGTCGTGGCGAAGCTGCTGCGCCTGCCGGTCATCGCGGTCCGTGTCGCGCCCTTCAACGGCTGGCGCAACGAGGTGGTGGTCCGGCCCTCGCCGTCGACGACGGCATTGCCGCTGCGGATGGTGCTGTTCTATCTCGGTGGCCCGTCGGCCAACCTGTGCGCGGCGGCGCTCCTCGTCGCGTCGGCGTCCACCGGCACGGCGATGACGCGGATGACGTTGCTCGGCGCCGCGTTCGTCGGGGCGCTGCTCGGCCTGACCAACCTCGTTCCCGGGCGGTCGACCCGCAGTGACGGTCAGAACCTGCTCCGCTGGCTGCGGGCTCCGGCAGCCGCCCGTGAAGGGCTGCGGGCGGGCTACTACCAGGAGGAGGTGGTCAGGGCGCTGCGGGCGGTCGCCCGAGCCGGTGGCGACGTCGACCGGATCGGAATTCAGCCTCCCGGCGGCAACGATCCGCTCCGGGCTCTCGCTGCCTACCAGCAGAGACTGGGCACGGGACACACGCAGTCCGCGGAGCTGGTCAAGGAAGCCGAGCGGCTCGCGGCGCTGGCTCGCGCCGGCGGTATCGACCGCGCGGCCGCCGCGGCGATCGGCCAGACGCTGAGCGTCCAGTTCGGGTTGTGGTACCTGTACGCCGCGGTGGTGACCCGCGCGCCGGTGCAGCGCCGGGAGGTGCGGGAGATCTCGGAACTCGCGCGGATCGCCCTCCGGGCGCAGCCGCGCGTGCTGTCCGCCCGGATCGGGATGAGCCTGACTCACCTGCTCGACCAGCGGCCCGAGGATGCGCGATCGCTGCTTCTCGACGTTCGTCCCGGTGCCGAGCCGCGCGACCTCTGCGCCGTCGCGCTTCTTCTGCGGGCGGCCGCCGAGTCGTATCTCGGCAACCACGCCGACGCGGACCACCTTCTCGGTGCGGCCCGTGGCGACTACCCGCAGCTGGCGCAGCTCGTGGCCGACATCCGGGCAGCCGATCCGGCGCCGCCCCTGTTCGCGCCGGTGCCGGTGGCGCGCGCCTGACCGGTCCGCCCGGCGGCCTGCCGCGGGCATCAGCGGCGCGAGCCGGCGGCTGCGGGAAGCGGCGGTCAGTCCTCGAACCCGCTCGGGTGGGCGTCTCCGACCACGTTCAGCAGCACTCCCTGCTCCAGCAGCGCCTTGCAGGCGCAGAGGACCATGGTGAACCCGCCCATCGAGTCGATCGCCTTGCTCACGGCCTGGTCGGCGGTACCGGTGAAGCCGGTCTCGGTGATCCGGACCAACGTGGTGCCGCCCTCGCCCGGCAGGAACCGCCACTCGACCTGGGTGGGGGACTCCGGATCCCACTCGGCCAGGATGCGGCGGTTCTCCTCCACGTCCTTCACGGTGACGACGGTGGAGACGCCGTACATCTCCCACTCCCAGGTGACGACGGCGCCCGGCGCCAGCCGGCCGCTGCTCCTGGTGAACCAGAACCTCGTGGTCACCGCCGGGTCGGCGAACGCCTCGAAGACCTCGGCGGCGGGCCGGTGGATGAGCATCTGGGCGGTGATGACGGGGGGTCGGGTCAAGCGGTCACTGTCCACGGTCAGCGGTGTTCCCTTCTCTTGCTGGGGCACGGTGAGCGCGGTCGCCGTATGGCCGGAATTCACTTGAGCGATGCCGCGCCGTGAGTCAGAGTGGTTCCATGATCTCCTATCGGAAGGGCGGCGACGCCCCGGCGCGATGAGCGCCCCCACGCGGCGCGACGGCGCCGCGAAGACCCCACAGGCCGTTCGCAGCGGTGACCCCTCCGGCCTGTGGCACCAGGCAGTCCAGATCCGCCAGGAATGGCTCGACCACGCCCTGTCCACGCAGCCGGCCGACCGGCCGGCCGCCGAGCGCTGCCTGACCGCCGTTTACGCGAGGGCGTCGCGGCCGCGACCCCGGTTCGAGTGGGTCGACTCGCCGGCCAAGGCGATGCCCCTGGTCAGCGGCTGGCCCACACTCGACTCGCTCCACGACCGCATCCGCGCGGCACGGCCGCCCAGGACGCCGCTGGTGGCGAGCGACATCGCCATGATCGTGTCCCAGCTTCGGGGCACCCTCAGCGCGGGCGTGGCGCACACCGATCCCGAGCTGTCACCCGCCCGCACCGGCAAGACCAAGCAGCCGTGGCCCGAGCTGGCGCCGCTGCGGGCCCTCGACAGCGGCGTACCCCTCGCCGTCGTGCTGCACCAGGGGGTACGCACGGCGCTGCACCGCAGCCTCGCTCACGGGTTCTACCTGCCGGTGCGTGCGGCGCTGGCGGGCGACGGCCCGGTGCCCGTGTGCTGGTACGGGCAGCAGGACGCGTCGTGGATCGCGTACTACGACGTGCTGCGCCGGCTCGGCCTCGCCCGGTACGGGCCGGCCGAGGACGGACACCTCGACACCTGGGCCGACCTGGCCCGATCCTGCGGCTGGTGGTGGCCGGGGGAGGAGGTCTGCGTCGTCGTGGACCGGCCGGCGGTGATCCGGATCGAGCCCGTCGCGGGAACCGCGCACGACCGGATCCGGCTGCGACCCGGCGGCGTGCGTTACCGGGACGGCTGGCAACCATCGCTGAGCGGCGCGGGCGCCGATCCAGGATGACGGGCCACCCGCCCGCAGGCCTTGATTGAATAGGCGGCGATAAATAGATTGGACTCGGGCGTCGCCGAGGTCCGCAGACCGGACCTCGGCGGCTGACCGGGCCGCCTTCGAGCCGGGCACATCGGTCGTACGCATCGACCATCCACCCTGGCGCATCGCCGCGCCGCGTCCTCGCGCGCCGCCGCGTCCGACCCCGGACGCGTGGCGCCGCGCCCTGCCCGACGTCGAAGGACTCTCCATGACGATTCTCCGTGCCCGCCCCGCCCCGCTCGTGGCGGCCGTCGCCGCGCTGGCCGCCGTCACAGCGGCCGGTACGGCCCTGCTCACCGGCCCGGCCGCAGCCGCGCAGGGCTGCCGGGTCGACTACACACCCAACCAGTGGCCCGGCGGGTTCACCGCGAACATCAAGGTGTCACCGGGTGACACCGCCGTGTCCGGCTGGACCGTCACCTGGACGTACGCCGGGGACGAGCGCGTCACGAACGGCTGGAACGCCACCGTGAGCCAGTCCGGGCCGACGGTGACCGCCCGCAACGCGTCGTACAACGGCAGCATCCCGGCCGGCGGCTCGACCGAGTTCGGCGTGCAGGGCACGTTCGGCACCGCCGGCGGCGCGCCGACCGGGTTCAGCCTGAACGGCGTACCGTGCAACGGCGCCGGCCCGACCACACCGCCGCCCACCACGACGGTGCCGACCACCGCGCCCCCGACCACGGCACCACCGACGACCGCGCCGCCCACGACGGCGCCGCCGACCACGGCCCCGCCGACGACCGCGCCACCGACCACCGCGCCGCCCACGACTCCGCCGCCGACCACCCCGCCGCCGAGCGGGTGCGCGGGAGCGGTGCTCTGCGACGGCTTCGAGAACCAGACCGGGCCGACCCCGTCGGGAGACTGGAGCGTGGTGAGCCCGGACTGCTCCGGCGCCGGCACGGCCACCATCGACACGACCACCACGCACAGCGGCAGCCGCGCGGTCCGGATCAACGGCGCGGCCGGGTACTGCAACCACGTGTTCGTCCGGACCACGAAGAACCTCAGCGGCCTGGGCAGCGTCCGGTACGCCCGGATCTGGGTCCGGCACACCACCGCCCAGCCCACCGACCACACCACGATGATCACCATGGCGGACGCCGCCGACGGCAACCGGGACCTGCGGCTGGGCGGCCAGAACGGCGCCCTCCAGTGGAACCGCGCCTCCGACGACGCCACGCTGCCCGAGCAGAGCCCGGCCGGCGTGGCGCAGAGCGTGCCGCTGCCCACCAACCGCTGGGCCTGCCTGGAGTTCATGGTGGACGGTTCCGCCGGCCAACTGCGTACCTGGCTGGACGGCGTCGCGGTGGCTGGGCTGACCGCCGACGGCGTACCGACGCACGACATCGACGGGCAGTGGTACAACCGCACCTGGCGACCGCAGCTCACCGACCTGAAGCTGGGCTGGGAGAGCTACGGCGGCGGTGCCGACACCCTCTGGTACGACGACGTCGCCGTCGGGTCCAGCCGGATCGGCTGCTGACGTGCCGGGTGGCTCAGTGCTCCACCGTCATGCGCTGGGTGCCGATGACGGAGAGCAGCCGCAGCGCCTCCTCCGACGGTGAGCCGGGAGTGGCGGTGTAGATGACCACCTGCTGGTCGCGGTCGGTGATGTCGAGGACGTCGCAGTTGACTGTCACCGGCCCGACCAGCGGGTGGCGGAACGTCTTGCACAGCGTCCGTGCGCCACCCACCTCGTGCGAGGCCCACAGGCGGGTGAACTCCTCGCTTCCGGCGAGCAGGTCCGCGATCAGCGCGGCCATCTCCGGGTCGTCCGGATAGCGGGCCGCGGCGGCGCGCAGCCGCCCGACCGAGTGGCGGGCGAACTCGCCCGCGTCCGACACGTCGTACAGCCGCGCGCCGTGCAGGTGCGGGCCGAGGAAGGTCCGGCGGACCAGGTTGCGGTCCCGCCGGGGCAGAGTGGAGAAGTCCTCCATGAGGGCCGCCGCGAGGTCGTTCCAGGCGATCACCTCGAACGCCGCCGAGGTCACGAACGCCGCCGCCTGCGGCAGCCGGTGCAGCAGGTCCAGCACGCTCTGCCGTACCTCCCGGGGTGGCCCGGACGGCGGCGCGGGCGGCTCCCCGGCCAGGTGGTGGAGGTGGTCGCGTTCGGCGTCGGACAGCCGCAGCGCGCGGGCCAGCCCGGCCAGCACCTCCCGCGACGGACGCGGACCCCGGCCCTGCTCCAGCCGCGTGTAGTACTCGGTCGAGATGAACGCCAGCCGCGCCACCTCCTCGCGACGCAACCCGGGGGTGCGGCGCCGCCGTCCGGCGGGCAGGCCCACGTCGGCCGGGGTGATCCGCTCCCGCCTGCTGCGCAGGAACACTGCCAGCTCACGTCGGTCCACGGCCCCAGTGTGCCCGCCTGCGGTAGTGCGTAGCCAGGTACCGCCGGTGCCTGGATGGGCTCCGCGGCCGGACGCAGTCTTGCTGCCATGAACACCACACGAACCACTGAGGGCCTGCTGGCCGGCAAGATCGCCTTCGTCACCGGCGCCGGGCGCGGCATCGGCGCGGCGGCGGCCCGGCTGTTCGCCGCCGAGGGCGCCCGGGTGCTGCTCGCCGCGCGGACCGAGGAGCAGTTGAAGACGGTCACCGAACAGGTCCGGGCGGCCGGCGGCATCGCCGAGTACGTGGTCTGCGACCTGGCCGACGCGGCGAGCGTGCGCGCCGCCGTGGACCGCGCCGTCGAGGTGTACGGCCGCCTCGACGTCGCCTTCAACAACGGCGCGACGATAGTGCCGCCGGGACCGATGGACCGGGTGCGGGAGGCCGACTTCGACCACGTCTACACGGTCAACCTGAAGGGGCCGTGGCTCGCCATGGTCGCCGAGATCACGGCGATCCGGGCCACCGCCGGCACCGGCGCGATCGTGAACAACTCCAGCGTCGGCAGCCTGATGGGCAACCCCGCACTGCCCGCGTACGGGGCGATGAAGCGCGCCGTGAACAGCCTGACCGAGTCCGCCGCGGTCACCTACGGGCCGGAGGGCATCCGCGTCAACGCGATCGCCCCGGGCAGCACGCTCACCGAGATGATGCGGTCCTGGGACGCCGAGTCGCCGGGCATCATCGACCGTCTCGCGGCGGCCAGCCCGCTGCGCCGGGCCGCCGAGCCCGACGAGATCGCCCAGGCCGCCGCTTGGCTGCTCAGCGACCGCGCCTCCTTCGTCACCGGGACGGTGCTGCGGGTCGACGGCGGCGCGCGGGCCTGACCCGGCTCAGACGGTGGTGTCCTGGACCAGCGGCGGGCCGGCCGGGACGGGGGAGGGCCTGAAGCCCTTGACCACCAGGTAGACACCGAGCGAGAACCCCCACACCGCGATGGGAGGTGCCTCACCGTCCTGTGGACCGGCCCGGCGGCGGCATCGGCCGCTGGGGCAGTCACCTCGCGCGATGCGTACGGGCCACCGGTGCGGCACACCGGTGGCCCGTAGGCGTCAACGGCTCATCGCGTACGCCACCACGAGCGCGACGAGCGCCAGCGCGGCCAGCACCGCCGCCGCGATCTTCGCCGCGCTGTAGGGGCGCTCGCCGATGACCTCTCCGGTCCGCGCGTTCACCAGCACCTGGTACGACCGCCCGGCGTGCAGGTACGCGGCGATCCACACCGGCAGCAGGACCAGCTTGTACGACACGTCGGAGTACGTGGTGTCCACAGCGGACACGCGCTGCTCGTCGCCGCCGATGTCCGACCGGCAGTCCCGCTCGATGACCGGCGCCATCCGCGCCTTCGCCTCGGTGAGTCCCGCCTCGGGCTCGGTGTCGTACCGCAGGGCCTGGTATCCGGCCAGGTAGTCGCCGTGGTACGCGGTCACCTCGGCCAGCGGCCACGGCGCCAGCTTGTCCAACTGCTCGGTGGGCAGGTGGGTGGTGGCGGGCACCAGCACATCGTCGAAGTCCCGGCGGACGGTGCCGGCGGCCGGATGCCACCGGGTGTGCCGCACCTGCCGGGTCCGCGTCTCCTGCCTGCCGTCGACGGTCACCGTGTACGTCTCGGTGACGTAGTAGTGCTCGCCCCGCTGACCCTGGTAGTCCGACACGGTCCGCGCGTCGAACGTCCAGTGCGGCAGGTACGTGCCCTTCAGCGTCTCCGCCTCGCTGATCTTCTTCAGGCTCCCGGGCGCGAACCAGCGGCTGCCGCACCACTGGCCCAGGGCCGTCCGCACGCCGTTGCGGTCGACGGCGAACGGCAGCACCGCCTCCGGCGCGATCAGCTCACCCGCACCGGCGTCGGCCACCAGCGGGGTGGCGCAGAACTGGCAGCGCTGCGCCAGCGCGTCGCTCTCCGTCCGGGCGCCGCAGCCCGGGCAGACGAACGTGTGCGCCCCGACGCTCGCCACCGGCTTGCGGGGCAGCGACGCCAGTTCCGCGTACGCGTGCTCGCGCACCTCCCGCCCGGCGCCGGCGATCTCCTGCCGGTGCCCGCAGTACGGGCAGCTCAGTGTGGTGGTGCCCGGCGCGTACTCCACCCGGGCGCCGCACCCCCCGCACTGGTACGAGGGCGGCGAGACAGCCGTGTCGCTCATGCCGGCGGCAGCGGCGGCGGGACGCTGGCGAGCACCGACGCCAGCTCGGGCACCTGCCCGGCGGGCTGCCACTGCGCCATGCCGGTACGCCAGACGAGCGTGTCCGCGCCGAGCGCGCCCGCACCCGCCTGCTCGGCCAGCCCACCGAGGTCGTAGGGGCCCTGCCGCTGGCCGCCGACGCCGACGTACCACTGGGCCTGCCCCGGCAGCGGCGGCGGTTCGGCGGCGGCCGGCTGCGCGGGGACCGGCGGGGCCGGCGCCGGCTGCGTGGCCGCGCCGCCGCCCATGGTCCGGGCCATCTGCTGGCCCATCGCCATGCCCATGCCCAGGCCAATGCCCGCGCCCGCCTCGCCACCCGGGTTGTTCGCCGCGGCCTCCATCGCGTTCGCGGCCTGGAAACGGGTGTACCGGTCCAGGTCGCCGACCGCGCCCATGCTGGTCCGCTTGTCCAGCGCCTTCTCGACCTCCGGCGGCACCGACACGTTCTCGATGACGAACTTGGGGATCGCGATACCGACCTCGGCCAGTTCCTCGGTCAGCACGGCGGCCAGCCGCCGGCCGATCGCGTCCTGATGCGCGGCGAGGTCCAGCAGCGGCACCCCGGCCGTGGCGAGCGCGCCGCCGAGCCGTCCGACCATGAGCTGCCGCAGGTACTCCTGCACCTCCTCGGTGCGGAACTGCGGGTCGGTGCCGACCAGTTCCCGCAGCAGCCGCGCCGCGTCCACCACGCGGGCGGCGAAGGCGCCGAACGCCCGCACCCGCACCACGCCGAACTCGGCGTCGCGCAGGATGACCGGGTTCTGGGTGCCCCACTTCATGTCCGTGAACTGCCGGGTGTTGACGAAGTACACCTCGGCCTTGAACGGCGAGTTGAAGCCGTACTTCCAGCCCTTCAGGGTGGACAGGATCGGCAGGTTGCGGGTCTCCAGCGTGTACGTCCCCGGCGTGAAGACGTCGGCGATCTTCCCCTCGTTGACGAACACCGCCGTCTGGGACTCCCGGACGACCAGTTGGGCGCCCATCTTGATCTCGTTCTGATACCGGGGGAACCGCCAGACGATCGTGTCGCGGCTGTCGTCCAGCCACTCGATGATGTCGATGAGTTCGCCCCGGAGCTTGTCCATCAGCCCCATCGCAACCCTTTCCTCGGCGCCGGTCTCCGGCGTCGCGGGCGACCATAGCAACCCCCCGCCACCTGCGAAAAGAGAACGATTCTGCGCCTATCGGCACCCGCCGATCGCGGTGGATCAGCCGGCGTCGCCAGCCATCGATTCGCCGGTGGACGTACGCTGCTCCGGAAGCCGGGACGCCCGGCCGGGGGTATCGACGACGCGCTCGGTCTCCTGCACCAGATAGTGCGGACGGCGCTTGGTCTCGTAGTAGATCCGGCCGATGTACTCGCCGATCACCCCGAGAATCATCATCTGGATGCCGCCGAGCCCGATCACGCTGACGATGATCGTGGTGTAGCCGGGCACGTCGATGCCCTTCTCCACGGCGTCCGTGACCACCCAGGCCATGTAGCCCACCGCGATGAGCGTGAGGAACAGTCCGCCGTAGATGGCCAGGCGCAGCGGCCGGTTGTTGAACGACAGCAGGCCGTCGAACGCGTAGTTGAACAGCTTGCCGAACGTCCAGCGGCTGTGCCCGGCCTGCCGGGTCTCGTTGCGGTGCGCCACCACCGCCGTGCGGAAGCCGATCCACGAGAACAGGCCCTTGGAGAAGCGGTTGTACTCCGGCATGGCCAGGATCGCGTTCACCGCGAGCCGGGACAGCAGCCGGAAGTCGCCCGCGCCGTCGAGCAGGCGTACGTCTATCCACCAGTTGACCAGCCGATAGAAGGAGCGCGAGGCGACCATCCGGATGAACCGGTCACCACGCCGGTCCCGGCGGGCGATCACCTGGTCGAAGCCCTGGCGGTAGAGCATCACCATCTCGGGCAGCAACCGCGGCGGGTGTTGCAGGTCGGCGTCCATGATGACGACCGCGTCGCCGGTGGCCCGGCGCAGGCCGGCGAGCATGGCCGCCTCCTTGCCGAAGTTGCGGCTCAGTGACGTGTAGCAGACGGCCGGGTCGGCGGCGGCGAGCCGGCGCAGCGCCGCCAGCGTGCCGTCCTCGCTGCCGTCGTCGACGTACACCACCTCGACGTCCACGTCCTGCAGCTCGGCGAACGCGACGCTGAGCATCTCGTGCAGCCGCTCCACCGACGCTTCCTCGTTGAAGCAGGGCACCACCACGGACAACCGCACGGCGCTCACCCCGCCCGGCCCGGGTGCGCCTGCCCGGCGCCGGCGGTGTCAGAGACGGTAGACAAGCGTGCCATCGACGTCCTCCCGGGTGATGCCCAGCCCGTCGACCGGCCGGGTCTCGATGCCCTCCCACGGCGTCCCCGCCGCGCGGCTCGGCACCGCGACGACCGACCGCACGCCGATCCCGCGCAGGTACGCCACGCTGCCCGCGTCGGGGAACGAGGCCACGGCGACCCGGGTCTGGCCCTGGCTGACCGGCTCGAAACCGCCGAGCCCGTTTGTGATCCGGGGGAACCCGTCGGTCGACCACAGCATGTAGTTCAGGTCGCCCACCCCGCCGGCGGGCAGCACCAGCATGGGCTCCGGCGCGGTCCGCATCGCCGCCGGTGGTGTCGGCACGACCGGGTGCGGCGTGCGGTTGACGCCCTCCAGCGTGACCAGGGCGAGCGGCACCAGCAGGACCAGCGCCGCGACGGCCCGGGACGCGCGCGCCGCCACCGGCCGGCGCCACGACTCGGCCAGCGCCGTCACCAGCCCGGCCGCCAGCACGGCCAGCAGCAGGCTGGTCCAGTGCATCATCCGGCCCGGGGTGCGCAACGCGTCCCAGCCGGGCAGGAGCCGGGACAACGTCAGGTAGCCGGGTTCGCCGTCCCCGCCGAGCGTGGAACCCAGGCCCAGCAGCACGGTGCCGGCCACGCCGAGACCCAGCGTGACCCGGTGCCGCACCGGGAACGCCGAGACGAACAGCCCCGCCGCGGCCAGCCCGATCAGCGTCATGCCGGGTAGCAGCGCCATCTCCGGCGGCCAGGAGAGCTGTTCGCGGGCGGCGGCGTGCCGTTCCCCCCACAGCCACGAGTCGCCGGGCGCGGTGACGAACCCGATCAGCGGCGGGGAGAACATCTTGGTCCAGTCCAGCGATCGCACGGCCTGCGGGTTGAGGTCGACCACGCGCAGGTAGACCAGCCCGAGCAGCAGCGTCACGGCGCCGAACACGGCGCCGCCGGCCAGGTCGGCGACGAGCAGCCGCCGGCCGAACGGGGGCCGTTCCCGCTTGCGCCACCAGGACCAGCCGTAGCAGCCGGCCGCCACGATGACGGCGGCCAGCAGGAAGTAGACGAGCGGCAGCCCGATGCCGAAGCCGAGCGTGACCTGCCAGGCCGCGACGAGCCATCCGGCCACCGCCCAGCCGGGCCGGCGGCGTTCCGGCCGGTATCCGTGGCGCAGCGACCAGCCGTGACCGCGCGCCAGCATCGCCAGCGCCAGCGCGATACCGCCGCTGGACAGGATGTTCAGGTGGCCGGAGTGCGCCAGCCGCCACGGCGCGAACGCCCACGCCACCCCGGCGACCGCCCCACCCCACCGGTTCGCGCCGAGCTGCCGGGCCAGGGCGTACGCCCCGAAACACGCCAGCGCGTGCAGCAGCACGTAGAGCACGTTGTAGCGGATCAGCGCGGCCTCGAACCCGGAGCCGAGCATCCCGAACGGCGCGTACCCGAGCAGGGTGTCGCTGTAGGCGTAGGTGTAGCGCTCCGGATAGAACGTGTTCGAGTTCCACAGGTTGGCCGGGTCGTTGAGCAGGGCGTGCCCCGACCAGGCGACCTGCCACGCCTGCAACGTCGGGTCGCCCAGGTCGCCGGGGATCGTGGTCGCCGGGTGCCGCAACGTCGGCCAGGTCAGCACCACCGCCAGCAGCAGGCTCCCCAGGATCGCCAGCGTCCACTCCGGGTTCGGCCGCCACCGGCGTCTGCCGTCCGTCGGGCGATCGTCGGTGGGACTGTCGTCCGAGGGCTGGTCGGCGGGCGGCTGCGCGGGATCGGTGTCCTCAGCGGCCGGCGGGGCGACGGCGGGCCGGATTTTCATGGGATAGATGCTTCACGATGCTGCTGGTCCTGTCGATCCACTGTCCGAAATATGGTTGAAACTTCCGGCCCGCAGTACCGGAAGGGCCGGCTACGCGAACCGGTCCGCGAGCGCCGACAGCTTACTGACGTAGGCCGGCCAGTCGTAGCCGTCGGGGACGTTCCGGTTCTCCCGCCCCAGCCCGATCGCCGCGTCGTGCTGCTCGCGCATGATGTCCGCGTGACCGGCGTGCCGGGCCAGGTCGACGCAGACGTGCACGATGATCTGGTGCAGCGTGACGTCCTGCCGGCCGGCGGGCCACCACGGCACCCGACCGGGCGCGTCCAGCGGCAGCGTCTCGATCGTCTCGTCCGCGAACGCGCCGACCCGGCGGTACAGGTCGATCAGCCCGTCCTTGGTCTCGTCCTCTCGGGCGTACCAGTCCGCCTGCGGGTCCGCGTCGAACATCTCCAGCGCGACCAGTTCCCCGCGGTTGGGGAACTCGCGGCCGAATGTCTCCCCGAAGTAGCCGGCCTCCACGTTCAGGCAGTGCTTGAGCAGGCCGAGGAAGTTGTTGCCGGTGGCGGTGCGGGGAAGCCGGGCCTCGCGTTCGCTCAGCCCGTCGAGCTTCCAGATCAGGTTTTCCCGGATCGCGCGCAGGTAGTGGTGCAGCGCTGCCTTCGGGTCCTTCGGTTCGGTCATGCCCGACACTCTTCAGCATGGGTCGGACATCGTGGGGCGGCGGTCAGCCGGTCTGGTCGTTGTCCTTGTGCGCGCCCCACCCGTGCCAGCGCTCGATCTCGATCCACGCGCTGACCCGGCCGCGGTCCCGTCGCGGGTACGGCCGTCCGGTGTAGTGCTGCGAGATCCGGTCGATGTCCGCCAGACCCTCGTCGTCGCGCACCTCGACCACCCGCCCGATGAGGCTGACGTGGGTGTACCAGTTCCCCTCGTCCAGCACCGTCAGGGAGACCCGGGGATCGCTGCGCAGGTGCGCCAGCCGGCGGCGGCCCTCGTCCATGTTCACCAGGACGCGGCCGTCCTCCCAGAGGTACCAGGTGGCCGCGGACACCGGCTGGCCGTCGCGCAGTGTGGAGATGACGGCGGGATTCGGCTTGCCCAGCATGGCGACGGCGGGCTCGGGCAACGGCGGCTTCGACATGGCTCCCACTGTACGTACCCGCCGGTCCCGCCGCTGGTCATGCGGCGGGCAGGGCTCCCCGGCGTCGTGGGCCGGGGAGCCCGTCGCGTGCCGGTCAGGCGCGTACGCTCCACCGCTGGTTGGTGCCGCCGTGGCAGTCCCAGAGGTTGATCCTGGTCCCGTTCGCGGTGCCGTAGCCGGCCGCGTCCAGGCAGCGCCCGGACTGGACCCCGCTTATCGTGCCGTCGGCGTTGAGGTTCCACTGCTGGTTGGGCTGGCCGTTGCAGTCCCAGATGATCACGCTGGTGCCGTTCGCGGTGCCCCGCCCGTTGGCGTCCAGGCACTTGTTGCCGAGCACCTGCAACTGCTTGGCCGAGGTGTACGTCCAGCGCTGCATGGTGCCGCCCCAGCAGTCGTACAACTGCACCGTGGTGCCGTTCGTGGTGCTGCCGTTCGGCACGTCCAGGCACCGGCCCGAGCCGACGCCGACCAGTTGCACGTTCTGGTAGGTGCCGCCGCCGCTGCCGGGAGTGCCGATGCTGCCGGACACCGACTGCAACGCCCGGTACCAGACGGCGGCCATCTTGTCGTAGCCGGTGGCGGTCGGGTGGATGCCGTCGATCAGGTCGGCGGTGGTCAGCGCCGAGTGCTGGTCGACCAGGTGGACCCGCTTGCCGGCGTTCACCTTCGACTGCACGATGCCCGGGATGGCGGCGTTGAACGTGCGCACCGCCGCCTCCTGGCCGGAGTTCGCCAGCGGGATGATCTGCGCGACGAACACGTCGGCGTTCGGCGCCGTGTTGGTGATGCGGTCGATCAGCGAGGACAGCCGGTTCGGCGCGGTCGAGACGTTGTAGTTCTGCAGGATGTCGTTGGTGCCGATGTGCAGGAGCACGGTGCGCGGCTGGTAGGAGTTCAGCCAGCCGGTGATGTTGGCGTCGATCTGGTCGATGCGCCAGCCGGGGTGGCCCTCGTGGTCGTGGTCGCCGAGGTTGCCCGGCCCGTTGAACTGGGAGCCGACCAGGTCGACCCGGTAACCGTCGGCGGCCATCCGCTGCCACAGGCCGATCCGGTAGCCGCCCGGCACCTGGGTGCCCTCGGTGATGGAGTCACCGAGCGGCATCACCCGGGTTCCGCCGTTGGACTCGGCGCCCGCCGGGCCGGCGGGCGTGAGCACACCGGCGGCCAGCGCAGCCAGTGCGGCGCCCGCGGTGAGCCATCTCCTCGCTCGGGTACGCATGTCTGTTCCTCTCATGGGCTGGTGCAGGTCAGGGACGGGGTGGACGGCGAGCCGTTCGCCACGAAGCCGAACGTGGTCGAGCCGGACGCCGGCACCGAGCCGTTGTATTCCGCGTTGCGGACGGTCGCCGTGGAGCCGCTGGTGCTCAGCGTGCCGCTCCAGACCTGGCCGATGCTCTGGCCGCTGGCGAGGGTCCACCGAACCGACCAGCCGTTGAGCGGCGCGGCGCCGGCGGTGACCGTCACCTCGGCCTGGAAACCGCCGGACCAGGAGGTGGTGGTGCGGTAGGTGGCCGTGCAGGCGCCACCGGTCGGCGGAGGCGTGGTGGGCGGAGGCGTGGTGGGTGGCGGCGTGGTCGGCGGAGGCGTGGTGGGCGGGGGATCGCTCGGCGGCGGGGTCGTGGGCGGCGGGGTCGTGGGCGGCGGAGTGCTCCCGGCGGGGGTGAACCGCCAGTGGTCGATGTTGAACAGCGAGCCGCTGCCGCCGGTGAACCGCAGGTACAGGTCGTGAGTGCCGGTGGCGCCGCTGACCGCGCAGGTCGTGTCCGCCCAGGTCTGCCAGCCACCGGTGCCGGACACCCGGCAGGTGCCCACCACCGGACCGCTGGTGCCGTCCAGGCGCAGCTCGATGGTGCCGCCGCTGCCGGCCGAGGCCACCCGGGCGGTGTACGAGGCCGCGCCGGACCCGAAGGCGACGCCCTTGATCTTCAGGTAGTCGCCGTTGTCGATCCAGCCGACGTTCATCCCGCCGCCGCTGGCCGGCTCGGTCTCCACTCCCGCCGCCCACGCGCTCGTCTCGGCCTCCTGCCGGACGTACGGGTTCAGCGTCCCGACCTGCGGGGCGCCCGTGGTGGTCATGGATATCGTCGGGATCGAGCCGTCCGCGCCGTAGGAGAACTTCTCCACCGCCACCGACCTGGTGAAACCGCCGCCGCCGGGCAGTGCCCCGTTGTGGTAGAAGAGGTAGGAGCCACCCTTGAAGTCGACGATCCCGGGGTGGTTGGTGAAGCTGCTGCCCTGGGTGGGCATGACCGTGCCGCGGTAGGTCCACGGCCCCAGCGGGCCGGGCGCCGTCGAGTAGGCAAGGAACTCCGAGCAGCACTTGGCGGCGAACACGTTGTAGTAGATGTTGTTGCGCTTGTAGACCCAGGGCCCCTCCTCGTACAGGGTGGGCCGGTTCGCGTCTCCGGTCCGCGTCCCGAAGCCCGCGGTGGTCAGCGGGATCTGCGTCGGGCTGCCCGAGTACGAGATCATGTCCGAGTTCAGCTTCACGTACCACAGGCGCGGGTTGCCCCAGTACAGGTATGCCTGGCCGTCGTCGTCGACGAACACGGTGGGGTCGATCTCGCCGTTGCTCACCAGCGGACGCCCGATGGCGTCCCGGAACGGCCCGGTGGGGCTGTCCGCCACCGCCACCCCGATGCCCATCTGGCCGGTCGCCCGCACGACCATCGGCACGTACCAGTAGAACTTGCCGTTGCGGTGGACCGCCTGGCCGGCCCACGCGTCCTGCTTGGCCCAGCTGAACGTGGCGAGGCTGAGCGGCGAGCCGTGGTCGGTCCAGTTGACCATGTCGTCGGACGAGTAGACCCGCCACTCCTTCATGGTGAACCAGGTCGAGTTGTCCTCGTCGTGGCCGGTGTAGAGGTAGACGCGGCCGTTGTAGACCAGCGGCGCCGGGTCGGCCGTGTAGATGTTCTGCACGATCGGGTTGTCCGCCCGGGCGGCGGTCGGGCTCAGCCCTCCGGCGATGACCGGGGCCAGCCCCAGCAGGGCGAGCATGGTCACGGCCAGCGCGAGCCATCGTCTGGTCCGGCGGTCGGTTCTCCATAGCGTTGACGTCACAGGTCATCTCCCCGGTGGGCCGCGCCGCGGCGGATGGGTGTGGTCGGTCGGGCCGTCATGCTCGGCTCCATTTCTGGCTGCTGCCGCCGGTGCAGGCGGACAGGACGATCGCGGTGCCGTTGCCGGTCCCGCCACCGTTCGGGCTCAGGCACAGTCCGGACTGGACGCCGGTGATCGTGCCGTCGGTGTTGACGTTCCACTGCTGGTTGGTGCCGCCGTTGCAGTCCCAGATGATGACCCGGGTGCCGGACGACGTGCCCTGGCTCTCGGCGTCGAGGCACTTGCTGCCGTACACCTGGAGCTGGCGGCTGGAGGTCGCCGTCCACTGCTGGTTCGCGCCGCCGTTGCACTCCCACAACGTCACCTGCGTGCCGTTGGTCTGGGACTGGTTCGGCACGTCCAGGCAGCGGCTGGAGTTGGGGTTGAGCAGCGCGCCGCTCGTACCCCCGGGGTTGCCGCCCGGGCCGGCGACCACCGATAGGTTGTCGAACTGGGCGGTCCCACCCTGGCTGGTGCCGAAGCCGACCTGGCCGGTGCCGAACGTGGAGTCGGTGGCCGTGCCGACCGTCGTGCCGTCGATGGTCGCGGTGATGGTGGAGCCGGAGAAGCCCAGCGCGAGACTGTGCCAGCGGTTGGTGCCCAGCGCCGCGACGTTCCCGCTGCGCAGCGTGGTGAGCTGCCCGGCGGTGTTGTTGCGCAGGATGGACCACGCGCCGGAGTCGGTGACCCGCAGGAAGTAGGCGTTGTACCGGCCGATGGGGTCCAGGTTCGTGCTGCCGACGCGCCCCATGATCTGTGCGTAGCCGGCCTGTTCGAGCAGGACGTCGGCGGACGCCGTGTAGTTGCCCCAGCTCAGGTTCCCGCCGTAGGTCGCCGGGTCGGCGAGCGTCTTCCAGGTGATCGGCGCCTGCGCGGACATCTGGCGCAGGCACATTCCGGCCCGCCCGGCGCCGCAGCCGACGGTCTCGAACGCGCCCTGCATGTCCTGGAGGTACTTCGGTATCCGCCCGGCGGCGTAGCCGTCGAAGTCGTCGCGGTACGGCAGGCTCAGCGAGCCCTGGGCCGGGCTGGTGGCGGTGCCCTTGCCCTGCCCGGTGGTGGTGGTGACGGTGTAGAGGTGTCCGGGCTGGACGGTGAGCGAAAACGAACCGCCCGACGGGGTGATGTCCGCCCCGCGGACGAAGAAGTCGTTCGGGTTCGTCGAGTTCAGGTTCGTGGACCAGACGTGCACCTGGCCGGTGGACAGCCCGCCGGTGACGTTCAGGGTGAGCTGCTGGGCCGCTGTGGCGTCCATGGTCTCGATGACCGTGCTGTAGTCGCCGCTGGTGGGCGACCGCAGCGACACGTAGCTGCCGTTGTTGCGGTTGCCGCCCAGGTAGCCCGAGGACGAGTCCAGGTAGCGCCAGCCGGGCGCGGTGAACTGGGTGGTGTGCGCCAGCGTCCAGCTGGTCTTGCCGACCGAGTACCAGCCGGACCACGGCTGGTTGGCCAGGATCAGCCCGACAGTGGACCAGGGCAGGTTCGGCGTGATCGCGGCGATCAGGTCCCAGTTGAGGTAGGCGACCATCCGGCCGTCGATGTAGCCGCGGTTGATGCCGCGGGCCAGCGGCTTGGCGCCGTCGTTGTAGTCCTGCGAGCCGCCCTCACTGTTCCACAGCGTCTTGCCGGTGCTGGTGGCGGTCGACGAGACGGTGCAGGTGGTCTGCGCGCTGAGGTAGCCGCACGGGTAGTGGCCGCTGAGCACGTCGATGCTGTTGCGCAGCGTGGCGTTGCTGGCGACGGCGTTGGCCGGGCCCCAGCTACCGGGGTAGTCGTCCCCGTAGATGATCTTCACACCGCTGTAGCCGTTGGCGTTCAGCGCCTGACGCAGGCTGATGGTCCAGTTGGCGTCGGTGCGCTTCTCGTTCTGGGCGGCGGTGATGTAGTCCATGGTCAGGTTGTGCTGCCGTGCGCAGCCCAGCCAGCTCACGAAGTAGTCGATCATGTCCTGGGACATGAAGTTGCCGTTGCCGATCCAGCCGGGAGCGCCCCACGGCAGTGCCGCCAGCTTGATGGCGGGGTTGCGGGCCTTGGCCTGCTCCATGATCCACCACTGGTAGCCGCGGTTGCAGTTCAGGTCGCCCCGGACGTGTGCGTGGCTCGGCTCCGAGCCGCTGGTGGAGTTGGTGTCGCCGCCCATCTCGACCTTGAGGATCTGCAACGCGGCGCCGTAGCCGGGCTTGAACAGGTAGTCCAGGATCTGCCCGCGCTGCGGCTCCGGATAGTCGATCAGCAGCCGGCTGTTGCCGCCGCCGCCGCTGACCGCGCCCACCCCGTCGAACGTCTGGCCGCCGGAGGCGCCGTTGACGGTGATCGTGGTGGCCGCCTGCGCGGGTCCGGCGGTGAGGGTCAGGCCGCCGGCGGCGGCAAGGACGCTGGCGGCCAGCGCCGCCAGCAGCCGGGGGCGACGGCGTATCCGTATCGGTTCGGACATGACGAGTCCCTTCACGAATTCGGGGTGTGGTCGCTTGCCTCGCCCACCGGTCAGCGGTAGCCGGCGGCGACGATGTCGGCTTGGACGGCGTTCTCGGTCGCGTCGGACGGATAGCCCGCCACCATGGCGCCCTCGTAGAAGGTGCCGGCGCTGAGGTTCGCGCCGCCGCCGGGCTTGCAGCAGTCGCCGCCGCTGCCCAGGATGATGGCGCCCTGCTTGCGCATCGGGCTGTAGCCGGCCGGCAGCGACCCGTCGTAGAGCGTGGCGAGGCCACCGGACTGGGCGTTGCTGCCCTTGATGGCGAACCGCGAGGTGCCGTTGTTCTTCAGGGTGGCGGTGACGAACCGGTTGGTGAAGGCCCGCTGGTTCGGGTTCCAGGACTGGCTGCCACCCGGGTAGAGACCCCACTCCAGGTCGGCCTGCACCCAGGGGCCGCTGCCGGAGCAGCCGCCGAACCAGCAGCTGGTGCTGAAGTTGATCGCGTCCATCGCCCCGGCCGCGTCGGCGCTGCGGGTGGTCTCGCTGTTGCCGTAGTCGAAGCAGCAGCCGCTGTTGACGTGGGTGCCGCTGGTCACCATGTACATGCCCTCGGGGGCCGCGCCGGTGGGGATGCCGGTCAGGTGGCCGTCCCGCCAGTAGCTGTTCCCGGGATTGATGTAGAGCGAGTACGCCCGGGCGCCCCCGACCGTCAACGACTCGCTCGTCGCGTTCGCGGGCCGGCTGGAGGTGGAGCCGGGGACCTGCGCGGAGCCCTGGTACCACAGGTCGTTCCCGCGTCCCGACTGGTCGAACACGGCGGTGATCACGCAGCTCGTGCCGGCGCAGAACGCGTCCTGTGCGGCGGCGTCGGCGTAGCCGCCGTTCCCCAGCAGCCCGATGTTGCGGGTGGCGTTGTCGGAGGCGCGGCGGACCTGGTAGAGGTTGCCGCCGTACGCCGAGAGCAGCGCCCGGGTGGTGCTGTGCGCCGCCACGCACGGCGTGCCGCCCGCGGCGTAGATGTCGCACGGCCGCCCGCCGGGCGGGGGTGTCGAGGTGGGCGGCGGTGACGACGGTGTGGCCGAGGTGTTCCACCGCTGGTTGGCCTGGCCGTTGCAGGTCCACAGGATGATCCTGGTGCCGTTGGCGGTGCCCGCGTTCGTGGCGTCCAGGCACAGCCCGGACTGCTGGCCGGTGATGGCGCCGGCGGGGGTGACGTTCCACTGCTGGTTGGCCTGGCCGTTGCAGTCCCAGATGATCACGGCCGTGCCGGGGCTGGTGCCCTGGCCGTTGGCGTCCAGGCACTTGTTGCCGTACACCATGAGCTGCTTCGCCGACGTGTACGTCCAGTTCTGCGGCGTGCCGCCCGTGCAGTCGTAGAGCTGCACCTGGGTGCCGTTCGTGGTGCTGCCGTTGGGGACGTCGACGCAGCGGCCGGACTGCGCGCCCACGATGGAGCCGGGCCCGGGGGCGGCCACGGCGTTTCGGGTCGACGTGGCCAGCGCGGCGCCGGCGACGACCAGGACGAGAATCAGGGCGGGGATGGTCAGACGGGATGGTCCGGATCGGACGGACCGGGGACGGGGGATCACCATGACGGCTCCTCGGGTACGCAGGGCTCCGCGACCGTTCGTGCCGGCGCGGTGCCTCACGAGCTATGGATGGCCGCCGGTGCAAGCGTTAACACCCGTGACGGAAGGGCTCTGAACAGCCGAGTGGTGGTGGCATGTCAGGTGTAGTGTTAACGCAAACATCGACCAGTATTAATTAGAGCACACCTCGGCGGGAAGCGGGACCTCGGTTTGCTCCCGCCCGGGGCCGGGCCGGGGGCGGCGGTCTGCCACCCCCGGCCCAGCGCCCCGAACGGGGCGGCGGGCCGTCCGGTCAGGGACTGGTGCAGGTGACACCGCTGGGCGCGGTGGCACCGTTCCCGGTGGCGGTGAACCCGAACGTCGTGGAGGCGTTCGCGCCCAGAGTGCCGTTGTAGTCCGCGTTGCGGACCGACACCGAGCCGGTGGTGCCCGTGTTGACGCCGCTCCAGAGGCTGCTGATCGCCTGGCCGGAGGCCAGGGTCAGGCGTACGGTCCAGCCGTTGAGCGTGGCGGCGCCGTTGTTTGCCACAGTGACCTCGGCCTGGAAGCCGCCCGGCCAGGTGTTCACGGTCCGGTAGGTGGCGGTGCAGGCACCCGGCTCACTCGGCGGCGGGGTCGTGGGCGGCGGCGTGGTGGGCGGGGCGGTGGTCGGCGGCGGTGTGGTGGACGCGAACTGGCTGAAGAACCGCCAGATCTCCGCCGACGTCCAGGTCCGCGAGTCGTTCGGGCTCGGCGACCCGTCGACCGGGCTGGGGGTGTGGTCGCCGTCGAACGCGGCCCACTGCACCGGGTAGCCCTCACGGCAGCCGGAGTACGTGGTGGTGATGTGCGTCAGGCTGCCCCGGCTCGGCTCGCGCGGGCTCTGCGCGGTGCAGCCGTTGTTGCGGACGAACGTGTCCCGCAGCGACCGGCCCGCGGAGATGTTCAGCACGCTGTCGTAGATGCCGTGGATGCCGAAGTAGGCGACGGGCTGGGTGCCGCCGTTGCAACCGCTGAGGTTGGCGCCGGACAGGACGGTGACCGCACGGATGATATTCGGCCGGGCGCAGGCCACCGCGTAGCTCATCGCCCCGCCGTAGCTCCAGCCGAGCGCGAACCGCTGGCTGGTGTCCACGCAGAGGTCGTTCTCGATCTGCCGGGAGATGTCGTCGAACAGCGTCAGGTCACGGCCGTTGGTGTTGGCCCAGCCGTTGTCGATGCCCTGCGGCGCGACGAAGATCGTGCTGTTGTTCGACAGCGGCAGCAGGCCGTAGTAGCCGGCCGAGGCGACGTTGTTCGCCGAGCCGTTCAGCCAGTGGAACCCGAAGATCAGGCGGTACTGGCGGTTGCGGTCGTACCCGTCCGGGATGCGCAGGATGTAGCTGCGGTTCTGGCCGCCGCTGGAGATGGTGCGTGTCCCGCTGGACAGCGTGGGCGCCTTGCCGCAGCCGGCGGTCGCCGCGAGCGTGCCGTTGGTCGACGCCTGTGCCGTCTCGCCGAGGCCGGCGTTGAGCGCGCCGCCGGCCGCTGCCGCGAGCAGCACCGCCGCGGCGGCTATGGATGAGAGAAGCGGTGTTCGTTTCGCCATTGCTGACTCCTTGCCCTGGGTGGCGGTGCAGGCCGGGCCGTCCGTCGATGCCGACGTCGCCTGCGAAGAGGGCGCGGAGCCGCGCGTGGGCCGGGGCCGAAGTCGTCCGTTGGCCGCCTGCGTCGGCGTGCATCGGCGGAGCGGCCCGGACTGGTCACCGACCGGCCGGGCGGCGAGGGAGATGCCTCGGGACGCCTAGCCGATGGTGGGGTGACGGGAGCGTGCCCTTCGCTCCCGTCCCGGAACATAGCAGGTTATCGATAACACATTCAACCGCGAGCGCCGGAACGGGCCGGTGGGAGCCCGTCCCGGCGTTGGTCGTCGCGGTGCCGGCGGCCGAGCCGGGAGCCCAGCCTGTTAGCGATAACAGATGGCTTGCCGGTCCCGCCTCAGAGCGCTCGGGCGAGGACGTCGTGGGCGGCTCGGGCCACCGCGGCGTCGATCATCCGGCCGTCCGCCGTGACGGCGACGCCGTGCCCGTGCTCGGTGACGGCGGCGAGGCGGGCCACCACGTCCCGCGCGTCGGCCACCTCCTCGGCGGACGGGGTGAACACCTCGTTGATGACCGGCGCCTGCGCGGGATGGATCGCGGTGCGGGCCCGGAAGCCCTGCCGCAGCAGCATCCGGGTGCTCCGGTCGAGGCGCTCGGCGTCGCGTACCGCCGTCTCGACCGGACCCACCGGCGGCACCAGGCCGGCCGCCGCGGAGTGGAGCACCACCGCCGTGCGCAGCGGCCACAGCTCCTCCTTGTCCGGCCCCGGCCGCAGGCCCAGCTCGGCGGCGAGGTCCGCCTCGCCGAGGCCCAGCCGCAGGACCCGCGGCGCGGCGGCCACCCGGTCCAGGGTGAGCACGCCGCGCGCGGTCTCCAGCAGCGGCAGCACCCGCAGCGTGCCGGGCGGCAATCCGCACGCCGACTCGGCCCGGGTCAGCGCCTCGGCGACCTCGTCGAGCAGCTCCGGCTCGGCCTTGGGCACCACGACGCCGCGCAGCGCCGGGCCCGCCACCGCCGCGACGTCGGCGGTGGCCGAGTCGGCGTTGATCCGCACCCACCACTCACCGTCCGGTCGTGGCGGGTCGGCCAGGAACGCGGCCACGTTGTCGCGGGCCTGCGACTTGGCGGCCGGTGGGACCGCGTCCTCCAGGTCGCAGATCACGGCGTCGGCGTCGGCCGTGGCGGCCTTGGCGAGTTTCCTCGGCTCGTTCCCGGGCGCGTAGAGGTAGCTGCGCGGCGTACGGGTCACGCCGGCCGGGCCAGGTAACGCCCGCGGGGCGTGCCGACCACGGCACCCGCCTCCAGGATCCGCTCGCCGCGCAGGAACGTGTCGGTGACCCGGGCGCTCAGCTCGAAGCCCTCGAACGGGGTGTACTCCTGCGCCGACTCCGAGTCGGCGGCCCGCACCGTCCAGGTGTGGTCGTCGTCGACCAGGCAGAAGTCGGCGTCGAAGCCCTCGGCGATGTCGCCCTTGGAGCGCAGCCCGAAGCGCCGGGCCGGGTTCCACGCGGTCATCTCGGCGATCCGGTGGTACGGCAGGCCCCGGCGGTTGCCCTCGGAGATCAGGCCGGGCAGCAGGTACTCGGCGCCGCCGAAGCCCGACTTCGCCACGAACACGTCGTCCCGGGGCTCACCGAACTTCACCTCGTCACGGCAGCAGGCGTGGTCGCTGACCACCCAGTCGATCTTGCCGTCCAGGACGTACTCCCAGAGCGCCTCGACGTCCTCCCGCGGCCGGATCGGCGGGTTCACCTTGGCGCCCAGGTTCGCGGTGTCGATGTCGGCGAGCAGGTGCCCGACCGTGACCTCGCGGCGGAAGTCGATGTGCGGGAACGCCTGCGACATCCGCAGGGCGGCGTCGACCGCCTTGCGGGACGTCAGGTGCAGCAGGTTGATCGTCGGCAGGCCGGTCTCGTGGGCCAGGTACGAGGCGATGCTGACGGCCAGGCCCTCGGAGTGCGGCGGCCGGGAGGCGTGGTACGCGGCCAGCCCGGACAGCGTCCCCTCCTCCTCCACCATCCGGGTGTACGCGTTCATGATCTCGGCGGTCTCGCAGTGCAGCGACAGCGAGATCTCGTCGGCCAGCTCGGGGAACCGCTCCCGGGCCGCCTGCACGCCGCGCATGACGAACTCGAAGTGCGCGTAGTCGTACCGCTCGTTCTCCGGGATCATCAGGAAGCTGCTCTGGTCGGACGACCGGCCGTGCAGGCCGTGGCTGCCGTAGAACATGAACACCTTGAACGAGGTGACCCCGTGCCGCTCGACCAGGTCGGGGATCTCGCCGATGTGCTGCTTCGACATCGGTGCCAGGTGGAACGCGTAGTCCACGTGCGACCGCTCGGCGGTGGCGGCGAGCACCTCGGGGAAGAAGTCGGCGTACGCGCCACCCCGGTTCAGGTAGTACTGCCCGGTGCGCATGTACGTGATGGCGGAGGTCACCCCGCCCTGGGCGCAGGCCCGGCTCTCCGAGGCGGCGTCCTGGTCCAGCGGGTTGTAGATCCCCCAGTGCTGGTGCGCGTCGACCACGCCGGGGAAGGCGAGCCTGCCGCCGCCGTCGACAACGGTCCGGGCCAGCGCCGGATCGATGCCGGCGGCGACCTGCACGACGCGGCCGTCGCGGATGGCGATGTCCACCTGCCGCGGCTGCGTCCACTCGTGCCGTACCACACGGACGTTCGTCACGAGGGTGTCAAAGGACGTCATGGGTTCCTCCTTGAGGTGGGTGAGCCGGCCTCCAGGCGAGCCAGGGTCCGGGGGATCTCGTCGATTACGTCGAGGCCGTCGAGGCGCAGCACCAGGTCCTCGACCCGGCGCGCGGCCTCGTCGGTGAGCCGGCCGGCGACGTTCTCCCGGAACTTCACGGCGAGTTCCTCGTCGCTGAGCGGGCGCTGCGGGCCGCCGCGGTTGGCCAGCACCTCCTCGGTCCACTCCCGGCCGTCGTCCGTGCGGACCGTCACGATCGCCGGGAACTGGTTAGGGAAGATCGAGTCGCAGCGGTCGTCCGGGAGCACGTCGACGGTCGCCATCAACGCGCGACGGTGGGGATCGCGGGCCAGCTCGTCGGTGTAGTCGGTCAGCCCGACGCCGAGCCCGGAGCCGCCGAGCAGGCCCGCCACGACGGCGTACGGACCGGAGAACTGCGCCTGGTAGCCGGTCTCCGGCGCCCGCTTGACCTCGATCGGCTGGCCGATCGTGCGGATGACCGCGGCGGGCACGCGCAGTTCGATGCGGCTGATCCGGTCCAGCGGCAGGCCGCGCTCGCGCAGCCGCAGCCCGGCGTCGATCGCGGCGTGGGTGAAGTGGTTGGCAGGGTACGGCTTGAAGAAGATCCCCGGCACCGACCACTCCTCGCCCAGCCCGCCGGTGACCTGGTCCAGGTCGGCCTCGTCGCGCAGGAAGGCGCGGAAGAAGCCGAACCTGCCCTCCAGGACGGTCGGCGGGCCGGTGAAGCCGCGCTTGACGAGCTGCGCGGCGGTGACCGCCGAGTGCGCCGCCCACCCGCAGTGCAGTCGCTTCACGGTGCCGCCGGTGCGGTTGGCCTCGATGATGCCGGCGGAGAAGGAGGCGGTGACGCCGAGGGCGTTGGCGACCCCCTCCGCGCCGAGGCCGAACAGCAGCGCCGCCGAGGCGGCTCCGCCCATCGCCCCGCAGATCGAGGTGGCGTGCTGTCCGTGCTCGAAGAAGACCGAGTTGCCCAGCTTACGGTCGTACCCGGCCATGCCGAGACGGACGGCGACCTCCAGGCCGACCGCGACCGCGGCCGTCAGCTGACCGCCGGTGGCCCCCGACGCCTGGGCGGCGGCCAGCGCGGCCGGCACCACGCTGGCGCTGGGGTGCAGCACCGAGGGCAGGTGCGTGTCGTCGTAGTCGAGCGAGTGGGCGAGCACCCCGTTGGCGAAGGCGGCCTGCGCGGCCGGCACCGCCTCGGGCAAACCGACGGCGTGCGCCTCGGGCCGGCCGCCCTGGTCGGCCACGAACCCGGCGGCCGCGGTGCTCGTCGGCAGCCGGTACGCGGCGACGCAGAGGCCCAGCACGTCGAGCACGCGCTGGCGGACGCTGTGCCGTACGTCGTCGGGCAGGCCGGTGTGCGTGGTGGCGGCGGCGAACGCGGCGAGCCGCTCAGCCAGCGTGAGCTCAGCCATGCCCGACCACCGCCAGCGGACGCACCGGCGAGCCGGTCGCGCCGAACAGCGGCAGCGGCGCCAGGATCAGGGTGAACTCGTGCACTCCGGCGGCGGCCAGCTCCTCCAGCGCCATCGCCTCGATGATGTAGATCCCGCGTTCCACCAGGAGCACCCGGTGCGCCGGCAGCACGCTGTGCGCCGCTCCCGGGCGCAGCTGCTCGAAGGCGATCGTGTCGGCCCCGACGGCGTGCACCGCGCGGTCGGCGAGCCACACCGCCCCGGCCTCGCCGACGCCCGGCACCCCGGACTCCAGGCCCATGTAGACGTTCCGGTCCTCGTGCTCGAAGAACCGGCCCCAGCCGCTGCGCACCAGGACGACGTCGCCCGCGCCGACGGGTGTGCCCTGGGCCCGCTCGGTGGCCGCGAGGTCGTCCGGCGTGATCTCGTAGCCGGCCGGGCAGCCGTCGCCGGCGCCGATCGCGCGGGGCACGTCCAGCAGGACGCCACGGCGCACCATCGGGGCGATCGTGTGCGCGCCCAGTTCCACGTACCGGCCGCCCCGGCCCGCCTCGGCCGCGTCCGCACCGCCGTGGAGCAGGCCGCGGTGCGAGACGTGGGCGAGCGCGTCGATGTGCGTGCCCACATGCGTACCCATGGTGATCATGTCGTTGGCCGCGGAACCGCCGTCGGAGCGGACCATGTCCCCGTGGCGGCGGGGCAGCGAGTGCCAGTAGGCGGGGTGGTTGGGGGACTGGGGCATGCCGACGGAGAGCCGGCGGCCGAGGTCGTACACGGTCACTCCGCCACTGACGGCCGCGAGCAGCGGATCGGCGACGGGGGCTTGGGTTGGGGGTGTCACGGGTTGTTCCTCACTCTTTGGGAATCGGTCGACCGACCACGGGGGCGGTCAGGCGACGACCTTGCGCGCGCGCAGCTCGGCCAGGACCTCGGGCGTGCATCCCAGCTCGGTGCCGAGCAGCTCGTCGGTGTCGGCGCCCAGGGCACGCCCGGTGAACCGGATCCGGCCCGGGGTGTCCGACATCCGCCACATCACGTTGTGCATGCGCATCGGGCCGAGGTCGTCGTCCTGCACCGTGGTGATCATCTCGGTGGCACGGACGTGCTCGTCCTCCACCAGGTCCCGCGCGTCGTAGACGGGGCCGACGGCCGCGCCGGCCGCACTGAACTCCCGCAGCACCTCGTCGCGGGTACGTTCGGCGATCCATCCGCCCACGTACGCGTCGAGGAGGTCGGCGTGCGCGGCCCGCTCCCGGCCGGAGCGGAACCACGGCTCGTCGATGACCTCGGGGTGACCGACCAGGCGCAGGACCCGCTCGGCGATCGCCTGCGCGCTGGTGGACACGGCGACCCAGCGCCCGTCCCGGGTGCGGTAGGTGTTGCGCGGGGCGTTGTTCGTGGACCGGTTGCCGTGCCGCTGCCCGACGACGCCGAGCTGGTCGTAGGCGATCGGGCCGGGGCCGACGGCGGCCATGATGGGTTCCAGCAGGCTCATGTCGACGACCTGACCACGGCCGCCCCGGGCGTCGCGGGCGTAGAGGGCCATCACCGCGGCCGAGGACGCGGCGATGCCGCAGATGCTGTCGGCCAGGCCGAACGCGGGCAGCGTCGGCGGGCCGTCCGCCTCGCCGGTCAGGTGGGCGAAGCCGCTCATCGCCTCGGCCAGCGTGCCGAAGCCGGGGCGGGCGGCGTAGGGACCGGTCTGGCCGAAGCCGGTGATCCGGACGATCACCAGCCCGGGGTTGACCTCGTGCAACCGGTCCGGCCCGACGCCCCACCGCTCCAGCGTGCCAGGGCGGAAGTTCTCCACCACGACGTCGGCGGTGGCGGCGAGCCGGAGGAAGAGGTCGGCGCCGTCCGGGTCGGAGAGGCTGAGCCCGACCGTCCGCTTGTTGCGCGAGATCTCCTTCCACCACAGCGGCACGCCGTCCTTCGCCTCGCCGTGGCCGCGCATGCTGTCCCCGGCGACGGGGTGCTCGATCTTGACGACGTCGGCGCCGTAGTCGCCGAGCAGTTGGCAGCAGAGCGGCCCGGCCAGAATGGTCGAGACGTCCAGCACCCGGATGCCGTGCAGCGGGCCGTGCCCGTCCGCCCGGGTCTCCCGTTCAGTCACCGCTGGTCCCTCCTTACTCGTACGGTCCCGGTCATCCCGTCCACATCCCGCCGTTGACGTCGACCGTGGCGCCGTTGACGTAGCTCGCGCGTTCACCGAGCAGGAACGCGATCGTGTCGGCGACCTCCGCCGGCTCGGCGGGCCGGCGCAGCGGCACCTGGTCGACCAGCTCCGACAGCTCCCGGGCGGACAGGCGCTCGGTCATCACCGACCGGACCGGTCCGGGCGCCACCGCGTTGGCCCGTACGCCCCGGCCGCCGAACTCCTTGGCGATGTTGCGGGTCAGCGCCAGCACGCCGGCCTTCGCCGCCGCGTAGGCCGGCCCGGACAACGCGTTCCCGCCGTGCCGGCCGTTCACCGAGCTCATCAGCACGATCGCGCCGCCACCGGCCGCGAGCATGGCCGGCAACACCGCCCGGACCACGACGTAGGCGCTGGTCAGGCTGTCGTCCAGCACCTGCCGCCACTGCTCGGGTGAGACGTCGAGCAGCCCGCCGTGTCCCACCGACCCGGCCAGGTGCGCCACCCGGGTCGGCACCTCGGGGAGCGCGTCCAGGAACTGGCGAACCTGGCGCGGGTCGGCGGCGTCCACACCGTCGGCCCGGTCCAGCACGTGGACCGTCTCCCCGTCGCGGCGCAGGGCGTCGACCACGGCGGCGCCGATCGCCCCCCGTCCGCCGACCACCAGCGAGGTCATGACCGGCGGGTCCGGGTGTTGACGCCGGCCAGCTCGCCGGTGGGGGTGACGCGGCCGGACTCCACCGCGCCCAGCCACTGGTCGGTGGCCCAGAGCAGCGCGTTGGCGCCGCGTGGCAGCAGCAGGTAGCTGATCGCCTCGGCGATGTCCGGCTCCCGCACGCCGGCGGCGTACAGCCGGTCGAGGTGGTGCAGGAAAGCCTCCTCCTGCTGGTGCACCGAGTGCACCACCACCGCGATCAGGTCGGTCTCGCGGGCGGACAGGTCCGGCGCGGCGGCGGCGAGCAGAGCGTGGTATCGGGCGAAACCGTCCATCGGCAGCGTGGCGGCCCAGGCCCGCGCGGCGAAGAAGATCGGCCGCCACGCGGCCGCGGCCCCGGCCACCGCCGTCGCCTGCGCCATCTCGTCGGTGGTCAGCCCCGCGGCGTACCCGCGCTCGACGTGCAGCGTGCCCACCGCCTCCTCGTCGGCGACGAGGAGACCGACCCAGATCAGCTCCCGCTCGCGGGCCGACAGGTGCCGCTCGTCGAGGGTGAACCGGCGGTAGAGCCGGGTGTACGCCTCCAGGAAGCCGGGCTCCGTGCGGGCGTACACCTCGTGGTACGACAGCAGGTAGCCGCGCTCGGCCCGGATCGCGGCGAGCTGATCGGGCTCGCTCATCGCTGCGACGGCCCGAGGCTCGGCGTCAACGAGGCGTCGCGGTCGTAGAAGGCGGGGATGAGGCTGCCCAGGTCGTGACCCGGCAGCGGGTCGCGGTAGTCGGTGCTGCCGAAGTCGTTCTTGCGGATCAGGGAGAGGTTGCCGGTGCGGCTGTAGAGCGGGCCGTGCCAGGTCTGCGGGCTGCGGAAGAAGTAGCCGCCGGGCTTGACCACGCCGCGGCGTCCCAGCATCAGGTCTCCGGCGATCTTGAAGGACTCCTCGTAGACCGGGTGCTTCTCCTCGTTGATCGCCGTGTATCCGGGCAGCATCCCGACCAGGAAGACGATGCCGGCCTCGTCGCGGCGCAGCCACCGGATCCGCACGTCGGCCGGCTGCGCCTCGTCGCCGCGCCAGCCCATCGACACCCACTCGTCGCGGGTCTCGTGCAGCACGGTGAGCGTTCCCGAACCCGGGCCGGCGGCGAAGTCCGGCGTGCTGTGCGGGCCGAAGTACAGCACCGTCTCGCCGACGCCGGGCACCCAGTCGAGCTCGGTCATCGCCTGGGCGTGCAGGTAGGTGCCCGGGGCGTACGGCTCATCGTTGACGGTGCCCCGGCCGGCGATCACGAAGATGTCGGCCTGGGCGCTCAGCACGCCCCGCTGCCGGTTGGTGAAGGCGAGCAGCTCGGTGCGGGCGCCGTCCTCCTCGTCGACCGAGAAGGTCTTGCGCAGGCCGCCGCCGTGGCCGGAGCCGAACTGACCGCCCGGAACCGGGGCCCAGGGCAGGTCTTGGGTCGAGATGAAGTCGACGTCAGGGCGATTCCACATGTCAGTCTGCACACCTTTGCCTCGGGGTTCCTGGGTGCCCATCCGAGATAAGGATCGTTCCTGTCAAACGAACGGTGGTTTCCCAGGCGGAACAAGGTGGATACTGTCGTGCCACTGCCCGGCCTGTCAACGGTCCGGGTCAAGTCTCGGAATGATCAGCGAACTGGAAGGCGGTGGCTGTCATGGGCGACGAGCCGAATCGGATCGACGCGGCGGGCGGGAACGGCAGTGGCGGGATCGCGGCGCTGGTGCCGCCGGAGAACCCCACGGTGGCGACCGAGCTGCGCGCGCTGCTGCCCGGTGCGGTCGATGTCCGGATCGCGCCGCTGCCGCAGATCCCGGGCACGTTGAAGGAGCGGCTGCTCGGTTACAACGACGCGCTCACCTCGACCGCGGGCACGCTGCTCCCGGCCCGGCCCGAGGTCGCCTACTTCGCGTGCACCGGTTCTTCCTACCTGGTGGGAACGGATGGCGACGCGCGGCTGCACGAGGCGATCGACGCGGCGGGCGCCGGACAGGGGCTGACCGCCGCCCGGGCGATCCTGGAGACGCTCGCCGAACTCGGCCGCACGCGGGTGCTGGTCGTCTCGCCGTACCCGGACTGGCTCACCGACCTGGCGGTCGCGTACTGGACCTCCGCCGGGCTCACCGTGGCCGGCGTGGAGAAGGCGCCGGCGCCGAACGGGATCTACGCGATCACTCCCGCCGAGGTCACCGCCCTGCTGCGTGAGCTGCGGCCCGACCCCGACACGGTGGTGCTGCTCAGCGGCACCGGCATGCCCACGGTCGAGGCCATCGCGGCGATCGGCGACGAACTCGGCGTACCGGTGCTCTCCTCGTCGGTGGCGGCGGCGTATCGCGCCCTGCATCGCCTCGGTCGGCCGGCGGCCTCGTCGTCGTGCCTGGTCAACGACCTGGTCGGCCGCTGGCGCTGAGTTTTGTTTCGGCTGCTTTTCCACCCTTGACGGGGCTCGGGAGCAGCCATTAGCGTCCCGGCATACACAGCGGACCGGCGTTCCACTCAGACGAACGAATCCGCTTCACCACTAAACCTATGTCCCGGCACCGGGCCGCCAGGAGGTGACGAACGATGCACGGCTGGCGAGCCCGAATCGGCTTGATCGTCCCGCACGTCAACATGACGATGGAGCCGGAGATCTACTCCGTACTGCCCTGCGGCGCGTCCGCACACGCGGCCCGGATGGTGATCCCCCGGCTCGACCCGGCCGGTCTGGTCACCATGGCCGACGACGCCCTGCGCGCCGCGGAGCAGTTGTCCGAACTCGACGCCGACGTCGTGGTCTTCGGCTGCACATCCGGCAGCTTCGTCGGCGGCCACGAGTACGAGACCGACCTGGTCGGGCGGATCGCCGAGCGCGCGGGCTGCCCGGCGCTGTCCACGTCGGGGGCCGGCGTGCAGGCGCTCCGCGCGCTGGGCGTCACCCGGATCGCCGTCGCCACCCCCTACGACGACACCATCAACCAGCGACTGCGCGAGTTCTTCACCGCACACGGGCTCGACGTGGTCAACCTGGTCGGTCTCGGCCTGCGGGAGCGCGTCACGCACTTCCCGCTCGCCCGCACACCGGTCTCGGCCATCGCGCAGCAGTCCGAGGAGGTCGTCTACCGACTCGCTCGTGCCGCCGCCCACCCGGACGCCGAGGCGCTGTTCATCAGTTGCACGAACCTCTCCACCCTCGGCGTGGTCGCCGAGCTGGAGAGCGACCTTTCCATCCCCGTGGTCACGGCCAACCAGGCCAGCATCTGGGCCGCCTTCCGGGCGGCCGGTCTCGGCGACTCGCCTGCGGCGTTCGGGGCCCTCGGCCGGCACTGAGCGCGCGCCACCTCGTCTCACTTACTCGTTCCCCCCCCGGGAGTAACCATGTCTTCACTGTCCCGTCGCAACCTGCTCCGGCTCGGCGCCCTGGCCGGCGCCGGCGGTCTGCTGGCCGCGTGTTCCCGCCCCGACGGTGCCCCGGCCGCCTCCGGCGGCGGCAACTCCGGCGGCCCGTACACCACCATCCGATCGACCGCGACCTCCTACATCTGGGCGCCGTTCCTCGTCGCCGAGAAGAAGGGCTACTTCGCCGAGGAAGGGCTGCAGCAGAGCGGCAAGGTCGCCGGCCAGGGCGTGGTGGCGAACATCGTGCTCGCCGGTGACGCCGAGTTCGTCGTCGGCTCGCCGATGGACACCATGAAGTCCACGGCGGTGGGCCAGCCGCTGATCAGCTTCTGCGGCATGGTGACCACCCTGGCCACGAACATCGTGGTCAGCGCCGAGTCGTTCGAGAAGGCCGGACTGTCCGACTCGAGCACGCCCGAGCAGCGGGGCGCGGCCATGCGCGGCATGAAGCTGGCCTCCACCGGTGTCGCCGGCACCCCGGACCTGCTGATCCGCTACGTCTCCAGCAACCTGGGCAAGCTCGACCCGAACAAGGACCTGCAGATCGTGCCGATCCAGGGCGGCGGCTCGGCGATGCTCGCGGCGGTGAAGAACAAGCAGATCGACGGCATGGCGATCTCGTCGCCGATCTCCGACCAGGCGATCTCCGACCTCGGCATGAAGTACCTCTACGACATGTCCAAGGACCCGGTCCAGCCGCTGGTGGGCTTCCCCTACATCATGGCCTCCTGCAAGAAGGACTTCCTGGAGAAGAACCCCGAGGCGATCGCGTCGTACTGCCGGGCGATCCAGCGGTCGCTCAACTTCATCCAGGCGGAGAAGGACGAGTTCCGCGACCTGCTCGGCGGCATCTTCACCGACATCAAGCCCGAGGTCTTCAAGACGGCGTTCGAGTCGAACTACCCGATCTACGGCAAGAGCATCGTCCCGACCCCGGAGCAGTACGAGCAGGCCAAGGAATTCGTGGTCACCGCCTTCGAGATCAACGGCAGCGTCAGCGAGGCGGCCGCGGCCAAGAAGATCGGCTTCGACGACACCTGGAACGCCACCATCGCCAAGCAGGCGTTCGACAAGGTCGGCACGTCCTACTGAGCTGCCCGCCCATCGCCGGCCAGGCCGGCTCCTCGACGTTGGGAAGACGATCATGACTACGACTTCGGTACCAGGCGTGAGCTCCACCCACATCAAGAACTTCGGAGACCTCAAGGCCGCCGCCCGCAACGGGGCACGGCAGGCCGTGTGGGACTTCCTGGAGGGCGGCGCGGGCGCCGAGCGCAGCGTCGCCGCCAACCTCGACGAGTTCGACCGGTGGACCTTCCGGCCGCGGATCCTCACCGGCAGCAAGCCGCCGTCGCTGGAGACGACGTACCTGGGCTGGCCGCTGAAGATGCCGGTGGCCACCGCGCCCTTCGGCGCGGACGGGCTGTTCCACCCGGACGGCCAGCTCGCCGTGGCCGGCGCGGCGCAGGACGTCGGCGCGCTGGCCCTGGCGCCGCACGTCTCCACCCACCCGCTGGAGAAGATCCGCGAGGTGGCGCCCGAGTCGGCGCTGATGTTCCAGCTCCACCCGGTCGGCAACCTGGTCAACTTCCGGCGGCTGGTCCGCCGTGCCGAGTCGGCCGGATACCGCGGTCTGGTGATCACCGCCGACTGCCCGACCGCCGGTTACCGCGATCGCAACCTCGCCAACCAGTTCGTCTACGAGGACGTCATGCGCGGCAACTACCAGGGCGAGACGGGGCACGCCGAGGAGATGTTCGGCGAGTTCCGCGCCATGAGTCAGCCGGTGTGGACGTTCGACTACCTGGCCGAGGCGCTCAGCGAGACCTCGCTGCCAGTGGTGATCAAGGGCGTGATGACCGGCGAGGACGCGGTGCTCTCCGCCGACATGGGCGCGGCCGGCGTGATCGTCAGCAACCACGGCGGACGGCAGCTCGACTGCACCCCGGCCACGCTCCGGCAGCTACCCGAGGTGGTGGACGCGGTGGGCGGCCGGATCAGCGTCGCCGTCGACGGCGGCATCCGGCGCGGCACCGACGTGCTGAAGGCGATCGCCCTCGGTGCCGACCTGGTGGTGGTGGGCCGGCTCGCGGCGATGGGGCTGTGTGCCGGCGGTCGCGACGGCGTACGGCGGGCCCTAGAGATGGTCGCGGCGGAGATGGTCAAGTCGATGGCCCTGCTCGGGCGATCGAGTCTGGCCGAGGTCGACCGCTCGATGCTCCAGCCGGCCTGACAGCGGATACGGGAGAAGTCGGATGCCTACCGAGAAAACGGGGACCGCCCGCAACGCCGTCGTGTCGGCGGAGGGCGTCTCCATGACCTACCACGGACGCCGCGGCCCGGTGAACGCCCTTTCCCGCGTGGACTTCAACCTCTGGGAGGGTGAGTTCGTCGCGCTGCTGGGCCCCTCCGGCTGCGGCAAGTCGACGCTGCTCAACATGGTCTCCGGGCTGATCACGCCGACCAGTGGGTCGCTGACCTACCGCGGGGCGACGATCGACGGCCCGAACACCAGCATCGGCTACATGACCCAGCGGGACTCGATCCTGCCCTGGCGTACGGTCGCCGAGAACATCGAGCTGCCGCTCCAGATCCGCCGGGTGCCGGGACGGGAGCGCCGCGAGAAGGTCGCCACCTACATCGAGATGGTGGGCCTCAAGGGGTTCGAGAACACGTACCCGGCGGGTCTGTCCGGCGGCATGCGCAAGCGGGTGGGCCTGGCCCAGGCGCTGGTGTACGAGCCGGAGACGCTCCTGCTCGACGAGCCTTTCGGCGCGCTCGACGCGATCCTGCGCCTGCGCATGCAGGCCGAGTTGCTCTCGCTGATGGAGAAGCTCGGCGCGGCGGTGCTGTTCGTGACCCACGACATGGACGAGGCGATCACGCTGGCCGACCGGGTCGTGGTGATGAGCGCCCGCCCGGCCCGCATCGTCGACGTGATCGAGGTCGGCCTGCCCCGCCCGCGGGATCTGGAGCAGCTTCAGTTCACCGCGGAGTACCAGGAGGTACGCCGCCGGGTCTGGCACAACCTCGGGCGGGAGATCCACGCCGGCGAGAAGGAGATGGCGAAGCCATGAGTGACACCGAGACGGTCAGCCGCGGCGCGGTCACCGCGCCGGCCGCCGGGCCGGCCGCCGCCCAGCCGCCCCGCAAGCTCAACCCGAAGATCAAGATCGCGCTCGGCCAGCTCGCCGTGGTGATCGTCTGGCTCGGCTCCTGGCAGTGGATGTCCGGCCGGGTGTTCGACCCGTTCTTCACCAGTTCGCCCAGCGCGATCGGGCAGCAGTTGCTGGAGTGGTTCCGTACCGGGTCGATCTGGCCGCACCTGCTGATCACGTTGCAGGAGTTCGGCGTCGGGCTGGCGGTCGGCAGCGTGGCCGGCGTGCTGGTTGGCTTCACCCTGGGCCGGCTGCCGACCACCGCGGCGGTGCTCAACCCGTTCGTCACGGTCGTCTACAGCATGCCGAAGCTCGCCCTGGCCCCGCTGTTCGTGCTCTGGTTCGGCATCGGGTTCGGCTCGAAGATCGTCCTGGTCGGGCTGATCTCGTTCTTCCTGGTCTTCTACAACACGTTCACCGGCGCGCGTGACGTCGATCCGCTGTTCATCGACTCGCTGCGGATCATGGGGGCGAACCGGCTGACCATCTACCGCCGGGTCGTCATGCCGTCGGCCGCGGTGTGGGTGATGACCGGTCTGCGCATCGCCGTGCCGCAGGCCGTGATCGGTGCCGTCGTCGGTGAGCTGATCTCGTCCAACCAGGGCGTGGGCTACGTCATCGCCAACGCCGCCGCGTTCTTCAACACCACCGGCGTGCTGGCCGGCGTCGCGCTCGTGGCGTGCGTCTCGGTCGTCCTCTCCCAACTGATCATCGTGTTGGAGCGCTGGGCGACCCGCTGGAAGCAGGGCTGAGATGAACCCGACCGCCGCGCTCGCACGCTGGGCCGCCGACCTGCGGTACGACGATCTCTCCGCCGACGTGGTCGCGCGGGTACGCGGGCTGCTGCTCGACCACCTCGGCGTCGCGGTGCTCGGCAGCACCCGCGACCACCACCGGCGCTGGGTCTCCACCGAACTGCGCATGGGCGGCGGGGAGCCGGGCCTGAGCACCGTCGTCGGCACCGCCCTGCGCGTGGCGCCGGACCGGGCGGCGTTCCTCAACGGCGTCGCGGGCTCGTCCGGCCCCAACCTCGACGACGTCTGGCACGGCTCGCTCGGGCACCCGGGCGTCGGCACGTTCCCGGCGCTGCTTGCGCGCGGCGAGGAGGTGCGCGCCTCCGGCCCGGCGCTGATCGAGGCGGCGGTGGTCGGATACGAGGTCACCATGCGGATCGGCACCGCTCTCGGCCGCTCGGCGTTCGACCGGGGCTGGCACCCGCGGGGCGGGTGCAACGCGGCGGCCGCCGCCGTGGCGAGCCTGAAGGTGGGCGGCGAGCAGCGGGCCGAGGTCTACCAGGCGGCGATCGGCCTGGCCGTCAACGCGGCGGCGGGCGTGGTCGGCGCGGCGTACTTCTCCGACGCCTGGTACGCCCTGTCCGGGCAGGCGTCCCGGGAGGGCCTGCTCGCCGGGCTCGCCGCGCGGGCCGGCCTGCGCGCCACCGACGAGCCACTGGCGGCCGACCGGGGCTACCTGGCCGCCGCCTCCGACCAGGTCGACCTCGACAGCCTCACCGATGGGCTGGGCGGCGAGCCGATGCTGATGCGGGCGGGCCAGAAGCTGTACCCCTCCTCCGGCGCGACGCACGCCGCGCTGGAGGCGGCGGTGGCGGCCCGTACCGAACTCGGCTGCGACGCCGCCGAGATCGTGGAGATCAACGGCTGGGGTTTCCGCGAGATGGTCGACGTGCTGGGCCGGTCCCACCCGTCGACGGCGCTGGCCGCGAGCATGAGCACCCCGTACGTGGTCGCCTGCGGAGTCCGCGACGGCGGCTTCGATCTGTCCCATCTGGACTCCGGCCGCATCGCGGACCCGGAACTCGCGCGCCTGCAGTCGGTGACCCGGCTGGTTGTCGACGACCGGCTCGACCGGTTGCCGCCCCGGCATCTCGGCGCCCGGATCCAGTTGGTGGCCCGGGACGGCCGGCAGGCGACCGCCGAGGTGCTCGCCGCGAGCGGGCACGCGGGCAATCCGCTCGGGTTCGACCGGGTCGCGGGCAAGGTACGGCGGCTGCTGGCCGGCCGGTGGCCGGAGGCCTCTGTGGATCGGCTGGTCGAGGGTGCGGCCGGGCTGCCCGCGACGGATGTCGAGGCTCTGATGCGGGCGGTGCGGCTCGGCGATTAACGTGTCCGCGGCATTCTCCGGCACCATAGACGCCAACTGTTCTGTAAGGAGCCTTCGACATGGCCCCAGTGGATACCGGTCCGGCTGGCGCGGAGATCATCGTTCAGTCCCGGCCCGGCCGGCGGCCGGAGCCGGGCGCGGAGCAGTTGGAGGGGGACGACGGCCGGGCCCGCTCCGGGCTGGCCCGGACCTTCGCGATCATCAATCTGCTGGCGTCCCGGGCGCCCGAGGCGCTGGGCGTGTCGGCGATCGCACGTGACCTCCGGATTCCCAAGGCGGTCGCGCACCGGATCCTCAAGGAGCTGGTGACGGACGCGTTCCTCGCGTTCGACGAGGGGACCAAGCAGTACCAGCTCGGCCCGGGCGCGCTGACTGTCGGCCTGGCCGCGCTGCGGACGCTGGACGTGCCGAAGACCGCCCGCCCCTATCTCGAACGGCTCGTCGAGCTCAGCGGGGAGACCGCCACGCTCTCCATCCGGCAGGGCTGGCAGCGGGTGTACGTGGACCAGGTGCTCTCCCCGCACGAGGTGCGGATGTCGGTGGCCCTGGGCCGGATGTACCCGCTGCACGCCGGGTCGTCCTCCAAGGCGATCCTGGCCGCGCTGCCCGACGAGACGATCGAGGAGTTCCTCACCCAGCACCGGCACGCCAGCCTCACCCCGCGGACGCTCACCTCGGCCGACGCGTTGCGTGACGACGTCGCCGGCATCCGGGAGCGGGGATACGCGGTGAGCTTCGGCGAGCGGCAGGCCGGCTCGGCGAGCGTCGCGGCGGCCATCCGCAACGCCTCGGGCGACGTGGTGGGCGCGGTCTCGCTGTGCGGCCCGCGGGAGCGGCTCGCCGAGCAGACGCTGCGGCACGGTGCCGCGGTGGTCGAGGCGGCCCGTGCCGTGTCCCGCGACATCGGCTACCGCGGACCACTCTGACCGACGAGGCCGGCTCCGACCCGCGCGGCGGGCCGGCGGAGTCCGGCCGCCGCTGACCGCGCGGGCCGCCGCGCGAACGATGACCCCGGGTGTCCCTCCCGGGGTCATCGGCGTTTCGGCCCTCCGCGCGATTCGTGTTCATAACGTTTCAGTGAACCGCTGTGAACGCGGACATCGTGGTAATCCCGCAGTTCGAGAGCGTTCGTGTTTCGCTGAGCGGGCCCGGCGTGAACACCTGTTCACCCTATTGTTCACTGCTGCCTAATCCGGTAGAACACCAGGTAGGTCCGCAGCTCGGGCCGTTCGCCTCGTGCTTCTAGGAGGGCTTCTCATGGCTCGTTCACACCGTCCGGGCGCCTCCTCGCCCACGCTCTCCCGCCGCGGCGTCCTGCAGTTGGGTGGCGGCGTCGCGCTCCTGTTCGCCACCGGGGCCTGCGCCGCGGACAGCGGCAGCAAGTCAGGCGACGGCAAGTCCGGCGGCGCCGGCGCCAAGACGCTGCGCATCGCCGTCTCCAGCTACCTGTCGAGCTGGGACCAGGACTTCGTCGGTTTCGACCTGACCGCGCTGATGCTCTACAAGAACGTCTTCCCGTACCTGATCGACTACGGCGTCACGAATGCCGGCGGCAGCCAGATCCTCGACACCCAGAACATCACCCCGACGTTCGCCGAGTCGTTCGAGCCGGACGCCGAGCAGAAGGTGTGGACCCTCAAGCTGCGCCGGGGCGTGAAGTTCGCCAGCGGCAACGAGATGAAGGCCGCCGACGTGAAGTGGTCGAAGGACCGCGCGTTCGCCGCCCAGGCCAACGTGGCGGGCGTCTACCGCACCATCGGCCTGACCAGCGCGGACCAGGTCAAGGTCGTCGACGACTACACGGTTGAGTTCCACCAGGCGTTCCCGAGCGCCCTGACCCGGCAGATCCAGGCGATCTCGCTGTACGTCTTCGACTCCGCCGAGGCCAAGAAGCACGCCAGCGGCAGCGACCCCTGGGCCAAGGAGTGGTTCGCGAAGAACCCGCCGACCGGCGGCTACTTCAACGTCGCCAAGGCCACCCAGGGCCAGGAGATCGAGCTCAGCGCGAACACCGGCTACCCGGGACCCGACCCGGCCAAGACGCCGACCATCCGGATCTCGGTGGTGCCGGCCGCCTCCAACCAGCGGCTCCAGCTCCAGGCCGGTGACATCGACATCGCCCTGGGCGTCAGCCAGCGCGACATCCAGGACCTGAAGAAGGCTCCGGGCATCAAGGTCATCTCGGCGGCCAGCAACCGCCAGGTCGCCATCCAGATGTCGGTCACCGCCGCGCCGTTCAACGACGTGAACGTGCGCAAGGCGCTCGCCTACGCGGTGCCCTACGAGCAGATCATCAACAACGTGTACGGCGGCGACGCCCGCGCGGCCAAGAGCCCGGTCCCGCTGGACATGCCCGGATACGACGAGAGCGGCTACCCGTTCACCTACGACCTGGACAAGGCGAAGGCCGCGATGGCCGCCGCCGGCCGGGCGTCGCTCGACTCCGAGCTGGTCTTCGAGGCCGACAACGAGGAGCAGCAGAAGATCGCCGTCCAGGTGCAGAGCGAGGCGGCCAAGGCCGGTATCCGGCTCAAGCTGACCCCGCTGGACCCGGCGACCCTCGGTGAGCGGCGGACCAAGAAGAACATCCCGCTCCAGATCACCTCCGGGCAGCTCTGGGTGGACGACGTCGAGTACATGCTGGCGACGAGCTTCGTCAAGGGCGCCAACCTCAACTACTCGAACTACAGCAACCCGGAGATCGAGCAGATCTACGAGAAGTCGCACACCACCGTCGAGGCGGGCGCCCGCAACGCGCTGTGGAAGCGGGTCCAGGAGATCCTCGCCGCCGACGTGCCGTGGGTGGTCATCTGCCAGCCCAACTTCAACCTGCCCGTCCGGGAATCCGTCGCCGGCTGGGTGCAGCCGATGGACGGCCTCGCCCGCCTGCGCTACCTGAGCGCTTCGGCCTAGGAAACGTCACCCCTTCATGCGAATCCTCCGGTTTGTCGTCAGGCGACTACTCCAGCTGATCCCCGTTCTGCTCGGAGTGGTCGTCCTGGCCTTCCTCCTGGTCCGGGTGCTGCCGGGCGACCCGGTCCGCAGCATCCTCGGGCAGAACGCCACCGAGGAGGACGCCGCCGCGGCCCGGGCCCGCTTCGGGCTGGACAAGTCCCTGTGGCAGCAGTTCCTCGACTACCTCGGTGGGCTGCTCACCGGCGACTTCGGTACCTCGATCCAGAGCGGCAGCTCAGTGGGCTCGGAGATGGCGCTCCGGGTGGGTCCGACCCTGGAACTCGTCGTCATCTCGGTGAGCATCGCGCTCGTGGTGGCGACGGTGCTGGGCATCTGGTCGGCCAAGCGGGCCAACCGGGCCGGCGACCACAGCGTCCGGATCTTCGCGCTGGTCGGCAACTCCGTCCCGGAGTTCTGGCTCGGCCTGGTCCTGGTGCTCGTCGGCTACAGCATCCTCGGCTGGTTCCCGGCGCCCAACGGCCGGGTGGACCCGGACACCGGGCTGACCCCGCTCACCGGCGCCGACCTCGTCGACGCCGTCCTCACCGCGAACGGGCCGGCGATCGCCTCGGCCGCGGCGTACCTGGTGCTGCCGGTGCTGACCCTCGTGGTCGGCGTGGTCGCCCCGCTGCTGCGCAGCGTCCGGGCCTCCGCGCTGGAGGTGCTGCACTCCGAGTCGTACACGGCGGCGAAGGCCCACGGGCTGCGCGACCGGACGCTGCACCGCGGCTACCTGCTGCGGGCGACGCTGGTCCGGCTGCCGTCGCTGGCCGCGCTGGTCTTCGGTACGGCGATCGGCTCCACCGTGCTCGTTGAGTACGTGTACTCGTGGCAGGGCTTCGGCCAGTGGGCCCTGCGCGGCCTGCTCTACCGGGACTACCCGGTGGTGCAGGCGTCGGTGCTGGTCATCGCGTTGTGCTACGTGCTGGTGTTCCTCATCGCCGACGTGGTCCACGCGATCCTCGACCCGAGAGTGAGGCTCTGATGGCCGAGCTGCGAACCGACGGTCCCGCCGCCGCGCCGGTGGTCGTGCCCGGCGGCGACCGGGACAGCCGCTTCGCCCGTCGCATGATCATCGCCGGGGCGAGCATCCTGTCGTTGGTCGCGCTGGCGGCGGTGTTCGCGCCACTGCTGAGCCAGTGGGGCGAGACCGAGATCGACGCGGCGAACACGCTCGTCGCGCCGGGCGGAAGCCACCTGCTCGGCACCGACGGCAACGGCATGGACATCTGGAGCCGGGTGCTCTACGCCGCCCGGCTGGACCTGGGCATCGCCCTGGCCGCGGTCGCGCTCGCGGTGGTCGTCGGCACGCTGCTCGGACTGGTCGCCGGCTACTTCGGCGGCTGGCTCGACGACGTGCTGATGCGGGTGGTCGACATCTTCCAGTCGTTCCCCACGTTCATCCTCGCGCTGGCGGTGGCCGCCCTGCTCGGCAACGGCACGATCAACCTGATCATCACGATCGCGGCGGTGAACGCGCCGGCGTACGCCCGGCTGGTCCGCGCCGAGGTGCGGTCACTGCGGGAACTGCCGTTCGTGGACGCCGCGATCACCTCCGGGGCGTCGCCGGTCGGCGTGCTCTGGCGGCACCTGCTCCCCAACAGCCTCACCCCGGTCCGGGTGATCGCGCCGCTGAACTGCGGCTGGGCCATGCTCACCCTGGCCGGGCTCTCCTTCCTCGGCCTGGGCGTGAGCATTCCCGACGCGGAGTGGGGCGCCATGATCAGCCTCGGCGCCGCGGACGTGGTCGGCGGCCGGTGGTGGACCTCGGTCCCGCCCGGCCTGGCCCTGTTCGTCTGCGTCCTGGGCTTCAGCCTGCTCGGCGAAGGCCTGCAGGACCGCGCCAACGCGAAGCGGCGGTGACCATGCTGTCGATCGAGAACCTCTCCGTGACGATCCGCCGGCCCGGCCGGCAGGTGGCCGCGCTCAGCGGCGTGAGCTTCGCCGTCCGGCCGGGCGAGGTCGTCGGCCTGGTCGGCGAGAGCGGCGGCGGCAAGAGCATGGTGGCCCGCGCCGTCGTCGGGCTGCTGCCCGGCGGCTCGCACGCCACCGGGCGGGTGCGCTTCGGCGACTCGGACGTGCTGCGCATGGACGACGCCGCGCTCGCCGCCCACCGCGGCCGGGGGGTCGCCATCTGCTTCCAGAACCCGCGCGGCGCGCTCAGCCCCACCCGTACCATCGGCAAGCAGCTCGTCGACCGGCTCGCCACCCATCAGGACATGTCCGGCGACCGGGCCCGGGAGGCGGCGCGCGAGCTGTTCGAGGCGGTCGGCATCCGCAGCCCGCAGCGGCGGCTCGACGCGTACGCCCACGAGCTGTCCGGCGGCATGGCCCAGCGGGTGATGATCTCGCTGGCCACCGGTTGCGCACCGGAACTGCTGATCGCCGACGAGCCGACCACCGGCCTGGACGTGACGCTGACCAGGGAGATCCTGCGCCAGTTCCGGCACGCCGCCGACACCGACGGCCGGGGCGTACTGCTGATCTCACACGACCTGGCGTCCATCGCGGAGGTCTGCGACCGGGTGGTGGTGCTCTACGCCGGCACCGTGGTGGAGAGCGGACCGGCCGCGCAGGTGCTGCGGGAGCCCGCGCACCCGTACACCCGGGCGCTGCTGCGCTCGGTGCCGGACGTCGGCGGCCGGCCGGTCGTCGCCACCCCCGGCGCCATGCCGCTGCTGACCGAGGCGCCGCACAACTGCCCGTTCGTCGCCCGCTGCGCGCACGCCGACCGCACCTGCTCGTCGCGCCGCCCGGCCACCACGCCGGTGCCCGGCGGCGGCGAGTGGTCGCTCGCCTGCTTCCACCCGCAGACCCGGCCGCTGGACGCCGACGTGCCGCCGGCTTCGCACACGCCGGTGGCGTCCGGTGCGGGGCCGGCCGGCGCGGACCCGAAGCCGGCCGTGCTGGAGATCGAGGACGCGCACGTCGTCTACCGCAGCCGGTTCGGTTCCGGCGGGCACCACGCGCTGCGCGGCGTCACGCTGCGGCTCGGGCCGGGCGAGACGCTGGGCGTGGTGGGCGAGAGCGGTTGCGGCAAGAGCACGCTCGCCAAGCTCGTGATGGGCCTGGTCGCGCCCACGTCCGGCACCGTCACGGTCGCCGGGCAGGCGCTGGTCAAGCAGCCGGGCCGCCCTCGTCCGCGGGGCCGGGCGCTGCGCCGGGCCCGGACCCGGGCGCAGCTCGTGTTCCAGGACCCGATCGGCTCGCTGAGCCCGCGCCGTCCCGTCGGCGACTCCATCGCCGAGCCGCTGCGTGCCGCGGGCCTGTCCCCGGCGCAACGGGAGGCGCGCGTCACCGCCGTGCTGGACCGGATGGAGCTGGACCGGTCGATCCTCCAGCGCTACCCGCACGAGCTGTCCGGCGGCCAGGCGCAACGCATCGGCATCGCCCGCGCGCTGGTCGGTGAGCCGGACCTGATCGTCTTCGACGAGCCGACCTCCGCGCTGGACGTCACCGTCCAGGCGCAGATCCTCGACGTGATCGCCGACGTGGCGGCCGACGCGGACCGCGCCTCGGTGTTCATCTCCCACGACCTGGCGACAGTGCGCGGGTTCGCCGACCGGGTCGTGGTGCTCTACCTCGGCCAGGTCGTCGAGGAGGGGCCGGTGGACGTCGTCTTCGACACGCCCCGTCACCCGTACACCCGGGCGCTGCTGGGCAGCGCCCCCCGCCTCGGCGGGACGACCGGGTCCGGCGGCGAGGCCGTCGAGCTGGTCAAGGACCTGGAGGAAGCCGACGCCGCGACCGGGTGCCCACTGGCCGCCCGGTGCCCGTTCGTCACCGACCGGTGCCGATCGGAGCAGCAGGAGCTTCAGTCGTACGGCGAGAGCCGGGCCGCCTGCTGGCGCGTTCCCGAGCTTCCCGCCCTCATCGGAAGGCAGGCTGTCACGCCATGACCCGTCGCCCCATCCGGCTCGCCGTCGACATCGGCGGGACCTTCGTGGACGCCATGGAACTCGACACGCGCACCAACCGGGTCCGCTTCCGCAAGGCGGCGACGACCCCGGCCCGGCCCGCGGACGGTGTCCTCAACGCGATCACCGCGCTCGGCACCGACCTGTCGGAGGTGGAGCTGTTCATCCACGGCACCACCCTCGGCCTCAACGCGGTGCTGGAGCGTCGTGGTGGCCGTACCGGCATCATCACCAACGAGGGCTTCCGGGACATCTTCCTGATCGGCCGCGGCAACGTGCCGTCCGACCACATGTACGACTTCCAGTACCAGCGGCCGGAGAGCCTGGTGCAGCGCCGCTTCACCGCCGGCGTGCGGGGCCGGCTGGACTACCGCGGACGCGTGGTGGAGCCGCTGGACCCGGACAGCGTCCGGGAGGCCGCCCGCACGCTCGTGGCGGACCAGCAGGTCACCTCGATCGCCATCTGCTTCCTGCACTCGTTCCTCGACCCGAGCCACGAGCGGGAGGCCGCGCGCCTGATCCACGAGGAGTTCCCCGACGTCAGCCTGTCGCTGTCGACGGACATCGTGCGCGAGTACCGGGAGTACGAGCGCACCAGCACCACGGTGCTGGAGGCGTACATCCGGCCGATCTTCGAGCGGTACGTGGACGAGCTGGAGGCCGGTCTGGCCGAGCGCGGCTTCTCCGGACGCTTCCTGATCATGCGGTCCGGCGGCGGTTCGATGACCAGCGCGGTCGCCAAGACCGCACCCACGCACACGGTGCTGTCCGGCCCGGCCGGCGGCATCGTCGGCGCCGCCTACGTCGCCTCCGAGCTGGGCCGGGACAACGTGCTCACGTTCGACATCGGCGGCACCTCGCTCGACGCCTGCGTGATCGAGCGCGGCAACCCGGTCGCCGCGTACGAGGCCCAGCTGGAGCACTTCCCGCTGCTCATCCCCACGTACGACATCCGTACCATCGGCGCCGGCGGCGGCTCGATCGCCTGGCTCGACCACGGCCTGCTCAAGGTCGGTCCGCAGAGCGCGGGCGCCGACCCGGGCCCGGTCTGCTATGGCCGGGGCGGCACCAAGCCGACCGTCACCGACGCGGCGGTGGTGCTCGGCTACATGGACCCGGACCGCTTCCTCGCCGGCACCATGGGTCTGCACGACGCCGAGGCGCGCGCCGCGATCAGCGAGCAGCTCGCCGAGCCGCTCGGCCTCACCGTGGAGAACGCGGCGGCGGGCGTGTTCGACGTGCTGCTGGCCCGCACCGTCGGCGCGGTCCGCCAGATCACCGTCGAGCGGGGGCACGACCCCCGGCAGTTCGCGCTGCTCGCGTTCGGCGGGGCCGGCCCGCTGCTGGCGCCGCTGCTGGCCCGGGAGATGGGCATCGGCGAGGTGATCGTGCCGTTCGCGCCGTCCGGGTTCTCCGCCTGGGGCATGCTCTCGGCCGACATCGTCAACGACTTCAGCCGTACCGTGATGGCCACGCTCGACGACGCCGACCTGGCGGAGCTGGAGCAGCTGTTCAAGGCCGTCGAGGCCGAGGCGGTCACGTCGCTGGTGGCGCAGGGCGTGCCGGCCGGCGAGGCGGTCCTGGAGCGGCAGTTCGAGCTGCGTTACCTCGGCCAGGAGCACAGCCTGATGGTCACCGTCGGGCGTGAGCTCGACCGCGACGCCGTCCGCGCCGCGTTCGACGAGACGCACCGCGCCCGGTACGGCCACACCATGGGCAACCCGCTGCAGATCCTCAACCTGCGGGTGCGCGGCATCGGCCGCACCGACCGGCCCGAGCTGGAGACCCTGCCGCGCGGCGACGGCGACCCGTCGCAGGCGCTGCTGGCGCACCGCGACGCCTACGACTTCGGGCAGCACGCGGTGGTGCCGTTCGCGGTCTACGACCGGGCCCGCCTGGAGCCGGGCGACACCTTCGACGGACCGGCGCTGATCGACGAGGGCACCTCCACCACAGTGGTGCCCAGCGGCCAGCGGGTCACCGTCGACGACCACGGATACCTGCTCGTCACCCTGGAGGAAGCGGCATGACCACGCTGGACGGAGCCCAGGTCGAGGTCGTCCGCAGCTATCTGCTGTCGGCGGCGGAGGAGATGCGGGCCACCCTCATCCGTACCTCCTTCAACCCGGTCATCTACGAGGTGCACGACTTCGGCCTGTCGATGTACGACGCCGACCTGCGGCTGGTCGCCGAGGCCACCGGGCTGACGTTCTTCCTCGGCGCGAACGACTTCTCGCTGCGCAAGGGCGTGGAGTACGTGGGCCGGGAGAACCTGCACCGCGGCGACGTGGTGCTGCTCAACTACCCGTACTGGAACGCGGCGCACGCGTACGACGCGACGCTGTTCGCCCCGGTGTTCCGGCCCGACGAGGCCGACCCGGACGCGGACGGCGAGCTGGTCGGCTTCCTCTGCGTCCGCGCGCACTGGATGGACCTGGGCGCCAAGGACCCGGGCTACGTGCTCGACTCGACCGACATGCACCAGGAAGGGCTGATCTTCCCGGGCACCAAGGTCGTCTCCCGGGGCGAGCCGGTGCGCGAGATCCACGAGCTGATCCGCTTCAACTCGCGGATGCCGGACGCGGTGCTGGGTGACCTGCACGCGCAGATCGCCGCGCTGCGTACCGGTGAGCGCCGGCTGCTGGAGATCATCGAGAAGTTCGGCCGGACCACTGTCGACCAGGCGATCGACCGCATCATCGCCGACGGCGAGGCCCGCACCCGCGCGGCGCTGGCGACGCTGCCGCAGGGCACCTGGACCGCCGAGGACTGGGTGGACGACGACGGCATCACCGACGACCCGGTGAAGATGCGGGTCACGGTGACCATCACCGACGGGCGCTTCGTCGTCGACTTCGCCGGCTCGGCCCCGGCCACCCGCGGCCCGATCAACATGCCGTTCGGCGCGACCGAGGCGATCTGCAAGGTCGTGCTGAAGTCGCTCACCTCGCGCGACGAGCCGTCGAACGCCGGCACCGTGGCGCCGCTGGAGGTGCGGGCCGAGCCGGGCACCCTGTTCCACGCCGTCTACCCGCAGCCCACGTTCACGCTCTGGACCGGCATCGTCGCCGTGGAGCTGATCCTCAAGGCGCTGGCCCAGGGCATGCCCGACCGGCTGCCCGCCTCCTCCGGCGGCGACGTGCCCGGCTTCATGATGGTCGGCCTGCACCCGGACACCGGCAAGATGTTCGCGGTCAGCAACAACGACCTGGTGGGCTGGGGCGGCACCGCGCGGCACGACGGCATGGACGCCGCCACGCACGTCTCCGGCAGCACCGGCCGGGGCACCCCGATCGAGGTCATGGAGGCCAAGACCGGGATGTTCTTCGAGCGCTGGGAGATCCGCGCGGACTCCGGCGGCGCGGGCCGGTTCCGAGGTGGCTGCGGCCTGCGGCGGGACATCCGCTTTCTGACCCCCGGCGAGTTCCTGACCGTCATCAAGAAGACGAAGAGCGCGCCGTGGGCGCTGGACGGCGGCGAGCAGCCGGAGCCGAACCAGGTGGTGGTGTTCCCGGGCACCGACCGCGAGCACCGGGTGAGCACCAAGCGCACCGTGGTGGCGGCGGGCGACCGGGTCACGCTGCTGACCGCCGGTGGCGGCGGGCACGGCGACCCGCGCAACCGCGACCCGGAGGCGGTCCGGCGGGACGTGGCCGAGGGTTACGTCTCCCGGGAGGCGGCCCGGGACGTCTACGGAGTGGACGTCGATGGGTGAGCCGACGGTCGACGGGGCAACCGTCGAGGTCGTCCGCAGCCACCTCGTCTCGGCCGCCGAGGAGATGCGGGCCGCGCTGGTGCGCACCGCGTTCAACCCGGTGATCTACGAGGTGTACGACTTCGGCATCTCCATCTACGACCGGCATCTGCGGCTGGTCGCGGAGTCCACGGGGTTGTCCCGCTTCCTCGGCGCCAACGACTACTCGCTGCGCAAGGGCGTGGAGTACGTCGGCCGGGAGAACCTGCACCGCGGCGACGTGGTGCTGCTCAACTACCCGTACTGGAACGCGGCGCACACGTACGACGCGACGATGTTCGCGCCGGTCGTGCTGCCGGAGAGCGAGGAGCTGATCGGCTTCCTGTGCATCCGGGCGCACTGGATGGACCTGGGGGCCAAGGATCCCGGTTACGTGCTCGACTCCACGGACATGCACCAGGAGGGGATCATCTTCCCCGGCACGAAGGTGTACTCCCGGGGCGAGCCGGTGGCGGAGATCCACGAGCTGATCCGGTTCAACTCGCGGATGCCCGAACTCGTCCTCGGCGACCTCAACGCGCAGATCGCCGCGCTGCGTACCGGTGAGCGGCGGGTGACCGAGCTGTACCGCCACTACGGCCCCGCAGTGGTCGACGCTGTCGTAGACCGGGTGATCGACGCCGCCGCGCAGCGCGCCGGAGAGGCGGTGGCCGCGCTGCCGCAGGGCAGCTGGACCGCCGAGGACTGGCTGGACGACGACGGCGTCACCGACGACCCGATCCGGATGCGGGTCACAGTCACGGTCGCCGACGGGGAGTTCACAGTGGACTTCTCCGGGTCGTCCCCGGCGGTGCCCGGGCCGGTGAACCTGCCGTTGGGCGCCACCATCGCCACCTGCCGCGTCGCGTTCAAGGGGGTCACCACGCCCGGCGAGCAGACGAACGCCGGGCACTTCGCGCCCCTGCGGGTACGCGCCGAGCCCGGCACGTTGTTCCACGCGCAGTATCCGGCCGCCACGTTCACCCAGTGGACCGGCACCGTCGCGCTGGAGCTGATCCTCAAGGCGCTGGCGCAGGGCATGCCGGACGGGCTGGCCGCCTCCTCCGGCGGCGACGTGCCGGGGTTCATGATGGTCGGCCGGCACCCGGACACCGGCGACATGTTCGCGGTCAGCAACAACGACCCGGTCGGCTGGGGCGGCACGCCACGGCACGACGGCATCGGACCGGCGAACCACCTGTGCCAGACCCAGGCCCGCAACACGCCCGTCGAGGTGCTGGAGTCGAAGACCGGCATGTTCTTCGAGCGCCTGGAGATCCGTACGGACTCCGGTGGCGCCGGCCGGTTCCGGGGCGGCTGCGGCCTGCGTCGGGACATCCGGTTCGTGACGCCGGGTGAGTTCCTCACGGTGATCAAGAAGACGAAGAGCGCGCCGTGGGCGCTGGCCGGCGGCGAGCAGCCGGAGCCGAACCAGGTGGTGGTGTTCCCGGGCACGGACCGGGAGCACCGGGTGAGCACACGGCGTACCGCGGTGGCGGTGGGGGATCGGGTGACGTTGCTGACCGCCGGTGGCGGCGGGCACGGCGACCCGAGGAGTCGGGATCCGGAGGCGGTGCGACGGGACGTGGCCGAGGGCTACGTCTCCGCCCGGGCCGCCCGAGACGTTTATGGAGTGATCGCGTGAGTGCCGCCTATTCGCCCGAGCAGCCGAGCACGCTGCTCGGCAACTGCACAGTGCTGGACGCCCGCGTGGTGGACGGCATGACGCCGGTGACCGGCGCCGGGGTGTGGGTCCGGGGGGACCGGATCGTCGCCGTCGGCCCGTACGCCGAGGTGGCCGAGCAGGCGCGGGCCGCCGGCCGGCTGACCGAGGTGGACCTCGACGGCGCGTACCTGACGCCCGGTCTGGTGAACATGCACACCCACTTCTCCCTGTCGCTGCCCGGCTCCGGGGGCGACGGCGTCAAGGGGATGGGCTCGTACGACCTCGCCCACTACATGGCCGACGGCGCGCGGCGCACGCTGCACTCCGGCGTGACCACAGTGCGCTGCGTGGCGGAGAAGGACCACGCGGACTTCGCCCTGCGGCGGGCGATCAACGGCGGGCGCGTCCCGGGTCCGCGCATCTACACCGCCGGCCGGGCGCTGGTGTGCACCGGTGGGCACGGCCACGAGAGCAACGACACGCTCGAGTGCGACGGCCCGGTGGGCTTCCGCCACGGCGTCCGCAGCCAGATCAAGGCCGGCGCGGACCTGATCAAGGTGATGATCTCGGGTGGCATCGCCGGTGAGCACGAGAGCATCCACACCCCCCAGCTGTTCGCCGACGAGATGAGCGCGGTGATCGAGACCGCGCACGCGTGGGGCCGCAAGGTCACCGCCCACGCCGGACCGGCCGAGGTGATCGGCGCGGCGGTCGAGCTGGGACTGGACTGTGTGGAGCACGGCTACCAGCTCACCCCGGAGGTCGCGGCGCGGATGGCCGAGCGCGGCACCGCGCTCGTGCCGACGCTGCTGGTGACCCGCTGCAAGGAGTTCTTCGACGAGCTGGGCGTGCCGGAGTGGATGCAGTGCCGGTCGCTCGGCGCCGGCCCACGGCACCTGGAGAGCTTCGACATGGCGGTCGCCGCCGGGGTGGAGGTGCTGCTCGGCAGCGACATGCCCCCGTTCTGGCAGTTCGAGGGCACCACCGCCTCCATCCGGGAGATGGAGTACATGTCCGAGCGGATCGGCACCGCACGGGCCATCCACGCCGGCACGCTCGGCCCGATCCGGTGGCTCGGCGCGGAGTCCGACCTCGGCACCGTCGAGGCCGGCAAGCTGGCCGACCTGATCGCGACCGACGCCGACCCGCTGGCCGACACCTCGGCGTTCCGGGACGTGCGGTGGGTGATGAAGGGCGGGCAGATCGCCCGCGACGACCGGAACCAGGAGGAGACGCGATGACGTTCGCGGATTCAGGCGCGGCGGCGATCGCCGTCGGCATCGACGACATGTACGACGCGTTCCTCGCCGGGGACCAGCAGCGGTTCGACACGCACCTGCACCCCGACGTGACCACCTGGGAGACGCACCTGCCGGGGCCGTTGCGGACCCGGGCCGAGCTGGACGAGTACCGCGCCCGGCGGGACGCGGCGGGTCAGCGGCCCCGGCTGGCGGTGCTCGCCGCGCGGGACAAGCGCATCGACGTCTGGGACGACTTCGGCGTGGCCCGGTACGAGCTGGTCGCGCAGCTCGGCCCGGACGACGAACCGGAGATCACCCGGGTCACCGACGTGGTGCGCCGGATCGACGGCCGCTGGGTGATCGTGCACCACCACGCCGAGCTGGTCCGGGAACCGGTGGGCGCGGCGTGATCCGGCGGCTGGTCGCCGGGCGGACCGGTGAGCCGGCGGACGTGCTGTCGGTCGCCGAGCTGCCCGACGACCCGCCGCCCGGCCCCGGTGAGGTACGGCTCGCCGTCCGCACTGTGGGGTTGAACTTCCTGGACGTCATGCTCTGCCGGGGCGAGTACCCGGTGCGGCCGGACCCGCCGATGACGCCCGGCGTGGAGACGGCCGGCCGGGTCGTCGCCGCCGGCGCCGGAGCGGAGCACCTGCTGGGTCAGGAGGTGCTCGCCTGCCCTGCGCTGCCGCGCGGAGCGCTCGGCAGCACGGTGACCGTGGACGCCGCGGTAGTGGTGGCGCGGCCGTCCACGATCGATCCGGTGACCGCGGCGGCGCTGCCTGTCACCTATCAGACCGCGTGGTTCGCGCTGGAACGCGCTGGTGTCACCGCCGGGCAGACCGTCTTGGTGCACGCCGGTGCGGGCGGGGTGGGCATCGCCGCGATCCAGCTGGCCGTCGCCCGGGGCGCCCGGGTCCTCGCCACGGCGGGTGGCCCGGCCAAGACCGCGATCTGCCGCGACCACGGCGCCGCCGTGGCGATCGACTACACCGCTGAGGACTTCGTACCCGCGGTGCGGGCGGCCACCGGCGGCCGGGGCGTGGACGTCGTGGTGGACCCGGTGGGCGGCGACGTGTTCGCCCGCTCCTGGGACTGCCTCGCGTTCGAGGGCCGCCTGGTCGCCGTGGGCGCTGCCGGTGGCGCACCACCGCCGGTCGACCCGCTGCGGCTGATGGCTGCCAACGCGACGCTCGTCGGCCTCTCCTGGGGCTCGCAGTATCCGTGGCAGCGGGCCAGCGCCGTCGAGTCCGCCTACCAGGAGCTTTTCGACATGTGCGCCTCCGGCGCGGTCCGGCCGCCGGTCAGCCGCGTCGTCTCGCTGGACGAGGCGCCCGCGGCGCTCACCGAGCTGGCCGAACGCCGGACCACCGGCAAGATCATCGTACGGATCGACGAGGGGGAGGGACCGTGAGCGACGGCGACATGGAGATCTACGACCTGAAGGTCACAGTCGACCGGATCGAGGGCCGGTCGGTGTGCGGCATGGCCGTGGGCGACCACTTCGAACTGACGAACAGCGCGCACCTGCGGCTGCCCGAGGGAAAGCACTTCTGCGTGTACGCGCTCGCCTCGGTGCTGCCCTTCCTCGCCGCCAAGCAGCGTGACCTGGCGCCGGGGGACTGGCTGGCCCAGGACTCCCACTTCATCTGCCCGGACCCGGAGGAGCGGCTCGTCATGAAGGTGGAACGGACCTGCCGCCGCACGATGAACTCGGCGGACCTGACATGACCGTCGAGATCGGACTCGGCCTGCAGAGCGACAAGCCGGCCGGCGCCTACGCCCGGCTGGCGCGCGCCGCCGAGGCGCACGGCTTCGACGTGCTCACCGTCTTCGGCGACCTGATGTACCAGCCGCCGATCTTCCCGCTGCTGGAGATGGCACAGGCGACCGAACGGGTACGCCTCGGCGCGGCCTGCCTGAACCCGTACTCGATGGCGCCGTACGAGATCGCCGGTCAGCTCGCCGCCCTGGACCTGGCCTCGCACGGGCGGGCCTACCTCGGTCTGGCCCGTGGGACCTGGCTGGGCGCTGTCGGCCTGCCGCAGCCGCGGCCGTTGACCACCATCGAGGAGGCCGTCCAGGTCGTCTACCGCCTGCTGCGCGGCGACCGCGGCGGCTTCACCGGCCGGGTCTTCTCGCTCGCCCCCGGCACCGCGCTGCGCTACGACGTGCAGCGGCCCGACCCGCCGCTGCTGCTCGGCGCGTGGGGCCCGCAGGGCGCGGCGCTGGCCGGACGGATCGCCGACGAGATCAAGGTGGGCGGCAGCGCCAACCCGGACATGGTCCCGGTGATCCGCGACCGGCTGCGGGCCGGCGCGGAGAAGGCCGGACGCGACGTCGCCGACGTCGGCATCGTGCTCGGCGCGGTGACAGTCGTCGACACCGACGGCGAGGCGGCCCGCGCCAAGGCCCGTACCGAGGTGGCCATGTACCTGGCCGTGGTGGCGGAGCTGGACCCGACCGTCGAGATGCCCGAGGACCTGGTGAAGCGCGTCGGCGACCTCGTCGACGCGGGCGAGGACGAGGCGGCGGGCCGGCTGATCCCGGACGACGTTCTCGACCGGTTCGCCTTCTCCGGCACCCCGGAGCAGGTCGCCGCGCAGGCCCAGGCGCTCATCGACGCGGGCGTACGCCGGGTCGAGTTCGGCACACCGCACGGCCTCACCGACGAGCGCGGCGTGGACCTGCTCGGCTCGGCGGTTCTGCCGCTGCTGCGCAGGTGAGTCAGGTGCGACTCACCGTCGTGGCCGGCCCCGGGCTGGTGGCCGACCTGGCGCTGCTGGCGTCGCTGACCGCCGTCACCTGCGCCGAACTCGACATCGCCGGTCAGGTCGTCACCGCCGCCTCGGCCGAGGAGCTGCGCTCGCTGCTCGCCGCGACGGACCAGCCGGTGGTGGCGCTGCCCGGCCCCACACCAGCGGCCCGCGCTCTGATCGGCGCCCAGCCGTCCGGCGTGGTCTGGTACGACCTCACCGTCGAGGCGCCGGTGCCCGGCGCGGTGCACCTGGCCGGGCGGGGACTGTGGGGCCTGGCCTGGGCGGTCCGGCACGCCGTGCACCGCCACCGGACGCCCGCCACCCGGATCGCGTACGGCCCGGAGCCCGACCAGTGGGGCGACCTGCGGCTGCCGTCCGTTCCGCACACCGGGCCGGCGCCGGTCGCGGTGCTGCTGCACGGCGGGTTCTGGCGGTCGATCTGGGGCGCGGACCTGATGGACGCGCTCGCGGTCGACCTGGCCCGGCGCGGGTACGCGAGCTGGAACCTGGAATACCGGCGCCCGGACCGGCACGGCTGGGACGCGACCACGCAGGACGTGGAGGCGGGCATCGTCGCGGTGCGGGAGCTGACCCGCGACCGGCCGCTGGACCGGGACCGGATCGTCGTGTTCGGACACTCGGCCGGCGGGCAGCTCGCGCTGCGCGCCGCCGCCGACCTCGCCGGGCGTACGAGCGGGCCGCGCGTCGCGCTCGCCGTGTCGCTGGCCGGGGTGCTCGACCTCACCGAGGGCGAGCGGCGCTATCTCGGTGACGGCGCGGTCGCCGCGGCGCTGGGCGGCTCACCGGCGACGGCGCCGCGCCGGTACGCCGAGAGCGACCCCATGCGGCGCCTGCCGACCGGGGTGCCGACCCTGCTCGTGCAGGGGACGGAGGACAGCCTCGACCTCGTCGACGCCAACCGGCGCTACGCCGCCGCGGCGGCCGGCGCGGGCGACGACATCCGCTACCTCGAACAGGCGGGGGACCACTTCGCCGTCATCGACGGCGCCTCGGTGATCTGGCAGGACACGATGTGCGCCGTGGACGCACGTCTCGGTCGCTGACACCACACGAGGAATCGCCCTCCGATTTCACGTAGGTGAACACGGAGGGCGATTCTTCGTGCCCGGTGCGGCCGTCAGAACAGTCGGGGCGTGACCACCGAGACCACAGTCGTCACCGTGTCGGTGTCGTTGTAGAGCTGGTGCGGCACCGACGAGCGCAGGTGCACGCTGTCACCCGGGAACAGCCGGTGCTCCACGCCCTCGACCTCGTAGAGCAGCTCGCCGGAGATGACGTAGGCGAACTCCTCGCCCCGGTGGCCGTACGCGTTCTCCCGCCGCCCACCCGGCGCGATGTGCACGAGCATCGGCTCCAGCACCAGGTCCGGGCCCCGGTCGGAGAGCATGCGGTAGGTCTGCTGCCCGGACACGTACTGCGTGGCCGATGTCTCCGCCCTGGTCAGCGTGAAGTGCCGGGGGAGCGAGGAGACGGTGCTGTCCGGCGAGGGGGTGCCGGCGTCGAAGAAGTCGGCCACCGACCGGTCGAGCGCCTTGGCGACGCTGCCCAGCGCGGTCAGGCCGATCGAGGAGATGCCGCGCTCGACCTGGGACAGGAAGCCGATGGACAGCCCGGAGCGGGAGGCCAGGCCGCGCAGCGTCAGGCCGCGCTCCTTGCGGTAGCGCCGGATCCGGCCGCCCACCACGCCCGCCGGGGTGCTCTCGTCCGGTACGCCACCGGAGCCGGCCTGCTCCGACGGCGGCTGACTGTCCATGGGCCGCACGGGGACCTCCTGTCGCGGTGGCGGGGGACCCGCCCGGGATGTTCGATGCTATCGAACATCCCGGCGAATGTGCGAGGGGGATGCGCCGTCAATTCCGATCACCGCCGGTGCGTCTCCGCCACGTCATCCCTGGTGGACGGGTCAGCCGGCGCGGCGCAGCCGGCCGAGCATGCCGGCGAGGTCCTGGACGAACAACTCGTGGCGGAAGTAGTGGCCGCCCGGCACCTCCCGCCACTCGTGCGGGATGCCGGCCCGGCCGAGCAGGCTGCGGAACTCGCGCTGCCCGGCCAGCACCTGACCCTCGTTGGCCTGGTCGAACCAGTTGATCGGGTCGGGTGAGGTGCCGGCGGCCAGGAAGATCCGCTTGTTGCGGTAGCTCTCGATGCGCTCGACCGGGTTGTCCGCGCTGACCCGGGCCTCGTCCCACAGGGGCGCGCCGTAGACGGTGCCGCCGCCGAGGTCGAACGCGGCCGAGGTGACATTGGCCCAGTGCACGACGAGACCGAAGTCCCGGCGCAGGCTCGCCGGCCCGGAGTGGGAGCTGACCGAGCAGAAGTGGCCGTAGTACTTCGCGGTGTACTTGAGCGCCCCGAAGCCGCCCATCGAGAAGCCGGCCACCGCGCGCCCGTCGTACTCCGGGAACGTGCGGAAGTTGGCCTCGATCCACGGCAGCAACTGGGCCATGTGGAACGTCTCCCAGTTGCGCGGCCCGGCGTTGCTGCTGACCGGGTTGGAGTACCAGCCGGTGGAGGCGTCCGGCATGACCACGATGATCTCGCGGCCGGCGGTCAGGTTGATGATGTTGTCCTGGAGGTGGAACGTGCGGAAGTCCTGCCGCCCGCCGTGCAGCAGGTACAGCACCGGGTAGCGCTTGCCGCTGGTGTGGTAGCCGTCGGGCAGCAGCACGTTGACCGCGGGGTCCCACTCGATCGCGTCCGTGGCGAAGCGGAAGTACTGCAACCGGCCGCCGTTCTCGTTGCGGGCGACGATGCGCAGGCCGTACCCGTCGCGGGCGGCGGCGCTCGCCGCGGACGGCGCGGTGAAGGCGCCGGCGAGGGCGCCGGTCGCCGCGACCGCGGCGGCGCCGGTGAGCAGCCGGCGGCGGCTCACGGTGGGGGGAGCGGTCCGGTCGTGCGACATGGGTCCTCCTGGGACTCGGTGACGTTCGGGGGTCAGAGGGTGGTTTCGCCGGTGAGGCCGAAGTAGTCGTGCCATTTGCTGGAGGGGCCGAAGGTGGTGCCGGTGGACAGGGCGACGTAGATGTCGTTTGTGGTGTTTTTGGTGAAGACGATGAGGTCGTCTTTGCCGTCGCCGTTGGTGTCGCCGAGGTAGGGGAATTCGCCGGTGAGGCAGAAGAAGTCGTGCCATTTGACGGTGGTGCCGGTGAAGGTGGTGCCGGTGGAGGTGGCGGCGTAGACGTCGGCGTCGGGGTTGCAGGTGAAGGTGACGATGTCGTCTTTGCCGTCGCCGTTGATGTCGCCGACGCGGGGTTGTTCGGTGCCGACGGCGAACAGGTCGTGCCATTTCTGGGGTGGGCCGAAGGTGGTGCCGGTGGACAGGGCGACGATGACGTCGGATGCGGAGGCGGGGCCTTGGGTGAAGGTGATGATGTCGTCGCGGCCGTCGCCGTTGACGTCGCCGAGGGCGGGGTATTCGCCGCCGATGGAGAAGTAGTCGTGCCATTTGACGGCGGTGCCGGTGAAGCTGGTGCCGGTGGACAGGGCGACGTAGACGTCGGCGTTGGTGTCGTGGGTGAAGGTGATGATGTCGTCTCGTCCGTCGCCGTTGACGTCGCCGATGGCGGGGACTTCGGTGCCGGGGGCGAACCAGTCGTGCCATTTGGTGGAGGGGGCGAAGGATGTTCCGGTGGACAGGGCGACGTAGACGTCGGCGTCGGTGCCGTGGGTGAACACGATGGCGTCGTCGCGTCCGTCGCCGTTGACGTCTCCGGTCAGGGGGGTTTCTCCGGACAGGGCGAACCAGTCGTGCCATTTCACCGACGTACCCGCGAACGACGAACCCGTCGAGGTGGCGACGTAGGCGTCGGCCAGCGAACCGTGGGTGAACGTGACCACGTCGTCACGGCCGTCACCGGTGAAGTCGGTGGGCGACCCACCGAAATACCGGGCCGGCGTCGGTGACGGCGTGCCGCAGTTGTCGCTGACCAGGAACCTCTGGTTGTACTGCCCCGGATACGGCGCGAGCGAGACCCCGTTTATCGAGATGACCTGCCCGACGCCGTCGTAGAGCTGCTCGTAGTGCACGTGCGCGCCGGAGGAGTTGCCGGTGCTGCCGGTGATCCCGATCTGCTGCCCCTGCTGCACGTAGGCGCCGTCGGGCACCGAATAGGCGCTGAGATGGAAGTAGTAGGTGGTCCACCCGCCGCCGTGGTCGATGACGATGTAGTTGCCGGCGCCGCTGGGCTGCGAGTAGCGCCGGGCGACCCCGGCGGCGGACGCCACCTGGGGCGTACCGCCGGTGGTGCCGTCGCTGCGGACGAAGTCCAGTGCCTGCCGTACCTCGGCGCTGTGGTGGCTGTACGTCCACCGCTGCCCGCAGGGGAACGGCGCCTTGAAGTTCGGCGCCGCCATCGCCGGTGACGGGGTGGCCGTCACCGCGGTGAGGGTGGCGGCGGCCAGGGTGAGCAGCGCGACGAGGGCGCGCCGGGCGGCACGTTTCGGGAACCTGGACATGCGGTGACTCCTCACCGGAGGGGATGCACGGTCGGAAGCGGCGCGTGGGCACGTCGGGGCAGGGGCCGGTGCCGCGATGGGCGCGGGCCCTGACAGGTCACGTCGGAGGAGGCGGCGTCTCGTCCCGATCGGCGGGACGGGCGACGCTGAGGAGAAGTGAAACCGCACGCTTCGGCGTCTGTCAATACCCGCCGGGGTGGCTCGACCGGTGGAAAACTTCCTTCACCGTCGGCTTCGCGGGGCGCGGGCCGCCCGGCCGGGGGAAAGCCGGACCGAAGGTATTGACAACCGTGGAAGTCTGGCAGTTAACTCCCCAGCAATCGATTTCTCGTCGCTCGCACGGCCGCTCGGAAGGGACACCGATGAGGCTTCGCATCCTCCGTTGGGCCGGCGCCGCAGCAGTCGCGCTGCTGGCCGTGGCCGTGCCCGCGACCTCGTCCGCCGCCACACCGGCCGCCGCGCCGGCGCTCGCCCCCGCCCTCGCCGTCGCCGACGACAAGGGCCCGGTCGGCTGGGACGCCTACCGGCGGCTCGACCGCCTGCCGGAGCTGGCCGCCGGCACCCGTACGCACCAGTTCTCCAGCTTCGGCCGCGACGGCTCCAACGACGACGGCTTCGTCGGCACCTGGTCCTGCCTGCGCCGCAGCGACGGCTGCGTGATCGCCGAGGCGCGCGGCCCCGGCGAGGTGCAGTCCATCTGGTTCACCCGCGACGACGGCAACGTCCGGGCCACCGGCTGGATCCGCGTCGAACTCGACGGCGTCGTCGTCCAGGCCGACCTCCAGGCCCTGGTGGACGGGCGCCTCGGCAGCCCCTTCGTCGCGCCCCTCGTCAGCACCGCCGACCAGACCTCCGGCGGCGTCACGGTCAAGGTGCCGATGCCGTACCGGGAGTCCATGCGGATCACCACGCAGAACAACCCGCTCTTCCACCACGTCACCTACCGCACCTTCGCCGACGCGGCCGGGGTGTCCCGGTTCGACCCGGCCGACCCGGCCGCCGACGTGGTCGCCCTGCTGCGCGCCGCCGGCACCCGAGACCCGAAGCCCGCTCAGGCCGGCGCCTCCACCACCCGCGCGGCGGTCACCGCCCCGGCGCGGGGGCAGGTGTCAGTCGCCGCCCTGACCGGGCCGCGGGCGATCACCGCGCTGCAGCTGCGCGTACCCGACGCCGCGGCCGGCGCCCCGACGCTCGCCGGACTGCGCCTGCGGATGACCTTCGACGGGCGGACCACCGTGGACAGCCCGGTCGGTGAGTTCTTCGGCGGCGGGCTGGGCGAGCGCAGCGTCCGGTCGCTGATGTTCGCCATGGACCCCGCGCCCGGCGGCTGGTACAGCGCCTGGTGGCCGATGCCGTTCCGCACCGCCGCCGCCCTGACGCTCGTCAACACGACCGGCACCACCGTCGGCGGCGTCGAGGTCGAGGTGACCTCGGCACCCGGCGCCGAGTGGACGTCCCGGCTCGCCGCCGACGGCAGCTCCGGCTACTTCACCACCCAGTCGCGGCGCGCGGAGACGGTCGGCGGTGCCGACTGGATCATCGCCGACCAGTCCGGGCGGGGCCGGTTCGTGGGCGTCTCGCAGACCATGCGCGGCCACATCGTCGGCGGCAACACCCGCAACTACCTGGAGGGCGACGAGCGGGTGTACGTGGACGGGTCGCCGACACCGCAGATCCACGGCACCGGCACCGAGGACTTCTACGAGTCGGGGTGGTACTTCAACCGCGGCGAGTACAGCGGCGTCTTCACCGGCAACACCGCGCACCTGGTACGCGGCGGCGGATGCGCCGACGAGTGCGACGCCGCGTACCGGCTGATGATCGGCGACGCGGTCGCGTACGGCGCCGCGCTGCGCTTCGGCATCGAGCACGGACCGGCGAACGACATGCCGGCCGAGTACGCCTCGACCGCGTTCCTCTACACCCAGCGCACCGTGACCACGCGCCGGACCGACACCCTCGTCACCGGCGACGCCGCCAGCCGCGCCGCGCACGCCTACAGCGACTCGGCGGCCACCCAGACCACGCTCACCGCGAGCTTCGAGGGCGACGACGACAACCTCCCGCAGACCGGCCAGGTCCGCGCCACGTCGGCCCCGGTCCGCTTCCGGCTCGCGATCGACCCGGCCAACCAGGGAGTACGGCTGCGCCGCCACGGCGACCAGGCCGGCGGCTACCAGCAGGCGGCCGTGTCGGTGGACGGCAACCCGGCCGGGGTGTGGCTCCAGCCGCTGGGCAACGACCGGCAACGCTGGCTGGCCGACGAGTTCGTGCTGCCCGCGGCGCTGACGGCGGGCCGGTCCTCGGTCACCGTCCAGCTCACCCCGGCGGCCGGCACGCCGCCCTGGACCGCCGCCCGGTACCTGGCCGACAGCATGGTGACGCCGTTCACCGACACCGCCGCCCCGGCGCCGGTCGCCGGCCTCGCCCTGGCCGGCGGGCGCGTGCACGCGCTGGGGCTGTCCTGGTCCCCGTCCACCGACGACGTCGGTGTCGTCTCCTACCGGGTCTACGCGTCCCCGAACCCGGGGGTGACCGTCACCGCCGCCAACCTGGCCGGTACGACGCGCGTCACCGCGTTCCGGCACGGGCCGCTGCCCGCCGGCCAGACCCGCTACTACCGGGTCGTGGCAGTCGACGGGTCGGGCAACGCCGCGGCACCGTCGGCCGAGGTCTCCGCCACCACCCGGGGCCGCAACACGAGCGACGCCAACGGCGACCGGCGTGACGACGCTGTCGACTTCACCCGCGGCGGCGCCGCCGACGTGTTCACATCGCTGTCCGACGGCACCCGTTTCGTGCCGGACAGCCGGCCGTGGAACGACTTCTTCGCCGTCGACGCGGAGGTGCCGCTCACCGGCGACGTCAACGGCGACGGCCGCGCCGACATCATCACCTTCACCCGGGGCGACAGCGCCGACGTGTACGTCGGCCTCTCCACCGGCACCGGCTACGCCGCCGGAGCGAAATGGCACGACTTCTTCGCCGTCGGCGCCGAGATCCCCGCCGTCGGCGACGTCAACGGCGACGGGCGTACCGACATCATCACCTTCACCCGCGGCGCGGCGGCCGATGTCTACGTGGCGCTCTCCACCGGCTCGGGCTTCGGACCCGGGGTCAAGTGGCACGACCACTTCGCCCTCGGCGACGAGTTCCCGGCGGTGGGCGACGTGGACGGCGACGGCCGCGACGACATCCTCACGTTCACCAGGGGTACGACCGGTGACGTGTTCGTGTCGCTGTCCGACGGCACCCGCTTCGTGGAGGACGGCTGGAAGTGGCACGACCACTTCGCCCTCGGCGGCGAGCTGCCGGCGGTGGGCGACGTGGACGGCGACGGCCGCGACGACGTCGTCACGTTCACCAGAGGCACGACCGGTGACGTGTTCGTGTCGCTGTCCGACGGCACCCGCTTCGTGCAGGACTCCTGGAAGTGGCACGACCACTTCGCCTTCGGCGACGAACTACCAGGGTTGGGGGACTTCACCGGCGACGGGCGCGCCGACGTGGTGACGTTCACCCGAGGGCTCACCGCCGACGTGTTCGTCGCGCCCTCCACCGGAGGTGGGTTCGGGCCGCCGGGCGACCGCTGGCACGACCAGTTCGCCCCCGGCGCCGACCTGCCCCGCCCGAGCGTGTCGTGATGCGCGCCCGACGTGTGCTCGCGGTGCTCCTGCTCGGGGCGGCCCTGGCCGCCGTCCCGGCCGCGCCGGCCCCGGCCGACGACCCGGTACGCCTCGAAGCCGAGTCCCTCGCTGTCGTCTCCGCGACCGCCCCGGCCGAGGTGCAGGCCGACTGCTGCGGGGTGAGCTGGTCCGGCGGCCGGCAACTGTGGTTCCGCGCCGACCGGGCCGGGGACTCGGTGACGCTCACCCTGCCGTCGGTGCCGGCCGGGCAGTACGACCTCGGCGCCGTGCTCACCCGCGCCGGCGACTACGGGATGCTGCGCTTCGCCGTCGACGGGGTGGCGGTCGGCCAGCTCTTCGACGGGTACGCGGGTGCGGTGCAGCGCACCGGTGCCGTGCCGCTGGGCTCGGCGTCCCTGGCGACCGGCACGCACCGCCTCACGGTCACCGTGACCGGCCGCGCGGGGCCCTCGACCGGCTTCTTCGCCGGGCTGGACACGGTGACGCTGCGCCGCGTCGGCCCGCTGGCGGCGGTCACCACCACCCCGTACGAGACGCTCGGCGAGACACCGGCGCGGGGCGGGTCCACCCGCGTCTACGACCCGAGCGCGGGCGAGTCGACGACCTGGTACTACAACGACCACACGCTGGTGCGGCACCAGCAGACCGGCGTGTGGCACCTGTTCGGCATCACCCACGCCGAACCCGGAGCGCCGCAGGACGAGAAGGTCTTCGGGCACGCCACCGCGCCCACCCCGACCGGCCCGTGGACGAAACGGCCGGTGGCGCTGACCGCCGACCCGGGGGCCGGGGAGCAGTGGGTCTGGGCCCCGCACGTGATCCACCACAACGGCGTCTACTACATGTTCTACGCCGCCGGGAACCCGGACTACGCCCGGTACCGCATGCACCTGGCCACCTCGACCGACCTGTTCACCTGGACCCGCAGTTCCGCCAACCCGCTGTTCACCGACGGGTGGGAGGGCCGCGACCCGATGGTGACCCGGGTGGGCGACCGCTGGGTCATGTACTACACGGCCACGTCCAGCCCGTCCGGCGGCAACCACGTCGTGGCGTACCGGACCAGCACCGACCTGCGGTCGTGGAGCGGCCGTGCGATCGCGTACACCTCGCCGCAGACCGGCCGGGCGGGCGGGCAGACCGAGTCGCCGTTCGTGGTGCGCCGGGGCGACTGGTGGTACCTCTTCGTCTGCTGCGACGGCACCGACTACGGCGCGGCGTACCGGCGCACGGCCGTCTACCGCAGTCGCGACCCGCTGCGCTTCGACGGCGCGGAGAAGGTGACGGTGCTGGACGCGCACGCCGCCGAGGTCGTGGTGGACGGCTCGAACTGGTACCTGACCCACGCGGGCTGGGGCCAGGGCGGGCTGTGGCTGGCGCCGCTGACCTGGTCGACCGGCGTGGTGGCGCGCGGCTGGACGGTGACCACCGGTTTCCTCCGCGCCGACGTGCGCACCTGGCCCAGCGCCCGGATCGCCGCGCTGGCGGTGGACCCGGCCGGGGCGGGCAACTACCGGCCCGCGCTGGACTCGTCGCACCGGGGCACCGGCCCGTACCTCGCGGTCGGCCGGTTCGACGTGACCGACCGGGCCGGCGCCCCGGCCCGGGTCGACGTGTCGGCCGACGGCTCCCGGATCAACCTGGTCGGCATCCCGTTCGGCGACGAGCCGGTCACCGCCGACTGGCTGCTCACCGTCGCGCCCCGGTGGACCGGCCCCGCGTTGCAGAGCGACGTCACCTGGTCGGTGAACGGGTGGCCGACAGCGGCGGTGTGGGAGGTGGCGTTCAACATCGACGGCGCGCTCCCGGCGGTCGGCGACCCGGCGGTGGAGGCGCGGCCGACAGGTGACGTCACCGGGATGCCGCGCTGGACGATGAGCACCGGCGACGGGCTCTCGGTGGTCGCCGTGCACCGGTGGGGCTCGGCCTGGCGCGGCGACAACACCTGGTACGACGCCGGCCACGCGATGGCGGCCTGGCAGCCGTTGTGGCGCGACGGCGGCCTGTCCTGGGCGCCCGGCCAGTACGCGGGCGGCACCTGGCGCCTCACCGCGAGCGGGGTCCGGCGGGACGTGACGTCCGCCGACGCCGCACACGCCGCGATCAACGCGATCCCATGACGGGCGCGGGCATCGGCGACGCGCCGCACCGGAACGGCCGGGTGGTCGTCGCCGCGACCGGCGTGGCCAAGCGGTTCGGCGGCGTGACCGCCCTCGACGGCGTCGACTTCGACGTCCGGGCCGGCGAGGTGCACGCGCTGCTCGGCGAGAACGGCGCGGGCAAGTCCACCTTGATCAACATCCTCTCCGGTGTCGTCACCGACTACGACGGAGAGGTCACCGTCGACGGGGCGCCGGTACGGTTCACCGGGCCCGCCGCCGCCCAGGCCGCCGGCATCGCGACCATCCACCAGGAACTCGACCTGGTGCCCGCGCTGTCGGTCGCCGACAACCTGGTGCTCGGGCGGGAACCCCGGACCCGGCTGCGCACGCTCGACCGGCGGGCCGCGGCCCGTACCGCGCGCGAGCACCTCGGCCGGCTCGGCGCCGACATCGACCCGCGCCGCCCGGTCGGCTCGCTGCGCGTGGGGGAGCAGCAACTCGTCGAGATCGCCAAGGCGCTCGCCCTGGACGCCCGCGTGCTGGTCATGGACGAGCCGACGGCCGCCCTCGCCGACGGGGAGGTACGGCGGTTGTTCGCCACCATCGACGGCCTGCGCCGCCGGGGAGTCGGCGTCGTCTACATCTCCCACCGGATGGAGGAGATCGAGGTCGTCGCCGACCGCGCGACGGTGCTGCGCAACGGCTCGGTCGCCGGTGTCGTACCCGCCGGGCGGATGGACCGGCGGCGGATCGTCGCGATGATGGTCGGCGAACGGGCCACCTCGCTGTTCGCGCCCGCGCCGGGCGACGCGGCCGGCCGCCCCGGTGGGCGGGGCGAGCCGCTGCTCGAACTCGCCGGCCTGGCCGTGCGTCCCCGCTCGCCCCGGCCCGGCCGCTGCGAGCCGGACGGCATCAGCCTGACCGTACGGGCCGGGGAGATCGTCGGGCTGGCCGGCCTCATGGGCGCCGGCCGTACCGAGCTGCTGGAGACGCTCTTCGGCGCCGGACCCGTCGGCCTCCGTACCGGCACGGTCCGGCTGGCCGGCCGCCCGTACGCTCCGCGCGGCCCCCGCGCGGCGCTGCGCGCCGGCGTCGGCTTCGTCCCCGAGGACCGGCGCCGCTCCGCGCTCGTCCTGGCACACCCGGTCGGCCGCAGCATCGTGCTGGCCGCACTCGCCCGGCTGACCACGGCCGGAATCGTCAGACGTGGCCGGGAGCGGGCCGCGGTCGCGCGGTCGGTCGCCGACCTGGCGATCAAGACCGCGTCGGCGGCCACACCGGTCGGCGCGCTCTCCGGCGGCAACCAGCAGAAGGTCGTCTTCGCCCGGCACCTGCTCACCGAACCCCGGCTGCTCCTGCTGGACGAGCCGACCCGCGGCGTCGACATCGGAGCGAAGGCAGAGATCTACCGGCTGCTGCGCCGGCTCGCCGACGACGGCGTGGGCATCCTGCTCGCCTCCTCGGAGCTGCCGGAGCTGCTCGGCGTCTGCGACCGGGTGGTGGTGCTGCGCCGCGGGCGGGCCGTGGCCGACCGCGTCACCGGCGGCTGCACCGGCGAGGACATCCTCGCGGCGGCGATGGGCGGCCCGGCCGCCGGAAGGGACGCCCGATGACCGACACCCGCGTGCCGCCGCCCGAGCCGGCCGTGGCCGAGGCGCCGCCCGCCGCCGGTACGGTCGGGTTGCGTGGCGCCGCCGCCCGCTGGCTGCGCCGGCCACGCAGCCGCCGGGAACTCGTCGACCGGCTGTTCGCGGTGCAGAGCCTCTTCGCGCTGCCCGTGGTCTTCGTCGTGGCGATCCTCGCCTCACCGCGCCGGGACGGCGAGATCCTCTTCCTCACCGCCGGCAACCTCGGCAACATCGTCCGCGCGGTCTCCGAGATCGGCATCATCGCGATCGGGATGACCTTCGTCGTCCTGCTGGGCGGCATCGACCTGTCGGTCGGGGCGATCCTCGGCCTCGCGGCCGTCGGCACGGCGACCCTCATGGTCGACTCCGGGCTCGGCATCCTGCCCGCCGTCGCCGCAGTGCTCGCGATCGGCGCGCTCTTCGGCGCGCTCCAGGGATACGCCGTGGCCCGCCTCGGCATCCAGTCCTTCATCGTCACGCTCGCCGGTCTCCAGGTCGCGCGGGGCATCGCCCGGATCTGGTCCGGCGGCCTCGGCGTCCCGATCGCCTACGGCGACGGGCCGCAGGAGGCGCCGCCCGCCTTCGAGCTCCTCAACGGCTCGATAAACGGGGTGCTCCCGGTGCCGGCGGTGCTGTTCGTGCTGATCGGGGTGGCCGCTGTGGTGGTGCTGCGGACGACGGCGTTCGCCCGGCACGTCTACGCGATCGGCGGCAACGAGAAGGCGGCCCGCCTCTCCGGCGTACCCGTGACCCGGGTCAAGGTCGCCGTCTTCGCCGTCGCCGGCCTCCTGGCGGCGGTGGCCGGCGTCGTGCACGCCGGACAGCTCAACCAGGGCAGCCCGAACGACGGCGCCGGATACGAGCTGGACGCGATAGCCGCCGTCGTCATCGGCGGCACCAGCCTGGCCGGCGGCTCCGGCTCGATGGGCGGCACGCTGGCCGGCGCGCTGCTGCTCGGCATCCTGAACAACATCCTCGCGCTCAACAACATCGACGCCAACGTCCAGCTGCTGATCAAAGGACTGGTGATCGTGCTCGCCGCGGCGTTGCAGAAGCTGCGTCGCGGCCTCGCCTGACCGGACCGACACCGAGGAGCCACCCGTGGACAAGCGAACCAGACTGCTCGCGCTGCTGGTCACCGGCGCGCTGGCGGTGACCGGATGCAGCGTGGAGAAACCGTCCGACGACGCCGGGCAGGCCCGTGCCTGCGGCGCCGGCAAGGACTTCCTGATCGGCATGTCCCAGGCCAACAACGCCGAGCCGTACCGGCAGGTGATGAACAACGACGTGCAGACGGCGGCGAAGTCGGTGCCCGGGTTCCGCGTCGTGCTCTCCGACGCGGCACAGGACAACAGCAAGCAGGTCGCCGACGTGGAGAACTTCCTCACCCAGAAGATCAACCTGCTGGTCATCTCGCCCAACGAGGCCAAGCCGCTCACCGCCGTGGTGAAGAAGGCGTACGAGCAGGGCGTGCCGGTGATCGTGCTGGACCGCAAGGTCGAGGGGGAGGCGTACACCGCGTTCGTCGGCGGCGACAACGTGGCGATCGGCAGGGCGGCCGGCGAGTTCTACGCCACGACGCTGCTGCCGGACGGCGGCAAGGTGATCGAGATCGCCGGGCTGCCCGGCTCGACGCCCGCCGCCGAGCGCGCGCAGGGCTTCCGCGACGGCATCGCCGCCAATCCGAAGATCCATATCGTCGCCTCCCAGCCCGGCGACTGGCTGCGGGAGAAGGGCCAGTCGGTGGCGGACGCGCTGATCAAGGCCCACCCGGACGTGTCGGCGATCTACGCGCACAACGATCCGATGGCCGAGGGCGCCTACCTGGCCGCGAAGTCGGCGGGCGCCGAGCGGCGGATCAAGTTCACCGGCATCGACGCGCTGCCGGTGCCCTCCGGTGGGATCAAGGCCGTCGAGCAGGGCCGCCTCGCCGCCACGTTCCAGTACGCCACCGGCGGCCGGGAGGCGGTCGAGCTGGCCCGGAAGATCCTCGTCGACTGCGCCGAGGACGTCCCGCGCAGCACCACGCTGGACACCATGCGGATCACCAAGGAGAACGCCACCGAGGCGTACGCGAAGTTCGGCGGCCGCTGAGCGCCCTGTCCCGTCCCGCCGAGGCCCCGTCCCGCCGACCGAGGGAGCTGTCCGTGACCCGTTACACCCTGCCCGTGCCGGTCGAGCGCCCGGCCGCCCCACCCCGCACCGTCTACACGGTGGCCAGCGGCGATCTGCGGCTGAGCGCCAACGTCACCTGCTGGCCCGTACAACGGAAGCTCGAAGCGGACCTCGCCGCCGCCGTCACCGCGCTGGGCTGGCACGTGCGGCGCGGGCACGACGTCGACCCGGCCACCGGCCACGGCTTCATCGACAGCCAGCGCGCCGGGATCGAGGTGTTCCGGCGCATCCCGGCGGACGTGCCGCTGATCGTGGTCGAGGCGGTCTGGCAGTACAGCCACCACGTGCTGGCCGGGCTGCGCGCCCACCGCGGGCCGATCCTGCTGGTGGCGAACTGGAGCGGGCAGCACCCCGGCCTGGTGGGCCTGCTCAACCTCGCCGGCAGCCTCACCAAGGCGGGGGTGCGGTACTCGACGCTGTGGAGTGAGGACTTCACCGACGAGTGGGCACGCGACGGCCTGAAGAAGTGGCTGGAGACCGGCGAGGTCGTGCACGACGAGAGCCACGTACGCCCGCTGCCGGCGCTGCGGCCGGACGCGGAGGTCGAACTCGGCGTGGCGCTGGCCCGGCAGCTCGTCGCCGAGCGGGCCGTCATCGGCGTCTTCGACGAGGGCTGCATGGGCATGTACAACGCCATCATCGACGACGAGTTGCTCAACCCGATCGGCGTGTTCAAGGAACGCCTCTCGCAGAGCGCGCTGGTGGCGGAGATGGCGCGGGTGCCCGACGCCGAGGCGGAGGCGGTGCTCGCCTGGCTGGAGGCGGCCGGGATGACGTTCCACACCGGTGTCGACGAGGCCACCGAGCTGACCCGGGCCCAGCTGCTGAGCCAGTGCCGGATGTACGTCGCCGCGCTGCGCATCGCCGACGACTTCGGGCTGGACGCGGTGGGGATCCAATACCAGCAGGGACTCAAGGACACCGTGCCGGCCAGCGACCTGGCCGAAGGGCTGCTGAACAACGTGGCACGCCCGCCGGTGACCAGCCGGGACGGCTCCCGGGAGCTGTACCCGGGTGCGGCACTGCCGCACTTCAACGAGGTCGACGAGGGCGTCGCGGTGGACTCGCTGATCACCAACCGGATCTGGACCGCGATGGAGCTGGACCCGGCGACCACGCTGCACGACATCCGCTGGGGACAGCGGTACGGCGAGCACTTCGTCTGGGTCTTCGAGATCTCCGGCTCGGTGCCCGCGTCGCACAACGGCGGCTACGACAGGTCCTACAGCATGCGTCAGCCGCCGATGTACTTCCCGCTCGGCGGTGGCACGCTCAGCGGCGTGTCGAAGCCGGGGGAGATCGTCTGGTCGCGGGTGTTCCTGATGGACGGCGGCCTGCACGTGGACCTGGGGCGCGGCACGGTGGTGGAGCTGCCCGAGGCGGAGACCCGGCGGCGGCTGGACGCCACCACCCCGCAGTGGCCGATCATGCACGCCGTGCTGCACGGCGTGGACCGTGACCAGTTGATGGCCCGGCACAAGGCCAACCACGTGAACGTCGTCTACGCCCCGGACGCCGTGACCGCCGACCGCGCCCTACGGGTCAAGGCCGCCTTCTTCGCCGAGCTGGGCGTACGCGTGCACCTGTGCGGGGAGGTCACGATCTGAGCGAGCCGGCGGCCGCGCCGCGCGGGCGAGGCCGGTCGGCGGCGCGACCCTCGGCCGACCGGGCGGAGCTCTCGCGTACCCGCAACTCGGTGTGGAGCACCACGGTCGAGGGCGCCTTGACCGGGTCGGCGATCCGCTCGACGAGCAGCGTGGCCGCGGTACGTCCGAGGTCGTAGGTGGGCTGCGCGACGGTGCTCAGCGACGGCCGGACCAGGTGCGCCCACGGGATGTCGTCGAACCCGACGATGCCGAACCGGTCGGGCACACCGATGCCGTTGTCGACCAGGCACTCGACGGCGCCCACAGTCATCAGGTTGTTCGCCGCGAACACCGCGTCGGGCGGCTCACCGGCCTCCAGCAGCGACGCCATCGCCCGGTAGCCGCCCTCCTCGCGGAAGTCGGCGTACCGGATCAGCTCCTCGCCGGCGGGACACCCGCTCGCCTTCAGCGCCCGCTGGTAGCCCCGCAACCGCTGCATGGCGGTGGAGATCCGGCGTGGCCCGGTGATGCAGGCGATTCGCCGGTAGCCGGCGTCCACCAGGTGCGCGGTCGCCTGCTCGGCGCCGTGGGTGTTGTCCACGAGCACGGTGTCCACCGCGACGCCGCGCGGTTGCCTGTCGATCGCGACGACCGGGATGCCGGCCTGCACCAGCCGGTTGATCAGCGCCGGCCTCCCGGAGGAGGAGATGATCACGCCGGCCATCCGTTCGGCCAGGGCCGCCGCGACGTAGCGCGCCTCCTTCTCCGGGTCCTCGTCGCCGTTGCACAGCACGACCGAGAAGCCGGCCTCCTGCGCGACGTCCTCGACGCCTCGGACCATCGAGGTGAAGAACGGGTTCCCGATGTCGGAGATGATGACCGCCCAGAGGCTGGTCCGGCTACGGCGCAGACTGCGGGCGACAGCGTTCGGGCGGTAGTCGAGGTCCTGCGCGGCTTGGCGGACCCGGGCGGCCATCTCGGGGTCGACCGAGGGCCGTCCGTTGAGGACGCGGGAGACGGTCGCGGGGGACACTCCCGCGCGACGCGCCACGTCGTAGATGGTCGTCATCGCCGCTCCCGTCGTCCGTCGCCGGGTCTGGTCCGGCCGGCCATGGCGGTCTGCCCGTCGGACCGTGACCCACCGGAGGGAGACCGCCACCGCGGGAGATCGCTCGGAATCCTATACCCGTCAAGCAATCGATTTCCGGCCGGGCGTGCCCGTCCTTCCAGCGGTCCATGCCGCCGCTATTGACATCGACATCGATGACTACGACACTCGTCAGCAATCGATTTCTCGGGCCCGCGCCGCCTGGTCACCCCGGTTGGCGGGCAACCTTCCGGTCCTTCCTCCGACACCCCCGAGGAGCACGGTGAGACGAACTCCGCTGGCGATGCTCGTCGCGCTCTGCACGGCCGTGGCGGCCGTCGCAGTCGGCGCGCCCGCGGCCGCCGTACCGATGGACACGCTGGCCTGCCCGTCCGTTCCGGCCACCCACGACCCCGCCGTCACCGTGATCGTCTACCGGGTGGCCCTGTCGTACAACGCAAACGACAAGGTGATGCTCTCCACCTTCGAGGCGGGCTGGGTCGAGTCCCACATGAACAACCTGCCCTGCGGCGACAAGTCGAGCCTCGGGGTGTTCCAGCAGCGCTGGGACTACGGGTGGGGCACCCCGGAGCAGATCATGGACCCGGTCTACGCCACCCAGCAGTACGTCACCCGCGCCATCACCTGCGACCGCAACAACCCCGGCTACACCGCCGGGCAGGTCGCGCAGTGCGTCCAGCGGTCGGGCTTCCCGGACCGGTACGACCAGGCGGCGGGGACGGCGCGGTCGCTGCTCAACCAGGCCTCGCGTACGCACGGCATGGCCGGCGGGTCGTCGACCGACGTCAACGGCGACGGCCGCGACGACGTCCTCACCTTCACCCAGAACGCCTCCGCCGACGTCTACGCGAGCACCTCCACCGGCACCGGCTTCGCGGGAACGTCGGTGAAGTGGAACGACTTCTTCTCCATCGGCGGGGAGACCGCGTCGACAGGTGACGTGAACGGGGACGGGCGCGACGACATCGTCACGTTCGCGCACGGAAACACCGGCGACGTGTACGTGGCGCTGTCGAACGGATCGGCGTTCACGTCGCCGGGCAGGTGGCACGACTGGTTCGCCCCCGGCGCGGAGATCGCCGCGGTCGGTGACGTCAACGGCGACGGCAGGGACGACATCGTCGCGTTCACCCACAACGCGACGGCGGACGTGTACGTGGCGTTGTCGACCGGCACATCGTTCGCGGGCACGGCGGTGAAGTGGCACGACTACTTCTCGATCGCCGGAGAGTTTCCCGCCCTCGGCGACGTCAACGGCGACGGCCGCGACGACATCATCACCTTCACCCAGGGCCCCGCGTCGGCCGCGGACGTGATCGTCGCCCTGTCGACGGGCAGTGGCTTCGGGGCGCCGCAGAAGTGGCACGACCTGTTCGCCGTCGGCGCCGAGCAGCCCCGGGTGGGCGACATCAACGGCGACGGACGCGACGACATCGTCACCTTCACCTGCAACGCCGACGCCGACGTCTACGCCGCCACCTCCACCGGCACCACCTTCGCCGGCACCACCGTCAAGTGGCACGACTTCTTCTGCCTGCCCGGCGAATTCCCCTACCTGGGCGACGCCAACGGCGACGGCAAAGACGACCTCATCGTCTTCACCAAGGGCGCCACGAACGACGTCTACGTCGCGCTGTCCACCGGCACCACCTTCGGTCCCTCCAGCAAGTGGCACGACTATTTCGGCCTCACCGGTGAGGTGACGCTGTGACCTCAGGATGGGAGGCCCCCGTGGCCGGAACACGACGGAGACGGCGGCGCGCCGGCGTCGCCCTGCTGGCCGCGGCGCTCGTCGGCGCGGTCGCGGTTCAGCCGGCGTCCGCGACCGCGACGCCGCCGGCCCGCACCGCGCTGGACGCGGCCTTCGTGCGGGCGGCACAGGAGTACGACGTGCCCCGGGACGTGCTCGTCGCTGTCGGTTACGGCGAGTCCCGCCTGGACGCGCACGGCGGCAAGCCGAGCCAGGCCAACGGCTACGGGGTGATGCATCTGGTCAGCAACCCCGCCCAGCACAGCCTGGAACGCGCGGCGGCGTTGACCGGCGAGCCGGTGGCACGCCTGAGGACCGTCACGCCGGTGAACATCCGTGGCGGCGCGGCGGTGCTGCGGGAACTGGCCGACGCGGAGGGCTTGACCGCGCGCGACCGGGACCGGGTCACCGCCTGGTATCCGGTGGTGGCGAGGTACGGCGGCGGGGCCGACGACGCCACCGCCCGGCTGTACGCGGACGGCATCTACGAGCTGGTGCAGCAGGGCATTCCGGGCGCGGTGGCGGTGCGGGCGTACCGGGTGGAGCCGGAGCGGGGCCGCTTCGCCACTGTGGCCCCGGCCGGCTCCCCGTCCCGTACGCTCGCCGCCGCCGTGCCGGAGTACCCGGCGGCGCGGTGGGTGGCCGCGAACGGCGCGAACTACGGCGTGGGCCGGTCCAGCCGGATCACCACCGTGATCCTGCACGTCACCCAGGGCTCGTACGCCGGCACGATCAGCTGGTTCCAGAACCCGTCAGCGGGGGTCAGCGCACACTACGTGGTGAAGTCCAGCAGCGGCGAGATCACCCAGATGGTCCGCGAGGGCGACACCGCGTACCACGCCCGGTCCGGCAACGCCTACGGCGTCGGCATCGAGCACGAGGGGTACGTCGACAACCCGGCCTGGTTCACCGATGCGATGTACCGCTCCTCGGCCGCGCTGACCCGTTACCTGTGCGACAAGTACGGCATCCCGAAGAACCGCACCGGCATCAAGGGGCACAACGAGATCCCGGGCAACGACCACACCGACCCGGGGCCGAACTGGAACTGGAACTACTACCTCTCACTGGTGAACCAGGGTGGCGGAGGATCGGCCGCCCGGTATTTCGGTGGGTCGCCCACGGATTTCACCGGTGACGGCCGTGACGACGTGGTCGCGTTCACCCACGGCCCGCTCGCCGACGCGTATGTGGCGACGTCGACGGGTTCGTCGTTCGCGGGCACCTCGGTGAAATGGCACGACTGGTTCGCCCTGTCCGGAGAAACACCGTTGACCGGAGACGCCGACGGCGACGGACGCGACGACGCCATCGTGTTCACCCACGGCACCGACGCCGACGTCTACGTCGCCCTGTCCACCGGCACCAGCTTCGCCCCCTCCACCAAATGGCACGACTGGTTCGCCCCCGGCACCGAAGTCCCCGCCATCGGCGACGTCAACGGCGACGGACGCGACGACATCATCACCTTCACCCACGACACCAACGCCGACGTCTACGTCGCCCTGTCCACCGGCACCGGCTTCACCGGCACCGCCGTCAAATGGCACGACTACTTCTCCATCGCGGGGGAGTTTCCCGCCCTCGGCGACGTCAACGGCGACGGCAAGGACGACATCATCACCTTCACCCAAGGCCCCGCGTCGGCATCCGACGTCATCGTCGCCCTGTCCACCGGCACCTCCTTCGGCCCACCACAAAAATGGCACGACCTGTTCGCCGTCGGCACCGAACAACCCCGCGTCGGCGACATCAACGGCGACGGACGCGACGACATCGTCACCTTCACCTGCAACCCCGACGCCGACGTCTACGCCGCCACCTCCACCGGCACCACCTTCACCGGCACCACCATCAAATGGCACGACCACTTCTGCCTCACCGGCGAATTCCCCTACCTCGGCGACACCAACGGCGACGGCAAAGACGACCTCATCGTCTTCACCAAAAACACCACAAACGACATCTACGTCGCCCTCTCCACCGGCACCACCTTCAACCCCTCCACCAAATGGCACGACTACTTCGGCCTCACCGGCGAAACCACCCTCTGACAGCCGACAGGAAGCGACGCCGGCCCCGATCGGGGCCGGCGTCGCTCGTCGTCGTCCGCCTACCGCTTCACCAAGTTCCGCAGCGCACCGAGGATCGACCGGTGGCTGACCTCGGCGTAGATCTTCTTGTCCAGGCCGTACAGGACCACGTACGGGCACTGCTGGTCGTCACCGCCCATGGTCTTGTCCAGCAGCTTGCGGCCGGTCGCCACCTCGTACACGCGTAGCTGGTAGGTGGCCTTCAGCAGCGTCAGCGTGTCCGGCTTCGGGTCGTCGTAGCGGCACTTGCGGATCGTCGCGCCGGTGCTCGTGCGGTCCAGGCAGGCGACCATCTGCACGGTCTTCAGGTCCTCCGACGCCCAGGTCCGTTCCACCCGCTTCGACAGGCCCTCGTCGTAGTAGTAGACCCGGTCGTGCCGGCGGTCCGTGCCCAGGTCGGTGCCGACGAGCAGCGCCACCGGATGCGGCGCGGCACCGGTGCGCTTCGGCGACTGCGGGTAGTAGAAGACCCCGTCGCACACGTTGTTCAGATCGGAGATCTGCGCCGCCGGGAAGTCGCTGGGCTGGGGCCCGCGCGTCGACGGCTCCGTGCCCGCTGTCGCTCCCGGAGCGGGTGTCGCGCCGGACGACTGCCAGGGGGTCACCGGCGGTGCGGCCGGCTGCGGCTCGGCCGCCTGACGCTCGGAGGAACGCAGTAGGAACGCCCCGACGACCAGGCCCGAGCAGGCCACCAGCAGCAGGACGCTCAGTGCCGCGACGGCGATGACCAGGCCGCGGTTGCGGCCCCCGGGCGACGGCGGGCCGGGCGGCGGGTACGGCCCGAACGGCGGACCCGCCGCGGGCGGCCCGTAGCTCGGGCCCGCATGGGATGGCGGGCCGAGAGCGGCGGGAGGCTCGCCGGCCGGCGGCATCCAGGCGTTCTCCGGGCGCTGTTCCGCGTCCCCAGTCGCTTCCTGACCCGATCCGGCCCCCGTGTCGGACATGCGCGTTCCCCCGTCGAACCCGTGTGGAGCGCGCAACTTATCAGGATCGGCGCACCGGAGATGCCCGTACTAGATGGTTGCGCCACCTAGGTAGCGGCGCTACTGTTTTCGTCCGTGATCGTCTCATCGGGACACTGCGGAGCGGTATGAACCAGGAACGGCGGGCGCAGTGGCTGCGCGGGGTGCTCGACCTCTGCGTGCTCGCGCTGCTGAGCCGGGGCGAGTCCTACGGCTACGAACTGTCCCAGGCGTTGCGGGCCCACGGGCTGGGCGCCGTGCAGGGCGGCACCCTCTACCCGGTGCTGCTGCGGTTGCAGCGCTCCGGCCTGCTCACCGCGCACTGGCGGGAGGGCGGGACCGGCCCTGCGAGGAAGTACTACCGGATCAGCCCGGCCGGCAGCGTGGTCCTGCGCGAGGCCGCGACCGACTGGAGCGCCTTCGCGTCGAGCGTGGGCGGGATACTGAGCGAGGAGCCGAAGCGGTGAACCACAACCTCTGGCTCGCCGCCCTGACCGGCGAGCTGCGCCGGCACGGGGTGGGGCCCGATCTGACCGGTCACGTCGTCGCCGAGGCGGCCACCCACCTGCTCGACAGCGGAGAATCGCCGCTGCGGGTCTTCGGCGCGCCGGAGGCGTACGCGCAGGCGGTGGTCGACAGCCTCGGCGGTCCCGACGTACGCCCGCCGCGCCGTCAACCGGGACCGGTGCGGCTCAGGGCCCGGGGCATCACCAAGCGCTACCGGGGGCGGACCGTCCTGGACCGGGTCGACCTGACCGTCCGAGCGGGGGAGATCGCGGCGGTGGTCGGTGCCAACGGCGCCGGCAAGAGCACGTTCCTGCGCATCTGCGCCGGCCTGCTGAGCCCGGATGCGGGAACCGTCGAGGTCGACGGCACGCTCGGCTACTGCCCGCAGGACGGTGGCACCGCCGAGTTCCTCAGCCCCGACGAGCACTTCGTGCTGATCGGCGCCGGCAGAGGGCTGGGCCGTACGGCCGCCCGGCGGGCCGGTCGCGCGGAGGCGGCCGGGCTGGAGTGGACGCCGCCGAGACGCACCCAGGCGCGGCACCTCTCCGGTGGCACCCGGCAGAAGCTCAACCTGGTGCTGGCCCGGCTCGGCGAGCCGGACGTGCTGCTCCTCGACGAGCCCTACCAGGGTTTCGACAGGGGGACGTACCTCGACTTCTGGCACGAGGTGTGGCGCTGGCGCGACGCGGGCAAGGCCGTCGTGGTCGTCACGCACCTGCTCAACCAGCTCGACCGGGTCGACGTCGTGCTCGACCTGGCGATGCTCGGGGAGCGTGAGGCATGAGCCGGACCCTCGTGGTGGCCGAAGCCGCCCTGCGCGAGCTGCTGCGCCGCCGTACCGTGCTGGTCATCCTGCTGCTGATGCCGCTGGCCTTCTACCTGAGCCGCCGCGGCGACTTTCTCGGGCAGTCGATCCGCTTCGTCTGTCTCGGCCTGGCCTGGGCGCTCAGCACCGCCGCGCTGTTCGCGGGCAGCGCGGCGCGGGGCATGGAACCGCGCCTGCGGCTCTCCGGCTACGGTAGCCGGCACCTGGTGCTCGGCCGGCTGCTCGCCCTCTGGACCGTCGGCGTGCTGCTCTCCACCCCGTACTTCCTGCTCGTCCTGGCCGACCAGCGCGACGTGCGGTACGGCGCGATCGCGCTGATCATGGCGCTGACCGTGTTCGTGTCGGTGCCGTTCGGGCTGCTGCTGAGCGCCGTGCTGCCGCGCGAGCTGGAGGGCACGCTGGTGCTGCTGACCGTCGTCGGCCTCCAGATGGTGATGGACCCGGCGGGCAGCGCCACCCGCGCGTTGCCGTTCTGGTTCAGCCGCGAGCTCGCCACGTACGCCGTCGACCACACCGACGGCGGCTACCTCACCCGCGGCCTCACCCACGGGCTGGTCTTCGCTGTCGCGCTCACGCTGCTGGTCGTGGCGGCCGCCGCGGTGCGGCTGCGACAGCGGCGGCACCTGCGGCTCGCGACCTGACCTCGGCGGCGGCGGACGAAACCCGGTCGCCGGGCGTGGCAGGATCGGCGGGTGCAGATCGGGTTGCTCGGGCCGTTCCAGGTCACCACGGACGGCGGCGTTGTCGCCGACGTGCCGGGCGCGCGACTGCGCGGGCTGCTGGCCGCCCTCGCGCTCCAGCCCGGCCGGGTGGTCCCGAAGTCGTCGCTCGTCGACTGGATCTGGGGCGAGCAGCCGCCCGCCGACGCCGCGAACGCGCTGCAACGGCTGGTGTCCCGGCTGCGCAAGGCGCTGCCGGCGGGCACCGTCGACGGGCTGCCGGACGGCTACCGGCTGGCCGTCGAGCCCGACGCGGTCGACGCCGTGCGGTTCGAACGGCTCGTCCGCCGGGCCCGCGACGGTGACGGGCCGCAGCGAGTACGCCTGCTGCGCGAGGCGCTGGGCCTGTGGCGTGGTGACCCGCTGCGCGACGTCGGGCTGCCCGACAGTCCGGCGCTCGACGCGGCAGCCACTCGGCTGGAGCGGCTGCGCCTGGCCGCGACGGAGGACCGGTACGACGCCGAGATCGGGCTCGGCCGGGAAGCCGATCTGATTCCGGAGCTGACCGACCTGGCGGCCGCCTATCCGGTACGCGAGCGGCTCGCCATGTCGTTGATGCGCGCGCTCGCCGCGGCCGGCCGGGACACCGAGGCGCTGCTCGTCTACCAGCGCACCGCCGACGCGCTCGCCGACGCCCTGGGCGTCGACCCGTCGCCGGAGCTGTCGGCGCTGCACGTCACCCTGCTGCGCGGCGGGACGGTACGCCGCGAGGACACCCGCCGCACCAACCTGCGCGCCGAACTGACCAGCTTCGTGGGCCGGGACGCCGATCTGGTCGCGGTCGGCGAGCTGGTGACCGCGCACCGGCTCACCACGCTCACCGGCCCCGGCGGATCCGGGAAGACCAGGCTGGCCACGGAGGCCGGGCGCCGGATGACGGGCGACCTGCCGGACGGCGTGTGGCTGGTGGAGTTCGCCGCCGTCAGCGCCGGCGGGGACGTGGTGCAGGCGACGATCTCCGGGCTCGGCCTGCGGGACGCGCTGCTCGGCGACCCGGGCAACGCGGAGCCGGCCGACCGGCTGGTCGCGGCGATCCGGGACCGGGACATGCTGCTGATCCTGGACAACTGCGAACACGTCGTGGAGCAGGCGGCCGCGCTGGCCCACCGGCTGCTCGGCGAGTGCCGGCGGCTGCGGATCCTGGCCACGAGCCGGGAACCGCTCGGCATCACCGGGGAGGCGTTGTGGCCGGTCGCGCCGCTGGGCCTGCCGGACGGCGACGCCACGGTCGCCGAGGTCGAGTCGTCGCCCGCAGTCCGCCTGCTGCGGGACCGGGCCGCCGCCGTCCGCCGGGACCTCGCGTCCGACGCCGGCACGGCGATGACGATGGCGCGGGTCTGCAGTGCGCTCGACGGCATGCCGCTGGCGATCGAGCTGGCCGCGGCGCGGCTGCGCAGCATGTCCGTCGACCAGCTCGCCACCCGGCTCGACGACCGGTTCCGGCTGCTCACCGGCGGCAGCCGGACCGCCCTGCCCCGGCACCGGACGCTGCGCGCGATTGTCGACTGGAGCTGGGAACTGCTCACCGACGCCGAACGCGCGGTCCTGTGCCGGCTGTCGGTGTTCTCCGGCGGGGCGAGCCTGGACGCGGCCGAGCGGGTCTGCGCCGGCGGCGCCGTCGAGCCGGGCGAGGTGCTCGACCTGCTCACCGCGCTGACCGAGAAGTCGCTGCTGGTCGCCGCCGGTGGCGTCGCGCCGCGCTACCGCATGCTCGGCACGATCAAGGAGTACGCCGCGCAGCGGCTCGCCGAGGCGGGGGAGACGAACCTCGTCCGCCACGCGCACCTCGCGTACTTCACCGAACTGGCCGAGGCGGCCGAGCCGTGGCTGCGCCGCGCCGATCAGCTCACCTGGCTCGCCCGGCTCGACGCCGAGCACGACAACATCACCGCCGCGATGCGCGGCGCGCTGGCGGCCGGCGAGGCGCGCGAGGCGATGCGGCTGGCGGCCGGCGCCGGTTGGTACTGGTGGCTCGGCGGCCACCGCACCGAGGGCATGGAGCTGGTCGTCGCGGCCACCGAGGTGCCGGGTGAGGTGCCCGACGACAACCGCGCCGTGGTGTACGCGCTGGTGGTGCTGTTCCTCAGCTCCGGGCCGGGCGACGGGCAGCACGCGGCCGAGTGGATCCACCGGGCGTACCGGCTGAGCCGGGCGGGCCGGGGCAGGCACCCGGAGCTGGCCCTGGTCGTGCCGATGGAGCGCATGCTGCGGGAGCCGGACGCGTTGCTGCCCGCCTGGGAGTCGCTGCTCGACCACGAGGACCCGTGGGTACGCGCGCTGGCCCGGCTGCACCTGGGCAAGCTGCGGGTCATCCTCGGGATCGAGGCGGCGGAGGCGGAGGCGTGCCTGCGGCAGGCGCTGGCCGAGTTCCGGGCGGTGGGTGAACGGTTCGGGATCTCGTTCGCGCTCAGCGAGCTGGCCGAGCTGATCGCCGTGCGCGGTGACGTCGCCGCCGCCTGCGACTACTACGAGCAGGCCGTCACGGCGGTCACCGAGGTCGGCGCCGTCGAGGACGTGATCCGGATGCGGGCGCGGCTGGCCTGGCTGTACCGGCTGGGCGGTGACGAGGCCGCGAGCGCCGCCGCCGTGGCCGAGGCGCAACGGCTCGCCGCAGGGGTCGCGTGGCCGGGCGCGCTGGCCGAGCTGGCGCTGGTCCGGGCGTACCTGGCCCGCCACGACGGCGACGCGGACGAGGCGTACGCGCAACTGCGGGCCGTGTCGGCGCTGCTCGGCGACGAGGCGGACCTGGCTGGCGTCCGGGCGGGCACCCAGGATCTGCTGGGCTACCTGGCCGAGGACGTCGAGCAGGCCCGTACCCATCGGGCGGCGGCGTGCCGGGCGGCGCGCGAGGGCGGCTACGCGCCGCTGACCGCGCAGGTGCTCGTCGGTGTGGCGGACCTGGCGTTGCGGCTGGACCGGCCGGACCAGGCGGCGCGGCTGCTCGGCGCCGCCGTCGCGGTACGCGGGCTGCCCGACCTCGCCCACCCGGACGCGTCCCGGATCGAGGCGGCGGCGCGCGACCGCCTCGGCGACGCGGGGTTCGCCGAGGCGGTCGCACAGGGCCGGGAGACCGGCTGGGAGCGGCTGGCCGAGGTCACGCTCGCTTCGTGAACGTGGACCGCGCCCACAGGTAGCCGACCACCGCGATGCCGGCGCACCAGACGATCGCGGGGACCACGTCGCCGGCCGAGGGAGCGCCGCCCAGCAGGCCGCGCAGCGTCTCGATGATCGGCGTGAACGGCTGGTACTCGGCGAACTGCCGCAGCCCCGGCCCCATCTTGTCCGCGGGCACGATCGCGCTGCTGAAGAACGGCAGCAGGATCAGCGGCACGGCGGCCATGCCCGCCGACTCGGGCGACTTGGCGAACAGGCCCAGAGCGACGGTGAACCAGCTGACGGCGACGCTGAGCAGCACCACCATGCCGACCGCACCGAGCCAGTGCAGGGGACCGGCGGCCGGGCGGAAGCCGAGCAGGAACGCCACACCGACCAGGGCCGCGACCGCGATGACGTTCGTCAGCACGGTGGCGACGACGTGGCCGGTCAGCACCGCGCCCCGGGAGACGTGCATGACCTTGAACCGGTTGATGATGCCCTTGGTCATGTCGGAGCTGACCGCGGTCGCGGTGCCGCCGAGGCCGTAGCAGACCGCCAGCAGCATCAGGCCCGGCGTCGCGTAGTCGACGTAGTCGACGCCGACGGAGAACGCGTCGCCGAGCATGTACACGAACATCAGCATGACGATGATCGGCATCAGCACCGCGTTGAACACCGAGGTGGGGTTGCGGCGCAGGTGCGTCAGGTTGCGGCGCAGCATGACGACCGAGTGGTTCCTGCTCATTTCGCGGCCACCTCCGGGGTACGGCCGGTCAGGGCCAGGAAGACGTCGTCGAGGTCGGGGGTCTGTACGGACAGGTCGCCGGCGCTGATCGCGTGCGCGTCGAGCCGGTCGAGCAGGGCGCGCAGCGCCGCGGTCCCGCCGTCGGTCGGCACGCTCAGCGCCAGCGCCTCCTCGTCGCGTACGGCGTCGGGCAGCACCAGCGCCGCCGCGTCGAGTTCGGCGACGCTGCCGAACCGCAACCGCACGTGCGTGCCGGGGATCCGGCGCTTCAGCTCCTCCGGCGTGCCCTGGGCGGCCAGCCGGCCCTGGTCCAGCACCGCGATCCGGTCGGCGAGGCGGTCGGCCTCGTCGAGGTACTGGGTGGTGAGGAAGACCGTCACGCCGTCGGCCACCAGCTCCCTGATGATCGACCACATGGTGCGGCGGCTGCGCGGGTCCAGCCCGGTCGTCGGCTCGTCCAGGAAGATGATCCGCGGCTCGCCGACCAGCGTCATCGCCAGATCCAGCTTGCGGCGCATGCCCCCGGAGTACGTCGACACCAGCTTGCCGGCGGCCTCGACCAGGTCGAACCGTTCCAGCAGCTCGGCGATGACCCGCTTGCCGATCACCCGGTCACGCGGGCCGAGGTCGGCCATGAGTTGCAGGTTCTCCCGCCCGGTCAGCAGTTCGTCCACCGCCGCGAACTGCCCGGTCACCCCGATCGCCGCGCGTACCGACCCGGCCTCGGTGGCCACGTCGTGCCCGGCGACACGCACCGACCCGGCGTCGGCGCGGATCAGGGTGGTCAGGATGTTTATGGCTGTCGTCTTGCCGGCCCCGTTCGGGCCGAGCAGCGAGAAGATCGTCCCGGCGGGGACGTCCAGGTCGATGCCGTCGAGCACCACCCGGTCCTTGTACGCCTTGCGCAATCCGGAGACCGCGATCGCTGAACTCGTCATGCGACCACCGTGCGCGGCCGTGCCGCCACCGCCCTGACACGGCGCTGACACGACCGCTGACAGTTTGTCGGTGGGCCGGCGTACGGTCCCGCCGTGGATCGGGAGACGTTCTGGGAGATCGTGGAGCGGGCACGTCGCGCCGCGGGGCGCGAGACGGTGACCGCCGAGGGGGCCGACGCGGTGGCCGGGCACCTGGTCGCGGAGCTGTCGGCGCGGAGTCCGGCGGCGATCGTGGGCTTCCAGCAGGCATACGACGACGTGACCGAGGAGGGATGGCGCTGGGACCTGTGGGCGGCCGCCTACCTGATGCGTGGCGGCTGCTCGGACGACGGGTTCGACTACTTCCGCGGCTGGCTGGTCGCGCAGGGGCGGGCGGTCTGGGAGCGGGCCGTCGCCGATCCCGACTCACTCGCCGGGGCCGGTGTCGACCCGGACGACGACGCGGTCGAGTGCGAGGCGGTGCTGAGCGCGGCGGGCGACGCGTACGCCGTGGCGACCGGCGGCGGCACCGATGCGTTCTGGGAGGCGCTCGACGCCGCCGACCGCGCTGCTCCCGACCGCACGCCGGCCGACCCGGCCGGTGACGACTTCGACTTCGACGACGACGAGCAGATGCACGCCCGCCTGCCGCGCCTGGCGGCGATCTACCGGCCGGTGGAATGAGGCGGTGCGCACCGCCTCCGACCCGATCCGGGTTAACCGCTGGTCCGCCGCGGGCCGGTGGGCGAGCATTGTCGGCATGGCCGGGTCGACGGGTGCGAGGCTGCCGCTCCAGGGCGGGCTGCCACCCGGCGAGGCGCTGACCGGCGCGGTGCTGGAGATCGCCTGCGACGAGTCCGGCTTCTCCGGCACCAACCTGCTCGACCCGGCCACCCCGGTGATCGTCCACGCCAGTGTCGACCTGAGCCGCGACGAGGCCGCCGAGTTGATCCGTACGCTGCGGTCCGGGTTCCGGTTCTCCCCCGACGAGGTCAAGTCCCGGCAGTTCCTGCGCCGGCGCGAAGCCGCCGAGGTGACGGCGTGGCTCCTGGCGGCGCTGCGCGGCCGGGCGCACGTGCACCTGGTCGACAAGGAGTTCTTCCTCGCCACCCGGGTCGTGGACCTGCTGCTGGCCGAACCGTCGTACGCGGCGGGCACCCGCCTCGCCGGTGACCGGCGTCCGGCCGCGACGGCGCTGCACCGGGCCGGGCGGGCGGCCGGACCCGGCTGGGCGGTCTTCCTCGCCGCCGTGGTCGAGATGCTGCGCACCAAGCGGCGGGACCGGGCGGACGACCGGAGCGTCGAGCGGTTCTTCGCCGCGCGGGACGCGTTGCGTCGCCACGTCGGCGACGCACAGGTCGGCGCGGTTCTCGACGCGCTCGATCCGGCCCGGGTAGCAGCCGTGCAGGCCCGGTTGTACGCGGGCGACCGGACGATCCCGCCGCCGCTGGAGCCGCTGCTGCCGGCGCTGGCCGAGACCGTCCTGCACTGGAGCGCCGGACGGCGGCGGGTGCTGGTGATCCACGACGAGCAGAGCGCGCTCACCGAGGACCGGCTGCGCCGCCTCCAGGCGGCGCTGGCTGCCGGCGACCCGGCCGGCCCGTCACCGCTGGCCGGGCTGGTGATGACCGATTCGCGCGACGACCCGCGCGTCCAGGCCGCCGACCTGCTCGCCGGGGTGGCCCGCCGGATGCCCGGCGTCCCCGGCGACCGGCCGCTGCGCCCGCTGCTGGCCCCGGCCTCCGACGCCGGGTAGCCGTCAGCTCATGTCGAGCGCGTACGCGGCCTCCCGCACGTCGGCGTCCGGGTGACGGCGTAGCCCGGTCAGCAGCTCCCGCCACGGCGTCTTCCAGCCGAACTCCGAGCCGTGCGCGACGAGCGCCACCGCGAACAGCCCACCGGCGAGGTCTCCGCGCCCGGCGAGGCGGGCGATGGTGTCGGCGAGCGCCGCCGGGTCGGGCCGCCGCCTGTCGCGCAGGCGCGCGCCGACGTGTTCGGCAGTGCGGACCGCGACCAGGGGCCGGCCCGCGCAGAGCGCGGCGACCTCGTCCAGGTTGTCCATCCGGCCGATGCCGACGAGAAGGCCGGTGGCCGTACCCAGGAAGCCGTCCCGGCCGGCGAGCCACCGCGCGGCCTCGACCAGTCCGGCCCGGTCGACGTCGGCCGGCCGGCTGCGGGACCACAGGGCCGCGCCGACGGCGAGCACGTCGATGCGCCGCCGGGCCGGCCGGTCGGTCACCGGGCCGCCCGGGTCGTCGTCGGCCGCGTCCCGCTCCACCAGCCGGGTCAGCGCGGCCCGGAACGCCGCGTCGCCACCGGCCCGCAGCAGGTTCGCCACGCCGATGCTCGGCGTCGTCTCGTCCGGGTCGGTGAGCCGGTCCACTATCAGGTCGGTGACGCCGGTCAGCCACGGCCACCACTCACCGAGCGCGGCGAACGCGGCGCGGCTGACCTCCCGGTCCTCGGCCCGGCACGCCGCCGCGACCAGGTCGGCGTAGGCGCGGCGGTGACGCTCCGAGATCCCGGACGGGAACGCGCCGAGCACCGCCCGCCGCTCCTCGCGGCTGGCGTGCACCGCCGCCCGCAACACGGCCCAGGCCGCCTCCGACCCCAGCCGCTGCCGGGCGGCGGAGACGATCGCCGCGCGCACGTCGCGGTGCGTGTCCGGATCGGTGTACGCCGCGCCGAGCGTCACCATCACGTCGGTGTGGGTGTAGCGGGCCAGGAGCCGGGCGGCCTCCTTGCGGCTGGTGACCTTCGCGGCGCCGGTGAGCACCCCGCCCAGCAGTTCGGCCAGGCGGGCCGGCGGGACGTACCGGGCGGCCCGTCCGGCCGCGTACAGCGCGACACGTGCCCGTTCTCCGTCGGCGTACCGCAGCAGCACCGGGAACGCCTCGTCCGGCCGGTCGGTCCAGACCAGCGCGCCGAGCGCCGCCTCGGCGACCGGCACCTGGGACGCGTCGAGGTGGCGCAGCACCAGCTCACGTCCGGCCGGTCCGGCCCCGGCGGCGGCCCGGATCGCCCCCGCCCGCCGCCAGACCCGTTGCCCGGAGTCGGCGACGACGCGGGCCTGAAGCGCCACGAAGCGCTCCTGCTGGCGGGGGAGCCAGCGCTGGGCGTACGGCGCCGTGTCGGGCACCCACCGCAGGCCGCGCTCCACGAACCGGCCGCGCGGGGGCCGGTCCAGCGCCCGGTCGAGCAGGTCGGTGCGGGACGCGCAGACGGTCGTCCACACCCCGTGGATCGCCACCGCCGACGCGTCCACGTCCAGCACCTCGGCGACGCGCCGCGAGCGGGTACGCGGATCGGCGAGCCAGAGCTCCACCGCGGCACGGGCCACCGAGGGCAGGGTGTCCGGCCCGATCGCCCGGCGCAGCATGTCCTGTAGCTCCGGCAGCCGCCAGGCCCGCCGGCCGAGCGCTTCGGTGAGCGCGAACAGCAGCCCGTACCGGCCGCGCGCCATGCCGCCCTCGATCCGGCCGCGCAGCCGGTCGAACACCACCCTCTCCTGGCCGTGGCGCAGCACCGTGTCGAGCCGGCGCAGCACCGGCACCGTCGCGTCGCTGCTCACCACGTCGATCGTGAGCAGTGCCCACTCCACCAGCTCGGGCACGTCCACGTGATGCGTGAGCACGTCGACGGAGAGCCGGCTCAACGCCGTGGTGGTGGCCGCCGAGGTGTCCCGCGCGTCCACCGCGTCGGTGGTGAGCCCGGTCAGCCCGGCCGCGCTCGTGGCGGTGAGCAGCGGCGCCACTGTGGCCAGCGCGGTGAGCGCGGCCGCGCGTACCGGGTCCTGCTCGTTGCGCAGCCGGCCGAGGCGGACCACCACCTGGGCCACCGTCCGCGGGTCGCGGGAGCGCCGCGCGGCCGCCACCAGCAGCCGCCAGCCGTCCGCCCGTTCGTCCGCGTCGCCCGAGCGCAGTGCCGCGCTCGCCGACGCGGAGGCCGCCGGCCACGGCAGGTACGCGCTCCAGAACCGCACCTGCTCCTCCCGCTCGCGGACCGACGGCAGGACCAGCACCCGGGTCGCCTCGCGTGCCTGTACCGGCGCCGGCAGCACCTCCATCACCTCGGCGCCCGGCAGCAGCGCCGTGGTGTCGGTGTCGGCCAGCGCGCCGTGGTACAGCTCGGCGCGGCGGCTCGGCGCCACGGCGCGCAGCAACGCGGCGAGCGCCCGGTCGTGCTCGCGCAACCGGGCGGCCAGCGGGATCAGATCGTCCACGGGCAGCGCGGCGAGGCGGCCCAGCAGCGCGCGGGGCAGCACGATCCGTGCCAGCCAGGTCGCGCGGCCGGGCGAGGTGAGCAGGCGTACGACACGGCGGGCGTCGTGTGCGGCGAGCCGCCCGTACGCGACGAGCGGGCCGGGTAGCGACTCCTCCGGCGCGTACTCGTCGAGCAGGTCCAGCGCCCGCGCGGGATCGCCGCGCAGCACCGCGCCGGCGACCTCGGTCCAGATCCGCCTGCGCGACTCCGGTGGGGCCGCGGCCAGCCGTTCACCGGTGCGCGCCAGCACGATGCCGGCGTGCCACCGCATCAGCCGTTCCGGGTTCAGCGCGTGTTCCAGGTCGGGCAGCAGGGTCCGTACCGTCTCCGGGCCGCAGGCCGGCAGCAGCGCGGCTGCCTCGTGGTCACCGAACCGCTCGCGTACCCCGATGATCAGCGCGTCGGCGACGGCCGGTGCCGGGCGGCGGCGCAGCCCCCGGTAGACCCGCCGCCGCGCGTTCGCCGGCCGGTCGGTCAGGTCGGCGGGCGTCACGCCGGCCCGCACGGCCGCGTTCAGCGCGGTGGCGCCGATCGAGGGCTCCGGGTCGTGCGTCGCCGCCAGGACGGCGTCGGTGTCCTGGGTGGCCAACGCGGCGAGCAACGCGAGACGCCGCTCGTAGGTGCCGCGTTCGCGCAGGTCGGCGCAGACCTGAGCACGGTCGGGCGCGGTGCGTGCCCACGCCACGAGGCGTCGCGTCCGGTCGCGGTGGGACAGCGGATCGAGTGACGTCAGGAGAGCGCGGGTGGCTTTGAGCACGGTGATCATTGTGCCGGTGGCCGGCCACCGCTGCCGCCCCGTCAAACCATTCCGCAATTCCTATGGAAATTGTAGATTTTCAGCTTACTCTCAGCCGCCCGGGATTGACATTAATCGGACCGTCGGGGATATTCCTAGCGGCGCGTCGGGGCGCGGGGCGGAGCAGGCGAAGGCTGCGGATTTCACCTGCGTGACGTGCGGAAACGTGTTCGTGTCGCCCCTGCTCCGCAGGGTCCTGATGAGGTTGGACGATGATTAACCGGGCCGTCGAATTCGCCAAGCACAATTCGCCGAATTCCCTGCGCGTAAAGGCCCGGCGGGCACAGATGGAAGCGCGTAACGCCCGCATGCGACTCGCCGTGCCGGTGGTGGAACGCAGCGAATTCGACAACATCTTCCACTGCACGGTCCGCAAGACCGGCAGCCAGTGGATCAAGGCGTTGTTCAGCGACCCGGCCGTCTACCGTCACTGCGGGCTGCTGCCCTACGACCCGCGCTTCTACTCCGGCGGGGCGACCGCGCCGGTGCCCGCCGGCCGCATCGGCCTGGCGATCTTCCTCTCCCACAAGCGGTTCGAGGCAGTGCCCAAGGCCGGCAGCTACCGCGCGTTCTTCGTGATCCGTGATCCGCGCGACGTGGTGGTGTCCAGCTACTTCTCCCTGCGCAACTCGCACGCCCCGATGGGCGACATCCCCCAGGCGCGCAAGGCCCTCCAGGAACTGCCGAAGAAGGAGGGGATGCTCTACGTCATCGACCGGCTGCGCGACAAGAAGCAGTTCGCGCAGATGCGGTCCTGGGGGGTCGCACCGAGCGACGAGACGTTCCGGCTGTTCCGCTACGAGGACCTGACCGGCGAACGGCAGACCGAGGAGGTCGACCAGCTCATGCGGCACTGCGGGATCACCCTGCCGCCGGCCGAGCTGGAGGCCCTCCTGGCCCGCTACAGCTTCAGCAAGATGAAGAAGAGCAAGGAGACCCCGGGGCGGATCTCCCACTACCGCAAGGGCGCGTCCGGCGACTGGCGCAACCACTTCGACGACGACGTCTACGCCGCGTACACGGCCGCCGCCGGTGACCTCGCCGAGATCCTCGGCTATCCCGCCCGCGACGACGTGACCGACGAGCGGAACGGCCAGGGGTCCGCTACCCGGTAGGGCGCGTCACGAGCCTGCCTGCCCGAACCACAGATCGTGGACGGACTGCAAGCCGTCATGCGTCGAGTCGGTCACCCGGAAGAACTTCCACGCATAGCCGAACGGGTCCTCGAACTCGACGTACCTCTCTCCCCACGGTGCGTTCTCCGGACCGGCACTGATGACGCAGCCGGCAGCTTCACACCGCAGGGCCGCCTCGTCGATGTCGTCAACCTCGAGCCCGATGACAACGCCGAGCCCGCGCGGGCCGGTCTTCGTCCGACGTTCCCGGGCGCTGTCCGGGAACGGGATGCCAACCAGCGCGTCGACCAGCAACTGCAACGGGCCCCGCCGGAGGATTGCCATGACGAGACCACCATCAGCGCCAGGCACCGTGCCCACCGGGACAAAACCGAAACTCTGATACAACGTCGAGGCTGCCGTGACGTCACTGACCCGCAGCGCGACCCGTACCGGTGGCTCGTCGGTCATCCCGCGACGCTAGCGATTCGGCACACTGCGCGCAACGCTCGCCCAACCTGTCCGTTCGACCTCCGTATCTCGACCATCCTCTCCGGAATGCGAAGGATCCCGCGAGGCGGTGAGCGGATGGTCCGCACCTGGATCGCCTTATGCTCCTGCTGTGGAGCTGCGGTTCACCACGCGCCCGTCCGACTCGGCCTGGATCGACACCGTCTGGACCTGCACCAGCGAACGGGTCACCGAGATGACCTCGGTGGCGAGCCCGTGCTGGGGCCTGGTCTTCTGGCGGCGTGACGGGCACTCGTACGCGGCCGTCTCCGGCCCCGAGACCGCCACCGGCGCGGCACCGGTGCCCGAGGGCGCGACGTTCGTCGGCATCGAGTTCGCGGTGGGCACCTCGCTGCGGCTCGTACCCACGCCGGCGCTCGTCGACAGCGGCGCCGAACTGCCCGACGCGACGCGCCGGACGTTCCGGCTCGACGGCGGCCGGTGGGAGACGCCCGGCCCGGACGACGCCGAATCGCTCGTCGAACGGCTGGTCCGCGCCGGTGTGGTGGTCCGCGACCCGCTCGTCACCGAGGTGCTTCGCGGCGGCCGTCCGCCGGCCTCACCACGCACCCTGGAACGCCGGTTCCGCGCCGCGACCGGGCTGACCCGGGGCGCCGTGCGGCAGATCGACAGGGTGCGCCGGGCCGCGGTGCTGCTGGCCGCCGGCAGCCCGCCCGCCGACGCGGTCACCACCTTCGGGTACGTGGACGAACCGCACCTGGCCCGCGCGCTGCGCCGGTACGTCGGGCGGACGGCCGGTGAGCTGCGCGCGGGCGCCGGTGGCGCGATCGCGCTGGACCCGGCTCAGCGGGTCACGTCGTAGATCAGCTTGATGACGCCGTTGGGGTAGGCGGCGCAGTCGCGCAGACGCAGCGCCTGCTTGTCCCGGTCGGCCTGGCTGAACAGGCTCTTGCCGGCGCCGAGCAGCACCGGGAAGACGAGCAGGTGGTACCTGTCGATCAGGTCCGCCTCGGCGAGACGGCGGGCGAGTTCCGCGCTGCCGTGGATGAAGACGTCGCCGCCGTCGCCCTGCTTGAGCGCGGCCACGTCGGCGGTGCTCCGCAGGACCGTCGTCGGCCCCCAGCCGTCGACCAGGGCGTCCTCGGGCAGGCTGGACGACACCACGTACTTGGGCAGGTCCCGGTAGGCGGCGTGGTCCTCGGAGTCGCGCCAGGTGGGCGCGAACGCCTCGTAGCTGCGCCGGCCGAACATCAGCGCCGTGGTCTGTTCCAACTCCTCGCCCTTGAGCGAGAACGCCTCCGGCAGGAACTCGACGTCCTTGACGACCCAGCCGCCGCTGCGGTGGTCCTCGCCCGGCCCGCCGCCGGGGGAGTCCACCACGCCGTCGAGCGACATGAATCCGGTGTAGACAAGATCACGCATGCGGCCATGCTAGGAACGGCCGCCGGCTGCCGTCTTGTACGGAACCGACACGCCTCAGCAGCCGCACGACGCACCGGCCGGGGCGGTGAGGTCGTCGGCGGGCCGCCGGATCAGCCCCGCCTCGGTGCGTACCGGGAAGCCCTCCCGCACCCAGTACTCGTACCCGCCGATCATCTCCTTGACCGGCCGGCCGAGCCGGGCGAACTCCAGCGCCGCCCGGGTGGCGCCGTTGCAGCCCGGCCCCCAGCAGTAGGTGACCACTGTGGCGTCCGGCGGGACCAGCTCGCCCGCCCGGGCGGCGATCTCCGCGGTGGGCAGGTGCACCGCGCCGGGGAGGTGTCCCTGCCGCCACGCCGGCAGGGAGCGCGAGTCGACCACGACCAGGCCCGGTACGCCCGCCTCCAGATCGGCGTGCACGTCGCTCACGTCGGCCTCGAACGAGAGCCGGGCCGCGAAGTGGGCGAGGGCGTCGGCGGGACGGGCGGCGGGAATGCGCAGGACGTTCGACATGGCACCCATCGTGCTGGCCGCCGCCCGGCCGCTCCAGTGGCGCGAGCGACGCCCTTCGCTAAGATCCCGCCATGAACCGTGCCACCGTGTCGGTGCTGGCGTACGAGGGCATGTCGGTGTTCGAGACCGGGATCGTCACCGAGGTCTTCGGCCTGCCCCGTCCGGAGTTCGACGTGCCCTGGTACGAGCTGACCGTCTGCGCAGAGACCCCCGGCGCGGTGCGGCTGGTCGGCGGCGCCACGCTGCACACCCGCCACGGCCTCGACGCGTTCGCCGCCGCCGGCACGCTGATCGTGCCCGGCGTCGCCGACGTGCACGCCGACCCGTCGCCCGCGCTCACCGGCGCGCTCCGCGCGGCCCACCGGCGCGGCGCCCGGATCGTGTCGATCTGCTCGGGCGCGTTCGCCCTGGCCGGCGCGGGCCTGCTCGACGGCCGTCGCGCCACCACCCACTGGCGGTACGCCGACCTGCTCGCCCGGCGCCACCCGGCGGTACGCGTCGACCCGGACGTGCTCTACGTGGACGACGGGGACATCCTGACCAGCGCCGGCAGCGCGGCCGGTCTCGACCTCTGCGTCCATCTGGTACGCCGCGACCACGGCCCGACGATCGCCAACGCCGTCGCCCGCCGGCTCGTCGTGCCGCCGCACCGCGACGGCGGCCAGGCGCAGTTCGTCGAGGCGCCGGTGCCCGGCGACCCGGAGGACGACCGGCTCGCCGCGAGCATGTCCTGGGCGCTGGCGAACCTGAACGCCCCGATCACGGTGGCCCGGCTGGCGCGGCGGGCGCACATGTCGTCCCGCACCTACCTGCGGCACTTCGCGCGGGCCACCGGCACCACCCCGATCCGGTGGCTGATCGACCGGCGCGTCCAGGCCAGCCTGCCGCTGCTGGAGACCACCACCGCGCCGATCGGGGAGGTCGCCGCGACGGTCGGGTTCGAGACGGCGGTGACGTTTCGGCACCACTTCACCGCCGCGATGCGGACCTCGCCGTCGGCGTACCGCCGGACCTTCACCAGGACGTCCGGGGCTCACGCCCCGGGCAGCGGGACGACGTAGGAGTCGACGCGGGCGATGAGCCCGTCCCGGAACGTGAACAGGTCGTTGAAGGCGAACCGGAACGGTCCGTGCTCGACGGTGACGCCCCGGCCCTCGCCGGTCACCACGACGACCGGCCCGTCCTCGTGCACGCGCTCGACGTCGAGGTGCGGGCTGCCGGTGAAGGCCGGATTCTCGATCTCGCCGTCGAACTCCGCCCGGCCCCGGGTGGTCCGGTGGCCGTGGATGACCCACTCGACGTCGTCGGTGAGGGTGGCGAGGATGCGCTCGTGGTCACTGGTCCGGAAGCCGTCGAAGTATTCGGCGACCAGCTCACGCTGGGTTGGTCGGGTCACTGCTGTCTCCTTCGTGTCGCAGGTGGGCGGCGAGGGCGTCGAGGATCGAGGCGAGCCCGTCGGCCGCCTGGTCGGTGCGCAGCTCGGGCGGGAGCTTGCGCTGGTGCACGGTGAGGTCGGTGCCGTCCCCGGCAGGCCGCAGCGTCACCGTCGTGCGCAGGCCGGTGACCGGCTCGTCGAACACCAGCTCACGCGGCCGGTCGGCACGTACGTAGACGAACCGCAGCCGCCCGGTCCGGCCGTCCGGGGCCCGGGTGTCGAGCGCGAACTCCCCGCCGGGCCGCAGGTCCACGATCACCGACGCCTGCGGCACCGTGGCGTGCGAGCCGCCCCAGAACGCCGCGATGCCGGCCGGCGAGGTGAACGCCTCCCACACCCGGTCCGGCGCGGCGGGCAGGTGGCGCCGCGCGATCAGCTCGTCGCCGTGCCGTTCGGTGACTGCCCTCACCGGGTCGCCTCCGGGCCCGAGAGGTGCGTCTCCAGCGCGTCGAGGCGGTCGTCCCAGGCGCGGCGCTGCTCGTCGATCCACATGCTCAGGCGGGCGAGCCGGTCGCCGCGCAGCCGGCACGGTCGGCGCGTGCCCTCCCGTCGCTGCTCGACCAGGCCGCACCGGCGCAGCACGCCGACGTGGTGGGAGACGGCCTGCGGCGTCAGGTCGAACGGCTCGGCCAGCTCGCCCACAGTGGCCTCACCGCGGGCGAGGCGGGTCACCAGGGCGCGGCGGACCGGGTCGCCGAGGGCGGCGAAGGCGAGGTCGAGGTCCGGGTCGGAGCGCATGCCCGCACGCTAGCGCAAACAATCATTTGCGCAAGCACATCTTTGCGAATGTCGTGTCGTCGTGTCGCACCGGCAGCCGCACAGCCCCGCTGTCGGCTCGTCGGAGCGGCCGGAAACCGGTGGCGGGGCCGGGCGTCGGGGGAGTGGCGGTGCTGTTTCGGGCGCCGCCGCGCCGGGAACGTCGTCGGGACGGGCACGGGACGGAGGTCGACGTGAGGACACCGGGTCGCCGTAGGCGGATGCGTGGCGTACCCCTGCTCGTCACCGCGCTGCTGGCCGGCGCGTGTGGCGACGGCGGGGGGAACGACGGCGGCGCCGGGGGACGCACCTCGGCGCCGACCTCCGGTCCGACGGCCGTCACGCCGTCGGCGTCACAGTCGTCCGGCGGGCCCGTGACGATTCCGACGTCCGCGTTCGCCGACCTGCCGCCGGAGCTGCGCAAGACCGCCGCCCAGCCGACGGAGGTCGCCGGCGCGCTGCCCGAGCTGTGCGACAAGGAGTTCCGCAGCGGTGGACGGTCGGTCACCGCGAGCGCCGCGATGATGAGCACCTACAAGCAGCCGAAGGATCCGCCGGAGAACGTCCCCTACGGCACGCTGCACCAGACCGTCTTCGCCTTCGAGGGCGCCGGCGCGGCCGACTACCTGCGCCGGGTCCGGGGAGCGGTCGCGGAGTGCCGGTCGTTCCCGGCCGCGGGCGGCAGCGTCACCGTCGCGTCCCGGCCGATGGCGGGGACCGGGGACGAGGCGCTGCTGATGACCGTGAGCCGGCCGGCGACCGACCCGGACGGAAGCCCGGCCCAGGGGCGGAGCACCAGCCAGATCATCGTCATCCGGGTCGCCGACGCGGTCACTGTCGTGCACGACCAGGGCTGGGAGGGCACCAGCGCCGACCCCGGCCTGGCCGACGACATCGCCCAGGCCGCGGTCCGCGGCCTCGACTCCTGGCAGCGCTAGCGGCGGCGGCGCGTCGCCCGGCGTACGAGCAGGTACGCGACGCCACCGGCCAGCACCCAGGGCGCGGCGACCACGACCGGGTCGAGCGGGTGATGCACGCGGTCGACCCGGTTGCCGCGCAGCCGGGAGGAGAGCCCGTGGTGGGTGACCTCGCTGAGCACGCCGGTCTCGGTGACCGGGTTGTCCGGGTGGCGGCTGAACAGCGACCCCAGTCTGCTCTCCGCCGTGTCGACCCGGTCGGCGGCGAGCAGCAGCAGCCAGTGTGCCGCGCGTCCCTCGCTGAACCGGCGGTACGAGTAACGGCGGATCACGCCGGAGAGCCCCTTGGGCGGGCACGAGGTGCCGAAGACGGGCGTCAGGAACGCGTGCTCGATCGACCGCTCGCGCGGCCACTTCTCCGGCTGCCGCTCGGGGAACTCCCAGTGCGCGCCGGTGACCTCCGGCGCGAAGCGCTCCTTCGGCACGGCGGGCCGGTCCGCCGGGTCGAGGTCGGCGCCCCACCCGGGGATGCGGGCACGCAGCTCGTCCGGGGACTCGGCGAGTTTGGGCTTGTCCGGCGTGTACGGCATGGTCGGCTCCCGGTCCTCTCAGGCGGCGTTCGGGACGATGAGCGGCTTGATGCAGCCGTCGAGCTTGGCGGAGAAGATGTGGTACGCCTCGGCGACGTGCTCCAGCGGGATCCGGTGGGTCACGAGGTCGCTGGGCTTGAGGTAGCCGTTGCGGATGTGCTCGAACAGGCGCGGCCACTGCCGCTTCACCGGGCACTGGTTCATCCGCAGCGTGAGCCCCTTGTTCATCGCGTCGCCGAACTTCACCGCGCTGAACATCGGCCCGTACGCGCCCATCACCGAGATCGTGCCGCCCTTGCGTACCGAGTCGATGGCCCAGTTCAGCGCCACCGGCGAACCACCCTGCAACTTCAGCTTCGTCGCGGTGACGTGCTGCAGCAGGTTGCCGTCCGCCTCCGCGCCGACCGCGTCGATCGCCACGTCCGCGCCCAGGTGGTCGGTGATCTTCTTCATGTGCACGACGATGTCGTCGTACTCGGCGAAGTTGTAGGTCTCGGCGTGCGCGAACGACGCCGCCTTCTCCAGCCGGTAGTCGAGGTGGTCGATGACGATCACCCGGCCGGCGCCCATCAGCCACGCCGACTTGGCGGCGTAGAGGCCCACCGGGCCGGCGCCGAAGACCACCACCACGTCACCCTCGGCGATGTCGCCGAGCTGCGCGCCGAAGTAGCCGGTGGCGAGCGCGTCGGTGAGCAGCACCGCGTCGTCGTCGTCCATCCACTCCGGAATCGGGCTCGGCCCGACGTCGGCGAACGGAACCCGGACGTACTCGGCCTGGCCGCCGTCGTAGCCGCCGCAGGTGTGCGAGTAGCCGTAGATGCCGCCCACCGCCGTGGCGTTCGGGTTCACGTTGTGGCAGTTGCTGTAGAGGCCCCGGGCGCAGAAGAAGCAGGACCCGCAGTACACGTTGAAGGGCACCATCACCCGGTCGCCCGGCTTGACGTTGCGCACCGACGGCCCGACCTCGTCCACCACGCCGACGAACTCGTGACCGAACGTCATCCCGACCCGGGTGTCCGGCATCATGCCGTGGTAGAGGTGCAGGTCGGAGCCGCAGATGGCGGCCCGCGTCACCCGCACGATCGCGTCGTTGGGGTGCTCCACGACGGGCCGGTCCTTCTCCTGCACCCGCACCCGGTACGGACCGCGGTAGACCATTGCTCGCACTCGACGCCTCCCGGATGCCCGTGCCGTTGTTCGACTCGCCCCGGGTCGTCCGGTGCACTGGAAGGGCTACCCCGGAGGACGAGGGGCAAACGGGAGGGGGATCACCGGGCCGCGCGGTCAGGACACGGCGGCCCGTACCAGCTCGGTGAGCTTCTTCTCCACCTCCGGGCTCCACCGCAGCAGCGCGAACGACGCCGGCCACATGTCGCCGTCGTCGAGGTTCGCCGCCTCCTGGAAGCCCACAGTCGAGTAGCGGTACTTGAACTTCCCCGCGTCCTGGAAGAACACGACGATCTTGCCGGCCGCGTCGGCGTACGCGGGCATGCCGTACCAGGTCTTCGGCGACAGCTCCGGCCCGGCGGAGGTGATCGTCATGTGCACGCGCTCGGCCAGCTCGCGGTCCTCCGGCGCCATCTGCGCGATCCGGTCGAGCACCGCCTGGAGGTCGTCGGCCTTCTTCGCGCCCTTCCTGCCCTCGGCGCGCAGCTCGGCGGCGCGCTCCTTCATCGCGGCGCGCTCCTCGGCGCTGAACCCGTCGGACATCTCGATTCCCCCTCGTGACTCGCGGTCCGCGTGGTGCCGACCGCCCGACGACAACGCTAGGGCGCGGCGGTGACGGTGTGCTTCTCGATTCCTGATCACCTGCCGGGGCCACGGCAACCTGGCGTGCCGCCTACCATCGCCGCCATGGCAACCCGGTTCGTACAGATCAACATGAAGGCCCACGACGAGGTGGCGCTCGGCGGCTTCTGGGCGAAGGTGCTCGGCTGGGAGATGTCCAGCGAGGGCCCCGGCGTGACCAACCTCGAACCCGAGGGCCTCACCTACCCGGATCCGAGCACCCTGTACGTCGACCTGGTCGTCTCCGCGGAGCCCAAGACGGCGAAGAACCGGGTCCACGTCGACCTCGCGACCACCTCGGCCGCGCACCACGCGGAGCTGGTCGCGCGCCTGACCGCTCTCGGCGCCACCCCCGCCGACGTGGGCCAGGGCGACGTGCCGTGGACGGTCCTGGCGGACCCGGAGGGCAACGAGTTCTGCGTACGGGAGCCGAACCCGCGGTACGCGGACACCGGTCTCGTCGGCGCCGTGGTGGTCGACTGCGCCGACCCGCGCGCCATGGCCGGCTTCTGGGGCCGCGCCACCGACTGGACCGTGCACGAGATGACCGACCAGGAGGCGGTGCTGCGCTCCGCCAAGGGCGTCGGCCCCTACCTGCGGTTCGTCCGCACACCCGACGCGAAGACCGGGTGGAACCGGGTCCACCTGGACGTCCGCCCGTACCCGTCCGACGACCTGGACGCCGAGGCCGCCCGCCTGCGGTCTCTCGGCGCCACCGACGCCGACCTGGGCGGGGCCGACCTCCGGTGGCGGGTGCTCGTCGACCCGGAGGGCAACGAGTTCTGCCTGCTCACCCCGGCCTGACGGGATCACGGGCCGACGGCCGGCCGACCCGTCCCGTCCGGCCGGAACTCGTGGACCACCTCGATCGACCCGACGATGTGCCGGTTGAACTCGTCCAGCTCCTCGGCCGGCACCCACAGCTCCAGGATGTCCCGGCCGCCGGCCTGCCGGACCGGGTAGCGGGCGACGAACGCGCTGTCGACGTGGAAACGCGTCACGTAGCCGACGCCGGAGGCCGCCACGTTCCAGTCCCGGGCGATCATCACGGCGTACTGCTCGTTGAGGACCGGATAGAAGATCGGCTGGTCCGGCAGCCGGGGTGGCCAGGCCCGCCAGCTGGAGACGCGGACGAGGTCGAGTTCCCGCGGGCCGGTCGGGCGCCACAGCGTCGTCGTCTCCGTCATCGCGTGCCCCTCTCGCGTCTCGTCCGCGAACCGTACCGGACGGACCGTCGCCGCCCCCCGCGGATTTCGCCGGCTGCCTATGCTTCGGAGATGGACGATGTGACCAGCGAGACCGAGGCCGAGGCGCTGCTGGCCGTCCTGGAGCGCAACCGGCGGACCTTCGCCTGGAAGACCGAAGGGCTCGACGAGACGGGCCTGCGTGCGGTCATCGCCGCCAGCACCATGACGCTCGGGCGGGTGGGCGAGGGCGCCCCACCGGATTTCGCGTTCTGATCCCGGGTGACGTCGTCGGGGGCAGATGAGTTTGACCAGTTGCGGCGGTCAACCGTCGAACCCACTGCGAAGGAGAACCACGATGGCCACTGTCATCTCCACGCTGTTCATCTCGGCCGACGGTGTCGCCGAGATCGACCCCGACTGGCACTTCCCGTACTTCGACGACAACATGGGCCGGGCCGTCACCGAGGACTACGACACCTCGGACGTGCTGCTGATCGGGCGGGAGACATACGACAGCTTCGCCGGCGCCTGGCCGGACCGGGAGGCCGCCGGCGGTGAGGACGCGCCGTTCGCCAAGCAGCTCGGCGACATGCGCAAGGTGGTCGTGTCGCGCCAGCCGCTGGAGTTCTCCTGGCGCAACTCCGAGCTGATCCAGGGCGACCTGATCCACGCCGTCACCGCGCTCAAGGCCGACGCCGGCATCAAGGGCATCCTCATCCCCGGGTCGATCTCGGTGGTGCAGCAACTGCTCGCCGCGGGCCTGGTGGACGAGCTGCGGCTGCTGGTGCACCCGGTGGCCGCCCGCAAGGGCCGCCGGCTGTTCGACGAGGGCGACGCGCCGTACCACCTGCGGGTGGCCGCGACCGAGGCGTACCCGACCGGCGTGATCCGGGTGATCTACACCCCGGCCCCGGCGCCGGGCGCGGTCGGCTACGACGACGTCAAGGACCAGGTGCCGGCGGGAGGCTGACGAGCACGGGGCGGCGGCGGATCGGTGTGTCGTGAAAGGATCCGCCGCGTGCGTCGCGCCCCGCTGCTGCTGCTCCTCGCGGCGGTGTCCGCCGTCGCCCACGTCGTCGGCGTCCTGGTGGCCGCACCCCTCTGGCGCGGCGCCGAGGTGCTGAGCCTGACGCTGCTGTTCGCGTACGCCGTCGTCGCCGGGCTGCCACCTCCGCGCTGGGTGGTGCCGGTGGCGCTCGCGCCGCTGATCGTGGACGCGGTCCGCACCATGCCGGCCGAGCCGGGCGCCGCAGACATCGGCTGGACGGTGTACGGCAGCGGCTACACCGTCATCGACCGCACGGCCGGCTTCGACGCGACGTTCGCCGGCAGCTGGGCGGCGCTGGTCGCGGTGGCGGTGCTGCTGGTCGTCTTCCGGGGCCGCGGGCGGCGCCGGCACCTGATCGTCGCGGCGGCGGCCGCCGCGCCCGTCGTCGGGTACGCGGCCGTCCGGCTCACCGACATCGGCTTCGCCGTCGCCGCCCACATCGTGGAGACGCGCACCGAGACCACGCTGACCCGGGTGGAGGGCCCGGCGTACTACGACCAGGCCGACGTCGTGGCGGCGCTCGTCCTCGCGGTGCTGCCGCCGCTGGCGCTCGCGCTCGCCGCGCTGGGGCTCGCCGTGCTGCTGGCCGGGCGGGGCCGACGTCTCGCCGCGACCGGCGCGACGCTGCTGGCGGTGCTCGCGCTGTCGCTGCTCGATGCGGGCATCGAGGCCGTGCCGCTGCCGTACCCGGCCGACAGCACCGCCCTGTTCGCCTGGTACGTCATCACCCCCACGTCGGCGATGCCGCAACCGGTGCCGGCGCTCACGGCGGCGGTGGAGCTGGCCGCGTACCTGCTCCTCGTCGCCGGCCTGACCGGCGCGGACCGCACCGCACCGGCGGTGCCCGCCCCGGAATCGGCCGGCTGACGTCCTGCGGGACCTCCGTCATCATGAGCGTGGCCGGCAACGACGGTACGGGCGACGGGAGCGGGTCATGACGAAGGCGGACGTGGTGGTGGCCGGCGGCGGGGTGGTCGGGATGACGACCGCGCTGACGCTCCAGCGGCGCGGCGCGCGGGTCACCGTGCTGACTGCCCACGACCCGGCCGACACGGTTTCGGCGGTGGCCGCCGCGGTCTGGTACCCGAGCCACACGGAGGAGGATCCGCGGGTGCTGCGCTGGGCGCGGGACACCCACGCCGAGCTGCGCCGCCAGGCGGCCGACAGCGTGCCGGGGGTGGTCGACCGGCCCACCCGGATGTGGCTGCGCCACCCCTGCGCCGGACCGCCCTGGTGGGCCGACGCCTGCGGCGACCTGACGATCGAACCGGCGGAGCCGCCGTACACCGCGCTGCTGCGGTTCACCGCCCCGTCGGTGGAGATGACCAGCTACCTCACCTGGCTGCGGCAGCGCCTGGAGGCGGGCGGCGGCCGGGTCGTCCGCCGCGCGCTGGGCACGCTCGCCGAGGCGTACGAGTTCGCGCCGGTCGTGGTGAACGCGACCGGCCTGGCCGCCGGACGGCTCGCTGCCGACCCGGGCGTGTACCCGGCGCGCGGGCACGTCCTGCTGGTGGCGAACCCCGGCCTGACCGTCTCGGTACGCGACGAGGACGACCCGGCGGGCGTCACGTACGTGCATCCGCGCCGCCACGACGTGGTGCTCGGCGGCACCTACGAGGCCGGGGTGGGACACACCCGTCCCGACCCGGAGGAGGCGGCGGCGATCCGGCGCCGGTGTGTGGCGCTGGTGCCGCAGCTCGCGGACGCGCCGGTGCTGGGGGAGCGGATCGGGCTGCGGCCCGCCCGGCACGGCGGCCCCCGGGTCGAGGTGGACGCCGCCGACGGGCGCTTGGTGCACGCGTACGGGCACGGCGGTGCCGGGGTGACGCTGTCCTGGGGCTGCGCCGCCGAGGTGGCCGACCTGGCCCTGAGTGTCTGACCGTCCCGGCGCAGGCACGTCGCCGGTCCACCGCCGCACCGGGTGGGCGGTAACCTCGGCCCGGTGTCCGCCCGCCGCGCTGCACTGTCCGCCCTCGTCGCCCTGATGACCGTTCACATCGGCTGCACGCTCGTCGCGCTCGCCGCCTACAGCCACCGGATCGGCCTGGTGACCCACGACGGCTCCGGTTTCCTGGTGGAGTTGCTCGACGCCGTGGTGCCCCTGCGTGACCTGCTGCCCGCCGTGCTCTGGCTGCTGACGGTCACGCTGCTCGTCACGTTCGCGGCCCTCGGTGGGTGGGCGGCCCGGCGGGTCACCGGCTCCGACGCCGAGCGGCTACCGGCGGCGGCGTGGGTGGCCGGGATCGCGGCGGTGCTGCTCAACCCGCTCGCGGTCGTGCGCTACGCGTCCGCCACCGCCGAGGGCGGCGAGTACATGCGGACGGTGCAGGTGGAGACCACCCTCCTGGTGCTCGCCGCCGCCGTGGCCACCACGATGAGCGCGCTCGCGGTCGCCGGGTTCGTGCGGCGCTCCGACACGGCGAGCCCGCCGTCGCCGCGGATGCGGGTGGACCACTGGTCCGCGGGCACGGCGGGACGGGAGTGACCCGTCCGGTCAGGAGTGTCTCGTCCACGCGACGAACCGGTGGAACAGTTCGTCGGGGGGAGGCCCGGAGCGGGGTTGAGTCTCAGCAGATCCGCGGCGGCGTCGAACAGGCAGCCGGCCATGTAGATCGACAGTGCCACCCGGTCGCGCCGGTACTCCAGCAGCAACAACAGGCGCGCGGGCTGACACGGCCACGGCCCGGCGCAGACCCGGCACAGCCACAGCGGCCGGATCGCCACGTGGGGCCGGATCGCTCTGGGTGGGCGGCCCTGTGTCGGCGAGGAAGTCGGCATACCCCATACGGTGACCGAGGCGTTGACCTGAGTCAAGGAGCCGGGGCAACTGTCTAGCGTCCGGCTTATGGAGCTGGTGGGCGCAGCCGAGATCCGCGTGATGCTGGGTGGCATCAGCAAGCAGCGCGTCTACGTGATCACCAGTCACCGCAACTTCCCGGAGCCGGTGGCCGACCTGGTGCAGGGCAAGGTCTGGCTGAAGTCGGATGTGCGGAAATGGATCAAGGAGCATCGGCCCGAGCTGGCCGCTGACTGAGCGGGTTCGCATGCGGGGCCACGCCGCCCGAGCGAGGTGGTCACCGTTCCAGGACGGTCAGCCATTCGGCGGCGCGTGGACGGTATCCATGCAGCTCGAAGAGCCCGCGCACGATCGCCGGTACGTGCCCGGCGCCGTACACGACAGCCACGTCGATGCGTTCCGCCGACCGGGCACGGATCAGCTCGGACAACTCGGCGAGCAGCCGCTCGTCGCGTTCGCCGCCGAACGCGCGCTCGGCGTGCTCGGTGAACTCGTGGTCGGCGTACCGCTCGTCGGTGGCCGACAGCAGGTCGTTCATCTCGATCTCTGGTGAGAGCAGACGCCGGGTGCCGCCGAAGAACTGCATCACCGTCACGAACGGGATCACCAGCCACATCTGGAGGCGCAACCGCAGCGGCATCGTCCGCCAGCTCTTGCTGAACTCCTCCGCCGACACGTCCGGGTTGAGCACCTCGACCCCGAGAGACGCGTACGGAATGGGGTCTGTCACCAGGCCGGAGCGCCGGTTGGCCGGCATGGCCCGGTAGGTGAGTGTCAACGCCGAGCCGACCACCGAGCGGCCGCTGACGCCCTCGACGACGAGCAGGTCGCATTCGCGGAGCCGTTTCGTGACCGCCGCGTAGAACCCCGGGCTCGCCACGTGGAGCATCGGGAACACCAGGAACTCCAACCGGCTGCCGGGCCGGCGTAGACGGAGCACGGCGGAGCGGGTGCCGATGATGCTGTGTTCGATGATCTGCATGCCTGCCCCCGTGGCATCGGCTGCTCTTGTCGGCAGGGTAGGGCGACCGGTCAATCCGTCCCACGCGCGGCGCGACAGCGTGTACCGGTCAGGAATCGAGAAGCATCGCGCGGGCGGGCGGACCTAGCGTTGCCGGCACGGGCCACCCGCCGGGGCGGCCACCGGGAAAGGTCGTCGACCGATGGACACGCGCATCCGCCAGTTGCACCGCTGGTTCTCCGTCGCCTTCACCGTGACCGTCGTGGTCACGTTCGTGGCGCTGGCCCAGAAGGACCCGATCGTGTGGGTCTCCTACGTGCCGCTGCTCCCGCTCGCCCTGCTCCTGATCAGCGGCCTCTACCTGTTCGCGCTGCCGTACCTGCGGCGTCGCCGTGCCGCCGCACGCCCGCGCTGACCTGGGTGATTACCGGGCCGGTCAGCGGGCAACACTGGCGGATGGACCAGAAGGTGATGGTGTTCGCCCCGGCGCCGCTGTTGACGGTGACGATCGAGCAGCAGGGCGACGCGTCCGAGCTGCATCTGCACCCCGGTGGGCAGGGGGTGTGGCAGACCCGGATGATCGCCGCGCTCGGTGTGCCGGTGACCATGTGTGTGGGCCTCGGCGGCGAGGTCGGCGACGCGGTCCGCAAGCTGCTCGACGACGAGGACGTCACGGTACGGGTGGTGCGGCGGGAGTCCGGCACCGGCTGGTACGTGCACGACCGGCGCGACGGCGAGCGGACCGAGATCGCCGAGCACCCGGGCGCGCCCATGGTGCGGCACGACATCGACGAGCTGTACACGGTGACGCTCACCGAAGGGCTGCGCGCACCGGTCAGCGTGCTCAGCGGGCCGGCCGACCCGCAGGTGGTGGACCCGGACATCTACCGCCGGCTCGCCTCCGACCTGAGCGCCAACGGCGGAACTGTGGTGGCGGACCTGTCCGGGCCGTACCTGGAGGCGGTGCTCGACGGCGGGGTGAGCGTGCTGAAGGTCAGCCACGAGGAACTGCTCGACGACGGACTGGCGAAGGACGACAGCGTGGAGGAGCTGCGCGACGCCGGCCGCCGGTGTCAGGAGCGCGGCGCGCGTACGGTGCTGATCAGCCGGGCCGGGGAGCCCGCGCTGGCGCTGCCGGAGGACGGCGAGCCGCTGCTGGTGCACGCCCCGCCGCTGGAGCTGGCCGACCACCGGGGCGCCGGTGACTCGATGACCGCCGGGGTGGCGGCGGTGCTGGCCCGGGGCGGAGACCTGCGGGAGGCGCTGCACGTCGGCGCCGCCGCCGGAGCGCTGAACGTGACCCGGCACGGCCTCGGCACCGGCCGGGCCGAGGCGGTACGCGAGCTGGCCGGCCGGGTACGGCTGACCCCGCTGGACGGTGGTGACGATGACAGCTGACCGGCGACCCCGGGTGCTGGTGACCAACGACGACGGCGTGCACGCCCCCGGCATCCGCGCGCTTGCCCGCGCCGCGTACGAACGCGGGCTGGACGTGGTGGTCGCCGCGCCGCGGCACGAGGCGAGCGGGATGAGCGCGGCACTGTCCGCGGTGACCGAGGACGGACGGGTGGTGTTCCGCGAGACCGAGCTGGACGGGCTGCCCGGCGTGCCCGCGTACGCGGTGGCCGCCTCCCCGGCGTACATCGCGGTGCTGGCCGGGCTCGGCGTGTTCGGGCCGGTGCCGGACCTGCTGCTGTCCGGCATCAACCGGGGCGCCAACGCGGGCCACGCGGTGCTGCACTCCGGCACCGTCGGCGCGGCGCTGACCGCCGGGAACAACGGCATCCGCGCGCTCGCCGTGTCGCTCGACGTGCTCACCGCGGCGGTGGCGAGCGCCGGTAGCGGCGGTGCGGCGATCGCGGTGCTGGACAGCGTGGACGACGAGTCCCGCCACTGGTCGAGCGCCGCCGAGCTGGCCGGGACGCTGTTGCCCTGGCTGGCCGACGCGGCCCCGGGCACGGTGCTCAACCTCAACGTGCCCGACCTGCCGGCTGCCCAGGTGGCCGGGCTGCGCCGGGCGACCCTGGCGCCGTTCGGTCAGGTGCAGGTGTCGGTCGCCGAGCGCGGCGAGGGCTTCGTGCGTACGGCGGTGGAGGAGAACGCGGTCCGCGCGGTCCCCGGCACCGACATCGCCTGGCTGGCCGACGGGTACGCCGCGGTCACCGCGATCCGGGCGCTCGGGCACCTGCCCGACGTGGAGCTGCCGGTCGACGGCTGAGGACGGCTCCGCCCCGCCACCGTCGTACGGGTGGCGGGGCGGAGAGCGTCACTCGCCTGCCGCGCGCCGGCGGTCGGCCTCGGCGTCGGCGGCGCCCACCGGGGTGCCGTCGCTGTCCCGGTCGGCCCGGGACAGGTCCACGTCGGCGCCGGCGCGGGCGGCGTCGGCAGCCGCGTCGTCAGCGCCGACGACCTCACCGCCGCCGGTCTCCCCGTCGTCGGGGACCAGCTGCCCGGCAGTGGCCAGCCCGATCGGTGCGTACCTGGGGTCGGTCATCTCGTCCTCCTCACCGGTGCTTCTGCGCAAGCGGTACCCCGGGACGGGACGCGGCAACCGCGCGGGGCCGGCGTCAGCGGTCGAGGAAGTCCAGGGTGACCGCGGCGAACAGCGGCGACTGGTCGATGTCGTAGTGGGTCAGGCCGGGCAGGATCGCCAGCGCGTGCCCGCCCGCCGGACGGCCCTCGCCCGTCCAGCCGCCGTCGCGCCGGCCGCCGTCGAGCAGCCCGAACACCTCGACGAAGTGGCTCGGCGGGGCCATGTCCGCATCGGCGGCCACCACCAGCGTCGGCACCCGCAGGGCCCGGACCTGCTCGGTGAAGTCGAAGTCCGTCCGCATCGCCTCGCCGATCTTGTCGAGCAGCCGGGGGAAGTCCTCCGGACGGGGCGCGACCCGCTGGTACAGCTCGTACATCGGGGTGTCCTTCATGTACTCGGCCGCCGCGGCGCCGACCTGGCCCTGCTGCGCCAGCAGTTCCGGGTACACGGCGTCGCGGCGGATGTGCGCGGACGCGGCGACCAGCCGGCCGATCTTCTCCGGGTGCCGGAACCCGGTGTGCAGCGCGACGCCGCCGCCTAGGGAGAAGCCGACCACGTCCGGCCGGTCCAGCCCGAGGTGGTCGATCAGCGCGGCCACGTCGTCGGCCATCAGCGCCATGTCGAGCGGACGGTCCACGTCGGCGGTGCGGCCGTGCCCCTGGAGATCCACCAGGATCACCTGGTGCCGCGCGGTGAGCGCGGGCAGGATCGGCGCGAACATCTCACCCGAGGTGAGGCCGCCGTGCAGCAGGATCATCGGCCGGCCTTCGCCGTGCGTCTCGTAGTAGAGGTGGACGCCGTTGACGTCGGCGTACCGCCCGGGGGCGTGGGTCTCGTCGCGCTGCGCTGTGGTCATCGGTGCTCCTCGGACGTGGTGACCTGACGGCTGGTGGACCGGGCGGGCGGCACGGAATCATCGGCGCGGGATCGAACGTGCTCGCATTGTCGCTGCATGTGGGCTAGGTTCGGCGAGGTGAGCGAGGTGGCGAGTGTTCCCGTCGAGGCGCAACTCGAGGCGTACCGGTCGGAGTTGACCGGCTACTGCTACCGGATGCTGGGTTCGGCCTTCGAGGCCGAGGACGCCGTGCAGGACACGTTCGTCCGGGCCTGGCGCAATTTCGACAAGTTCGAGGGGCGGTCCGCCCTGCGGACCTGGCTCTACCGGATCGCCACGAACGTCTGCCTCACCATGTCCACGAGCGCGCAGCGCCGGATCCGGCCGATGGACCTCGGTCCGGCGGGCGTCGGCGCCGCCACCCATCCCGGCGAGCCGCGCCCGGAGCAGATCTGGCTCGGTCCGGCGCCCGACGACCGGGTGCTGCCCGAGGCCGCCGACCCGGCCGAGGTGGTCGCCGGCCGGGAGTCGGTCCGGCTGGCGTTCGTCGCTGCGTTGCAGCACCTGCCGCCGAAACAGCGGGCCGTGCTGATCCTGCGCGAGGTGCTGGCCTGGTCGGCCCAGGAGGCCGCCGAACTGCTGGACACGTCGGTGGCGAGCGTCAACAGCGCGCTGCAACGGGCGCGCGCCACGCTCGCCTCGGCCGACACCGGGGCCGAGGTGCGCCGTCCGCTCGACAGCGAGCAGCAGGCCCTGCTCGCCCGCTACGTGCGCGCCTTCGAGGCGTACGACCTGGCGGCGCTCACCGCGTTGCTGCACGAGGACGCGACGCTGTCGATGCCGCCGCTGCCGCTGTGGCTGCGCGGTCCCGAGCACATCGCCGCGTGGATGGCCGGCACCGGCAGCGGCTGCCGCGGCTCCCGGCTGGTGCCGACGGCCGCCAACGGCATGCCGGCGTTCGGCCAGTACCGGTGCGACCCCGACGGCTCAGGTCATGTGCCGTGGGCGTTGATCGTGATCGGCGTCTCCCGGGGGCGGATCACGTCGCTCAACAACTTCCACGACGTCGACCGGCTGTTCCCGCTGTTCGGGCTGCCCGCCCGGCTGGAGGAGGACGCCGGCCAGCCCGAGCAGGCCGGCCAGTTCGCGTAGGCCTTCGCACGCGCCGCGTACCTCGAGCCGCCAGCCGAACCGCCGGGCGGTCAGGCGTAGCCGCGCCAGCACCTCGACCGTGACGAGGTCGGGCGCGGTCACCGCGGACACGTCGCACACCACCACGCCCCGGTCGCGGCCGCGCAGCGCCTCGGCCAGTTCGGCGCAGCGGGCCGCGATCTCCGCGCGGGTCGGCGTCCCGTCGGCCAGGCGGAGCAGGTGGGTGATCACAGGCATTGGACCGCCGTACGTCCCGGCTCTCATCGGTACGCGCGCGTCGGCGCAATGCGCCTCGAACACCTTGTCGCACGCAGTTACATAGACGTTAACTGCTATACCAATCATCGGTGCCCGGCTATATGATCCCGGTAGTTCACCCCGAAGCCTCACGAAACCGCAGCTCCCGCATCCCTCGGGTCGAACTCCGCAAGCCAGGTGCCTCCGCATCGCCGTGCCTGGCGACCGCCCGGCGTTGTGGTTCAACCTGCCGGAAAGGTGGGAACGGATGACAGGGATCCCGTCCTTGGTCATCGGCATCGCGACCTCGTCGGCCGAGCGCCGGCAGCTCGCCCAACTGCTCGGCGGCACCGAGTCGTTCCTGATCGTGTCCAGCGCCCATCAGGCCCGCCGCTTCCTCGACATGGTGCGCCGGCCGGCGCTCGCCGTGGCGCCGCACCCGCCCGTGGATGACGAGGCGCCGGCCGAGCCGCCCCGGCGGGAGCTCGCGGTCGACTCCGACCGGCGGGTGCTGCGCTGGCGGGAGCGGGAGATCGGGTTGACGCCGCTGGAGCACGACCTGCTTGTCTGCCTCACCGACACGCCCGGCCAGGTGTGGACGTACGCCCGGCTGCACCGCGCCGTCTGGGGCAACGACCACCTCGGACGGGGCTCGGACATGCACTCGGTGGTCCGCCGTCTACGCCGTAAGCTGGGCCGCCTCGACGCCCCCGCCGAAATCCACGCCGTAAGAGGCGTGGGTTTCCGTCTCACCCCCTAACCCCGCCCCGCCCTTCCCCGCCCCACCCGCTCGCGCCGTCGATCTTGCAGTTCCGGCCCCTCGGGTGGGGCTTTTGTGTGCCCTTGCCGGGGCGGCAAGTGCGAGATCGGCGGGAAAGGGGGTGGACATGGGACGGCCCGCCCGGTGCGTGCACCGGGCGGGCCGTCCTTGTCGGGTGCTGGGTCAGCAGCGGGTGGGGGAGAGGGTGAAGTCCTCTACCGTGGGCGTGCTGCTGTTGATCTTCGTCTGGCGCGTCTGGGGCTTCCAGCCGTCCTTGGCGACGATCAGCGTCAGCGGGTTGTTGCGCCGGTCCATCCAGTAGGCGTACCGGCCCTGGGCGTCGGTGGTGAAGGTGTACGAACTCGCCCAGGAGTCGACCTGCACCGTCACGCCCGCCAGCGGCGCGGTGGCGCCCTGGCAGCTCTTGCCGGAGACCGTGCCGGACAGCTTGCCCCAGGTGGTCGGCGGCTGCGCGATCATGGTCACCGCCACCGGCTCCACCGTGTACGGGGTGTCCTCCTTGATCACCACGGACGCGGAGTACGTGCCCGGCTGGTCCACGCTCGCGGTCATGCCGACAGTGACTGTGACCGTCTCACCCGGCGCCAGCGTGACCTTCGACTTGTCGACGGTCAGCCAGCTCACGTCGGCCCCACCCTCGGCGCACTCGCCGAAGCCGGGCAGGACCTCGCTGTCCTTGGTGGCCGTGAAGCCGCCCGACGAACCGCCGATCTTGTAGAACCCGCAGGCCGCGCCACCCCGGTAGCGGGGGGCGTTGGCGTTGGGCAGGTTGGCCCACGAGTTGGTCGCCGGGTCGAAGGCGAAGCCGGCGTTGGTGATGGCGCCGCCCTGCGACCCGCCGACGACCAGGAGCTTGCCGTTCGCCACCGCGTACGAGGCGGCCCAGCTGTCGGCCGGCGCGTCCGGGATGGCGGTCCACGCGTTGGCACCCGGGTCGAAGGCGTAACCGACCTTCTGCGACACCGACCCGTCGTTACCGCCGGTGCAGTAGACGGTGCCGTCGATCCCGCCGCAGGACAGGAACGCCACGGACTTCGGGTACGCCGGCAGCGTCTCCCAGGTGTTCGCGCCCGGGTCGTACCGGACCACCGAGTTCGACATCGGCGTGCAGCTCGCGGTGGTGCAGCCACCGATCGCGTACAGCTTGCCGCCCGCGACCGCCTGGCCGGCCGCCGAGCGCGGCGCCGGGTTGTCGGCCTTGCGGGTCCAGGTGTTCGCCGCCGGGTCGTACGAGAAGGTGGCGACGTCCGGACCGGCGGCACCCCAGCCACCGGTAGCGATGATCTTGCCGTCGAGCACGCCGACGGTCATGGCGTTACGCGCGCCGGGCAGGTCGGCGATCCCGGTCCACGCCTGGGCGATCGGGTCGTACTTGTAGTTCTTGGCGCTCGACGTGGTGCCGTCACCACCGGCGATGGAGTAGACGACGCCGTCGACGTTGACGACCCGGTTGTCCATCACGTTCGCCGGGTAGCCCGGGATGGTGGTCCACGGATCCGCCTGCGGTGCGGCCGCGACGGTCGCGTTCGACGACTTGCCCGACGAGCGCGCCGCGAACGACGTGGCGACGTTCAGCCGTTGCACCGGCGCGCCAGTGGAGCCGAGCATCGCCTGCTCGGACAGCCGGGAGCCGTCGGCCCGTTGCAGCACGAACCCGCCGTCGCGCTCACTGAACTCGGCGGTGACCGGTGCGCCGCCGGTGTTGGTGACGGTGAAGGTCTTGCTGACCTTCCCGCTGGGCATCCGGACCGTGCCGGTGATCGAAGTCGGCTTCACCGACAGCCGGCCGGCGGCGAGCTGGAAGTTGGCCGCGGTCGCCCAGTCCTCCTCGACAGTGACCTGCTTGGTCTGGCTCACGTAGTTGCCGGCGCTGGCGGTGAACGGGTGTGTCCCGGTCAGCGACGAGAACATCCAGTAGAAGCCGTCGGGCAGCTCGGGATCGTCCGGCGTGGCGACCGTGGTGGCCTTGTCCGCCGGGTTGTCCTTACTGGTCACCGTCGCGCCGTTGACGTAGCCGTTGTCGTTCTTGTCCCGGACGTGGCCGAGGACCAGGCCGCCCTTGACCGGCTTGCAGACGAGCTTGCTGCCGATGAGGACGTTGTCGACCTGCCACCACCATTCCCAGCTCGCCTCGTAGTAGTGGAAGCGCACCTGCACCTGCGACTGGCCGGCCGCCTGCGGGATCGGCACCTCGGTCACCCGGGGTCCGCGTACGTCGGTGGCCTGCCGGAGCACGTTGCTCCAGGTGGTGCCGCCGTCCAGGCTCAGGTCGACGTCCGCGCGGTCGCTGTTGAGCCAGTTGTAGTCCTGGTTGAACCGGACCACCGGCGCGGTCACGCCGGTCAGGTCGACCACCGGGCTGACCAGCGACGTGTCCTGCCGCCCGCCGCTGCCGTAGTTGTCGCTGTCGATGACGGCGAGGTTGCCGCTGCCGCCGGTCCGGTTGCCGCGTTCACCGGTGTCGGTGAACTCCCAGACCTGGCCGGTGCCGGCGTTGTCCACCACGGTCCAGCCGTCCGGCACATCGGTGCCGTCGAACGTCTCGTACTCACCGTCGGAGCTGACGGTGTAGCCGGGGGCTGTGGCGCACGCCTCCGGGTCCGCCTGCACCGCGATGTTGGCGGTGACGTTTGCCGCGCCGACGGTGACCTCCTTGGTGGTGGTCAGGTAGCCGGCGTACTGCGGCTCGACGGTGAGCCGGTAGGTCGTCCCGGACGGCAGCGACAGGCTGTAGCGGCCGGTCGCCGGCGTGGTGTAGTCGGAGATCGGCGTGCCCTCGACGCTCACCTTCGCGTACAGCGGCCAGCCGTGCCCGGACCCGTCGGTGACCTGCCCGCTGACCGTCACGCTCGGTACCGCGCTGAGCGCCACGTCGAGCGTGGTCGTGGTGTTCGCGGTGACAGTCGCGGACAACGTGCGGCTGGCGTACCCGTACGCCGAGACGACCACCTGGTAGTCGCCCGCCGGCAGGAGCGAGGAGTAGACGCCGTCCGCGCCGGTGGTCAGCGTACGGTCCGCCGCGCCGGTCAGGGTGACTGTCGCGCCGGCGATGGCGGCGCCGCTGCGGGCGTCGGTGACCTTGCCGGCCAGCGTGCCGTTGTCGCCGATCGGCGCGGCGGCGAGCAGTGCGAGCGCGTCCAGCCGGCCCTCGCCGTACACGTTGTTGTCGTCTGCGGTGCCACCGCACTGCGTGTCGGCCTTGTCCACGGCGGTGTCGTTGAGCAACGCGCGGGTCGCCGTGATGTCACCGACCAGGCTCGGTGCCGCGGACCAGAGCAGCGCGATCGCACCGGCCAGGTGCGGTGCCGCCATCGAGGTGCCGCTGGCGGTGGCGTAGGTGTCGTTCGGCACGCTGGAGCGGACGTTGACGCCCGGCGCCGAGATGTTCGGCTTGATCTCGCCGCTCTGCCCGGTGCCCCGGGACGAGAAGCTGGCGATGTTGTTGTTGATGTCGTACGCACCGGTCGAGTAATTGCTTCCCAGGCTGCCCGGTGAGCCGCTGGTCTGGCAGGACGGGCCGTTGTTGCCGTTGGACCAGACGCCGAAGATGCCCGAGGCGGTCCAGGCGTTCGTGACGTCCTCCATGAACGGCTCGTTGGACGGCGTCGTGGTGCCCCACGAGTTGTTGATGATGTTCGGCCGCTTGCTGGCGTCCGGGTTCTGCCCGTTGAGGTCGGTGGGCTCCAGCATCCACTGGCCCGAGTTGATCAGCGCGGCGTCGGACGGGCAGCACCCGTTCGCGGCGATCCACTTGACCTCGGGGGCGACACCGATCTGGTTGGCCCCGTCGGCGCCGGCCATGGTGCCCATGGTGTGGGTGCCGTGGCCGTCGGAGTCGCACGGCGCGGTGGCGCACTCGCCGGCCGCGTCGAACCAGTTGTAGTCGTGGTCGAAGGTGCCGTCACCGTTGTTGCCGCGGTAGGCGTTCACCAGCGCCGGGTGGTCGAACTGGACGCCGCTGTCGATGCTGGCCACGGTGATCCCGGCGCCCTTGACGCCGTACTGGGACCAGACGTCGTCGGCGTTGATGTTGGCGATGCCCCACTCCAGGGCGTTCGCCGACTTCTCGTCGGTACCCGGGGTGGTCTCCGGCAGCTTGTACTCCACCGGCGCGTACAGGCCGTCCACCTCGGAGTGGGCGGCGAAGTTCTGCGCCATGGTCAGCGAGCCGTCGGTGACCTTGATGGCGTTCGTCGCCCAGAAGGTCTGGTACTTCGTGCCCGAGCGGTCCAGCTCGGCGCGGATCTTCGACTGGCTGTCGGCTGCGGTCTTCTTCAGCGCCGCCGCGACGAGGGCCCCGCGCTCGTTCCAGTCCTTGATCGCGGCGGCCTTGCTCAGGTCCGCCTTGGCGCCGAAGTGGATCCAGAAGTCGCCCTCGCTCTTGCCCTGGAGCGCACGGGTGAGCTCCGGGCGGATCTTGTCGCCGGCCGACGCGCCGGCGCCTGTCTCCGCCTGCGCCGCCGTGCCGGTGGCGGCCAGCGCGGTGGCGGCGAGCACCAGGACGGCGCCCGCGCTCACCAGCCGCCGGGCCGGGCCCCATCTGTGTGAACGTCTCAGCATTCGGTGCTGCCTCCTACTCCGATGACCCGCTGATGATCGAGCCATGGCAGAAGGGCCAGGAGACGAACTCTCCCGACTGGTCGCACCGGTGTTGCAAGAACCCCCCAGGCCCCCTAGGCGTCCGTGCGGGTCTGCGCCGGACGCCTGAGTGGACACTATGATCGACAGTGACGAGCGATCAATGACCGTACGTAAGCAACATGTCACCAACAGGCCCCCGGATCGGGTGGCCTGTTGACAGTTTCTGTCACGGTGGGGGCGCGGTGACGACTGACGGCACGAACGCGGCTGACTCCGGCACCGACCCGCCGGAGCGGCCCTTCTCGCTCGTCATCGGCGTGACGCCGTCGTCCGCCGAACGGCTGCGGCTGACCGAGCTGCTGGACGGCGTGGCGCCTCTTCTGATGGTCACCGATCTGGACGAGCTGCGCGAGCTGATCATGACGGATGCGCCGGCCCCGGCCGACGCGCCGGCTCGGCCCGTACCCCCGGCCGGGCCTGCGCCGGACGGCGCGCTGGTGATCGACGCGGCCCGGTCGACAGCCCGGTGGGGTGACCGGGAGACCGCCCTGACCCGGCTGGAGCGTGACCTGCTGACCTGCCTGACCGCCGAGCCGGCACGGGTGTGGACCTACGCCGAGCTGCACCGGGCGGTCTGGCGCGACGCGCCGACGCACGGCCGGGCCGACGTGCAGTCCCTGGTGAAGCGGTTGCGCCGTAAGCTCGACGAGCTGGGCACCGGCGTCACCATCGCGGCGGTACGCGGCGTCGGCCTGCGGCTGACCGACCACCGCCAACCCCGGGTACGGGGCGACTGACTTCTACCGGCCGCGAGTTCCGGTGGCAGCTCCACTGGCACTTCGCGCCGCCGTTCGGGGGCGCCGGGTGCGGCAGCGAGGCGCCCTGAGCGCGGCGGCCGGACGGCCGGACGGGTGACACGATCGGTGGAGGCGGGCCACCGATGTGGCCGGAATTGATGGCGACCGGTCGATTACCGGTGCGGCGTGTATCGCGAGAGGTCTCTGCCTCCTACGGTGACGTCCGGCACGCGGACGGAGGGGACTCGGGAATCACCCGGGAGGGCCGTCCCGGCGGACAGGGAGAGTTGACTCGATGCGAGTTTGGCTTCGCGCGATGTCGGTGGTCGCCGCCGGCGCGGTCGTGGTGGCGGGAGTACCGGCGCTGGCCGGCACCGTCGTCGTGCGGGACGCCGGCGTGGCCGGCCAGACCGGCGCCCAGGCGACGGGCGGCAGCGCCGCGCTCGGCGCCGCGCGTACCACCGCGACCCGTGCGCTGGTCACCCCCGGGGACACCCGGCTGATGCCGACCACGCCCCGCACCGACACGCCGCGGATCACCAACGGCGAGATCACCGACATCGAGGTGATCGGCAACCGCGTCTTCATCGCCGGCACGTTCACCTCGATCGCGAACGTCGGCGGGTCCGCGATCGCGCAGAAGTCCCTGGCGTCGTACAACCTGGACACCGGCAAGGTGGACACCGGGTTCAAGCCGGTCATCGACGGCGCGGTCGCCGCGGTGGAGGCGTCGCCGGACGGGTCGTCGCTCTACATCGCCGGCTCGTTCAACACGATCAACGGCGTGGCCAAGCGCAAGATCGCCCGGCTGAACCCGGCCACCGGCGCGCCGGTCGCCGCGTTCACCGCCACCGCGAACGCGCGGGCCACCGCCCTCGCGGTCAGCGGCAACGCCGTCTACGTGGGCGGCCAGTTCGCCACCGTCAACGGGGTCAGCCGCAGCGGCCTGGCCGCGCTCAACCCCACCACCGGCGCCGTCGACACCGGCTTCGACCTGCCGCTCACCGGCGGCATCGGCGTCGGCGGCATGCTCACCGTGCAGCAGCTCAAGCTCACCCACGACCGCAGCAAGCTGCTGGTCGTGCACACGGGCCGCCAGATCGCCGGCCAGGACCGCTACGGCGTCGCCCTCATCGGTACGGCCGGCAAGGCGCTGCTGCCGTGGCGTACCCGGCTGTGGGAGGACAACCTCTCCTTCGTCGGCGGCATCCAGCGGGTCTTCGCCGGCGACATCGCGCCGGACGACTCGTACTTCGTCGTCACCAGCGGCTCCGGCGGCGACCGTCCGCCGATCAACGACACCGCCATCGCGTATCCGCTGACCGGTAACGACAACGTCGAGCCGCTCTGGATCTCCCGGCACTTCGACAGCATCTACTCGGTGGCGATCACCGACACCGCCGTCTACGTCGGCGGGCACTTCAGCTGGCAGGAGTCGCCCACCTCGAACGTGCCGTGGCCCGGCCTGGACAACGTCGGCTACGGCACCGGCCAGGGGCTCAGCGGCTACGGCCTCGGCGACCAGGTGGTCCGCCGCGACCACCTCGGCGCGCTCGACCCGCTCACCGGCACCGCGCTGGAGTGGAACCCCGGCTCCAACTCCTACGAGGGCGAGAAGGCGATGCTCGCCACCTCGCGCGGCCTGCTCGTCGGCGGCGACGGCAACGTCAAGGGCGGCAAGACCACCGGCCGGGTGGCCTTCTTCGACCTCTCCAAGGAGCCCGCGCCGGCGCCGCTGGACACCACTGTCACCACGCCGATCGAGGGCGCGGTGAAGCCGGCCGGCGAGTCGTTCACCATCAGCGGCCAGGCGCTCGCCCCGGCCGGCGTGGCCCGGGTCCAGCTGGAGATCCAGGATCGCAACAGCGGCAAGTACCTCCAGGCCGACCTGACCACCTGGGGCGCGTTCAAGGCGATCAACACGACTGTGGCCGCGCCGAACGCGACCTCCACCACGTGGAGCCTGCCGGTGACGCTGCCGGCCGGGGTCTACCAGTTGCAGGCCAAGACGTTCGACCGTAACGGGGCCGGCGACACCACCAAGGCGGTCAAGAAGATCGAGGCGTTCCGCTTCGACGACCTGCCGCCGACGACCCGGATCAGCTCGCCGTCGGCGGGCCTGGTCGCCACGCAGACGTTCGTGGCCTCCGGCACCGCCACCGACGACAAGGGCGTCAACTCGCTGATCTACTCGTTCCGCACCCTGGACAACAGGTACCTCCAGGACGACGGCACCGTCGCCGCCGTCTACAACACCTTCCGGGGCGAGCCGGACGTGATCGGCGCGACGTCCACCACCTGGCAGTACGAGGTCACCCTGCCGACCGAGGGCCAGTGGAAGATGACCGCCACCGCCGTCGACACGACCGGCCAGAGTGACCTGCGCGGCGACAACCGGGACTGGACCGTCTCGGCCACCGGCGTACCGCCGACCGTGGCGATCACCTCGCCGGTGGCGATGACCCCGCCGGGCAACGCCGCGCCGTTCACCGTCGCGCCCGGCGGCACCGTCACGTTCTCCGGTACGGCGCGTGACGACGACGCCCTGAAGTCGGTCGAGATCTACCTGCGCAACAACACCACCCGCGAGGCCCTCGCCAGCGACGGCACGTGGGGCGCCGACTCGATCGCCGGCTACCACCGGATCTCGCCGGCCAACCTCGACGCCGCGACGTTCGACTGGTCGTTCACCACGGTGCCGCTCACCCCCGGTGTCTACGACTTCCGGGTACGGGCGACCGACAAGCTCGGCCTGACCACGTCCAGCAACAACATGGGCCGGCTCACGGTCACCGCCCAGGTGCCCGGCGACGCCTTCCCGAACGGGCTGCTCAGCTTCACCGGCACCAACCAGGACATCGACCAGCTGCACCTGGACCTGACCGGCACCGCCACCGACGACAAGGGCGTCCGGGCGGTCCGGATCGCACTGCGCGACCTGGACACCGGCCGGTACGTGCAGCCCAACGGCACCATGGCCGCCGCGTTCGCCACCGTCGACGCCACGCTCGCCTCGCCCGGTGCGACGAGCACCCCGTTCACGCTCTCGATCAACCTGCCCGCGCGGGGCACGTACAGCGTGGAGGCGTGGGCCGTGGACACCGCGGGCCAGCAGGACAACTCGACAAGCGGCGCCACCGCCCGCTACCTCGTCTACCCGGGTGACACCGACCCGACGCTGGAGCCGAGCATCACGCCGGTCGAGGGTCAGGCGTACACCGGCGGCCGGATCGTGATCACCGGCCGGGCGGTGGACGACGGCGGGATGCAGAAGGTCGAGGTGCAGATCGGCAACAGCGCCGGTCAGGGCATGAATTCCGCCGGCACGTTCGGCCGGGCGGGCGCGCCGACCGGCTGGCCGTGGATCGCCACGTTCCTCACCAGCCCGGGATCGCCGGGGTCGAACTTCGCGTACACGTCGCCGGTGATCCCGGCCGGCACGTACACGGTGACGATCCGCGGCATGGACAACCGCGGGCAGTACCAGCAGCCGCCGCGTACCGTCACGGTGACCGTCACCGACTGACGGGCGGGCATCGCGGGCCGGTCCGCGCCGGGTCCTCCCGGCGCCGGGCCGGCCCGCTCTGGCTCAGGGCCGGATCAGGCACATCCCGGCGCCGGCCGGGTGGTCCATCGTGGCGAGTGCCTCCGGCACGGCGGCCAGGTCGATGGTGCGGGTGACCAGCTCGGCGGGGCGCAGCACCCCGGCGGTGACCAGCCGCAGCATCTCCGGGTACGCGTGCGCCGGCATGCCGTGGCTGCCCCGCAGCTCCAGCTCGTACGCGATCACCAGGTCCATCGGCAGCGCGGGCCGGCCCCGCGCTGCGGGCAGCAGCCCGACCTGCACGTGCCGGCCGCGCCGGCGCAGGCCCTCGATCGACGCCACGCAGGTGGCGTGACTGCCCAGCGCGTCCAGCGAGAGATGGGCGCCCCCTCCGGTGGCGTCCCGGATCGCGGCGGCCACCTCGCCCGGACCGTCGAGCGCGCTCGCGTCCAGGCAGACCGCGGCGCCGCTGCGGCGGGCCAGCTCCAGCGCGGCGGGCGAGACGTCCACGGCCACCACCCGCGCGCCGCTCGCCGCCGCGACCATGACGGCGGACAGGCCGACGCCCCCGCAGCCGTGCACCGCCACCCACTCGCCCGCCGCCACGCGGCCCTGCGCGACGACCGCCCGGAACGCGGTGGCGAACCGGCAGCCGAGCGCGGCGGCGGCCGTCTCGTCCAGCTCGTCCGGCAGCCGGACCAGGTTGACGTCGGCGTGCCGCACCGCGACCAACTCGGCGAACGAGCCCCATCCGGTGAAGCCCGGCTGGGTCTGCCGCTCGCAGACCTGCTGGTCGCCGGCCAGGCACGAGGGACACCGCCCGCACGCGCAGACGAACGGCACGGTCACCCGGTCGCCGGACCGCCAGCCGCGTACGTCAGCGCCGACAGCCACGACGACACCGGCGAACTCGTGCCCCGGCACGTGCGGCGGGCGGATGTCCGGGTCGTGGCCCTGCCAGCCGTGCCAGTCACTGCGGCACAGGCCGGTCGCGCCGACCCGGACGACCACCCCGTCCGGCGCCGGCGCCGGATCGTCCACCTCCCGGACCTCCGGCCGAACCCCGAACTGCTCGAACACCACAGCACGCATGCCCCGATCCTCACACCCACCCCGCTCCCCTCCCGAACCCGTCCCGCCCTCCGGCTCTCCGGCTCTCCGCGATCTTGCACTTGTGGCCCAGCAGATGTCGCGAATGTCCGGCCTGCCCGGGCAGAAAGTGCAAGATCGTCGGGAGGTGGAGTCCGGTCCGCCGTTGCCCGCCGCAAGCTCCTTGATCACCGGGGCGAGGGGGGCGGAGGGGACTACAGGCGGCGGTTCTGGGGATCGTGGGCGGTGATGCCGTCCAGGGGGGTGCCGGGGGTGAGCGTCCTCGGGTCGAACCAGAAGATCACCACCTGTGGGTCCTCGCTCCACCGGACCAGCTTCGCCTCGACCTGCCGGCCGTCGACCGTCCCGACGATGCGTGCCGCCGGGCCGACGAAGTAGCCGAACGTCGGCACCGGCGCGTCGGCGGGCACCCGCTGCTGGTCGTACCCGATCTCGTGGAACCCCGACCGGCGGTCGCTGCCGGACACGTCGTTGACCAGGAAGTCGGAGGTCAGGCGCCCGCCCGGTGTGCGCCGGCCGGCGACCAGGCCGATCGTCACGCGCGGCAGTTCCGGAACGTCGAGCGGGACCATGAAGAACACACGCTCGTCGGCACCGTACCGGATGCCGCTGCCCACGACGGTCCCGAGCGGTCGCGGCGGCGCCTCGGTCGGTTCGGCGGTCGGCGTGGGTGAGGCCGTGCGGGCGGGCGCGGCGGCGGTCGGCTCCCCGGCCGGGGCGTGCGGCGGGCCGGGCCGCGTCGCCACGGCGTCGACGCCGACGACCACCGCGATCACCGCCGCCGCCGCGATTCCGGCGCCGATCCGGCGGCGGCGGCGCAGCCGGCGTCCCCGGCGCATGATGTCGGCGATGTCCAGTCCGTCGGCCCGCTCGGCCGCCCGCATCGCGCGGCGTAGCTCGTCCATCTCGGTCACCGGCACGTCTCCCGCGGTCGCGGCGCGGCCAGCCCGGCGGTGCGCAGCTTCTCCAGCGCCCGGGACGCGGTGCTCTTGACGGTGCCGACCGACACGTCGAGTTCGCGTGCCACCTGGGCCTCCGGCAGGTCGAAGTAGTGACGTAGGACGACGACGGCGCGTTCGCGCGCGGTGAGTGTGCCGAGCGCGGTGACCAGCCACCGCCGGGTGGCCACCTCCTCGGCCAGGTCGCCGCCGTGCCGCTCCGGCAGGTCGTCGCTCGGGTATTCGCGGATCGGCCGTCGCCAGGTGTCGACGAGGTGGTTCACCAGCACCGACCGGGCGTATCCGTACGGGTCGCCGTTGCGGATCCGGGACCAGGACGCGTACGTGCGCACCAGCGCGGTCTGTGCGGCGTCCTCGGCGTGGTGGTGGTTGCCGGTCATGAGGAAGGCGGCGTGCGTCAGCCGCGCGGAGGACGCCCGCGCGAACTCGACGAACTCCGCATCACCCCGGGCCATGCCGGCCCTCTGCACCTCTCACCTCGACCAGGACGTGCGAGGCGGGCAAAAGGTTGAGCCCTCGCCGGACCAACTTTCGCGACGGATCACCCGTCCTCATCGCTGCGCCCGAGACCGGGCGGTGAGGGGAGACGAGATGACCGGGACCGTGGACCGGACGCGCGGCGGCGCGACCATCACCCTGCTGGCGTTGCTGGCCGGCTGCGTGCCGGCCGCGGCGGACCAGCCCGCCACCGCACCGGCCGGCCCGCCCGCCGTCACACCGGTGGCGACCACGGCCGCGCCCGCCCGCGCCCGGCCGGCGTCGATCGGCTATCCCGCCGAGGGCGACAACAAGTGGCGGTTCGCCGCCGCCGAGCCGGCCGGCTCCGGGGGTACGGGCCGCCTGATGCGCTACCGGGTGGCGGTGGAGCGGGACATCACCGGCCTGTCGGCGGCCGAGTTCGCGGCGCAGGTCACCGCCATCCTCGCCGGCCCGGGTGGCTGGACGACCGACGGACGGCTCACCCTGCGTCGCGTCGGCGCACGCGGACCCGCCGACTTCACCGTCCACCTCGCCACCCCCGGCACGCGCGACGACCTGTGCCAGGGCGGGCCGGACCGGTACACGTCCTGCCGTAACGGGAGCCGGGTGGTGGTGAACGTGGCCCGCTGGGTGCGCGGCGCACCGGCCTACGGCAGCGACCTCGCCGCGTACCGGCGGTACGTGGTCAACCACGAGGTCGGTCACCGCCTCGGCCACGGTCACGAACGCTGCCCGGGGCGGGGCCGGCCGGCGCCGGTGATGCAGCAGCAGACGCTCGGCCTGCACGGCTGCACCCCGAACCCGCTGCCGTTCCTGCGCGGCGAGCGGTACGCGGGACCGTCCGGCGTGTACGACGACCGGGTGCCCCCGCCCGAGGGCGGCCGTCCGGGCTGACCGGGCGATCCCGTCCGGCGCTCAGAACAGCGTGGCCGGGCCGACCGGCTCCGGTTCCGGCAGCGGCGCGAGCCCGGGCACCCGCGCGCGGACCTGGTCGTGGAAGCGGCGGGCCAGCTCGAGGGCGTCCGCGTTGTCCGGCGTGTGCACGAACACTGTCGGCGAGCGGCCCTCGCGCAGCCAGCCGGTCACCACGTCCAGCCACGGCTGCCAGCCCTCGACGGTGCGGGCCGGGTCGTCGCGGCCCAGGTAGCGCACGATCGGCCGGTCGGTCAGCGCCCGGGTGCGCAGCGGCAGGCGCGGTTTGCGCGTCCACGCCTCCCGTTCCGCGTCGCTCGTCGGCGGCGTCCGGAAGAACGCTGTGGTGTCGAACGGGATCCATTCGGCGCCGGCGCGGTGCAGCGTCGCCTCCAGCGCGTGTGCCGCACCGGGCTCGGTGAAGAAGGCGGGGTGGCGGACCTCGACGGCGTACCTGTGGGTGGTGGGCAGCGTGCGCAGGAACCGGTCGAGGTCGGGCACGTCACCGGGGCCGAACGAGCCGGGCAACTGGATCCAGAGCGAGTCCGCCCGGTGGCCGAACGGCTCGATCGCGTGCAGGAACGCCCGCAGTTCCGCCTCGCCGCCGGTGAGCCGGCGCTCGTGGGTGACCACCTTCGGCAGCTTCGGCAGGAAACGGAAGCCCGGGCCGGTCTGCTCGGCCCAGGACGCCACCGTCGCCCGGGCCGGGGTCGCGTAGAACGTGGTGTTTCCCTCCACCGCGTCGCACCACCTGGCGTACGCGCGCAGCCGCTCGTGCGCGGGCAGCGGGTGCGGCAGGAAGCGGCCGGACCAGGATCTGTGCGTCCACATGGCACAGCCGACGTGCAGGCGCGTCCCGGTCACCGGTAGGGCCAGTTCGTCGATCCGCCGCCTAGCCGCGCCTCCCGGTTCCACTTCCGGGTGAGGTACAGCGCGAGGCAGCCGAGACCGGCCAACACCGGTGCGAGCAGCATGAGCAGCAGTCCGGTGGCGAGCCGGAAGCTGTCAGTCTGGATGCCCTTGGCGGTGGTCAGCGCGAACGCCTCCGCGCCGTCACCGGTGCAGCTCACGAAGTCGGTCTCCATCCAGGTGAGCCCGCCGGTGACCAGCACCGGAGTGAACTCGTCGCCGCGGTCGCGCATCACCGCCGCGGTCCCCTCGGGCCGGGCCCCGGTCAGCTCCTTGCTCCGCTGCTCGCCGGTGGTGTAGACCCGGCTCTTCGCGGTGCACCGGACGGTCGCCGGGTCCACAGTGGCCGGGGTGGCGAGGATCAGGATGTTGCCGGGACGTACGCCGGTGTCACTCACCTTGATCTCCGCGCCGGGGGCGAACTCGGCGTCGGCGGAGAAGGTCGACGCGGCCGCGAACGGACCCGTCTGGGTCAGCAGGGCCAGGCCGAGGAGGCCGGCCAGCAGGAACCCGCCCCCGCCGACGAAGATCCACATCGCGACCACGGCGCGGAAGCGCCGCACCAGCCCGTTCACTGGACGCGGTCCATGTCGCAGGCGCCCTCGGTGACCTGGCCGGGGTCGTCGGAGTACACGCTGTACCTGGCGTCCGGCACCGACAGTTGCACGCAGAGCGACGACGCGTCGTTGTTCGTGACGAACGTGACGACGCCGACGCCGTCGTAGTCCCCGATCGACAGATCGCTGACGCCTCGGGGGAACTGCCCGGCCTCCTGCTTGATCGACACGGCCTCGCGCATCGCGTCCCGGAGGTAGGTCTCGGGATCGGTGCCGGCGTCCCCGCCGCAGGAGGCGAGCGAGAGCGCCAGTGCCGCCACCAGACCGGTCCTTCTCCGTCGCATCCGTCCTCCTCGCGCCTCACGTCGGCGGGCCGGGGCCGCCCGGTCGCCGCGCCCACGGTAGCCGGACCGGTCAGCGACGACGGATCGGGCCGCGTCAGGGCCGCTCCACCCGTACCGGGTCGCCGCGCACGAGGTCGTCGTGGACGCGCCAGCGGGCGTCGACGCCCGCCCGCCGGGCCGCCTCGTCGTCGTCGGCGATCCGCTGCCGCAGCAGCTCGACGGCGATCCGGCGGTTGAGGTGCAGGTGCCGTTCGGTGTCCACCACCACCGTCCGGCCCGACGGGCGGTGCGTGGCCCGGACGGCTGTGCTCGCCTTGTTGCGGTGCTGACCGCCCGGCCCGCCGGTGCGGCACGGCACGAACTCGACGTCGGCCTCGTGGAACGGCGTGACCACCACGTCGGTCCGGCAGGGCTGTGCGGTGACGTACCAGTTCTTGCGGCCGTGACCCGTCCGGTACGGGCTGGGCGCCTGCCAGCAGAGCGTGCCGGTCCACCCGGCCGCGAACGCCTCCGCCCCGGCGCCGGTGATCCGGAGCAGCACCGACCGGTAGGTGCCGGCCCGGTCGCCGGGCACCGTCTCGACCCGGTCGGTACGCAGGCCGCGCCGGGTCGCCTCGCCCTCCAGGCGGGACAGCAGCCGGGCGAGGGCCCACGCGCACTCGGCGGGTCCGCGCCCGGCGGACAGCAGCAGCTCGGTCACCGCCGACCCTTCCGGCGCTCGTCACGACGGCCGGCGTCCGGCGTCTTGTAGGTGACCAGCGGAACCGTGGTGGTGATCGGCGTGGCCAGGTCGTGCGCCACCAGGTCGCCGATCACCTGCTCGATGCGCTTGTACGCGGTGGGCGCCTCCTCGAACAGCAACTGCCGGTCGCCGCACACCACCACCGAGCCGACCGGTGTACGCCGCAGCTCCTCGACGGTGTGCCTGGCCCGGCCCCGGCGCAGCGCGTCGGCGCGGGACATCTTGCGCCCGGCGCCGTGCGCCACCGAGTAGCCGGCGTCCGGTCCGGCGTGCGCGGCCACGAGGTAGGAGGGCGTGCCACGGGTGCCGGCGATCAGCACGTCCCGGCCGTCGCCCGGGGCCGCGCCCTTGCGGTGCAGGTAGTGTCCGTCGCGGATCTCGACCAGGTTGTGGCACTGGTCGACGACCGGTTCGGTGGGCTCGGCGCCGAGCGCGTACGCGACCCGCGCGGCCAGCAGCCGCCGGTTGAGCGAACCCCACCGCACGGCCGCGTCGTGCCGGGCCAGGTAGGCGTCCGGGTCGGGCGCGGGGCCGGCGCCGTGCGTCTCGGTGTGCTCGCGCAGGATCCGCTCGCCCAGCCCGCGTGACCCGGAGTGCACCACGAGCACCAGGTCACCGGCGTCCAGCCCGAGCCGCGCGGCGTGCTCCGGCGCGAGGACCGGCCCGACGCGGGCCAGCTCGACGAAGTGGTTGCCGCGCCCGACCGTGCCGAGGCCGTCCAGGTGGCCGGCCGGCACGTCGCCGTCCAGCACCGACCAGGCCGGGTCGTCGGCGTCCCGGTCCGGGTCGAGCGCCCGGTCCAGGTCGGGGAACCGGGCCGCGAGCCGTTCCGGTACGGCCCGGCGCAGCGCGATCGGGAACACCGCGATGCCGCAGCCGATGTCGGAGCCGACCAGGAACGGGTAGAGCACCGTCGAGGACATCGCGGCGCCGATCGGCGCGCCCTTGCCGGGGTGCAGGTCCGGCATGGCGGCCACGTGCGCCATGCCGTCCAGGGCGGCGACCTGACGGCACTGGTCGAGCGCGGCGGACTCGATCCAGCTGCCGGGAGAGGAGAAGACGGAGACGGTGGCGGGCACGACGGCCCGCCCGGAGGGGTACGCGGACACAGACGCTCGTTTCTGCGGAAAGAGAGGCGGGAACGGCAGGCGGCGATGGCCTGCGAGCTGGGGTGCGGTCCGTCAGAACGTCATGCGCTCAGCCTCCCGGAGGCGGCCGCGGGGCGGCAACCGACTTTCGACAGGCGACGCGTTCACGTCGACATCGCCGCACCCGCTCCATAGACTCCGGTCGTTCTGGTACCACGAGTCCAGGGAGGACCACCGTGTCGAGCGAAACCCGAACGCACGCCGCCTTACCCCTGCTGGCCCGCCTCGCCGGGGTGAGCGTGGCCGCCGCGGCGCTGGTCGCCAGCGCCGGTGTGGCCGCAAGCGCGGCGCCGCCCGCCGACCCCGCGCCGACCAAGGGCCCGTGTGCGTACACGCCCACGCCGGACGAGCCGGCCGCCCGTCCGGTGCCGCTGCCGCCGGACCCGCGCCGCACGCCGGACCGGGGCACCGTTCGGGTCACGCTGCGCACCAACCAGGGACCGATCGGGCTGACGCTGGACCGCGAACAGGCGCCGTGCACCGTGCAGAGCTTCCTGCACCTGGTCCGCAAGCACTTCTACGACCGGACGCCCTGCCACCGGCTCACCGCGTACCCGACGCTGACCGTGCTCCAGTGCGGCGACCCGTCCGGCACCGGCGAGGGCGGCCCGGGCTACCGCTACCGCGACGAGCTGCCCACCGACCTGCCGCCCGCGCCGACCGACCCGACCGGTGTACGCCGCCTGTACGCGCGCGGCACCCTCGCCATGGCCAACGCCGGCCCGGACACCAACGGCAGCCAGTTCTTCCTGGTCCAGGCCGACTCGGCGCTGCGCCCCAACTACACGGTGTTCGGCCAGGTCGACGCGGCCGGGCTGGCCACGCTGGACCGGATCTCGGCCGGCGGCATCGCGCCCACGCCGGAGGACCCGGCTCCGGTCGACGGCGCCCCGGCGGTGCCGGTGGAGATCTGCCGCGCCAAGCAGGGACGCTGACGCGACGGCCCGGCGGGACGGCCGCCGGGCCGCCCAGGCCGCCCGCCGGGCCCGCGTCGTCGCCGGTAACCTGCGGCGATGACGCATGAGCGGGAGATCACCGAGCCGGTCGACCTGTGCCGGCCGGACGGGCGGTTGAACCCGGACGCGGTCGGCTGGAGCCGCCGGCCCCTGCACCGGGCGAACCTGCGCGGCTGGGGCCGGGCCAAGCGGTGGGAGCACTGGGGCGTGGTCACCCCGACGCACATCCTCGGCCTGGTCGCGTCGTCGCTGGACTACGCCGGGGTGCAGAGCCTCTACCTGCTCGACCGGGCCACCGGTCGGGAGACGACGGCGGAGGCGGTGGTGCCGCTGGCCCGGGGCACGGCGCTGCCTCCGGTCAGCGGCGCCGGACCGGTCCGGGCCCGGGGCGGGAAGCTCGCCATCGCCGTGGACCAGGGCCCGGACGGCAGTACGGTGCGGGCCGGCGCGCCCGGTGTCGAGGTGGACCTGACCGTGCCGCTGCCGCCGGGGCACGAGTCGCTGGGCGTGGTGGTGCCGTGGAGCACCCGCCGGTTCCAGTACACGGTCAAGGACATCGGCCGGCCGGTGCACGGCACGATCACCGCCGACGGCACGGCGTACCCGGTGGGGGAGGGGTCGTACGCGGCGCTCGACCACGGCCGGGGCAAGTGGCGGTACGCGGTGCGGTGGAACTGGGCGGCCGGCAGCGGACCGGGCCGGTCGATCCAGCTCGGCGGCAAGTGGACCGACGGCACCGGCTCGACCGAGAACGCCGTCTTCGTGGACGGGCGGCTGCACAAGATCGGCGCTGACCTGACCTGGTCGTACGACCGGGCCGACTGGCTTCGGCCGTGGCGGATCACCGGCGACCGGGTGGACGTGACGTTTCACCCGTTCCACGAGCGGGTGGCGCGTACCAACCTGCTCGTGCTGGCCGGGGAGACGCATCAGTGCTTCGGGCACTTCACCGGCTGGGCGGCCACCGACGACGGCGAGCGTGTGGACCTGGACGGCCTGACCGGCTGGGCCGAGGAGGCCCGCAACCGCTGGTGACGGCGGGCGACGGCTCCGGGGGCGCGCAGCGGCGTGGGGCGGCCCCGGATCCGGGACCGCCCCACGCCGGGGACTCGATCAGGCGACCGAGGCCGGGAACCGCTCCCAGACCCGGTGCGCCGCCATCAGCCGCTGCACCTCGGCGAGCACCTCGGTGCCGGAACCACCGGTGACCACGCCGGGCGTGCCGGTGACACCGGCCTGGTTCAGCACCTCGGCACCCGCGCCCCAGGCGCCGATCACCTTGGCGTGCCGCCACGCCTCCTCGACCAGCAGCAGGACCCGCGGGTCGACGGTGGCCGAGCCCGCCGCGCCGGCCTTGGCGTCGCGGGCCGGCAGCGCGTCCGGCGCCGGGGCCGGCGCGCCGGCCAGCAGCACCACGTCGAACTCGACCGAGCGGCCGGTGGCGAACGTGCGCTGCACCGGCAGCCCGTCGACGGTGCCGCCGTGCGCGGCGATCAGCAGCGGCACCATGCCGGCGGCGAACACCTCCCGGCGCACCTCGTGCACGTCGTCCAGGGCACCCTCGGCGTCGACCACGATGCCGACCATCCGGCCGTCGGCCGGCCACTCGCGGCCCACCTGGGACAGCGCCGGGCTGGGCTGCACCTCGGCGAGCGGAACGGTCGGCTGCGGCACGGGCAGGCCCAGGCCGATCGCCACCTGCTCGCACAGCACCGGGTCCACGTTCGCCAGGCACTGGAGCTGCCGCTCCTTGATCGCCTGGTGGTAGCACTTGCCCAGCTCGAACGTGTACGCCCGGATGATGTGCTCCTTCTCCACCGGCGACATGCTCTGCCAGAACAGGCGTACCTGGCTGTAGTGGTCGTCGAAGGAGGCCGGCGAGGCCCGCACCTTCGGCGCCTCGGCCACCGTCACCGGCGTGTCCACGAACGCGTGCTCGCGGTCGCCGGCCGGGAACGGGTTGCCGCCGTCGAGCGAGTTCGGCCGGTACGGCGCCACGCCCGCGTGCACCGCGTGCTGGTGGAAGCCGTCACGGAACATGTCGTTGACGTCGGCGTGCGGCCGGTTGATCGGGATCTGGGTGAAGTTCGGCCCGCCGAGGCGGGTGAGCTGCGTGTCCACGTACGAGAAGAGGCGGCCCTGCAACAGCGGGTCGTTGGTGACGTCGATGCCCGGCGGCAGGTGCCCGACGTGGAACGCCACCTGCTCGGTCTCGGCGAAGAAGTTGCGCGGCGTCTTGTCGAGGGTGAGCTTGCCGATCGGCTGCACCGGCGCCAGCTCCTCCGGCACGATCTTCGTCGGGTCGAGCAGGTCGATCCCGGCGAACGTCTCCTCCGGCGTGTCCGGGAAGACCTGGATGCCCAGCTCCCACTCCGGGTACGCGCCGGCCTCGATCGCGTCGTACAGGTCGCGGCGGTGGTAGTCCGGGTCGATGCCGCCGATGAGCTGCGCCTCCTCCCAGGTCAGGGAGTGCACGCCCAGCTTCGGCTTCCAGTGGAACTTGACCAGCACCGTCGCCCCGGCCTCGTTGACCAGGCGGAACGTGTGCACACCGAAGCCCTCCATGGTCCGGTAGGACCGCGGGATGCCCCGGTCGGACATGTTCCACATGGTGTGGTGCTGCGCCTCGGTGTGCAGCGAGACGAAGTCCCAGAACGTGTCGTGGGCGCTCTGCGCCTGCGGGATCTCCCGGTCCGGGTGCGGCTTGCCGGCGTGGATGACGTCCGGGAACTTGATCGCGTCCTGGATGAAGAAGACCGGGATGTTGTTGGCGACCAGGTCGAACGTGCCCTCGTCGGTGTAGAACTTGGTGGCGAAGCCGCGGGTGTCGCGGACCGTGTCGGCCGAGCCGCGCGAGCCCAGCACCGTGGAGAAGCGGACGAAGACCGGCGTCTCGCGGCCCTTCTTCAGGAACCCGGCCCGGGTCACCTCCTCGGCGGTGCCGTACGCCACGAACGTGCCGTGCGCGCCCGCGCCCCGGGCGTGCACCACCCGCTCCGGGATCCGCTCGTGGTCGAAGTGGGTGATCTTCTCCCGCAGGTGGTGGTCCTGAAGCAGGACCGGGCCGCGCGGGCCGGCCTTGAGCGAGTGGTCCGTGTCCCGCAGCCGGGCCCCGTTGGCGGTGGTCAGGTACGCGCCCTGCTGCCCCTTGGCGATCTTCGGCACGCCGGTCTCGGCGCCGGTCGGGGTCCGGGTGTCCGGCGCGCCCTGCTCGGCCTTGGGCGGCAGTGGCCCGTGCGGCGTGGTCGGTTCCTCCAGCGGCGGGGGCGCGCTGCCGGGAGCGCCCGGCACGTCCGGAGTCAGCGCGTCGCCGACCTTCTCGACGGCGGCTTCGACGACACCCTTGACGATCTGGGCGGGCTTGCTGGATTCCATCAGGACCTGTCCTCCTACAGCTAAATGTCCAGGCCCTCTCCGCCCTACCCCAGGTCAGGGCGGGCAAACCGGAAGAATGGTGGAATCGCTGCTCAGGGTCGGTGCGGCACGGCCACGGCGGTCAGCAGCAGCCCACCGGTGACCAGCCAGCGGCCGTCGAGCACGTCGAGCGGCGGGCCACCGTCGGCGCGGGCGCCGTCGACCAGGATCCGGGCGGCGAACCGGCCGGCCCGGTCGAACGTCAGCTCCGCCTCCTCGAACCCGAGCCAGCGCCCGGTCAGCGGGTACCACGCCTTGTAGACCGACTCCTTGGCGCTGAACAGCAGCCGGTCCCAGTGCGTCGCCGGGTCGGCGGCGCGCAGCGCGGCCAGCCGCTCCGGCTCGCCCGCGACGGTGACCACGCCGGCCACCCCGTCGGGCAGCGGCTCGTGCGGCTCCGCGTCGATGCCGAGGCCGGCGAGCGCCCCGGCCGGGGCCACCGCGGCCGCCCGGTAGCCGGCGCAGTGGGTGATGCTGCCCACCACCCCGTCCGGCCAGACCGGCTCCCGACGGGGGCCGGGACGGATCGGCGCGGGGGCGTACCCGAGACGGGCCAGCGCCTCCCGCGCGCAGCGGCGGGCCGTGACGAACTCCTGACGGCGGCCGGTCACCGCGCGGGCGATCAAGTCCTCCTCGCCCGGGTACGGCGCCTCGCCCGGCACGTCGGTGAACGCCTCCACGGCCAGCGCCCCGGCCGGCAGCAGCGCCTCGATCATCCGAGGATCCGCTTCATCGGCGCCGGCTCGCCGCCCCGGCGCCGCCACTCGCGCGGGTAGCCCAGCGACACCTCCTCGAACCGCACCCCGTCGTAGTGGGTGGTGCGCGGGATGTGCAGGTGGCCGTAGACCGCGACGGCGGCGCGGTGGCGTACGTGCCAGTCGGCGGTGCGGTCGGTGCCGCACCACTGGGCGAACTCCGGAAACCAGAGCACATCGGTGGGCTGACGCACCAGCGGCCAGTGGCTGACCAGCACGGTGGGCAGCGCCGGGTCGGTGGCCTCCAGCCGCCGCCGGGTCGCCTCCAGCCGCGCCCAGCACCAGGACTCCCGGTCCGGGTACGGGTCGGGGTGCAGCAGCATCTCGTCGGTGCACACCACGCCCGCGTCGTACGCCTTGCGCAGCGACTCCTCCTTGGTCGTGGTGCCGGGGGCGCGGAACGAGTAGTCGTAGAGCAGGAACAGCGGCGCCACGGTGACCGGCCCGTCCGTGCCCCGCCACACCGGATAGTCGTCCTCCGGGGTCAGCACGCCCAGCTCGCGGCACATCGCCACGAGCGCGTCGTAGCGCGCCACGCCGCGCAGCGTCACCGGGTCGTTCGGGTGGGTCCACAGCTCGTGGTTGCCCGGCGCCCACACCACCTGCGCGAACCGGTCGCGCAGCAGCCGCAGCGTCCGCTCGATGTCGGCGAAGACCTCGCCGACGTCGCCGGCCACGATCAGCCAGTCGTCCGCCGTCCGCGGCCGCAGGCCGTCCACCACCGCGCGGTTCTCCGCGTACGACACGTGGAGGTCACTGACCGCGTACAGCGCACCCGTCACCCGGCCGATCTTGCCAGTGACGCCTCCGGATGACCAGGCCCGCCGGCCGCGCTGTCGGGGCTCCGACCGGTGCCGGTCAGCCGGCCCGCGCGGTCACCTCGTCCAGCGCGCGCAGCACCTCCCGGGTCACGCCCGGCTCGGCGGCGGAGTGCCCGGCATCAGGCACGATCCGCAGTGTCGCCTCCGGCCAGCGCCGGGCCAGGTCGTACGCGGTCACCGGCGGGCAGCACAGGTCGTAGCGGCCGTTGACGATCACGGCGGGCAGGTGCCGGACCCGGTCCACGCCGTCGAGCAACTGGCCCTCGGCGAGGAAACCGCCGTGCACCGCGTAGTGCGACAGGATCCGGGCGACCGGCAGCGCCTGGTCGTCGGCGGTGAAGTGGGCGAGCATCTCCGGGTCGGGCCGCAGTGACGAGTTGACCGCCTCCCACCGGCCCCAGGCCCGCGCGTACTCCCGGGCCCGCGCCTCGTCCGGGCCGTGCAACCGCCTGTGGTACGCGGCCAGCACGTCCCCGCGCTCGTCCGGCGGGATCGGCGCGACGAACCGCTCCCACTCCTCGGGCTGAAGGTGACGCAACCCGCCCTGGTAGAACCAGTCCCGTTCGCTGCGCCGCAGCAGCAGCACGCCGCGCAGGACCAGGCCGGTCACCCGCTCCGGGTGCGTCTGGGCGTACGCCAGGCCGAGCGTCGTGCCCCACGACCCGCCGAACACCAGCCAGGAGCCGATGCCCAGCCGTTGCCGGATGACTTCCAGGTCGGCCACCAGGTGCCAGGTGGTGTTGGCGCGCACCTCGCCGTGCGGGGTGCTGCGGCCGGCGCCGCGCTGGTCGAACAGCACGGCCCGGTGCCGTGCGGGGTCGAAGAACCGGCGGGCCGCCGGCACCAGGCCGCCGCCGGGGCCACCGTGCAGGAACACCACCGGTACGCCGTCCGGCCGCCCCACCTCCTCCACGTACAGGACGTGGCCGTCACCGACCGGGATCCGGTGGGTGCCGTACGGCTCGACGGGTGGGTGCAGGCTGGTCATGCCCGGTCATTGTGCCCGTCGTGGGCCCGCCGGGTGGTCCCGGTCAGCAGGCGACGTTGCCGCCGAGGTTGTCCAGCAGCGCGTCGGCGACCCAGCCGGAGACACCTGTGGTGACGTCCCGCAGGTACGTCCACGTGTAGGTGGTGTGGCCGTTGGCGCTGACCCGGTCGCCGCTGGCGAAGCAGTGGAAGTCGACCGTGTGACTGAGCTGCCCGTAGCCCAGGGAGGCGCAGGTGGTGTGCGGGCCGGTGCGGATGTTGACGTTCGTGGCGTTGAAGAGCTGGCCGAACTTGCTGTCCACGTTGGAGTGGGAGTGGCTGCAGCCGGCGCTCGCCGGTCCGGCCGTACCGGCCACCACGGCGCACGCCGAGGTGGCGGTCAGGACGACGGCGGCACCGATGGAGGAGATTTTCCGCATACCCGTCAACTCCCGCAAAAGGATCGAGATACATCAGCAGATCGATCCAAATATTTGCATAGAGCAAGCTCGATGGGCAAGGTGCGCGCCGCCGGCCCGGCGGCGCGCACCTTGCTCAGGCGGTAGCCGGTACGCCGTTGTCCGTACCGGTGGTCTCCGCCTCGGGCACCCCGCGCGGGGCCGGCGTCCGGACCGCGAACGCGTCGAAGCTCGGACCGTCCAGCCGCTCGACGAACGGCTCCACGGCCGGCGGCTCCGACCGGTCCCGCTCGATTGCGTCCGGCTCGGCCCGCCCGTCCGAGGCCCGGGGCGCCGCCTCGCCCGGGACAGGTACCGCCGGCCGCGTCGGCACCTGCGGGTACTCGGCGGTCTCGCCGCCGCCCGCCGCGGCGGCCATGACCGCCGCCGCGGCCAGATTGGCGACCCGCTTGGCCTCCCGCTGCACCCGGGCCCGGGTGTCCTTGGCGTGCTGCTCGGCCAGGTCCGCCGCGCGCCGCGCCTCGTCGAGCCGCTTGCTCTCCGCGCTCAGGTCCCGGCGTACGCCGACCAGCCGCTCCTCCAACTCGGCGCCGTTGCGCTCGATGACGGCGATCTCCCGGCGGGTGTCCTCCAGCTGCCGGGAGGCCGTCTCCAGCTCCGCCTTCAGCTGGGTCAGCGACTCCTGCCGCTGCTGGATCTCCCGCTGCACAACGGCGAGCTGCTCCTGGTGCGCCGCCGTCTCCTCGTCGGCCCGCTCCCGGACCTCGGTGGCGTACTGCTGCGCCTCGGCGACCAGCGCGGCGATGTCCTTCTCCGCGGCGGCGGCCCGGTCGGCCAGCTCCTGCTCGGCGGCGGCCCGCCGCTCGTCCAGTTCCTTGGCCATGGTGGCCTGCCATTGGGCCAGCTCCTGCTGGGCCTTGCTGCGGTTGGCCTGGACCTCCTGCTGGATCTGCGTCCGCGCGGCCTTCACCAGCGCCTCGGACGCCGAACGCGCCTGCTCGACCTGCTGGGCGCTCTGCTCGGTGATCCGCTTCGCCTCCTGCTGGGCCCGGTCGTGCACGGCCTGGCCCTCGACGCGCAGCTTCTCCGCCAGCTCCCGCACCGCGGTCAGCTCCGCCTGCGCGGCGGCCCGCCGCTCCTCGTCCACCCGCTCCTGCTCGGCCCGGCGGGCGGCCAGGTCCTCGTCCAGGTCACGCCGCTCCCGGGCGGCCTGCTCCTGCGCGGCGACGAGCAGCTTCTCCGCCTGACCCTGGACCTCCTCCGCGCGCCGGGTGGCCACCTCGGTGATCTGGCCGGCCTGCTTCTCCGCCAGGTCCAGGATCTGGTCGACCATCGGGCCGAGGTCGCGGAAGGACGCCCGGTCCACCGGCGGCACCGGACGGTCGCGCAGCTCCACCGCCTCGGCCTGCGCCCGCTGTACCTGCGCGGTCAGGTCGCGCACCTGCGCGTACGCCCGGTCCCGCGCGGCGGTCAGCGCGCTCACCTCGGCGTCGACCTGCTCGACGTACCGGTCCACCTGACGTTTGTCGTAGCCGCGCAGCGCGGGGTCGAATCGCGGTCGCGCGGACAGGTCGTCGTGGGGTGCGAACGGCTCGGCACCGTTTGACATGCGCCATCCTCCGTCGGTTCGCCAGCGCCAGGCCGGCGGATGACCGCCCCGCAGGGCACGATGAGGCGCTACGGTACCGCGTCCGCGCGCGGGGCTCGCCCCGCCCCGGGCCCGGCCCGCCGACCGGCGTCGCGGTCAGACCGGGAAGTGCGGGTTCCCCGCCGTCAGGCGGATGGTGAATCCCTCCGCGTCCCGGTGGTACGTCACGTGGTCGCAGCTCTGGTGGCTGATCCACAGGCCCAGCCCGCCCTCGGAGCCGTCGCCGGCCCGCAGCAGCCCGGCGTACGGGTCCTTGGGGCCGGGGCCTCGATCGTGGACGGTCACCACGATCCGGTCCGACGCGCGCCACAGCCGCATCCGCACCGGCGGCTCGCCGTGCCGCAGCGCGTTGCTGACCACCTCGCTGACGGCGATGACCAGGCCGTCGAGGCTGTCCGGCGGCAGCAGGCCACGATCGGCGGCGTGTACCTCGGCGCGGGCGGCGGCCGGCGTCGGGTCGATCAGCTCGGCCAGCGGCGTGGTCCGCTGCACCGGGTCCGTCGGCGCCGGGCGGTACTCGGTCAGGTAACTCGCCGGATCGGTGTAGAGACCGGCCGCCTCGTGCCCGCCGTCCGGCCGCGCCACCAGCGGGTGGGTACGCGCCACGTCGTTCAGCACGTGCGCGGGCGTACCCCGGCGGTCGTAGGCGCAGATGCCCCAGAGCGGGAAGTCGTCGTAGGCGTGGTTGATCGCCGACTCGTAGCGCGCCCACCAGTCCCAGGTCGCGCCGAGCAGCACCGGAGACAGCTCGCCGACCATCCGGATCTGCGCCGCGCCCGCCGCCACGTACGAGGTGAGCAGCTCCCGGTAGGTCCGCAACGCCACGCTGGGCCGGGCATAGAGGTCGCTGACCGGCAGGAACGTGACCTCGGCGCCCGGCGGCAGCGCCCGGCGGACCAGCTCGGCGTGGCGCTCGCCCAGGGCCGCCGCCGTCGGCTCGCCGGCCGCGACCCCGTCCAGCAGGAACGGCAGCGTCACCGCCAGCAACTCCTCGTCGGAGTCGTAGACGAACGCCTCGTGGAAGTAGCCCACGTGGCCGGCGGCGGCACCGCTCCTCATCGGACGGCCTCCACCCGTACCTCGGTCAGACCGAGCAGGTCGACCAGCCGGGCCGGTGCCCGGCTCGGCGTGCGCAGCACCGCGACGGCGTCGTGCCGGCGGGCGTGGTCGCGCAGGTGCAGCAGAGCGCGGTGGTCGACGAAGCGCAGCTCGGCGGCGTCGAACACGAGCCGGCCCGCCACCGGCCGCGGGTCGGCCCGCTCCAGCGCGGCGGCGAAGTCCCAGTGGTTGGACGGGTCCAGCTCGCCGGCCAGCGCCACAGCCGTGTCGCCGCCGCCGGCGTGCAGCCGGAACAGCACGTCGGCGTTGGTCTGCGGGTGCAGGCAGGCCAGCTCGGCGATCGCCGCGTCGTCCAGTTGCCGGCGGTCGTAGGCGCAGACCGCCGACATCGGCCGGTGCCGCATCCAGTGGTCGATCCGGTGCTCGTAGCGGGCGAAGGCGTCCCGCTGGGCGGCGGTGCGGACCAGGCTCGTCGCCTCGGCCAGCACCCGCAGGCCGGTGTGCCCGGCGGTCAGCGCCTCGGCGGTGGCCCGCGCGTACGCCCGGACCTGCCGGTCGGGGTCGACGATCTCGTCGTGCCGGTACGCCTCGCCGACCGGGACCAGCCGCAGCGCGTCCTGCCGGCGCGGCCTCGACCCCCGGGACCGAGGCCAGCCAGCCGGTGACGGTGGCGCGATCCTCCGGACAGACCACCCAGACCTGCTCACCGGCGGCCAGACCGGCGCTTACCTGCTCGACCGCCAGCGCGCGTAGCGCGGCCGGATCGTCGTAGGCGAGGCAACCGTGGGTGTACCCCGGGTACGACACACCCCCGCTGATCACCGACCCCGCCCCATGCGCCCAGTCTAGGCCCAGCCCAGCGGGGGGCCGCGCCAGGTGTTGCCGCCGGCGGTCAGGGCAGGGGGTGGGCGATGTCGCGGGCGTGGTCGGCCACCGCCGCGCCGACCACGGTCGCGGTCAGCGGCAGCACCTCCAGGCACCGGCGTACCGCCGCGCCCATCAGCGGGTTCGGCACCCGCATGGACAGCGTGCAGTGCGGCACCCAGCGGCCCGGCCGGTAGTGCTCCACCACCTCGACGCCGGCCCGCGCCAGCCGCTCGTGCACGGCGGCGTGGTGCGTCAGCAGCTCCGGCGTCGGGGCCGGGCCGAGCCAGAGCACCCGCCCGACGAACTGCCCGGCGTGCTGGAACTCCAGCCGCAGCGGCGCGGCCACCACGGTTCCGGACAGCGCCTCGGCGACCCGGTGCGGGTCCAGGCGGGGCGCGACGGCCAGCGAGACGTGCGGGCGGTGCCGCTGCGCCAGCAGGGACCGCATGCTCGGCACCCCGTCGGACTCCAGCAGGTCCCACAGCACCCGGATGCGCCGGGTGGCGTCGGTGTCCAGATACAGCTCCAGCGCCGCGACCACGCGCTCACCCTAGAGGCGGGGCCCGTGCCGAGGTTTGCCGGGCACGCCCAGCGGTACTGCCCCGAGGGACGTACGAGAGCAGGGAAGTGAGGTACGCGTGGACGCGACGGACGTGCTGACCGAGGCGTACGGCCGGTTGCCCGATCTGGTCGCCGGAGCGCTCGACGGGCTCGACGCGGCCCGGTTGCGGCGGGCGCCGGCCGACGGGGCGAACCCGGTCGGCTGGCTGGTCTGGCACCTGACCCGGATCCAGGACGACCATGTCGCCGACGTGATGGGCGAGCCGCAGCTCTGGGCCACCGGCGACTGGGCGGCGCGGTGCGGTCTGCCACCCGATCCCGGTGACACCGGTTTCGGGCACGGGCCGGAGCAGGTCGCGGCGGTACGCCCGGAGAACGGCGGCGTGCTGCTGGGCTACCACCGGGCGGTGGTGGACCGGAGCCTCGGCTACCTGCGCGGGCTGCGCCCGGCCGACCTGGACCGGGTGGTGGACGAGAACTGGGATCCGCCGGTCACGCTCGGGGTGCGGCTGGTGAGCGTGCTCGACGACGACCTCCAGCACGTCGGCCAGGCCGCGTACGTGCGAGGGCTCATCCTGCGCTGAGCGCCGCACCGGCCCGGCGCAGCGCGGCGTGCCCGAGCAGGTGACAGGCCTGCGCCTCGGGCGAGGTGCCGGGGCGCTCGAAGTGCGGCGCCCCGCTGACGCCGGTCACCCGGCCGTACGCGTCGATCCGCCGGCCGGCGGCGGCCAGCAGATCGGCGCCCACGTCGAACCAGGGCCGGGGCAGCCATCCGTCGGCCACGCCGGTGAGGGCCGCGTACCCGAGCAACTGGGCGGTGTTCGCCTCGCGGAACGCGGCGGGATCGTCGAGCACGTCGGGGAAGAGGCCGTCCGCACCCCGGTACGCGAGGCAGGCGGTCAGCACCTCCTCGGCGTGCCCGGCCAGCTCGGCGCGCAGGTCGCCCGGCCAGTGCGGCGCGAGCCGCAGCGCGCGGGCGACCCCGGCGACCACCCAGCCGTTGCCGGTGCCCCAGGGGCCGGGCCGGTCCAGCTCACCGCGGTCCTCGTCCCAGCGGGCGGCGTACAGGCCGGTACGCGTGTCGTACAGCCGTCGCCGGTGCCCCTCGACCTGCGCCGCCGCCGCGTCGGCCCGGCCGGTGAGCGCCAGCAGCGGCACCACCATGTAGACCGTGTCCGCCCAGACCTGGTGACCGTCGAGCAGGTGGAACAGCGTGCCGTCGGCGGCCCTCGGGGCGCGGCGGGCCAGCCAGTCGAGCTGGGCGTCCAGCGCGTCGGCGTACCGCCGGTCGCCGGTGCCGCGCGCGGCGTGCCGGACCACCTCGCCGCACGCGGCGCCGTTCACCGCGCCCACCGAGCCGGCCGCCTCCCCGAGCCGCCCGTCCGGCCGCTGCCGGGTCACCGCGGCGTCGGCGACCAGCACGGCGGCCTCGTCCAGGCCCAGGTCGAGCAGCGCCTGACCGAGGATTCCCTGCTCCCAGGACTCGCGCTGCATGGTCAGCAGCGCGAGCAGCACCCGGTCGGCGGTGGGATCCCCGGTGGTCGTCATGGCCCGCAGGGTTACCCGCCGCACCGCCTGGTCTCACCCGGTCCGGGTGAGTTCGCCTCACCCGGAGCGCGGGGACGCTGCGGGACGAGCGGCGCCGGCCGCGACCACCGACGAGGAGGGCCCGATGAGCGTCTCGGCCGCCGAACACCTGAACCGGGGGACCGCGGGCTGGCACCCGGAGCTGCCCGAGACCACCTCCGGCACCATCCGCCTGGACCTGCGCGACGACGGCACCACCGAGCACTGGTACCTGACCGTCGACCGGCAGGACGTCCGGGTGGACCGCCTGGGCGAGGAGGCGGACCTGGTGGTCGGCGCCGATCGGGAGGTGTTCGACCGGATGGCGGCGGGGCGCCTGCATCCGTTCGAAGCGCTGCTGCGCAACGACCTCGCCGCGCGGGGCGACCTCAGGCTGCTGATGACGCTGCGCCGGATCTTCCCCGGTCCGCCGGAGGCCCGGCACCCCCGGGACGTGGCCGGACGGACGGCGGCCCGATGAAGCAGGAGCTGGTCCACGTCCTCGCCGGCAACGCGTTCGCGTTGAGCGACGCGCAGGGCGACATGGAACGTGACCCGTGCGCCCCGATCGGCCTGTTCTCCTTCGACACCCGGTTCCTGTCCCACTGGGTGCTCACCATCGACGGCGAACGGCTGCACGCGCTGTCCCGCGACGACCTGACCTACTTCGAGACCCGTTTCGTGCTGGTGCCGGGGGCGGCCAGCCACTACGTGGACGCCGACGTCTCGGTGATCCGGCACCGCTCGATCGACGAGGCGTACCACGAGAGCATCACCGTGCTCAACCACTCGCCCGAACCCGCCGAGTACACGGTGCGGCTGGAGATGGGCAGCGACTTCGCCTCCACCTCGGAGATCCGGCGCCCCGGCACCCGGCGTCCGACGATCGTCCCCGACCCGGCCGGACAGCGGTTGCGGATCCGGTACGAACGCGGCCGGTTCATCCGGGAGACCTGCGTGTCCAGCTCCGCCCGGGGGCAGGTGGACACGCGCGGGATGACCTTCCGGGTGACCGTCGAACCGCAGGGCATGTGGCACGTCGACCTGCACATCGCCATGATCATCCAGGGGGCCGGGGGACGGGACCTACGGGCCGACATCGAGTCGCACCGCCGCCACGTCCGGCAGGACATGCGCGACGACCTCGAACGGTGGCTGGACCGGGCGCCGCACCTGGTCGCCGACCGGCCCGCGCTCACCGCCGTGTACCGGCAGGCCCTCACCGACCTGGCCGCCCTGCGGTACACGCCACTGGCGTACACGGAGCGGGTGCCGGTCGGCGGGCTGCCCTGGGCGATGACGCTGTACGGGCGCGACGCGCTCGTCACCTGCCTCCAGACGCTCCCGTTCACGCCCGAACTGACCCGGGGCACCCTGCACACGCTGGCGATGTTGCAGGGTGGCCAGCTCGACGACTTCCGCGAGGAGGAGCCCGGCAAGATCCTCGCCGAGCTGCGGTACGGCGAGGCGGCCGCGTTCGGCGAGCAACCCACAGCCGTCTACTACGGGGCGGCCGACACCACGCCGCTGTTCGTGATCCTGCTCGACGAGTACGAGCGCTGGACCGGCGACACCGACCTGGTGCACGAGTTGCGGCACCCGGCCCGGATGGCGCTGGACTGGCTGACCCGGTACGGCGACCTGTGCGGCGACGGCTACCTGCGCTACCAGCCCCGCAACGCGGACAACGGGGTGGCCAACCACGCCTGGCGCAGCACGCCCGCGGCGATCGTCGACCGGCACGGCGTGGAGCCGCCGTACCCGCGCGCCACCTGCGAGCTCCAGGGGTACGCGTACGACGCGCGGATCCGGGGCGCCCGCCTGGCCCGGGAGTTCTGGGGCGACCCGGACTACGCCGAGCGACTGGAGGCCGACGCCGCGCGGCTGCGGGAACGGTTCGACAGTGACTTCTGGCTGCCGCAGCGGGGCTACTACGCGCTGGCGCTCACCCCGGACGGTGAGCCGGTCGACGCGCTCACCTCACACCTGGGGCACCTGCTGTGGAGCGGCATCGTGGCGCCGGAGCGGGCCGATTCGGTGGCCGGGCACCTGTACGGGCCGGACCTGTTCTCCGGCTGGGGCGTGCGCACCTACGCGCAGGGGCAGCGGCCGTACAACCCGGTCGGCGCGCACCTCGGCGCGGTGTGGCCCTGGGACAACGCGATGGTCGCGGCGGGCCTGCGGCGGTACGGCTACGACGAGGAGGCGGCCGACATCGCCGCGGGCGTGTTCGCGGTGGCGGAGACGCTCGGCGGCTCGGTCCCGGAGGCGATCGTCGGCTATCCCCGCCCGGTGACCAAGTACCCGGTCCAGTTGCCGGAGGCCGGGCGGCCGCAGTCGTGGGCGTCGGGCGGGCTGCTGATGCTGTTGTCGACCATGCTGGGGTTGCGCCCGTGCGGGGAGAACCTGCTGGTGAACCCGGCCATCCCGGCCGGTTTCGGACCCATCGAGCTGCTCGACGTGCCGGGCCGGTGGGGGCGGGCCGACTCGTACGGCCGGGAACGCGGCGGGGGCCGGCCGGCCCGCCCGGCCGCCTGACCGGCCCGCCGCTCAGCCCGTGCCGCTGGTCTCCCGCTGGGCCACCGGCGGCTCCACCGGGCCGGCTGCGGGTGGCGGCTGCGCCGCTTCGGCACGGCCGGCCCGGGCGAGCAGCCGGTCCACGCCCACGAACAGCAGGCCCAGCAGCCAGAACACCGCGGCGAACCCGGCCGCGCTGACCGCCACCCCGTCGTAGCCCAGCTCGCCCGCGTCGATGAACGGGTACGGGTAGCTGTCCACGATCAGGCCGCGTGCGAGCGCGAATCCCAGGTATCCGACCGGGAACGCCAGCCACCAGGCGGCGTGCCGGGGGCGCAGCCGGCCGCGCCTGTCGAACAGCGCCCAGTCGGCGACCGCCAGCAGCGGCACCACTGTGTGCAGCAACTGGTTGCCCCACCACTCGCCCGGTTGCCGGTCCGGCTGGGTCATGGCGAACGGGCTCGCCGGGTTGGCCAGCACCAGGTGGTAGACGGTGCCGGTGATGGTGATGTAGAGGGTCACCGCTCCCTTGACGACACTCGACGGCTCCGGCCGGTCGCGTAGCGCGCGCCAGGCGGCGCACCCGGCGAGGAGACCGACCGCCACGTTGCTCTGAATGGTGAAGTACGGCAGCAGCCCGGTCACCGTGGCGGGGCCCAGGGCGGTGAGCACGATGCCGGCCGGCACGGCGAGCACCACTGCGAGGCGGAGGAGGATCGCCGGTAGGCGACGCCGGGAGGTCACCGGGGCAAGTTATCAGCCGGTACGCCGCCCGGGCGGGGTGCCGGCCGGGCGGCCGGCGTGCCCGGGCGCGGGGACGTCCACCTGCGGCGGCCCGCCGGACGGGCGGACCGGAGGCGCGGGCCTGCCGCCGCCCCGTGTGCCGGCCCGGCCCGGCGGATCGGTGTCGCCGAGCAGCCCGGCGCAGTAGTCCGGCACGCGGCTGCGGCCCCCGGCTGCGGCGACGAGGTCGGTGAAGGCGGGCGCGGCCAGGGCGCGGCCTCGTTCCGTTTCGGCCAGGGCCCGGTACGCGACGCACAGGCCGGGTGGTGCGGACGGTTGCGGGGTCCGGCGCGCCGGCGTGCCGGCCGGCGGGCTCGGACGGGCCGACGGCGTGGGCGGCGCGGTGACGGCCGGTGGCGCCGCCGGGCGGGTGGCGGGCCGCAGGTTACCGGTCGCGGCGATCGCGACGCCGCTGGTGAGGGTCGCGGCGAGCGCGGACACGGCCACCCGGGCGGCGAACCGGAACCGGCGGCGCCGACGTACCCGCCGGGCCGCGTGGAACGCCGCCACCGCTGCCGCCTCGCCGTCGAGTTCGCCCGCGCCGGGCGCGGTCCGGACCGCGGCCAGCACGGCGACCAGGCCCAGGGGAGCGGACGGCGCGTCGCCGGAACGACCGGCGAGCAACCGCTCGACGGTCTCCTGGTCCAGGCCGGATGCGTCCATCTCGTCACCCTCAGCGCCGTCACCCGGCCCGGTGTCACACTCCGACGCCGCAGACGCGGTGAGGTCGTTCACCCCCGCCGCCGGTCACGGCCGGTCAGGCATCTCCAGTTGCCGATGTCCGGCGGTAGCGGTGAACTGAACTACATGGGTGTCATCAAGGTGGGCACGTCCTCGTGGGCGGACCAGATGCTGATTCGCTCCGGCTGGTATCCGCGCGGGGTCAACACTCCCGCCGGCAGGCTGGGCTGGTACGCCGAACGGTTCGGACTGGTCGAGGTGGACACGTCGTACTACGCGGTGCCGGTGCCGGAGACCACGGCGGGGTGGGCGGCCGCCACCCCGGACGGGTTCACCTTCGACGTCAAGGCGTTCCGCATGTTCACTGGCCATCACACGCCGGTCGACGCGCTGCCCCGCGACCTGCGTCCGGCCGGCGGTCCGAGCCGGATCCGCTGGCGCGACCTGCCCGCCGGGGCGTACGACGAGTTGTGGGACCGGTTCCACGCGGCGCTGGCGCCGCTCGCGGCGGCCGACCGGCTCGGCGCCGTGCTGTTGCAGTTCCCGCCGTGGCTGGCGCGGAGCGAGGCGGCCCGGCGGCGGATCCTGGACGCCGCACGGCGCTGCCGTCCCTGGCCGGTAACCGTCGAGCTACGGCACTCGTCGTGGTTCGACGGGGACGCGATGGCCGACACCGTGACGTTCCTGCGCGACCACGACCTCGGGTACGCGTGCGTGGACATGCCGCAGGGGCACGTCTCCTCGGTGCCGCCGATCCTGGTCGCCACCACCGACCTGGCTGTGATCCGGTTCCACGGGCACAGCACCGCCTGGGAGAGCGGAGACAAGCAGGAGCGGTTCCGCTACGCCTACGGCGAGCGGGAGCTGCGGCACTGGTCGGTGCTGCTGCGCGAGCTGGCCGACCGGTGCGCCGAGCTGCATGTGCTGATGAACAACTGCTGCGGCGACCAGGCCCAGCGCGACGCCGCCCGCCTGGCCGACCTGCTCGGCGTCGCGTCCGCCGCCGCGCGCGCCTGACGTTTCCCCGGCCGTCGTCCGGGTACCGCCGGATGCATGGACGACCGCGAAGGGGGAGCTGTGGAGAAGCGGCACGGCGAGGACGAGCGAGACCCGCGAGCGACCCGGGAGGCCGAGGAGGCGCACGGCGGCAGCATGGCGCCGGGCCTGGTCGACGACACCGGGCACCCGGTGGCCGAGTCGCCGGTGCCGGACAACGAGCCGTCGGCGCCGGGCCGGCCGGGTGAGGACGGCACCGGCTCCTGAGCTCTCAGGGGCGCGTCTCCGGGCGCATCCCGGTCGCCTCCTCCAGCGCGTTGTCGCCGAGGTCGCCGTCCGCGCTGTCGTCCGGGAACGTCCGCCCGGACGGGGCCGGATCCGGCGGCGCACCCGGTCCGGCCATGGGCGTCCGGGTCGGCTCGACCGATCCGAACCCGTGCCGCCCGGCCTTCGGCCCGCCCGGCCGGGTCCCGGCCGCCCGTCGTTCACCGAGCCGCCCCTCGGGCACCGCGGTCTCCTCGCTGCCCTCGTCCATCGGGTCGCTGTCGCCCGCTCCCCACGGCGGGTCGGCGTCGAAGCCGTCGGTGGTGCCCCACGGCGCCGCCGACTCCGGCCCGCGCCCGTCGTCCGTACCCGGCCGGTTCCTGCTGGTCATGGTCACCTCACCTCGCCTGCTGTGCCCGCGCCGCCGCCAGCGGCCGGTTCGGGTCCCGGTGCACCGCGCGGCCGGTGACCCACCCCGATGTGGGTCGCCGGCCGCGCGGTGGTCAACGGGCCGCCCCGACCAGATGACGTCCGGCCGCGCCCACGGCGGCCGCCTTGCCGATGTTCTTCGGCGCGGACATCAGCCCACCCGCGCGGTCCAGCATGCCCCGGAACACCTGGCCCGGCTTCTGCTGCTCGCCCATGTACGCCGACACCACGACGAGCGCGCCGGTCAGCGCCGGGACCGCCCACTGGAGCAGCTTCATCTGCCGCTGGCTGGCGGCGACGTTCGCCGGGGTGTGGTGGTTGGGTTCGGTGGTCCCCTCGACCGGCGGCCCGCCGGCCCGCTCCAGCCGCATGCCGACCAGCCGGCTGTAGCCGGTCACCGCCAGCGCGCCGACGGTGAGTGCGGTCTTCACCGCGCTCATCTTCCCCACGCCCGCCTGGCGGGCCATCCGCGGGCTCTCGGTGACCAGTTCGCCGACCGCGCCGGCCAGGTGCGCGCCGATCGCCGCCGCGTTCACCGGTGTCCACCGCGCCCACCCGGCCGAGGCCACCGGAAGCCGCTCGGTCGTGTCGTTGATCCGCGCCGCCGCGCCGTTGACGCCGAGTGCCCCCATCAGGGAACCGCCGAACCAGGCCGCCAGGCCCAGGTCGTGCATCGAGCGCAGCGTGGTGTGCCGTTCTGACATCAGATCCCCCTCCGCCGTGTTCGGGCGAAGCGGCATACCCACGATCGGGCGACTCACGCCCGGGCGTGGCTCACCGGCGGGGGAGCGTGCCCGCGAACGCGGCGATCCGGGCGGCCAGTGGCGCTGACGCGCGTACCCAGGTGAAGTGGTCGAGCGACGCGCCCGCCTCGGTCACCGTGTAGCGGTGCCGCGTCACCGGCGCGCCGGTCAGCTTCTCGCACAGGTGGTCGAGCGTCTCGTGCGGCGTGTACTGGTCGTCGTCGACGCTCACCGCGAGCACCGGTGTGCGGATCCGCCGCACGGCGGCCTCCGCGTCCACCCCGTCCAGCGCCGGGAACCGGCCGGTGCGGGCGGTGTGCGCCCAGTCCCGGATCACGCCGACGGCCTGCCGGCCGCCGAAACCCCAGCCCGGCCAGACGCCGAGCAGCCGGGCCGTCGCCGCGATCGCCTGGGTGTACGGCAGCACGCCCCACCCGCGCAGGCCCGGGTACCGCCGCCACCACGGCAGTCCCACCGCCACCAGGGCCAGCCCGTCCACCCGCTCGGCGTCGTGCAGCGCCTGGTGCAGCACCGCGACCTGGCCGCCGAGGGAGTGCCCGAGCAACACCCGGGTGCGGCCGTCGAGCCGGGGCTTGAGCGCGTCGAGCACGGCGCCGATGTCGGTGGACATCTCCTGGTAGCCGTAGCGGCAGGCGCGCGACGGCGCGGGGGTGCTCTCGCCGGTGCCGCGCAGGTCGGCCACGATCACCGCGAGCCCGGCGTCGCGCAGCGCGGCGGCGAACGGCCGGTAGTAGCGGGCGCGCACGCCCATGGCGGGCCAGATCAGCACCACCGGGGCGCCGGGTGGACCGGCCGGCTCCGGGTAGACCTGCACGCCGATGCGTGCGCCGTCGACGTCCACGAACTCCTGGGTGTAGTCCCCGCTCACCCGGACAAGCGTACGGCCCGAACCTACCGCCGGGTAGGAAGGGTGGGCCGGCGCACACCCTCGTCCGCGGCGGCCAGGCTCAGGTGCGTCCCGAGCTGGTCGGGGTGTGTCCTCACGCCACCGCCGGTGTGGGCCGGGCCGCGCTGGTCAACGTGCCGTAGACGGCGCTGAGCTGCTCGGCGCAGCGCCTCCAGGAGTACCGGCTGCGGATGCGGTCCAGCGCGGCAGTGGCGTACGTGAACCGGCGCACGTTGTCGCCGAGCAGCCGGCGCAGCGCGGTACCGATCGCGCGTGGATCGCGCGGCGGCACCAGGTCACCGGTGAGTCCGTCCACCACGCTGTCGGCGATGCCGCCCACGTTCGTGCCGATCACCGGCACGCCGCAGGCCATCCCCTCCAGCGGGGTGAGCCCGAACGGCTCGTACCAGGGGGCGGCCACCAGTACGTCCGCCGACCGGTACCAGGCGCCCATCTCCTCGCGGGGCACGCCGCCGAGCAGCCGTACGCGGTCGGCCACGCCGCACGAGTCGGCGAGCGCGGACAGCCGGCGCGCGAACGAGTCCGCGGGCAACAGGTGGGCCGGCGGGCCGCCGGCCACCACGCACTCCGCGTCCGGCACCGCGGGCAGCGCCCGGACCACGTCCAGGAAGCCCTTGCGCTCGACCATCCGCCCGACGGTGAGGATGCGCGGGCGGGCCGGGTCGCGGGGCGCGACCGGGCCGTCCGGGCGGAACACCGCCTCGTTGACGCCGGACGGCACGAGCGCCATCCGGGAGCGGGGCACACCCATCCGGACCAGCTCCGCGACCTCGTCGGAGCACTGCACGACCACCCGGTCCACCGCCCGGCCGAGCGCCCGCTCGTAGCCGACGCGCCCTGGTGGGCTGGTGTCCCGGGCGCCCTGGTGGCGACGCTTGACGGTGCCGAGCGCGTGGTACGTCAGCACCGTCGGCACACCGGTGCGGCGGCCGGCGTGCACGGTGGCCAGCCCGCTCATCCAGAAGTGCGCGTGTGCCACGTCCGGCGTCCAGTCGCCGTGGCGCCAGGTGCCGGCCAGCCAGTTGCCGAACTCGCCCATGTACGGCAGCAGTTCGTCCTTCGGCACTCGCCGGGCGGGACCGGCCGGCACGTGGCACACCTGGTAGCCGTCCGGCGCGGGCACCGCCTCGGGCAGCGCGGGGGAGTCGCGGCGGGTGTAGACACGGACGTCGTGGCCCGCGTGGGTGAGCGCGGACGCGAGTTCCGCCACGTGCGTGTGCTGACCGCCCGCTTCCTCCTCGCCGAGGGCGGCGAGTGGGTCGGCGTGCGCGGAAATCATCGCGATGCGCATGTCTCCTCTTCCATCGAGCGTCATCACCTTCTACTCGTGGAGCCGGCCGCGTCGCGGCACAGGCCCGGAGCGAAGGAGCACGTGGCCGCGTCGAGCCGGTCTGCCGTGCTCGCGGCGGCTGAACCGCTCCTCCCCGGCGGCGGCCACGACCCGGCCGTCGGCCACCAGGGCCGCGGCCGGGTCATGAAATCGCATTGATGCCGAGGACACGCATGGGTGGACCCCTACCCTCGGGACCCGCCCCTAACCAGCAGATCGTCGACTTCTCCGCGGGCCCGCCGCCTCCGCTGTGGAGGCTCCTTGCCCTGGGCGGGGCAGCGACGCGTGCCCCGTATCGAAAAGCGGGGCTGCTCAGGTCCTGTTTCGTGGCGGTGCGCTCAGTCCGGCAGCATCCCGGGGCCGAACACCTCGTACGCGATCCGCTCGGCCGGCACGCCCCGGCGCAGCAGGTTGCTCCGGACCAGGTTCATGAACGCCACCGGACCGCACAGGTGCACGGCCACCCCGGCGGGCAGCGGGAGCCGGTCCGGGTCGATCAGCCCGGCGGACACCTGCGCCTTCAGGCCGGGCAGGTCGGCCCCGGCGGCGTCGAGATACCAGAGGTGGACGGCCAGGTTCGGCAGCCGCCGCTGGAGCGCCGGCAGTTCCGCGCGCAACGCGTGCGCCTCGGCGTGCCGGTCGGCGTGCGCCAGTGTCACCTGACGCCCGGGGTCCCGGTCCGCCAGGTGGGCCAGCGCCGCCATCGCGGGGGTGAGCCCGATACCGGCGCTGACCAGCAGCAGCGGCCCTTCGTCGCCGGTGGCGTCGACCTCACCGAACGCCGGGCTGAGCCGCAACGTGTCGCCGGCGGCCACCCGGTCGTGCAGGTGACCGGAGACCATGCCGTCGGGTGCGCCGGCCTCGCCGCGTACCCGCTTCACGGTGATCCGCCACTCCGTGGCGCCGGGACGGCCGGAGAGGCTGTACTGGCGGATCTGCTGTCCCCGGCCGCCGTCCAGGTCGACCGCGACCGAGACGTACCGGCCGGGGGTGAAGCCGGGCGCGGCGCCGCCGTCGGCCGGCGCGAGGGTGAGCGAGACGACGTCGGCGCTCTCCTGGGTGCGGCCGGTCACCCGCCACTCCCGCCACACCGGCGCGGCCTCGGGCACGCCGGCGCCGGCGTAGAGCCGCGCCTCGCGGGCGATCAGCTCGCAGGCCAGCAGCCAGTAGACCTCGTCCCAGGCGGCGGCCACCTCCGCGGTGACGGCGTCGCCGAGCACCTCGCCGACGGCGGCGAGCAGATGCCGGCCGACGATCGGGTACTGGGTGGCGGTGATGCCGAGCGAGGCGTGCTTGTGCGCGATCCGGTCCAGGACCGGCCCCCACGGCGTGCCGGCCCCGCCGGTCAGGTGCGCCGCGTACGCGACCACGGCCGAGGCGAGGGCGGCCTTCTGCGCCCCGGTGGCCTGGTTGCCCCGGTTGAACAGGTCGAGCAGTTCCGGGTGGGCGTCGAACATCCGCTTGTAGAAGCGGCCGGTGATGGCCTCGCCGTGCGCCTGCACGACGGGCAGGGTGGCGGTCACGACTGCCGTTGAGGATTCCGAGAGCACTACCGAATCTCCTTCCAGGGCTCGAACAGGTCGATCCCACGAAACAGGACTTGTCTATTCCTCTTTCAGGGTCGAAGGTCCCGGGAGCGCAGTGGCATAGGTCACCGTGAATCCGCTTGTGTCGCGGACGCGCCGAATGGCTAGGGTCGGTGCGTGAGGCTGAACCGGTCGACCGACATGGCGCTGCGGATCGCCATGCTGACCGCCGCGTCCCCGGTCCGGGCCACCGTCGACGAGCTCGCCACCCGGCTGGAGCTGCCTCGCAGCCACGTCGCGAAGGTGGTGCAGCGGCTGCAGCGCATCGGTGTCCTGGTGACCATCCGGGGCCGCTCCGGCGGCGTGGCCTTCGCCGAGCACGCCGGTGACCTCACCGTCGGCCGGGTGGTCCGCGCCTTCGAGGGCGACGGCGAGGTGGTCGACTGCGCCCAGCCGGTCTGCCCGCTGGTCGCGGAGTGCCGGCTCCGCGGTGAGCTGCGCCGCGCGCAGGCCGCCTTCCTCGCCGTGCTCGACGGGGTACGCCTCGGCGACCTGGTCGACGGTGCCGCCGGCCCGCTCCTGCTCAGCCTCGGCAACCCGCCGGCCGGTCGCTGATGGCCGTCTCCCATCCGATCTTCGCCCGGTTGTTCGCCCGCGCCAGCGTCGCCATGGACCAGGCCGGCATGGCCGGGCACCGCGCCCGCCTCGTCGCCGGACTGCACGGCCGGGTGGTGGAGATCGGCGCCGGCAACGGGCGCAACCTGACCCACTACCCGCCGGGGGTGAGCCACGTGCTCGCCGTCGAGCCGGAACCGCGCCTGCGCGCACTGGCCCGCGCCGCCGCGCCCGCCGCCCCGGTGCCGGTGACCGTCGCCGCCGGACTGGCCGAGGCGCTGCCGGTCGCCGACGGCGCCGCCGACGCCGTGGTGCTGTCGCTCGTGCTCTGCTCGGTGCCGGACCAGGCCGTCGCGCTCGCCGAGGCGTGCCGGGTGCTGCGGCCCGGGGGCGAGCTGCGCTTCTACGAACATGTGGTGGCCCAGACGCCGGGCCTGCGCCGGGCCCAGCGCCTGGCCGACGCGACACTGTGGCCGCTGTGCTGCGCCGGGTGCCACACCGCGCGGGACACGGTGGCCGCGATCCGGGCCGCCGGGTTCACGGTGACCGAGCTGGACCGTTTCCGATTTCCGCCGGCCGGGCTGCCCGCACCGGCTTCGCCGCACGTCCTCGGCGCCGCGATCCGGGCCTGACGCGCCGCACCGGGCCGCGCCCGCGTGCCGGCCGGGCTCGGCCGGCGCCCTCGCGGGGCGCCGGCCGTTCGGGCTCAGCTCACGGTCACCGTGCCGTCCGGGGCGCGGACGCAGGCGACGGTACGGGCGCCGGTCGCCGCCGCCCCGGCCAGGCACCGGCCGAGCACCCGGTGCCCGGCGGCGTTCGGGTGCCACGACTCCTGGCAGGTCTGGAAGTACGTGCCGCAGGCGTTGGCGATGCGCTGGATGTCCAGCTTGTCGTATCCGGACAGGCTGGTCACGAACGTGCCGGTCGGCCCGTCCATCAGCCGGATCGGCGTGGCCAGCGCGTTGGCCGGGCTGCCGGTCGACTCGCAGAGCCGGGCGCCGTCGAACGCGCGCTGCACGTTCAGGTAGACCAGGTCGTCCTGCGGGAACTCGCCGGCGAGCGTGCCGCGTACCGAGCCGACGAGCGTGCCGAGCCCCTGGGAGAAGCGGTGTCCGGGTGCCAGGCTGGCCCGGTGGATCGGGCAGCCGGCCGCGTACCGCTCGGCGCCCAGCGCGCGGAACTTGTCCCGGGTGTCGTCGCGGCTGTCCTCGGTCCAGTAGCTCTGGTCCAGCTCGAACGGCAGCGGGTTGGTGTAGTCCTGGAAGACCACCCGGTGCCGGCCGTCGGCATCGATCTCGTCCAGCGTGGTGAGCAGCTGCCGCAGCGCCGCGGTGGTCTCCGCGGTGGCGGCGGCGAACTGCGCGGCGGTGCCCAGGTCGGCGTCCGTGCACGGCTTCTGCTCCACCGGCCCGCCCAGGTACGCCCAGAACTCCCACCAGCCGGTCCACGCGTCGGCGATGAACCGGTTGGCGCACTTCTCCGCCACGCTGCCGAAGGTGAACGAGCTGTTGTTCGAGCCGAGGCCGACCAGCACCAGGTCGATGTCGTGGGTCCGCGCCACCGTCCGGAGCTGGTCGAGCTGCGCGGCCACCTGCCGTCCCTTCGTGCGGGTGGCCGAGGCGCCTGCGATGTCGTACGGCTGGCCTCCCGAGCAGGCCAGGTTGAACCGCGCGGAGATGCCGGGCAGGTCGGCCTGGAACAGCGAGGCGTTCGGCGAACGGTGGCAGAAGTAGGCGTTGGCGTTGGCGGCGGACCAGCCGGGGAAGCCCTGGGCCACCCCGTTGACGTCCACCACCGGCGCGTACGCCCCGGCGCCCTCCCCACTGATGAAGCTGTCACCCAGCGCCACCGCGGCGGTGGGCAGCGCGGCGGCGGCCGGCTGGGCGGGTGCCGCGGCGGCGGGTAACGCGACAGCGGCGAGCGCCACCGCCGCCGCGAGCACGGAACGACGGAACAGGGACATGCCCGACCCTCCACAACATCGAAAGGTGAAAGATTCTTCAGAGTGGCGATCAGATCACGAGCGTGTGACGGACGTCAATGGCTCGACATGCGCCGCCCTCGTCGGGGAAGACATCCGGTGCCCAGGTCGTTGTGCCGCCTGGACGCCCCGCCCGTCCCGCCGGTGCCGCCGTACGCGGCCGCGCCGCGGACCGGGCCGGCAGGTCGATCGCGCAACGCACCGCCCCGGTGCCGCCGACCTGTCGGGGCACCCGGCTAGGCTCGCTGCGGCGCGCCGCGCCCGGCGATCATCGTGGGGGGATCACACGGTGAACGGCACCACACCGCCGAGACCTGGGAGTACGACCAGTTGACCGCACAGCCTGAGACCCTCTACGGGGCCGACGACCTGACGCATCTGGAGGGCCTCGACGCCGTCCGGAAGCGCCCCGGCATGTACATCGGCTCCACCGACAGCCGTGGCGTGGGTCACCTCGTCAACGAGATCCTCGACAACTCCACCGACGAGGGTGTCGCCGGTCACGCCACGAAGGTCGACGTGATCCTGCACGCCGACGGCTCGGTCCAGGTCGACGACGACGGCCGCGGCATCCCCACCGACGTGCACGCCAAGTCCGGCATCTCCGGCGTCGAGCTGGTGCTGACCCGCCTGCACGCGGGCGGCAAGTTCGGCGGCTCCGGCTACAAGACCTCCGGCGGTCTGCACGGCGTCGGCGCGTCGGCGGTCAACGCGCTGTCCCGTCGTTTCGACGTCACGGTCCGGCGCGGCGGCAAGGTCCACGCCATGTCGTTCCGCCACGGCGTGCCGGGCGTCTTCGACGGCGACGGTCCGGACGCGCCGTTCACACCCGGCCCCGGCCTCCAGATCATCGGCGCGATGAAGCGCGGCCAGCGCACCGGCACCTCGATCCGCTGGTGGCACGACCCCCGCTACTTCGAGACCGGCGCCGGGCTCGACACCGAGGCGGTCCGGCTCAAGCTGCGCAACACCGCGTTCCTCGTCCCCGGTGTGGCCTACCGGCTGCGCGACGAGACCGGCGAGGAACCCGTCGAGGAGCGCTTCCACTTCCCCGACGGACTCACCGACATGGTGGAATACCTCGCCCCGGCCGGCGACCGGCCGGTCTCCGGCACGCTGCTGGTCACCGGCGAGGGCACCTACCGGGAGAACGCCGCCGACGCCAACGGCGTCATGCAGTCCAACGTGCAGCGCCGCGCCGAGGTCGAGGTGGCGTTCCGCTGGGGCACCGGCTACGAGCGCACCGTCGAGTGCTTCACCAACACCATCCGCAACGCCCACGGGGGCACCCACCGCAAGGGCTTCGAGCGGGCGCTGGCCCGTACCCTCGCCGAGGCCGCCCGCAACGCCCGCGGCCTGCTCAAGCCCAAGGAGGACGCGCCCAGCCTGGACGACGTCCTGGAGGGCATGACCGCCGTGGTGCACGTGCGCATCCCCGAGCCGCAGTTCACCTCGCAGACAAAGGACGAGCTGTCCACCGCTGGCATCACCAAGGTGCTCCAGGGCCTGGTCGAGGCGCACCTCAAGAGCTGGCTGGACGACCGCCGGACCAAGGCCGAGGCGCGGACGGTGCTCCAGAAGATCGTCGACGCGGCCCGCGTCCGGCTCACCCAGAAGCAGCAGAAGGACGCCGCCCGCCGCAAGACCGCGCTGGAGGGCGCGGCCATGCCGGCCAAGCTGGTCGACTGCCGAGCCGCGGGCATCGAGAGAAGCGAACTGTTCATCGTGGAGGGGGACAGCGCCCTCGGGACGGGGCGCCTCGCCCGGTCCTCGGAGTACCAGGCGCTGCTGCCGATCCGCGGCAAGATCCTCAACGTGCAGAAGGCCAGCCTCCAGCAGGTGCTGGACAACGCCGAGTGCGCGGCCATCGTGCAGGTGCTCGGCGCCGGCTCCGGGCGGACGTTCGACCTGTCCGCCCTGCGCTACGGCCGGGTGCTCATCATGGCCGACGCCGATGTCGACGGCGCCCACATCCGCACCCTGCTGATCACGTTGTTCGCCCGCTACATGCGACCGCTGGTCGAGGCCGGGCGGCTCTACGCGGCGATGCCGCCCCTGCACAAGATCACCACTAGGGGGCGCAGCCCGCAGACCGTCTACACCTACACCCAGGCGGAGATGGAGGCGACGGTCCGCAAGCTGGAGAAGGCCGGCAAGCAGATCGTCACGCCGATCCCGCGCTTCAAGGGCCTCGGTGAGATGGACGCCGACGAGTTGTGGGAGACCACCATGAACCCGGCCACCCGGGCGGTCCGCCGGATCACGCTCGACGACGTCGAGGCCGCCGAGCGGATCCTCGAACTGCTCATGGGGGAGAAGGTCGAGCCCCGCCGCAACTGGCTGATCGACTCCGCCGACCGGGTCGACCGCGACGCCATCGACGCCTGACCAACGGGTTCTCGGAAGGAACGCACACCATGGCACGCCGCAAGGACGACCGCGCGAAGGCGGATCTGGCCGCCTTCGACCAGGCCGGCGCCCGCGTCTTCGACAACCCGCTGGTCACCGAGGTCTCGGACTCCTACCTGGAGTACGCGTTCTCGGTCATCCACTCCCGCGCCCTGCCCGACGCGCGCGACGGGCTCAAGCCGGTGCACCGGCGCATCCTGTGGTCGATGTACGAGCAGGGCCACCGCCCGGACCGCGGCCACGTCAAGAGCGCCCGGATCGTCGGCGACGTGATGGGCAAGTACCACCCGCACGGCGACACCGCCATCTACGACGCGATGGTGCGGCTGGCGCAGGACTTCTCGCTCAACGTCCCGCTCATCGACGGGCACGGCAACTTCGGCAGCCCGGACGACGGGCCGGCCGCGGCGCGCTACACCGAGGCCCGGATGTCCCGGGAGGCGATGCTGCTCACCGGCGAACTGGGCGAGGACACCGTCGACGTCGAGCCGAACTACGACGGCTCGCTGACCCAGCCCACGGTGCTGCCGGCGGCGTTCCCGAACCTGCTCGTCAACGGCGCCTCCGGCATCGCGGTCGGCATGGCCACCAACATGATCCCGCACAACCTCGGCGAGGTGGTCCAGGCCGCCCGCTGGCTGATCAACCACCCGGACGCCACACTCGACAAGCTCATGGAGTTCGTGCCCGGCCCCGACCTGCCGACCGGCGGACTGCTGCTCGGCCTGGACGAGGTGCGCCGCGCGTACGAGACCGGACGCGGCGTGGTGCGCATGCGCGGGCGGGTGGAGATCGGCCCGCTGGAGGGCAGCCGTGGCCGGCAGGCCATCACGGTCACCGAGCTGCCGTACGGGGTCGGTGCCGAGAAGGTCATCGCGGCCATCACCAACGAGGTGAACAAGACGAAGCGGCTCACCGGCATCGCCGACGTCAAGGACCTCACCGACCGGGAGAACGGCACCCGCCTGGTGGTGGAGTGCAAGGTCGGCGTGAACCCGCAGGCGTTGCTGGCCGACCTCTACCGGCTCACCCCGCTGGAGCAGTCGTTCGGCGTGAACAACCTGGTGCTCGTCGACGGCCAGCCCCGCACGCTGGGGCTCAAGGAGCTGCTCGACGTGTTCCTGGCGCACCGCTACGAGGTGGTGACCCGGCGCAGCGCGTACCGCAAGCGCAAGCGGGAGGAACGCCTGCACCTGGTCGACGGCCTGCTGATCGCCCTGCTCGACATCGACCGGGTGGTCAAGCTGATCCGGGCCAGCGAGGACGCCCAGGCGGCCAAGGACGGCCTGATGCGGCGGTTCAAGCTCTCCGAGATCCAGGCCGCCTACATCCTGGACACCCCGCTGCGCCGGCTGACCAAGTACGACCGGCTGGAGCTGGAGGCCGAGCAGGAGAAGCTGCGCGGCGAGATCGCCGAGCTGTCGAAGATCCTGGACGACGAGAAGGTGCTGCGGAAGGTGGTCTCCGACGAGCTGGCCGCCGTGGTCAAGCAGTTCGGCGCGCCGCGACGCACCACGCTCGTCGACGGCGACCTCAAGGAGGTGCTCGCCGCCTCGGTGCCGGCCGGTCCGCTGGAGGTCGCCGACGACCCGTGCCAGGTGATCCTGTCCGCCACCGGGTTGGTGGCGCGGACCGCGGCCGAGTCGGAGGAGGCCGCCGAGGCGCGCCGGCGCAGCGGCCGGGTCAAGCACGACGCGGTACGCGCGATCGTGCACTCCACCGCCCGGGGTCGCGTGCTGCTGGTGACCAGCGCCGGCCGCGCGTTCAAGATCGACGTGTTGCCGCTGCCGGTGCTGCCGGAGCAGTCCGGCACGGTGTCGCTGCGCGGCGGCATGTCGGCGGCGGAGCTGGCGCCGCTGGAGCCGGGCGAGACGGTGGTCGGGCTCGCGCCGCTGGGGCCGTCCGCGCAGGGGTCGCCCGGCCTGGCGCTCGGTACCCGGGCGGGCGTCGTCAAGGTGTGCGCCCCGGACTGGCCGGTCCGCTCCGACGAGTTCGAGGTGATCTCGCTGCGCGACGGCGACGAGGTGGTCGGCGCGACCTGGCTGACCGACGGCGCCGAGACACTGGCGTTCGTCTCCTCGGAGGCGTCGCTGCTGCGCTTCGCCGCATCGGTGGTGCGCCCGCAAGGGCTCAAGGGCGGCGGCATGGCCGGCATCAACCTGCCGGGCGACGCACGGGCGGTCTTCTTCGGCGCGATCCGCACCGACGACGCGGCGCACGGCGAGCCGATGGTGGTCACCTCGACCGGCGCCACGGTGAAGGTGACGCCGTTCAAGGCGTACCCGGCGAAGGGAAGGGCGACCGGCGGCGTCCGCGCGCAGCGGTTCCTCAAGGGTGAGGAGGACCTGTCGGTGGCGTGGATCGGTCCGCGGCCGGTGGGTGCGACCGCCACCGGCGACCCGGTGGAGCTGCCCCCGGCTGACCCGCGCCGCGACGGCTCCGGTTTCGCCGTGATGCTCGGCCCCACCGTCGTAGGCCACCACATCGACCGCGACTGACGAGGCAGGGGCGGGTGGCCCGGCCCACCCGCCCCAACCGGTCGGTCGCTCTCGCTCGTCTGCCGCCATCGCCCGCACCCCGCCCGACGGCCTGGTCCTGGCCGCCCAGCCCTCAGGCCACCCGACCCGCCCTCCCCGCCCTTGCCGCTGCGCCCTTCCCGGCCCCTCCCAACTCGGTTGATCAAGGAGTTAGCGGCCTTTTCACGCCTTCCGCGACCGCAAACTCCTTGATCACCGCAGCGGGCGCCCCTGGCGGACTGGGCGCCCTGGGCGGCTGGCGAGTTCCGGGTGTCTGGGCACTCGCCCTCACCCTGCACGGTCGATCATGAGGTTAGCGGCGACAAAACGGACACTAAATGCCGCTAACCTCATGATCGACGTGGTCGGGCCCTCCGGGTGCCTCGATCGCACCCCCATTGCCCGTTGACCATGAAGTTGGCGGGCGTGAATCGGGCAATTTGTGCCGCTAACTTCATGATCAACGGGGCGAGGGCGGGCGAGGGCGGGCGAGGGCGGGGCTGAAAGCCCCCGCGGGGTCAGAGTTCGGGGTCGGGGGACTGGCGGGACTGGGGGGTGGTGCCGCGCAGGCGGGCGATCAGGCGCATGCCGTGGTAGATGACCAGGGCGGCGGTGGTGCCCAGCGCGATGCCATTGAACGACAGGTCGCCGGCCGTCAGCGTGTAGTTGGCGGCGCCGATGATCACCGCCACCGCGGCGGTGAACAGGTTGATCGGGTCGTGGAAGTCGACCCGGCTCTCGATCCAGATCCGGGCGCCCAGGATGGCGATCAGGCCGTACAGGGCGGTGGTGGCGCCACCGAGCACGCCGGCCGGGACGGTCAGGATCAGCGCGCCGAACTTCGGGCAGAGCCCGAGCAGGATCGCCGTGCCGCCGGCCACCCAGTACGCGGCCGTGGAGTAGACGCGGGTCGCCGCCATCACGCCGATGTTCTCCGCGTACGTGGTGGTGCCGGAACCGCCACCGGAGCCGGCCAGCACCGTCGCGACGCCGTCGCCGAGCAGCGCCCGGCCCATGTCGCGATCCAGGTTGCGGCCGGTCATCGCGGCGACCGCCTTCACGTGCCCGGCGTTCTCCGCGATCAGCACCAGGATCACCGGGATGACCAGCACGACGGCGCGCACGTCGAAGGTCGGCGTGTGGAACTCGGGGAAACCGATCCAGGCCGCCTGGCGCAGGCCGCTGACCGCCTGCTGGTCGAGGTTGCCGGTCAGTGCGGCGAGCACCCAGCCGACCACCACGCCGATGAGGATCGACAGCCGCGCCACGAAGCCGCGGAACAGCACTGTGGTGAGCAGGATCGCGGCGAGCGTGACCACGGCGATCAGCGGCTGCGCCTTCACGCCGGTGCCGGAGCCGCCGCCGTCCCAGGCCACCGGCGCGAGGTTGAGGCCGATCAGCATGACGATCGCGCCGGTGACGACCGGCGGCATGAGGGCGTCGATCCAGCGGGAGCCGGCGACCTGCACCACCACGCCGACGAGCGCGAGCGCGACGCCCGCGACCACGATGCCGCCGAGGGCCGCGCCGATGCCGCCGTCGGTCTTCGCCGCCAGCACCGGCGCGATGAACGCGAACGACGAGCCGAGGTACGACGGCAGCCGGTTGCCGGTGATCAGCAGGAACAGCAGCGTGCCGAGGCCGGAGAAGAGCAGCGTGGTGGCGGGCGGGAAGCCGGTGATCAGCGGGACGGTGAAGGTGGCGCCGAACATGGCGACCACGTGCTGCACGCCGACGCCGATGGTGCGCGGCCAGGAGAGCCGCTCGTCGGGCGCGACCACGTCGCCGGGGCGTACCTGGCGACCGTCGCCGTGCAGGATCCACGGGGACCAGCGGGAAGTGGGGGACTCGGACATCGGGCGCCCTTCGCGTCATCGGGTGACGGGGGCGTGATCGACCCTGAGAGTTGTTTCTAGCAGGTGCCCTGCGGGGCCGTGGGCCCGGCCCGGGCTCAGGCGACGCCGGTGGGACGGAACTGGACGCTGATTCGGGGGCCCACCGGGCGGGTGGTCTTCGGCACCGCGTGTTCCCAGGTGCGCTGGCAGGAGCCACCCATCACGACGAGGTCGCCGTGGCCGAGCGGGAACCGCAGGCTGCCGCCGCCCCCGCCGCGAGGGCGCAGCAGCAGCGCGCGCGGGGAGCCGAACGAGACGATCGCCACCATGGTGTCGGTGTGGGCGGAGCGGCCCTGGGTGTCGCCGTGCCAGGCCACGCTGTCGTGGCCGTCGCGGTAGAGGCACATGCCGGCGGTGACGAACGGCTCGCCCAGTTCGGGCGCGTAGTGCCGGGTGAGCGCGTCGCGGGCGGCGGTGAGCACCGGGTGCGGCAGCGGCCGGCCGGCGGCGTACCAGCAGAGCAGCCGGGGCACGTCGACCTCGGTGTCGTACATGGTGCGGCGCTCGGCCCGCCAGGGCACGTCGTGGCGCAGCGTGTCGAGCACCGCGTCGGAGCCGCGCACCCAGCCGGGCAGGTGGTCGACCCAGGCGCCCCGGCTCAGCTCGTGCCGGCGCAGCACCCCGGCGAGCGGGCCCAGGGCCGGGCCCTGCTCGGCCAGGTCGAGTATCGAGGGCTGGTACGCGTCGGACACGCAGCCGATCGTACCCCGCGCTCGAACAGGCGTACGACGATCAGCGCCGCAGCATCCGGCGAACCTTGCCCGGGACGGCCTGCTTGATCCGCTCCCGGAGCTGCTGCGAGCGCATCGCGTCGAGGGTGGCGGTGAGCTTGGCGTTCTCGTCGCGCAGCCGCTCGATGCGGGTCAGCAGTTCGGCCGGTGGGGTGGTGGCGGCGGGCCGGACAGCCGGCGGGAACACCGTTTCGCCGACCCGGCGGTCGAAGCGCGCGGCGCTGTCGCCGTCGGCGAACGAGGTGCCGAGGTCGTGCTTGCGCAGGAACGCGGTGATCGTCTCGAAGCGGGCCTTGTGGCCGTCGTTCAGCGCGGTGTAGTCGGCCTCCGCGTAGAGGTCGGCGGCGTCGACGTCGGCCGGCACGTCCCGCATGATCCGGTGCGGGATGCCGAAGTAGCGGGCCAGTTCCAGGGTGCGCGAGTCGTGGGCGAACAGGTAGCCGGGCGTGCCGGCGACGAGCGCGCTGATGGTGCCGTGGATGCGGGTGCCGAACGCGAAGTCGTACCCGGACAGGTGCGAGAACCAGGTCCACGGGTCGACGAACATGCGCACCTTGTCCTCGGCGAACAGCCGGTGCGAGGTGTGCAGCGGGATGTCGCTGCTCTGGCCCCGGTGCTCGGGCGCGTCGCCGTAGAGCAGGGTGCCGAGTGTCCGCAGGTCCTGCGGCACGTAGCAGAGGTTCGGGTAGCGCTCCTGGTGGTGGCGGACCACCGAGGCCATCGAGCGGACGTACGGGGAGACGTTGATCGCGATCTTCGACTCGGCGGTCAGCTCCGGGCGGGTCTTCTCCAGGTGGAACGAGTCGCCGTGCAGGAACATCGACGGGCAGCCGATCTGCTCCACCGCGGAGAAGCCCAGCGCGTTGAGGTAGCTCTCGGTCACCTCACCGCGCACGCCGATGCTGTGCGACCGGTCCAGCACGGCCTTGCAGAACGCGCGCACCGGCTCGTCGATCGGCCGCAGGTACTCGCGGTCGCCGTCGACGTTCGTCTGCACGCCGACGCCGAGCACCACCACCGGGATCTTCAGTCGCTCGATCAGCCTGGTCAGCGGCGTCAGGCGGTGCACGAAGCTGCGGCGGAACGCGTTCGCCAGCGGAACCACGAAGACGTCGTACCGCTCGTTGATCTCGTCAGCCAGGCGCGGGTCGGCCGGGGTGCGGGTCGGCGTGATCTCGGCCGTGGACGTGGCGAGCAGCTTGTGCGCGGCGTGGCTGAAGACCAGGTTGCCGCTGTTGTCCCCGATCCAGTTGCCGGCGAACGTCTCCTCCGGCGTGAGGACGTCGAACGCGCCCTTGCGGGCGCGGAGCAGGATCCGCTGGTGCATCCGGTTCGCTCACCTTCCGTACGGCACGACGTGCGGGCGAGAGCCGGGTGGGTGCCCGCGCGTGCAGGAACGGAATCCTATCCGCCGCCCCTGGGTGGTCCGCTGGACGTCGGCTCGCCGGGAACGTCCCGGTTCCCCGGGGTAGGGTGCCCGGAATGACCAGCGCGCCGACCGTCACCCGTGCCCCACGACTGCCGTCGCTGACCGGATTGCGGTGGGTCGCCGCGCTGCTGGTCTTCGCCTTCCACGCCGGCACCATGGGGATCATCGCCGAGCCGCACCTGAAGCCGGTGATGGACAAGGCGTTCAGCCTCGGCCTGTCCGGCGTGGAGTTCTTCTTCATCCTCAGCGGGTTCGTGCTGGTCTGGTCGTACCGGGACGGGGAACGCGCGTGGACGTTCCTGCGCCGCCGGCTCGCCAAGATCTACCCGAACCACGTGGTGACGTTCGTGGCCGCGCTGGCGGTCGCGGCCTGGTTCGCCGACCCGATCGTGCCGTGGGCCGCGATCGCCAACTTCTTCCTGGTCCAGGCGTGGATCCCGCTGGGCGGCTACTTCTACAGCGTCAACAACGTGAGCTGGTCGCTCTCCTGCGAGCTGGCCTTCTACCTGTGCCTGCCGCTCGTGGTGCCGTGGCTGCGCCGCGCCCGTACCGGGGTGCTGCGGACCGTGCTGGTCGCGGCGCCGCTGCTCATCCTGGCGCTGTGGCCCGGCCAGCAGCTGGTGCCCGAGGAGCAGCGGTGGTGGTTCACCCAGATCTTCCCGGTGACCCGGTCGCTGGAGTTCTGGATGGGGGTGGCCGCCGCCGAGCTGATGCGCCGGCGCCGCTGGCGCGGACCCAACCTCGCCGTCGCCACCGGCGTCTTCGTCGCCACCTGGGTGGTCGCCGCGCTGTGGATCCCGGCCGAGTTCTGGGCCGCCCTGCTCGCGGTGGCGTACCTGCTGGTCATCGCCGCCGCGGCGGACGCGGACGTGCGCGGCCTGCCCACCCCCTGGCGGTCCCGCGCGATGGTCTGGCTCGGCGAGGTCTCGTTCGCGTTCTACCTGGTCCACGTGCTGGTCATGGTCACCGTGCTGCGGCTGACCGGGCACTGGGGGACCGGGCTGACCGGCTGGCGCGGCCCGCTCGCGGTGCTCGGCTTCCTGGTGGTCACGCTCGCGCTGGCCGCCGCGCTGCACCGCTGGGTGGAGGTGCCGATGATGCGCCTGATCGGCTCGTCCCGCCGCGACCGCGCGGCGTCACCCGGACTGACCACGTTCCCCGTCGGCCGGTCGATCCGCGACACGCCGTGGGGCGGTGCGCCGGTGGGGGATCGGCGGTAATTTGTACCCGTGGCGGCGGGCCGGGTCGCCGCGCCGGCCGGCCCGCGGGCCCCGCCCGCCCGCTGATCCACCCACGGGCCGCACCCGTTCCACGCACCCACCGAACCCACGCCCCGCACCCGCCGCCCTGCCGCTCCGCGGCACGCCCCGGCCGGTCGTGCGGTCCTCCCGCCAGGTCCTTCCCGTGAGGTGCCGACCATGTCGCAGACTGCTCTGTACCACTTCCTCATCTCCGTGCCCGAGGCCGCCGCCATCTGGTCCTTCCTGCTGCTGCTCGCCCTCGGCCTGCTCGCCGCGCTCGTGGCCCGGCCCGAACGCGACGCCGCGCCGGAGGCCGCCCCCGAGCCGGCCGACGCCGACGCCGTCGGCCGCGACGACCTGATCCGGTACGCCGAGGAGGTGGCGGTGGCCGCCGCCGGGGCCACCCAGACGGCCCGGCGCCGCCGGGAGCAGTGGCTGGCCGCGCAGGACGAGGCGGACCGGGCCTGGACCGCGTACGACGAGGCGGACGGCGCCGCCCGGCGCCTGGCCGGCGCCGCCGCGCTGGCCGCCCCGCGCACACCCCGGACCCCTGCCGAGTACGCGACCCGGGAGCGCTGGCTGCGCCACGCCGCCATGACGGCGCACTGGCGGGGCGACCTGAGCGCCCGTCAGCTCGCCGACGTGCTGGCCCGCCGCAACGGCTGGGATCCGCGCCGGCACCCGGCCGAGCAGGAGATCGTGCTGGCCCGCACCGTCCGGGACGGGCGCCGGGCCGGGTGGGAGAGCGCCGCCGCGCGGGAGCGGCAGGCCTGGCGGGACGCGGAACTGGCCGCCGGGGCCGCCCGTGCGCTCGCCGCTGAGGCGTACGCGGCCAGCGCGGCGCTGTGGCCCGTTCCGGCGTACCGGAGCGCGGCGACGAACCCGCTGCCGGTGCCCGTACCGGTCCGGCGTGCCCGGTGGCGTCCGGCCCGGGTGGGCTGAGACGGTCGTCTCGACCGAATCGTTACCCGGAATGTGGTGGGCCCGGCGACAGGGGACGCCGAATCGGACGCCGCGCGCAGAACGGGCCATCGAGTCACGCGATTGCGGGTCGGCTGGTCGCCGTCTGTCCGCTTTCCGCCGCGAGGTGACGTGAAAACCGCTTGTCCCATCGAGCGAAGTCAGTAACCGGCTGTTCCGAAATCCGTTATCGCGGATCACGTTTGCCCAGGTGGGGACGTTTGGCAGGGGGCAATACCCGCCGGTAGTGTCGGCGCGTCGAAGCGGTAACCGATCGCCGACGGCGACGCCGCGCCGACCCGCCCAATCGTGTCTCACGAACCGGGGACCCATGAGCAACATCGGGGTGAATCCGCGAGCCCACGGCTCGCGGTAGGGCGTACTTCCCGCCCGAATCCGTCAGCTAACCCGGTCGGCGGCCACGGAAGGAGCACCGACCTCGTGCCCACCCCCCGATCGTCCCGCCGCCTCCACGGCGACGTAACGCCCGCGCTCGCCTGACGCGCGACCGCGACCGCCCCCTTGGGCGCCCGGCGTCACGGGCGTTCCCGATCCCCCGGCCATCCGGCCCCGCCGGCACGCGTGAGTTCCTCCGCGTGCCGGGCCGGCGTGCGCCGCTCACGCCCCGTGGAGGATTTCGTGAAGCACCACCTGAAGCGTCAGCTACGACGGATCGTCACCGAACGCCCGTACCAGATGATCGCCGGATCGGCCGCCGCGCTCGTGCTGGCCGTCGGCGCCGGCGCCGTCGCCACCGTTGGTGACGACGCGCCGGTCCAGGAGAACACCGCATCGGTCGCCGAACTCGGCGCCGCCCGCCTCGGCGAGCAGCCCGCCGGCCGCGGCGGGGCCCGGACCGCCGTCCCGCCGGCGTCGCCCAGTGCCTCCGCCGCGCCGAGCGCGTCGTCCAGCGCCTCCCCGTCGGCGAAGGCGGCGGCGGACCCGGACACCACTGCGAAGGCAAAGCCGAAGCCGCCGTCGAGCAAGGCGCTGGACTACGCCTACCAGGCGCAGATCAACTACTTCTACTGCGGCCCGGCCGCCGTGCGCAACGCGCTCAGCGCTACCGGCATCGAGCGCAGCCAGGACGCGCTCGCCGGCCCGCTCGGCACCACCGAGATGGGCACCAACTCGGCCGAGGACACCACCCGAGTGCTCAACCAGCAGGTCAAGGGCAACCCGTACCGGACCCGCATGATTCCCGCCGGCTCGGCCACCCCGGCTCAGATGGACCGGCTCCAGGCCGACGTGGTCGAGGCGATCAGCAACGGCCGCGCGGTCGTCGCCAACGTGGCCGGTGACGTCACCGACACCAACGGCGGCTGGCACTCGTTCCCGGGCGGTCACTACGTCGCCGTGGTCGGCTACAAGAACGACGGCCGGCTCGTACGGATCGCCGACTCGGCCGACCCGTCGCTGCCGTCGTACTGGGTCACCACGATCGACCTGGCGCACTGGATCGCCAGCCGTGGCTACTCCGCCTGACCGTCCCAGCACGAAGGCCGGCACTCCGCTCCGGGGGCCGGCCTTCGTCGCTGTCACCGTCCCGCCCCGCGATCTTGCGGTTCGGGCCCGCGAGTCGCCCGGTTGGCGAGGTATGCGGGGGTGCCGAAGTGCAAGATCGCGCGCGGAGAGGGCGGCAGGGCGGAGCGCGTCGTGGGGGTTCGCGTCTCGCGTGGGCGGGGCGGGCGGTGGCAGACTGCGTCAATGGGCGATACGACGGGTGACCGGCATCTGGTTCTCCTGCACGGCATGGGTGCCACCGGCGAGGTGTGGCTGCCCTGGGCGCCGCTGCTGGAACGCCGCTGGCCCGGCCGCTGGCTCGCCCCCGATCTGGCCGGTCACGGCTGGTCGCCGCCGCTCGACGGCTACTCGTTCGAGGCGCTGGCCCAGCGCGTGGCCGACGGGCTCGGCCCGGTCCGGCTCGGTCCCGACGACCGGCTCGTGCTGCTCGGGCACTCGCTCGGCGGGATGGTGGCGCTGGCGCTCGCCGCCCGGCAGCGGGGTCTTCCGATCGACGCGGTGGTGGGGCTCGGCATCAAGGCGGTCTGGTCCCCGGCCGAGCTGGCGAAGTCGGCGGAGCTGGCCGCCCGGCCGGTCACCTGGTTCGCCACCCGCGACGAGGCGGCCCGCCGCTACCTGCGGGTGTCCGGGCTCGCCGGGCTGTTCGCCCCGGACCATCCGGTGGTGGAGGCGGGGCTGCGGCGGGAGGACGGCCGCTGGCGGCTCGCGATGGACCCGGCCGCGTTCGCGGTCGGTGAGCCCCGGCTGCCGGCTCTGCTGGGGGCCACCGATGTGCCGGTGCTGCTGGCCCGGGGCGAGCTGGACCCGCTGGTGACCGACGCGCAGCTCAAGGAGCTGGGCGTGCCGGTGGCCACGCTGCCCGGGCTGGGCCACAGCGCGCACGTCGAGGACCCGGCTGCGGTGCTCGCCCTGCTCGACCCGTACCTCTGAGCGGGCCTACACCACGGCGCGTGGCGCCGGGACCGCCCGGTCGGGTTCCAGCTCCCGGCGGGCGGCGGCGAGGAACGCCTCGGCGTACCCGTCGGCGGGGAAGTCACCCAGGTAGCGCGTCCGCGCCGCCCAGCGCTGCGCCGCCTTCGGGTCGGCGGCCAGCAGGTCGGTGAGCACCTCGTCCACGTTCGACATGTCCCGCCGCAGCACGTAGCCGGACGCGGCGAGCGGGAACCGCTCGACGAAGTGCTCGCCGTCGGCGCCGGTGTCGGTGACCGCGTACGGCTTGCCGGAGTAGAGCCAGTCGGAGATGACCCCGGAGACGTCGGAGACCAGCGCGTCGGCGCGGTTGACGCACTCGGTGAGCGTCAGCTCGCGGCTCGCGGCGGCGCCCCACAGGTGCGGCCGGCCGGTCTTGGCCCGGTCGGCGGCGAGCAGTTCGGTGAGCCGTGCGAGCTGACGGGCCGAGCCCGGGTTCTTGTCGGTGTACGGGTGGGCGCGCAGGATCACCGCGACCCCGCGGTCGATCAGCCGGCGGATCAGCGTCTCGGCCACCGGCAGCGAGCAGTAGTTGGCGTCGGCGTGGTGCCCGGTCCAGGTCGGGGTGTAGAGGACCGTGGGATGCGCCGACGAGGTGACCGGCTTTCGGCGTACCTCGATCGCCTCGACCTGGGGACGACCGACCACGACGAACTTGTCGGCGGGGATCTCCACGCCGGCGCGGGCGTACCTGTCGATAGCCGCCTGCCCGGCCACGAAGATCTTGTCGAAGATGGCCGAGACCGGGTTGGCGCTCGGCGCCTTGTCGCTGTCGCCGTGGTGCAGCTGCACGTGGGTGAGCTGGTTGAACCGGATCAGGTGGGCGTTCTTCGCGCCGTGGTTGACGTAGAACGCCACGCGCAGGCTGGGCACCAGTGCCTCGTCCAGCGCCTTCAGCGTGGGACAGAGGACCACCGGGGCGCGGGTGGCGGCGGCGACCGCGGGCAGGAGTTCCGGCTCGCGCAGCACCACCACGAACGGGCGCCCGATCCGCTCCAGGTACGGCAGCCACATGGTGACCTGATATTCCGAGCCGGGTGGGGCGGAGAAGTGCAGCACGAACTCGGGCTGGTGGCGGCGCAGGGCGCGGCCGACCGGGCCACCTCCGGCGGGCGGCCGGAACCGGCGCCGGGCGAGGTCGAGCGCGACCGCCCCGCAGCCGGCGCCGACGAGCAGCGTGGCGGCGAGCGCCGTGACGGCCGGCAGGGCCAGGGCAGCGGCGAGCGCCACCAGGGCGAGCAGCACCAGCAGCGCGTCGCCGAGCCGGGCGGCCACGACCGGCGTCCACGTGCGGACCGGGAGGTTCGCCGCCCGGATCTCCAGCGCGCCGGCCTGTCGCAGCGGGCCGACCAGCAGCACCAGGCCGAGCAGGACGAGCGCGGTGGCCGCGAGGGCCGGGTCGAAGCCGTCGTCGAGGCGACGGCTGTAGCCGACGAGGATGCCGGCGGCGACGAGCACCGTCTCGGCGAGACCGTCGGCCGACGGCCGGACGCGGCGCTCCCACGCGGTGGCGGCGAGGGCCGCGACGGCCAGGGCCAGGCCCCAGCCGGTGGCCCCGGTGAGCGCCACGACGAGGAAGGCCAGCACCGCCAGCCCGGTGGTCAGCACCCGGGCGAGCAGCTTGCGGACCAGGTCACCACGCATCTGGTACGTCCCGTCGGGTTCAGGCGTCGGCGGACAGCTCGGACCGGTGCGGGCCCGGCTGGGCCGGTACCGCGGCCACCTGCTCGCCGGGGGACCGGCGTACGTCGACCACCTGGCCGGTCAGCTCGGAGATCAGCACGTCCAGGGACGCCTGCGCGACCGCCTCGGAGGAGAGCAGCGTGTGCTCCGGCTCCTCGCCGAACGCCCGCGTCCGCATCGGGGTGGCGGTGCGCTCCGGGTTGACGCAGTTGACCCGTACGCCGAACTCGGCCCATTCGTCGGCGAGCGCCTGGGTCAGGTTGACCAGCGCGGCCTTGGTGGCCGAGTAGAGCGCGTAGCGGGCCCGGCCGCGGGTGTAGGAGCTGGACGTGTAGAGCAGCAACTGGCCCTTGGTCTGCTGGAGGTACGGCAGCGACTGGCGCGCGATGGTGACCGGGCCGACGAAGTTGACGTGCAGGAGACGGTCCATCGTCTCCTCGTCCATCTCGGCCAGCGCGCCCTTCTCCAGGATGCCGGCCGTGACCACCACGTGGTCGATCCGGCCGGTCGCCTCGAACGCGGTCTTCAGCGCGGCGGCCACGTCCTCGCCGCGCTCGACGTGCGTGCCGGTGGTGGAGCGGCTGAACGGGAAGACCTGGGCGCCGTAGCCGCGGGCCAGCTCGGCCAGGTCGTGGCCGATGCCGTAGCTGCCGCCGAAGACCACGATGGTCCGGCCGGTCAGCTCCTCGGCGTAGCTGCGGTGGTCGGTCAGCCGGGGCGCCTGGGCGGCGGCGAGCTGGAACAGCTTGTCGGCCAGGTGCACGTCGACCGGGTGGGTGACCTTGATGTTCTCGTCCGAGCCGTCGATCACCTTGATCGGCGTGCCGGGCAGGTAGCGCAGCACCACGCCGCAGTCGTCGGTGGCGGCGAAGTCGGGGTCGCCCTCGGCGCGGCGGTACGCCTCGCGGATCGTGCCGGAGCGGAACGCCTGCGGGGTCTGGCCGCGGCGCAGCCGGGCGCGGACCGGGATGTCGGTGATGCAGTCGTCCGCGTCCACCTGGACGATCGTGTCGGCGGACGGGATGGCCACGTCCACCGCCGAGTAGGTCCAGAGCGCGTTCACGCACTCGCGCACGATCCGGGCGCTGACCAGCGGGCGGACCGCGTCGTGGAAGAGGATGTTGACGTCGCCCTCGCCGACCGCGTCGAGCGCGATGCGGGTGGTGTCGTTGCGGGTCTCGCCGCCCTCGATCACCTTGCTGACCTTGCGGAAGCCGGCGTCGGCGACGATGCGCTGCGCGTCGTCCACGTGCCCGGTCGCCATCAGCACGATGATCTCGTCGATCTCGGCCGCGGCCTCGAAGACGGCCAGCGTGTGCTCGATGATCGGCTTACCGGCGATCTTGAGGAGCTGCTTCGGGATGCCCAGCCCGAGGCGCGTGCCGGTCCCCCCGGCGAGGATCACGGCCACCGTACGTGCGGGGCGCCAGGGTGCCGGGCTCGCCGGCGTGGCGTCCGGTGCGGTGGTGTGGTCCTGCGTCATTGCCGTACCTCACTCTGGGTGAAAGGGGATGGATCCGAAAACCTTAACGCGGACGCCGGAGCGCACCGCCGCGGGCGGAACCCGGTGCGGTGCGCTCCGGCGCGCTACTTCTGGTTCTCGTACGCGTCGCAGACCTCCTTGGTGGGGCCGTCCATCTTCAGGACGCCGCTCTCCAGCCAGATGGTCCGCTCGCAGGTGTCCCGGATCGAGCCGATCGAGTGGCTGACCAGGAAGACCGTGCCGGCGCTGTCGCGCAGCTCGCGGACCCGCTGCTCGCTGCGGACCCGGAACTTGCGGTCGCCGGTGGCCAGCGCCTCGTCGATGAGCAGCACGTCGTGCTTCTTCGCCGAGGAGATCGCGAAGCGCAGCCGGGCGCCCATGCCGGAGGAGTAGGTGCGCATCGGCAGCGAGGCGAAGTCGCCGCGCTCGTTGATCCCGGAGAACTCGATGATCTCCGGGGCGATCCGCCTGACCTCCTCCGGCTGCATGCCCATGGCCAGGCAGCCGAGCACCACGTTGCGCTCGCCGGACAGGTCGTTGAGCAGCGCGGCGTTCACCCCGAGCAGCGACGGCTGGCCCTTCGTGTAGACCGCGCCGCGGGCCGGCGGGAGCAGCCCGGCGATGGCCCGCAGCAGTGTGGACTTGCCGGAGCCGTTGCTGCCGATCAGGCCGATCGCCTCACCCTCGTACGCGGTGAAGCTCACGCCCTTCACCGCGTGCACCTCGCGGATGTTCGGCGCCTTGGTGCGGGAGACGATCCGCTTGAGCGCGGAGACCGGCGTGGTGCCGCCGCTCGCGCCCTTGTGGATCCGGTAGATCACGTGCACGTCGTCCACCACCACTGTGGGGACGCGACCCGAGTCGGTCACCGGGCCGGCGTTCAGCGGCAGGGTCTGCTCAGCCACGGCCGTACTCCTTCTCTCCGCGCCAGAAGTAGACGAACCCGCCGACGCCCATCACGACCGCCCAGAACAGGCCGAGCGTCCACAGCTTCAGCGGCGAGCTGATCAGGTTCGCCTGGTGCGAGTCGAGCAGCGCGTAGCGGGCCAGCTCGATGAAGACCAGCGGTGGGTTCCACTCCAGGACGTTCGCCGCCCAGCCCGGCAGGTGCTGGCGGATGAGCGCCACCGGGTAGAGCACGCCGGAGGCGTACAGCCAGGTGCGCATCACGAACGGCATGATCTGCTTGAGGTCGGTGGCCTTGGAGCCGAGGCGGGCCATGACCATGCTCAGTCCGACGTTGAAGATCGTCTGGAGCAGCAGTATCGGCGCGATCAGCACCCACCGCAGGGTGATCGGCTCGCCGGTGATCAGCACGATGGCGGCAAGCACGACCATCGACATGAGCAGCTGCTGGAGCTGCACCAGCGTCACCGTGATCGGCAGCGCGGCCCGGGGGAACTGCAGCGCCCGGATCAGGCCCAGGTTGCCGGTGATCGCGCTGACGCCGTTCGTCGCCGCCGTCTGCGTGAAGATGAAGATGAAGATGCCCGTGCACAGGTACGCGATGAAGTTCGGCACGTTCCGGTGCTGGGCCAGGATCACGCCGAAGATCAGGAAGTAGACGGCCGCGTTGGTGAGCGGTGTCAGCACCTGCCAGAGCTGGCCGAGCTGGGTGTTGCTCAGCGAGGAGGCGACCTTCGCCCGCGAGTACGCGGTCATGAAGTGCCGGTACGCCCACAGCCGGCGGGCGTACTCGCCCAGGGGTGGTCGTTCCCCGGCCACCCGTAGTCCGTACCGCTGGGCCAGTTCGGCCCGGGTCAGTCCGGATTCGGGGTCGGCCACCGCGGTGTTGGCCATGTTGAGGCGCTCCGATCTTTCGTGCTGATGGGGAGCAGTGCGGTGAAGTGATCCAGCGTGGCCGGGCGGAAGGAGCCGCCTCGCTGCTGCATGGAAGGTAGTCCACCGAACGTCGGGACGCAACCGTACCGTCGTTGCGCTACATTGTTCCACGTGACGACCGAGAAGAGGCGTGCCCCGGCCGGCGCGGCGGTGCTGCGCGGCGAGATCACCAGCGCCATCCGCGCCGCGGTGATGCAGGAGTTGGCCGAGGTCGGCTACGGTCGCCTCTCCATCGAGGCGGTGGCCCGCCGCGCCGGTGTGAGCAAGACCGCCATCTACCGCCGCTGGCGTTCCAAGCTCGATCTGGTGCTGGACATGGTCTCGGCGGTGGCCGGCCGGAACATCCCGCTGCTGGACACCGGCAGCCTCCGCGGTGACCTGGAGATCCTGTTGCACGTGCTGGCGCGCGCGTTGCGCCACCGGCTGGCCGCGCAGATCATCCCGGACCTGCTGGCCGAGGCCGCCCGCAACCCGCAGATCGCGGAGAAGTTGCAGGCCGCCCTGGACGACTACCAGCAGGCGGTGGGCCGGATCCTGATCGGCCGGGCGGTCGAGCGCGGCGAGCTGTCCCCGGCCACCGACCGGCGTGCCGCGGTCGATCTGATCGTCGGTCCGGTCTACTGGCGGATGGCGATCTCCCGGGCCCCGCTGGAGCCGGCCGAGGTGCCCCGGATGGCGGCCGCGATCGTCGCCGCCCTGCGGGTAGCATGCGTGGAGCCTGCGCGCGACGAGGTGGAAGTGTGAGCCCCGGGCCGCCCCCGGAGGTCCGTCGCCGATCATGAACAGAAGGTCACAACCAGTCGGACAATCAGTGCGAACGGCTGGTTTCCCCGACAGGGCAGTACCATCCCCCGAAATGTCTCCCATGAACCACGCTTCGACAGGAGGAAGCCCCATGGCCGGGCCGCATCCAGAGTTCATTCCCCCCGCACGGCCGATCATCGGCGAAGCCGAGATCGAGGCGGCCGTCCGGGTGCTGCGGAGCGGCCGGGTCGTGCAGGGCCCCGAGGTCGCGGCGTTCGAGGAGGAGTTCGGCGACCTGGTCGGCGGCCGGCACTGCATCGCCGTCAACTCCGGCACCTCCGCGCTCCAGCTGACGCTGATGGCGCTCGGCTTCGGTCCGGGCGACGAGATCATCGTCCCCTCGTTCTCGTTCGCCGCCAGCGGCAACGCGGTCCGGCTGGTCGGCGCCGAGCCGGTCTTCGTGGACATCGAGCCAGGCAGCTTCTGTGTGGACCCGGAGGCAGTCGCCGCCGCGATCACGCCGAAGACCGTCGCGATCATGCCGGTGCACCTCTACGGCCACCCGGCCGCGATGGACCGGATCACGGCGATCGCGCAGCAGCACGGCCTGGCCGTGGTCGAGGACGCCGCCCAGGCGCACGGCGCCGAGCTGAACGGCACCCCGGTCGGCGCGTTCGGCACCGCCGGCTGCTTCAGCTTCTACCCGACGAAGAACATGCACTCCCTCGAGGGCGGCATGATCAGCACCGCCGACGCCGAGCTGGCCCGCACCCTGCGGTTGCTGCGCAACCAGGGCATGGAGCAGCGGTACGCGAACGAGATCGTCGGCGCCAACATGCGCATGACGGACGTGGCCGCCGCCATCGGCCGGGTGCAGCTCACCCAGCTCGGCGAGTGGACCGAGCAGCGCCGCGCCAACGCCAAGTTCCTCGACTCGGCGATCACCGGCATGATCACCCCGCCGGTCGCCGACGGCGCCAAGCACGTCTACCACCAGTACACGGTGCGGGTGCGGGGCAACCGCGACGCCGCCCAGGCCCGCCTCACCGAGCTGGGCATCGGCAACGCGGTCTACTACCCGACCCCGATCCACCGGCTCAAGCCGTACCTCACCGCCGACGGCAAGCCCGGCCCGTGGGACCTGCCGGAGACCGAGCGGGCCGCCGCCGAGGTGGTCTCGCTGCCGGTGCACCCGTCGCTGAGCCAGGCCGACCTGGAGCGGATCGCCGAGGGCGCGAACCTGGCCGGCGGTGCCCGGTGAGCGCGAGGAGTGAGCCGGGTTTGCGAGCCCCGCAGTCGCGAACGAAGGAGGGCGCAGTGAGTGGACGGAAGCTGCGGGCCGGTCTGATCGGCCTCGGCGCGATGGGCCGCAACCACGCCCGCGTGCTGTCCAACCTGGACGGTGTCGAGCTGGTCGGCGTGGTCGACCCGGCCGGCGACGTGACCGGCACGCTGCGCGCGCCCGTCGTACCCGAGCTGAGCGACCTGCTCGCCCTCGGCGTCGACTACGCGGTCGTGGCCTGCCCGACGGCGCTGCACGAGCCGATCGGCATGGAGCTGGCCGCCAACGGCGTCTGCGCGCTGATCGAGAAGCCGCTGGCCCAGTCCGTCGAGGCCGCCACCCGGCTGGTCGAGGCGTTCGAGAACGCCGGCCTGGTCGCGGGCGTCGGGCACATCGAGCGCTACAACCCGGCGCTGCAGAGCCTGCGCACCCGCCTGGAGGCCGGTGAGCTGGGCGAGGTGTTCCAGGTCGTGACCCGGCGCCAGGGCCCGTTCCCGCACCGGATCGCCGACGTCGGCGTGGTGATGGACCTGGCCACCCACGACATCGACCTGACCGCCTGGGTGACCGGCCAGCAGTACAGCTCGGTCGCCGCCCGCACCGTCTCGCGCAGCGGCAGGCTGCACGAGGACATGGTCGCCGTGGTCGGCCAGCTCGCCGACGGCACGATGGTCAACCACCTGGTCAACTGGCTCAGCCCGCTCAAGGAGCGGTCCACTGTCGTCACCGGCGACAAGGGCTGCTTCGTGGCCGACACGCTCACCGCCGACCTGACGTTCTACGCCAACGCCGCCATCGACACCGAGTGGGAGGCGCTGCGCGCCTTCCGCGGCGTGGCCGAGGGCGACATGGTCCGCTTCGCCATCCCGAAGCGGGAGCCGCTGCTGGTCGAGCACGAGCGCTTCCGGGACGCGGTGGAGGGCAAGCAGAGCGACATCGTCACGCTGCGGCAGGGCCTGCGTACCGTGCGGGTCGCCGCCGCCCTGCTGGAGTCGTCCGCCGACGGCAAGGTCGTGTCCGTCGCGGCCAGCGGCAGCGACGCGGAGCCGGCACTGCGATGAGCCCGGCGCCGGTGCGGCGGACGGTCTCGGCGGTACGGCGGCGGATCCCCCGGCGGGTGCGCATCGCGCTCCGCCGGGCCGCCGCCGGCACGCGGCCCTGGCAGACCCCTTCGGTACGCGAACTGTGTGAGCTTCCCGCCGGCACGCCGCTGCTGGTGCACGCCGGCGGGATCACACGCGACCGGGCGCTGGACGGCGTGCTGCGCGCCCTGGCCCGGTTGCCCGAGGTCCACCTGGCGCTGGCCTGTGACGAGGCGGAGCGGGCGGCGGCCCAGGACCTGATCCGCCGGGCCGGCAAGGCCCGGCGCCGGGTCCACGTGGTGCCGCGCCCGCGCCCGGTGACGGCTGCGTTTCTCGCTTCCGCGGACGTGGGGGTGTTCGGGTTCGACCCGGACGCCGGCCTCGACCTGCTGGACACCTTCCGCACCGCCGGACTGCCGGTGGTCGCGGCCGACAGCCGGGCGGTCCGCGAGCACCTGGCCCGGCACGGCGTGGGTGATCTCTTCGCCCCCGGCTCGCTGCCGTCCTTCACCAAGGCGGTGGAACGGGCCCGGCAGCGCGGCGAGGAGCCGCCGGAGCCCCCGGTCGCGCCGATCGAAGCCGGCACTCCCGGCCCCTGGCGTCCGCTCGGCGCCGGGCCGATCCGGTTGGGGCTGGGCACGGCGAACCATGCCGGGCAGCTCTCCGCCCTGGCGGTGGCGATCACCACCGCGCGCGCCGACGTCGGCGTCGAACTGGTGATGGCCAAGCCGCCGGCCACCTACCGCTACCCGGCCGACCGCTACCTGAACTACCCCGGTGAACACCGGCTCGACGTGCAGGCCGCGCAGGCCGAGCGGGTGCTCGGCTGGTACACCCACCTGATCGTGGACGCGTTCCGCCCGGTGCTCGGCCGGGCCAACGGCGACGACATCTCCGCGGACCTGCCCGCGCTGCGCCGGGCCCGGCTCAAGGTCGCGCTGCTGGCGCACGGCAGTGAGATCCGCCACCCCGGCGCGCACCTGGAACGGCATCCCGAGTCCGCGTTCCGGGACGCCCCGGAGGACCTGGTCGGGCAGCTCACCACGGTGACCGAACGGAACCGGCGCACCGCCGAGGAGAGCGGCCTGCCGTTCTTCGTGACCACCCCCGACCTGCTGGACGACGTGCCGTTCGCCACCTGGGCGCCGCTGATCGTCGACGTGGACGCCTGGGCCTGCGACCGCCCGGTGCTGGAACGCGCCCGGCCGGTGGTGCTGCACGCGCCGTCGAAACGGTGGACCAAGGGCACCGACCGGCTCCTGCCCCGGTTGCAGGAGCTGCACGACCGACGGATCATCGAACTGTGCCTGGTGGAAGGGCTGCCGCACCACGAGATGCGCCGCCAGGTGCAGGAGTGCGACATCGTGGTCGACCAGCTGGTGATGGGCAGCTACGGCACCTTCTCCTGCGAGGGGATGGCCGCCGGCAAGGTGGTGGTGGCGTACGTCAGCGAGGGCCCGCACCGGGCCGCCGGAGTCGCGCCGCCGATCGCCAACGCCACGCCCGGAACGCTCGTCAAGACCATCGAGTCGTTGCTCGACGACAGGCCCGCCGCGGTCGCCCTGGCCGCGGAGGGCGCACGTTACGTCCGTGACCACCACGACGGGCGACGCACCGCCGAGGTCTTCGACGCGTTCCTGCGGTGACCCGTCCGCCCACCACCCACGCCCGCCCCGTCAACGAGGAGAAACACCCGATGCAAGCTGGCGCTAACAGCGATGCCCGACCGACCCGGGGCCGGGTGGTGATGCTGGTCGACAACGGCGTCCACGGCGACTCCCGGGTGCAGAAGGCCGCGCGGTCGGCCGCCGACGCCGGCTGGGAGGTCTTCCTCCTCGGCATCCGTAACGCCCACTCCGACGTCGACACCTGGCGCATCGGCGACGCCGAGGTGCGACTGCTGCGCGTGCCCAAGCCGCTGCACCGGCTGCCCCGCGAGTACAGCCGGTCGCTGCGCCGGCCGCTGGCGTACGCGTCCACCACCAAGGCCGCCTACCGGGTCCAGGAGATCAAGGCCTGGCAGGCCGACCTGTTCGAGCGCCGCGTCCGGACCCAGGCGCTGGGCGGCGGGCTGCCGGCCACCGTGGGCCGGGCGGCCCAGCTGCCGGCCCGCGCCGCCGCCACGGCGCTCGCCCGCTGGGTGCGGCTGCGCAGCCGGGAGACCCGCCGGCTGCGCACGTCGCAGGCCGACCCGGAGGCGCTGTTCAGCCGCCTGCCCGTGCGGTTCTGGCAGGGGCTGATGGGCGACCGTGCCTGGCGCCGGCTGGACCCGGGCCTGTGGGACTTCGAAATCGCCTTCCGCAAGACGCTCGACGAGCTCAAGCCGGACATCATCCACGCCAACGACTTCCGGATGCTCGGCATCGGCGCGCGCGCGACGCTGCGGGCCCGGGCCGCCGGGCGGCGGACCAAGCTGGTGTGGGACGCCCACGAGTTCGTCGGCGGCATCACCGGCCGGGCCGACAACCCGCGCTGGCTGCCGGCCCAGATCGCCTACACGGCCGAGTACGCCGCCTACCCGGACGCGGTGGTGACCGTCTCCGACACGCTCGCCGACCTGCTCCAGGAGACCCACGGTCTGTCCGACCGGCCGGCCGTGGTGCTCAACGCGCCGATGGCGCCGCCGGCCGAGGCCGACGGCGACGTGCCGGACCTGCGGGCCCTGTGCGGCGTGGACGCCCGTACGCCGGTGCTCGTCTACTCCGGTGCGGTGAACCCGAGCCGGGGCTGCCAGATCATGGTGGAGGCGCTGCCGGAGCTGCCCGGTGTGCACGTCGCGTTCGTGACCATGAACCCGAACGGCGACAACCAGTTCTCCGAGGCGCTACGGGAGCGCGCCGCCGAACTCGGCGTCGCGGACCGCGTGCACCTGCTGCCGTACGTGGCGCACTGGCAGGTGGTGCCGTTCCTGTCCGGCGCGGACGCCGGGGTCATCCCGATCCACCACAAGCCCAACCACGAGCTGGCGCTGATCACCAAGTTCCTGGAGTACTCGCACGCCCGGCTGCCGATCGTGGTCAGCGACGTGAAGACCATGGCGCAGACCGCGCGGGCCACCGGGCAGGGTGAGGTGTTCACCGCCGAGGACCGGGCCGACTACGTCCGGGCCGTCCGGGCCGTGCTCGACGACCCGGAGCGCTACCGGGCGGCCTACGACAAGCCCGGCCTGCTGGAGGGCTGGACGTGGGAGGCGCAGGCCCGGATCCTCGACGAGGTGTACGCCTCGCTGCTGGGCGGGTCCCAGGGCGGGGCGTGTCCCCCGTCGTCCCGGCGTCCCGAGGACGAGCGGGAGTACGCCGCCACCGCGCGCTGATCCCCGGCACGAAACGGTTCGGCCGGCTCCCCGCCACGGGGAGCCGGCCGATCTCGTCGTACGTCGGTCAGCCGGCGGTGGCCGGCGGTTCCAGCAGCAGCCGGTCGAAGTCCTTCTGCGTCACCGACCAGTCCCAGGTGCTCAGCACGTGCGACGCCGCGGCCCGGCCCGCCTCCCGCCAGACCTCCTCGGTGGCGGTGAGGGCCAGGATCCGCTCGGCGGCCTCCTGCGGCGTGCCCACCACCCAGTCGCTGGGGAACAGGCTGCGGGCGCTGTGCGGACGGCCGGCGAAGAACGGCCAGTCGCGCACCACGGGCACCGCGCCGCTGGCCGCGCCCTCGACGAGCGCACAGTGGAAGCTCTCCCGCAGCGAGGTGCTGAGGATGACCCCGACGTCGGTGAGCGCGCCCGGCACGTCCGAGGTGCGGCCGGTCCGCACCACCGCGCCGGACGGCTCCAGCTCGGCCAGCTCGGCGTCGAGTTCCCGGACGTAGGCGGCGATCGCCGGGCTGAGCTCCGGGTTCAGGTCGTCGCCGACGAGCTTGAGGCGGTACCGCTCGTCGTGGCGGCGCAGCTCGCGCAGCACCGCCAGGGCCCAGCGGGGGTCCTTCGCCAGCGAACTCGTCCCGACCAGCCCGAGGGTGAACCGGCTGTCCGCGGAGGCCTTCGGCGCCACGTACCGGTGCAGGTCCATCGCGTTGGTGATCATGTGGGTCCGGGGCCCCTGCGGGGCGCGCAGCCGCGGCACGGCGGCCAGCGCGAGGTCACGCAGGTGCTCGGAGACGAACACCACGTCGTCCACACGAGACCAGTCGGTCAGGTGCGGCCACCAGCTGAACGCCTCGAAGCTGTGCAGGCGGACGATCACCCGGGTGGTGCCCGGGTCGATCATCGTCAGCATGGCGGCGCCGAGGTTGCACCAGTCCACGAAGACCGTGTCCGCCCACTCCAGGTGGGGGCCCCACGCCTCCTGGACCTCGCCGGCCCGCTTGGAGGCGCCGGCGAGCATGTGGAGCGTCACGTTGGTGCGGCCGTTGCTGAGCACCGGGAGGATCGACTCCTCCATCAGGTTCAGCCGGCGGACCTCCACCCCCGGCATCGCCTCGTAGCGCTCCAGGATCGGCCCGAGGAAGTTGTCGTTCAGCCCGGTGAAGAAGAGCATCCGGTGCGGCCGGCCGGCCGGCGGGAACGCCGCCGGGCTCTGCCGCCCGCGCGGCGTCGCCAGCGCCTGCCCGGCCTCGCTGTTGTGCAGCGGCGCGAGGAACTTCTCCGGGTCCTCGGCCAGCGGCGAGGTGGTGCCGTCGAACTGCACGATGCGGTGGAACATCAGGTTGAACGCCCGCAGCACGTGCGGCGCGGCCTTGCCCGGGTTGCGCTTCTTGAGGAAGCCGTCGGCGAGCTTGAGCTGACCCCGCACCACTGTCATCAGGTGCTCGGGCACCTTGCCCTGGCTCAGTTCCGCGTCCACGATCGGGCCGAGGAGCTGGCCCTTCGTCGCCGGGCTCTTGAGGCGGCCCTGCGCCGCCAGCGCCAACCGCTTCGCGCTGGCGTCGTGCCCGGTCTTGAGCATGGTGCCGGTGACCCGCCGGGCGATCGTGCCGCGGTGCCGTTCCGGCAGGCCGGGCGCGGTGACGGCGCCCTGCCAGAACCAGCGCACCGGGCCGAGCTTCATGGCCCGCCCGCCGGTGCTGATCTCGAACACCCGCTTCGCCAGGTCGACGGTCTGGCTGCGGGTGGCGCTCGCCAGCACGCTCGGGGCCGGACCGACGGTGTTCAGCCGCGGACGGCGGTAGCGCGCCGGGTCGGTGGACCGCTTCTCCACCGCGCGCAGCGCCGGGGCGATGCCGTAGACGGCGTCGGCCCGCCGGTACCGCTGCGCGAGCTGCCAGACGGTGTGCAGTGCCTGCGCGTCGAGCGCGACCAGGACGTCGGCCCGCTTGGCGTGCCGGCGCACCCACGGGTCGCGCTGGGCGCGCAGCCACGGGCGCCGGGCCGGGGCCGCCCGCTTGACCATCCGGCCGAACCGGGGGCCCAGCTCCTTGGCGGTGGGCAGCAGGTGCACCTCGGCCAGCTCGGTTGCCGCCGGGATCTTCTCCACCGGGTCGAAGGTGGTGGCCACCCGTACGGTGACGCCCTTGTCGCGGAACTGCTGGAGCGCGTCGGTCAGGACCGCCACCCGTCCGGGGACGGTGCCCATAACCATCAGGACCTCGATCATGACCTACCTTCTCGGGCCAGGACGCGCGCGCCGGCGGGGGAGGGCTGTGCGGTGCCGGCCGTGCCGCCGGCGCCCAGCACCAGGTCGGTCACCTCCCGGACGGCGGGGATGAGCTGCTCCTCGCGGGCGTACTGCCGCGCCTCGGCGCGGGCCTTCTCCCGTTCGGCCTCGTCCGCGGTACGGGCCATCGCGGCGGCCCGGCGGAAGGCGCCGGCCAGCTCGGCCGGGTCCAGCCCGACCGCGCCGGTCCAGAGCGGGTAGGTGGACAGCACCGTGGAGGCGTCGTGGTCGGCCTCGTGGGCGGAGACCACCGGCAGGCCGGTGGCCATGTACTCGTACACCTTGCCGGAGGTCATGTACCGGCCGCCGGTCACCATCAGCACCACCGCGTCCCACCGGGCGTAGAGGTCGACCACCTCGGCCTTGGGCACCGAGCCGCCGACCAGCACGCCGTCGACGGCGGCGGCCCTGAGCAGCTCCGCGTGCGCGTTGTCGCCGCGCGCCCAGGCGGCGCCGATGTGGCCCCGCACCTCGAAGCGGGCGTCGGCCAGCGCCGGGTCCTCCGCGCGCGCCGTGCGCCAGCCCTCCAGCACGGCGCTCAGCAGCGGTACGGGAAGGTTCAGCGCGCCGAGGTAACCGAAGGTCAGCGGCCGGTCCGGCGGGGCGGGGCGGACCTGGGCCGGGATGCTCGCCGCGTCGTAGCCGTTGCGCACGACCCGCATCTTGTGCGCCAGCTCCGGATAGCGCTCGCGGTACCAGCGGGAGATCGGCTCGTTCACGTTCCAGATGGCGACGGCGTTGGTGAGCAGCTTGATCTCCCACTGCCCGGAGACCGACTCGCGGGTGAACGCCTCACCGTTGTTGATCACGTCGACCGACCAGCCGTCGCGGAAGTCCACCACGTACGGCACCTGGTGCGTCTCCCACAGCTTCCAGGTCGCGGAGAGGTTCACGTACGGCGCGCAGGTGGTCACCAGCAGGTCGACGTGTCGCTCCTTGTGGATGCGGAGCAGGGCCTTCTCCAGCGCCGGACGCCAGCCGCCGAACACCGGCTCGGGGAAGACCTTGAGGTTCTGCTTGCGCAGGCCGGCCAGGTAGTCCAGGTGCGCCAGGGCGCGCTGCTCGGTGAACGTGCGGATGTCGGTTTCGAGGTCGTCGCGGAACAGCGGCAGCTTCACCACGCGCACGTTGGGGTCCACGCCCTCGGAGAGGGTGTGGTCGAGTCCGTACTCCCGCTCCCAGGCTTCGTCGGCGATGGTGACAGCGGTCACGTCCCAGCCCGCGGCGGCGAACTGGTTGGCGGTCTCCCGCATCCGGTAGGCGCAGCTCTTGGCCGCCGGTGGGAAGCCGATCGCGAGGTAGACCATGTGCGGCCGGGACCCGGACCGTCGCGGCCGGGGGAGTTTCAACGAGTCCCAGAGAGTTCGCCCGTTGTTCATCGATTCCGATCCTGGGGAGGTTGGGGAGATGCCGTGTCGCGGCCTGGACGGCTCGGCCGGACGCGGCGCCTGCTGTACCGGTGGCCCGGTAACGACCGCCGGAGCGCGTGCGGACACTACAATAACGCCGTCGCGTGCGCCGGGCCCGCCGCCGCTCGGCGGCCACCCCGGGCGCCGTGCCCCGGATCACCGCACCTCCGCCGCCGGCCCGGCCGGCCGGACACGCCGTCTCGGCCGGTCCTCGACCGCGGCCTCCGCTTTCGTAGACTCCTACGCCATGACCGCGCCTGCGCCCGACACCCGCGACCGTGAGCCCGCCCGCAGCGGCGGCGACGGGCCCGTGGCCGACGACTCGTCCGATCCGGGGCCGTCCACCCCGCGCCCGACGACGACCACGGCCCCGGATCGGCCGGAGCAGCCGGAGCCGGACACGGCGGCCGAGAAGCGGCGCGGCGGCCGGTGGCGGCGGGCCGACGCGCTCGTGGCGCTGATCTACCTCGCCGGGGCGTTCTGGGTCACCGCCCGCGGCTGGCGCGACTACGACGGCCGGCTGCTCGGCAGCCGCCCGAACGACCAGGGCTTCAACGAGTGGATGCTGGCGTACGCGGCGCACGCGGTCACCAACCTGGAGAACCCGTTCTTCACCACGCTGCAGAACGCCCCGGCCGGCGTGAACCTGATGACGAACGTCGGGATGCAACTGCCCGGTCTGGTGCTCACCCCGTTCACCCTGCTGTTCGGCGCGTCCTTCTCCTATCTGCTGTTCATCACGCTGAACCTGGCCGGCACCGGATACGCCTGGTACCACGTGTTGTCCCGGCACGTGGTCGGCTCCCGGCCGGCCGCGTTCGTCGGCGGACTGTTCTGCGCCTTCGCGCCCGCGCTGATCTCGCACAGCAACGGCCACCCGCACATCACCGCGCAGTGGCTGGTGCCGTTCATCGTCTGGCGGGTGGTCGCGCTTTCCCGGGGCGAGCGGGTGATCCGCGACGGCCTGATCCTGGGCGGGCTGGTGGTGGCCCAGTTCTTCATCAGCCTGGAGATCCTCTTCCTGACCGCGCTCGGCTGCCTGATGCTGGTCCTCGCCTACCTCGCGTTCCGGCCCCGCGACGCGGTGCGCCGGCTGCGTCCGCTGCTGTCCGGCCTGGCGATCACCGGCGTGCTGGTGTCGGCCGCGGCGGCGTACCCGCTGTGGATGCAGTTCGCCGGGCCGCAGCACCGGGTCGGCCACCCCGGCACCCCGGACATCTACGCCCTCAAGCTCGGCTCGTTCGTCCAATTCGCCACCAAGTCGCTCGCCGGTGGCCCGACCAGCGCGATCGGCTGGGCGCCGAACACCACCGAGCAGGCCAGCTTCTACGGCTGGTCCCTGGTGGTGCTCGCGGCCGGTGTGCTCTGGTGGCTGCGCCGGGAGACCATCGTCCGGGTGCTCGGCGCCGTCGCCGTGGTGTCGGCGCTGTTCTCCATCGGCACCACCTGGACCGTCGGCACCCGTCGCACCGACGTCCCCGCGCCGTTCGCCCTGGTGCAGAACCTGCCCGTGTTCGACTCCGTGGTGGTGTCCCGGTTCGCGCTGATCACCACGGTGGCGCTCGGCGTGCTGCTGGCGGTCGCCGGTGACCGGCTCGCCGCCCGCCGGGGCGAACCGGCCGGCCGGCTGGCCGCCCGCGTCGGGGCCGTCGCGGTGGCCGCCGCGCTGCTGCCGATCCTGCCGATGCCGCTGGACGCGAAGGGCCGCACCCCGGTGCCGGACTTCGTCACCGCCGGCACCTGGCGTGACCACGTGGCGCCGGGCCGCACGCTGGTGCCCGTTCCGGTGAACGGCATGACGTCGCTGTACTGGAGTTCCGCCGCGGTGGCCGGCTTCGCCGTCCCCGAGGGCTACTTCCTCGCCCCGGTGTCCGCCACCGACAACACCGGCCGCTGGGGCGTCGACCCGCAGCCCACGGCGAAGCTGCTCACCGCCGTCTCGCTCGGCGAGCGGGACACCACCGTCGGCCCGGCCGACGTCGACCGGGCGCGCGCCGACGTCCGCCACTGGAAGGCCGACGCGGTGGTGCTGCCCGACCGGGGCGCGCGCCGCCACGACGACCTGAAGACCGTGCTGGACGCGCTCTACGGCCCGGGGGAGCGGGTCGCGGACGTCTGGGTCTGGGACGTCCGGCCGTTCACCCGCTGACCGGTCACGGCGACTTCGTCCAGATCATCAGCAGGTAGCCGCCGAAGTAGGCGGAGAACGCGACGAGCGTCGCCAGCACCGTGGCGGCCCGGGCCCAGCCGGCCCGGGCCAGGCCCACGGCGGCGGGCAGCAGCAGCGGGAACGCCGGCAGCAGGAACCGTGCCTTGGAGTGGTAGTAGCCGGCCGCGCCGAGCGTGGTGACGAGCATCAGGCCGCTGTAGAGCAGCAGCTGCCACGGCTGCCTGTCGATCGCGCTCAGCACGAAGAACATGATCGACAGCAGCGCCACCACGGTGACCACCAGCAGCGGCAGCGCCGCCAACTGGACCAGCGCCCGCTGCCCGCGGTCGACCGTGTAGACGCCGAAGTCGAACGTGGTGCCCCACCCGGCGGACTGGATGTGGAACCAGCCGTCCAGCCGGCCGGTCCGGTCGCCCACCCAGGCCAGGTAGCCCAGCCAGCCGGCCGGGGCGAGCAGCAGCGCCGCCCAGGGCCGCCAGCCGTCGCGCCGCTTGACGATCGCCAGCAGCGCGGCCAGCCCCACCACCGGGATCAGCGACGAGGCGGTGGGCCGGGTCAGGCCGGCGAACAGGCACACCACGCCGGCGGCGACCCAGTGGCGGCGCAGCAGCGCGTACAGCGTCCACGCGGCCAGGGCGGTGAACAGGCTCTCGCTGTAGCCCATCGACTCCACGACGGCGTGCGGCACGGCGCCCCAGAGCGCGGCGAGCAGGATGCCGGTGCGCCGGTCGTGCAGGTGCGCGCCGATCGCGTACAGGCCCCAGGCGGCGGCCAGCGCGGCCAGCCACGCCACGATCAGGGCCGACTCGCGCGGGGTGAACGGGGAGATCCGCTCCAGGCCCGCGGTCAGGCCCGGGTAGAGCGGGAAGAACGCCATGTTGCTCTGCGTCTTCTCGTAGCCGTCGTAGCCGTGCTGGACGATCCCCGCGTACCAGTTGCCGTCGGCCCGGGTGAGCCGCTCGACCGGGGACTCGCCCAGGTTGCGGGCCCACAGGTAGACGACGAGCACGCCGATCAGCCGGATCACCGCGAACACCGCCAGCGCGGGGGCCGCGTCCCGGGCGGCGTCGCGCAGCCGCCGGACGGGGCCCGGCCGGACGGGTTCGGCTGTGGCCGGCCCGGTGTGCGGGGCTGGCGCGGGCCGGCTGGGTTCCTCGGTGGTCACCACGTCCATTGTGCGGTCCCGTTCGCGCTGAGCTGGGGATGTCCGAGGGCCCGCGTGGCGCGGCCGGCGACCCGGCGAACGACCCGGAGCGGGCGCCGGTCGTTGAACAGGATGGAGGGTAGCAACAGTCACACGAGGTCGGGGGGCACCGGCGGCGGCGGGCGTTCGGGCGCGATCCGCTGTCGTAGACTCGCTCGGGTCCGCGGGCGCGGTGCTGGCGATGACGAAACGGGCAGGAATGGGATCTGACGGCACGATCGCAGCGGCGGGCACCCGGGGACGGGTCGTGATGCTGGTGGACAACGGGGTCATGGGGGACTCCCGGGTGCAGAAGGCGGCTCGCTCCGCCGCCGACGCCGGCTGGGACGTCGTGCTGCTCGGCCGGGCGCCGGCCGGTCAGCCGCAGAGCTGGCGGGTCGGCGCCGCCGAGGTGCGCCTCGTGCCGATGCCCGAGCCGCTGGCCCGCCGCCGGCACGAGTTCCGCCGGGCCTGGCTGCGACACCCGCTCGCCTATCCGCCCAGCGGCATCGCGGCGCACCGTACCCAGGCGGTCAAGGCCTGGCGCGCGGACCTGGCGGTACGCCGGGCGGCGCTCACCGTCGCGGCCCGCGAGTCCGGCGCGGGCCGGCCCGGCGGGCTGCCCTGGGCCGCGCTGCGCGCCGAGGAGAAGCTGTCCGGCCTGACCCGCAAGTGGGTCGGGTTCCGCAACCGTCAGCTCACCCGGGCCCGCAAGGGCCGCAAGCTGGACGGCCCCTGGGACCGCGCGTACACGCTGTTCTGGCGGAAGCTGCGCGGCGACGGCGCATGGCGGCGCCTGGAGCCGGGGCTGTGGGACTACGAGCTGGCCTACGGGCCGGTGGTCGACGAGCTGGCGCCGGACCTGATCCACGCCAACGACTTCCGGATGCTCGGCGTCGGCGCCCGCGCGAAGGTCCGGGCAGCCGCGAAGGGCCGGCGGATCGCCCTGGTCTGGGACGCCCACGAGTACCTGCCCGGCGTGCAGCCGTGGCGCGACAACGCCCGCTGGCTGCCCGGCAACGTGGCGCACGAGCGGGAGTACGTGCCGTACGCCGACGCCACCATGACCGTCTCCGGCGGCCTGGCCGACCTGCTGCGCACCGAGCACGGGCTGGTCGAACGGCCGGCGGTCGTGCTCAACGCCCCGGCGGTCGACGAGCTGCCCGCCGACGCGGCCGAGCCGGCGCCGGACATCCGCGCCCGCTGCGGGCTCGGCCCGGACACCCCGCTGCTGGTCTACAGCGGGGTGGCCGCCGCCAAGCGCGGCCTCGGGGTGATGGTCGAGGCGCTGCCCCGGCTGCCCGGCGCGCACGTCGCGTTCGTGGTCAACAAGCCCGACTCGGCGTACGTCAGGGGCCTGGTCACCCGGGCCGGCGAGCTGGGCGCGGCGGACCGGCTGCACGTGCTGCCGTACGTGCCGCACCACCAGGTGGTCCGGTACCTCAGCGGCGCGCAGGTCGGCGTCATCCCGATCCAGCACTGGCCGAACCACGAGATCGCGCTGATCACCAAGTTCTTCGAGTATTCACACGCCCGCCTGCCGCTCGTCGTCTCCGACGTGCGCACCATGGCCGAGACTGTCCGGGAGACCGGTCAGGGCGAGGTGTTCCGCGCCGAGGACGTGGCCGACTTCGCCCGCGCGGTCACCGCGGTGCTCGCCGACCCGCAGCGCTACCGCGCCGCGTACGACCGGCCGGGCCTGCTGGCCGGCTGGACCTGGGAGGCGCAGGCCCGGGTGCTCGACGAGGTCTACACCCGGCTGCTGCCCGGCGCGCCGCCCCGTCCGGCGTCGCCGGCGCCCGCCCCGGTGGAGCCGGCACAGGTGGAGGTGGGGGCGTGAACGGGCCGGACGTGACAGTGGTGGTGGCGGTCTACAACACCATGCCCTACCTGACCGCCTGCCTCGACTCGCTCGTCGGGCAGACCATCGGCCTGGAGCGGCTGGAGGTCGTCGCCGTCGACGACGGCTCCACGGACGGCAGCGGCGCGGAACTGGACCGCTACGCGCAGCGCTACCCGGGCACGGTCCGGGTGCTGCACCAGGCCAACTCCGGCGGCCCGGCGGCGCCGAGCAACCTGGCGCTCGACCACGCCCGCGGCCGGTACGTCTTCTTCATCGGCTCGGACGACCACCTCGGCCCGGAGGCGCTGGAGCGCCTCGTCGACGCCGCCGACCGGTGGGACTCCGACGTGGTGCTGGGCCGGATGGTCGGCACCAACAAGCGGTACGTGCACCAGGCCGTCTACGCCACCACCCGGGAGCGGCTCGACCTGTTCGACAGCGACCTGCCCTGGTCGTTGTCGAACACCAAGCTGTTCCGGCGGGAGCTGATCGAGCGGCACGGCCTGCGGTTCCGCACGGACATGCCGATGGGCAGCGACCAGCCGTTCACGCTGGAGGCGTGCTTCCGGGCGAAGAAGGTGTCGGTTCTCGGCGACTACGAGTACTACTACGCGGTCAAGCGGGACAACGCCCAGAACATCACCTACGCCAGCCGGTTCTCCGAGCGGTTGCGCTGCGCCGAGGAGCTCGTCGGTTTCGTCGCCGGCCTGATCGAGCCCGGCGCGCGACGCGACGCGGTGCTGGTCCGCCACTTCACCTGGGAGGTGGCGAAGCTGCTGCGCGAGGAGTTCCTCACCCTCGACCCGGAGGTGCAGCGGCACGTCCACGACCGGATCCGCAAGCTCGCCGAGGCGTACCTGACCGACGGCGTGACCGCCCGGATGGCGCCGGAGGAGCGGCTGCGGGTGGCGGTGGCGCGCGACGGCGACCTCGACGCGCTGCGCACGTTGATCGGGCAGCAGTCGGACCGGTCCCTGCCCGACGTCGTCGTCGAGGGTGACAGCTGGTACGCCGACCACGTCGGCTTCCGCGACCCGGCGTTCGGCTATCCGGACGACTGGTACGACGTGACCGGCCGGGCCGCCGCGCTGCTGGCCAGGCTGACCGCGACCGGGCTGGCCTGGGGACGCGACGCCGCCGGGGCGCAGGCGCTGGTGATCACCGCGCGCAGCCGCCGGGCCGAGCTGACCGAGCTGAGCGCGGACGCGCTGCGCGTCAGCGTGGGCGATCTGACGGGTGTCACGTCGGTGGAGTCCGCCGGGCCCGGTACCGTCGTACGAACGGATTTCGCGGTGGACCGGTTGCTGGCGGTCGTCGCGGCGGCCGGCGAGCGTCGTATCGTGCGCGCCGAGGTCTCCGCCCTGGGCGGAACGGGCGCGGCGCCGCTGTGCGCCGACCACCCCGTCGGCGCACCCCGGCTGATGGCCCGGCGCGGAGTCCGATGGCACCTCGTCACGCCCACCACGAACCACAAGGGCCAGGTGATCGTCGCGATCACGCCGGTGACCCCCGGTCGGTTCCTTGCCCGCCTGCGCCGAATCTGGCCCTCTGGAGGAAAGTAGTTCATGAACATCTGCGTCGTCGCGCTCGGCAAGATCGGTCTTCCCCTGGCCGTGCAGTTCGCGTCGAAGGGGCACCGGGTGATCGGCGCCGACGTCTCCGAGCGGGTCGTCCAGCTGGTCAACGACGGTGCCGTGCCCTTCCCGGGCGAGGCCGACCTGGACGTCAAGCTCAAGGAGACGGTGGCCGCCGGCCTGCTGTCGGCCACCACCGACACCGCCGCCGCGGTCGCCGAGTCGGAGGCGGTCGTCGTGGTCGTGCCGCTGTTCGTGGACGCCGAGGGCGTGCCGGACTTCGGCTGGATGGACGACGCCACCCGGGCCATCGCCCGTGGGCTGAAGCCGGGCACGCTGGTCAGCTACGAGACCACGCTGCCGGTCGGCACCACCCGTAACCGGTGGGCGTCGATGCTCGCCGAGGGCTCCGGCCTGACCGCCGGCACCGACTTCCACCTGGTGTTCAGCCCTGAGCGGGTGCTCACCGGCCGGGTCTTCGCCGACCTGCGCCGCTACCCCAAGCTGGTCGGCGGCATCGACGAGGCGTCGGCCGCGCACGGCGTGCGGTTCTACGAGGCGGTGCTCGACTTCGACGAGCGGCCCGACCTGGACCGCCCCAACGGCGTCTGGGACCTCGGCTCGACTGAGGCGTCCGAGCTGGCCAAGCTCGCCGAGACGACCTACCGGGACGTGAACATCGGCCTGGCGAACCAGTTCGCCCGCTTCGCCGACACCGTCGGCGTGGACGTCACCAAGGTCATCGAGGCGTGCAACACCCAGCCGTACAGCCACATCCACTCGCCGGGCATCGCGGTCGGCGGCCACTGCATCCCGATCTACCCGCGGATGTACCTGTGGAACGACCCGGCCGCCACGGTGGTCCGCTCGGCCCGCGAGGCGAACGCGGCCATGCCGGAGTACGCGGTCGACCTCCTCGCCGCCGCGTACGGCGACCTGACCGGGGTGGGCGTGCTGGTGCTGGGCGCCGCCTACCGGGGTGGCGTCAAGGAGACCGCGTTCTCCGGTGTCTTCCCGACCGTGGAGGCGCTGCGCCGGCGGGGCGCGGTGCCGTACGTCTCGGACCCGATGTACACCAACGAGGAGCTGGTCGCGCACGGCCTGCCCGGCTATGACGGCGAGCCGGTCGGCGCCGCGGTGATCCAGGCCGACCACGCGGAGTACCGCACTCTCGCCCCGGCCGACCTGCCGGGCGTGACGGTGCTCGTCGACGGCCGCCGCGTCACCGACCCGGCGCGCTGGACCGGCGTGCGCCGGGTGGTCATCGGGGGCTGACCCTACCGACTTCACGGGCCCCGGCCGTCTCGAACGGCCGGGGCCCGTCGCGTGCCGCCGCCGGAATCACGCCGTGCGGAGTTCACCTGCCGGACACCCCGGCAATACTTGTGTCATGTGACCCGTTTAGGGTCGCAGCCGTCGGAAATCGACTCGGACCGACATCGGTCGGGCAGACAGGGAGCGTGTCGTTGTTCAGCAGAGTACGCAGCCAGCAGGGTCTCGCCGCGGTCGGCGCGACGCTCCTCGGCTACGCGGTCATGGTCCTCGCCGGAGTCCTCGGCCTGGTGGTCCCGTACGCGGTGGCCGCGGTGGTCGCCGTCGCCGGTGAACTGGCCCTGGCCGGGCGGCACACCGGGACCGCCACGCTGCTCGACAAGGCCGGTCTCGGCGAGATCTTCCGGCGGCTGGTGCGGGACCTGTCGGTCGTCCTGCTCGTGGTCGCCACGGTGCGACCCGGGGTGGCCGGCACCGTCGCCGTCCTGCTGCTGCCCGCCGCGCTGTGGACGGTGGCCGTCGCCACCAACGCGGTGACCAAGGTGATCGACGGCCGGGTCGACCCCCCGGCGTACACCCGCAACATCGACCTCGGCGCGCTGCGGCGGGTTCCGGTGCCGCCGGCCTGGGCACGGCAGCTGGCCGGGCTGCGCATGCCGCTGCTGAACGTGCTGCTGGTGCCGGCCGCAGTGGTGGCCGCCGCGCTCGACCGGGTCGCCCCGGTGGTGGTCACCGGCCTGGCCACGCTCGCCGCCGGCCTGGTCACCGCCGCGGTGCTGGCGCTCACCGCGCTGCGCGGCCGGGGCAAGGCCCCGGGTGTGCTGCCCGCCGTGCACGACTGGATGGCCCGGGAACGGCCCGAGGTGGCGCTCTACTTCGCCGGCCCGGCCAAGGACGTCTACCAGGCCAACATGTGGCTCGCGCCGGTGGAGGCGACCGACCGTCGCGCGGTCGTGCTGCTGCGCGCCGCGGACGCGTTCGAGCAGCTCGCCGACACCCGGCTGCCGGTGATCTGCGTGCCGGCCGGTGTCGACTTCATGAACCTGGACCTGGGCTCGCTGCGCGTGGCGCTGTACGCCGCGAACGTCGGCGCCAACATCCACCTGCTGCGGGAGCCGGGCGTGAAGCACGTCTTCGTCGGCCACGGCGACAGCGACAAGCAGGCGAGCGTGAACCCGTACAGCAAGGTGTACGACGAGGTCTGGGTGGCCGGGCCGGCCGGGCGGGAACGGTACGCCCGGGCCGACGTCGGCGTGCTGGACCGCGACATCGTGGAGGTCGGCCGCCCGCAGCTGGCCGGGGTGCACACGTTCGGTTCCGGCGCCGCCGACCACCGTTTCACGGTGCTGTACGCGCCGACCTGGGAGGGCTGGCTCGACGACGACCCGTACCACACGTCGCTCGTGCTGATGGGGGAGCGGATCGTGTCCGGCCTGCTGGCCGCCGGGGACGTGCGGGTGATCTACAAGCCGCACCCGCTGACCGGGACGCGCTCGCCCAAGGCCCGGGCCGTGCACGAGCGGATCGTGGCCCGGATCAAGGCCGCCGGCGGCGAGACCGATCCGTCGTCACTGGACGGCGCCGCGCACCTGGTGGTCACCGGCCGTACGCCCGGGCTGTTCGACTGCTTCAACGTCACCGACCTGCTGGTCAGCGACGTGTCCAGCGTGGTCTCCGACTTCGTGCAGAGCGAGCGGCCGTACGTGGTGGCCAACCCGGCCGGCTTGCCCGAGGACGAGTTCCGGCGGCAGTTCCCGACCGCGCGGGCGGCGTACCTGCTCGCGGCGGACTGCGGCGAGCTGACGAAGATCCTCGACGTGACCCGGGCCGGGGACGACCCGATGACCGGGGCGCGGCGGGAGCTGAAGGAGTACCTGCTCGGCCCGGCCGGGTCGAACCCGATGGACCGGTTCCGGGACGAGATCGGCCGGCTCTGCGGCTGACGCGTACCGACGGAACGGGGCGACGACTGGCGCGGTCGTCGCCCCGTTCGCTGCTCAGCCCTGGTGCGGCGGGTTGTCGACGTCGCGGGAGACGACCTCGCCCTTGGCGTCGACCCAGCCCTTCGGGCGGGCCGGGTTGCCGGCCACCAGCTGGTACGGCTTGACGTCGCGGGTCACCACCGAGCCGGCGGCGATCATCGCGTACTCGCCGACCTCGATGCCGCAGACGAGCGTGGCGTTCGCGCCGATCGAGGCGCCCCGGCGGACCAGCGTCGGGGTGATCGTCCAGTCCGGGTTCTGTGCGCGCGGGCGGAAGTCGTTCGTGAACACCGCGCACGGGCCGACGAACACCTCGTCCTCGATGGTCACGCCCTGGTAGACCGAGACGTTGTTCTGGATCTTCACCAGGTCGCCGACGGTGACGCCCGCGTCGACGTAGACGTTGCGGCCGATCACGCAGCCGGCACCGACCTGGGCGCTGGACCGGATGTGCGCCAGGTGCCAGACCTTGGTGCCGTCGCCGACCTGGGCGCCGGACTCCACGTCGGCCGTCGGGTGGACGAAGACGGAGGCGGACCGGTCGTTGCTGTCAGTCATCTCAACTCGCATCATGCAGGGCGCGTCGCGCCGTCGGGCGGGCTCGACGCAGCATAACGAGCGCTCACCCGAGCAGTTCGGCCACCGCGTCGGCGGCGGGCCGGTCGGCCGGCAGCGGATGCGCGGCGGCCACCGCGTCCACCGGCAGCGCCGCGTACAGGTGCGGGAACAGCGCGCCGCCGCGCGAAGCCTCCCAGCGCAGCGCGTCGCCGAGCCGGGCCTCGTCGACCGCGAGGAGGGTCAGACCGGTGACCCCGGCGAAGAACCGGCGTGCGGTCTCCACCACCTGGTCGGCGGCGGACAGGTGCACGTAGCCGTCCTGCCGGTCCATCGCGGTGCCGGCGAACCGCCCGTCCACCCGCGCCTGCGCCCACTCGTCGTCGGAGAGAATCTTGTAGATCACGGCAGCAGCCTAGAGCGGCCTCGCGTCCCGGCGGCGCGTCTGCCACCATTCGCAGGGCAACACGTCGAGCGGAGGGAGGCGCGGGTGCGGATCCTCCTGGTCGAGGACGACCGCCGGGTCGCCGCGGCGTTGTCGTCCGCGCTGAGCCGGCGCGGCTACCAGGTGGAACACGCCGCGACTGTCGCCGCCGCGCTCTCCGCCGCGCCCTGCGACCTGGTGCTGCTCGACCTGGGGCTGCCCGACGGCGACGGCACCGAGGTGTGCCGTGAGCTGCGTCGGCGCAGCAGCCGGCTCGGCATCATCGCGGTCACCGCGCGCGGCGAGGAACGCGACCGGGTGCTGGGGCTGCGGCTGGGCGCGGACGACTACGTGGTGAAGCCGTTCTCCATGGTGGAGTTGCAGGCACGGATCGAGGCGGTGCTGCGCCGGGCCGCGCACACCGCGCCGCAACGCAACCTGATCGAGGCCGGCACGGTCCGCATCGACGTGGGCGGCCGGACGGTGAACGTGGCCGGCCGGGACGTCACGCTCACCCGTAAGGAGTTCGACATCCTGCTGTCCCTGGCCCGCCAGCCCGGGGTGGCGGTGCCGCGCGAGCGGATCCTGCTCGACGTGTGGGGCACCACCTGGGCCGACCGGCACACCGTCGAGGTGCACGTCGGGTCGTTGCGCGGCAAGCTCGGCGACCCGACGCTGGTGGAGACCGTACGCGGGGTCGGCTACCGGCTCCGCGACGCGTGAGGAGGGGCCCGTGCGCCGCCGGCTGGTGATCAGCTACCTGCTGTTGATGGTGCTGGTCCTGCTCGCCCTGGAGACCCCGCTGGCGGCCACCCTCGCGACCCGGGAGACCGACCGGGTACGCGCCGACCGCCTCGCGGACGCCACCCGCTTCGCCTCGCTGGCCGGGCCCGCGTTGCGGGGTGGCAGTCCCGGCCCGCTGGACGGGGAACTGGCCGCCTACGAGGCGCTGTACGGCATCGGCGCGGCGGTGGTCGACCGGGAACGGCGCACCGTGGTCGCCTCCTCCGGTTGGGAGCCGGACGAGGGCGCCGGCCCGGCGCTCGACACCGCGCTCTCCGGACAGCAGTTCAGCGGCCCGGAGTCGGTCTGGCCCTGGGACAGCGCGCCGGTGGTGACGGCCGTGCCGATCAACGACGGCGGCGAGGTGCTCGGCGCCGTGGTCACGACCAGCCCGGCGGACGGGGTGCGCCGCTCCGTCGCCCTGTGGTGGCTGCTGCTGGCCGGCATCGGCCTGCTGGCGGTGCTGGCCTGCGTCTCGACCGCGTTCGGGCTGGCTGGCTGGGTGCTGCGCCCGGTCACCGAACTGGACGCGGTGACCCACGAGATCGCCGAGGGCCGCCGCACCGCGCGGGTCCGCCCCCGGCTCGGCCCGCCCGAACTGCGCCGGCTGGCGACCAGCTTCAACGACATGGCCGACGCGGTCTCCGACGTGATGGACCGGCAACGCGCCTTCGTCGCGCACGCCAGCCACCAGCTCCGCAACCCGCTCACCGCGCTACGGCTGCGGGTGGAGGAACTGGGTCCCAACCTCACCGACCCGGACGGACGCGCCGAGCACCGGCTGGCGCTGGAGGAGACCGACCGGCTCGCCACTGTGCTCGACGCGCTGCTCACCCTGGCCCGCGCCGAGCGGGAGGAGAACCAGCGGGTCACTGTGGACGCCACCGCCACGGCCGCCTCCCGGGTGGCGGCCTGGCTGCCGCTGGCCCGGCACCGCGAGGTCGCGCTCCGCCTCGACGTGGAAGACGCGCCGGTGTACGCCCGGACCGTGCCGACCGCCATCGACCAGGCGCTCGACGCCCTGATCGACAACGCCGTGAAGTTCAGCGGCACCGGGGGAGAGGTGACGGTGACCGTACGCGCCGGCGGCGGCGGCGGGACGGTGCTGACGGTCAGCGACACCGGTCCGGGCATGACGGCGAGTCAGCTCGACCAGGCCACCGAGCGGTTCTGGCGGGCGCCGGACGCGCAGAACGTGGACGGCGTGGGTCTCGGCCTGACCATCGCGGCGGTGCTCGTGGACGCCTCCGACGGCCGGCTCACCATGCGTCAGGGCGAGCCCCGGGGCCTCGTCGCCGAGCTGTGGTTCCCGGCGCCCGCCGACGACCCGCCCGCGGTCGTCGACCTGCCCGGGGCCGTCGCGCCGCACGAGGCCGTCGAGCCGGCCCGGCGCTGACCCGGCGTCAGGGCTTCGCGTCGCGATACCACTGCGCCGCGCCCGGATGCAGCGGCAGCGGGGTGGTGACGATGGCCGACCGAGGGCTCATCCGTCCCGCCGCCGGGTGGGCGGCGGCCAGCTCCTGCCGGCGATCCATCAGCAGCCGGGTCACCTCCCGCACCAGCGCGGTGGGCAGGCCGGCGCGGACGATCAGGTAGTTCGGGTTCGCCACGGTGCTGACCGGGTCGGCCCGGTAGACCGAGCGCGGCACGTCCCGGGTCACGTAGACCTGCCCGTACGCCCGGCGCAGCGGCTCGGTCCAGGCGCCCAGGTCGACGATCCGCAGCGAGGTCCGCTGGGCCAGGTCGGCGACGCCGCGCACGGGTAGCCCGCCGGAGAAGAAGAACGCGTCGATCCGTCCCTCCCGCAGGGCCGCCACCGAGTCGTCCAGCCCCAGGTGCTCCTGGCGTATCCGGTCGCCGTCGAGCTGGGCCACCGCCAGCAGGCGGGTCGCGGTGATCTCCGTGCCGGAGCCGTCGGCGCCCACCGACACCCGCCGGCCGCGCAGGTCGCCGAGCGTGCGGATCGGCCCGCCGGCGCGGGTGACCAGGTGCAGCAGGTCGTCGTAGACCCGGGCCACCGCCAGCACCGACGGATGCGCGGGCTCGCGCGGCGGCAGCACGTCGGCCTGGGTGAAGCCCAGTTCCGCCTCCCCGGCGCCGACCAGCCGGACGTTCTGCGCCGAGGCGGCGGTGACCACCACCTCGGCCCGCACGCCGGGCAACTCCCGGTTGAGCAGCGCCGCGAGCGACTTGCCGAAGGCGTGGTAGACGGCGGTGGGGCTGCCGGTCGCGATCCGGATGCGGGTCGGCTCGGACGGCTCGTCCCGGCACCCGGCAGGCCCGGTGACGAGCAGGAGCACCAGCACGAGCGGGGCGGCGGCGCGCACAGGCCAGTGTCGGCTCACGGGCTGCACTCTGCGCCGTGCACCCGTCGCCGCGCAAGCCCGGACCGGGCACCCTGCCGCCCGTGCACCGGTCAGCTCGCCGGGGCCAGCTCCGCGCTCTCCGTGATCCGGTTCCGGTGCTCGCCGTTCGCCACCACCACGAGGAAGCAGCCCGAGCCGGGCCGCAGCGCCGCCGGCACGTCCAGCAGCGCGGCGCCGCGTACCAGCACCGCCGCCAGGTCGCGGTCGGCGAGCCGGATGCCGAGGCAGTGCCGGCGTACGTGCCGGCCGCCGGCGAGCAGCGCCGCCCGCCAGGCCGCCGCGGCCAGCCGGGGCCGCCACAGTCGCCGCGCCGCCGAGGCGCCGGGGAACGGCCCGCCGAGCAGCTCCCGGCGGCCCTGCCGCCAGCCCGTGGTCAGCAGATTCGCGTACGCCGCCCGGTGCTCCTGCGGCACCGAGAGCCGGTGCAGTTCGTAGCGGCGGCGCAGGCCACCGGTGGTCAGATCGTGCTCCACCGGCACGTCGAGGCGGCCCAGGAGCTGCCGCATCCGGTGTGCCGCGTCCTCGCTGTTGAACTCGGCGATCCCCACCCGGTGCGGTCCGGAGTCGAGCCGGCGTACGCCGGCGGCCGGCGGCGGCGTGCAGCGCATCATGCAGGCGATCTCGAAGGCGTCGGTCAGGGGCAGCCACGCCAGCGGCGGTGGCGACGTGCGCGGGCGGTCGAGCAGCGTGGTGAGCATCGGCGCGGCTCCTCGGTCAGATTCGGGGTGCCTCTACCGTGGCCCCCGAGCGCCGGGCCGGGAACCGCTGCGCCCGAGCCTTGAGCAAAATTTGCGGGAAGCCCGCGCCTCAGAGTTCGGTGACCACGAGGTCGACCTGCCGGGGCCGGCCGGCCGCCCGGGGCGCCTCCTCGACCGTGTACTTCAGCTCCCGCAACGCGCCCACCAGCGCGTCGGCGGTGCGCGGCCGGGCGCCGGTGAGCAGCAGATCCCGCACCAGCCGGCCCTTCGTGGCCTTGTTGAAGTGGCTCACCACCGACCGGGTGGGCGTGCCGTCCACGGTGCGTTCGTGCAGCACCCGCACCGTCACCGTGCGTTCGGCGAGCGCGCCGCGCGGCGTCCAGGTGGCCGCGTACGCGCCGGAGCGCAGGTCCAGCACCGGGCCACGCCCGGCGGCGGACTCCAGCACCGGGCCGAGCGCCACCCGCCAGTAAGCCGACAGCGCCCCCGGCCCGGGCAGCCGCGCCCCGATCGGGCAGCGGTACGGCGGGATCCGGTCGGCGAGGCGTACCGCGCCCCACAGGCCGGAGCTGATCAGCACCTGGCGGCGGGCCGCCCGCTGCGCGTCCGGGGGCAGCGTGTCCAGGCCCAGCGCCTCGTAGAGCACCCCGGTGTAGAGCCGTCCGGCCGGTGCGGTGGCCGCCTCCCGCAGCCGGGCGTTGCGCCGCAGCTCGCCGCGCTGTCCCTCGGTCAGGCCCAGCGCGTTCCGGGCCGCCGTCTCGTCCGGCCCGGCGCACAGGTCGACGAGCGCGGCCAGCACGGCCTCCCGGGCCGGGTTCAGCTCGGTCAGGGACAGCCGGGACAGGTCCAGCCTGCGGCCGGTGCCGGCCTCGGCCTTCCCCTCCGACGGGGGTAGCAGGATGAGCATCGGCACAGCGTACGGGCCGGGTTCAGCGCCACGGCCGCACGGCACGGTCGGGGTGGTACACGCGACTGCCGCCCACCTCGGCCACCATCGCCGCGTCGGCGCGGTCGCCCAGCAGCCGCCGCAGCGTGCGCTCGGCCGGGGAGCCGACGGCCAGCACGTACCCGGGCCGCGCAGCGCGCGCCACCCGCTGCCAGTACGCCGGATAGCGGTTCTGCCCCGGCGTGAGCGCGCCGTCGAGCACCCCGCAGGCGACCGTCTCCCCGGTGTTGAAGATCAACCGGTTGCAGATCCAGTAGTCCGCGTACACCTCGCGCAGCCCGGCGGCCCGCACCGTGTCGGCCAGGCGGCGGGCCGTGCGCTCCTCGTCCCGCACCGCCGGCACGCCGGCCAGGAACGCCACGGTGCCGGCGATCGTGGCGGCGGTCAGCCCGGCCAGCACCGCCGCCGCGGTGGCGCCGCCGAGCCGGGCGGACCGTCCGGCGGCGCCCCGCAGCGCGTGCGCGGCGGCCAGCCAGAGCGGCCACAGCACGGCCGGCAGCGAAATCTGGAGCACCGACAGGTAGCGGGCGTTGCCGAGCGGGTCGGTCGCGGCGAGCGGGCTGCGCACGTATGCCAGAAGCGTCAGCGCCGCGCCCACCACCAGGGCGAGGATCGCCACGGCCCGGACCCGCGCGGCGTGGTCGGCGGCCCGGCGGTACGCGCGCAGCCCGAGCCCGGCGGCGGCCACCAGCAGCACCGGATAGAGCACGCCGAACCACTGCGCCCAGCGTGCGCAGCCGTCCATCGGGCACAGGCCCGACGCCAGCGGCACGCCCTCCAGCAGCCCGCCGCGCAGCCGCTCGGCCAGCGACGGCGCGACCCCCTCCTTGGTGCTGATCTCGCGGAACACCGACAGCGAGTCCTGCCCGGGCGGCGCGACGAGGTTGTCCTTGATCACCGGCACGATCCCGGCCAGGAAGCCCGCCACCAGCAGCACACCCGGCCAGCCGATCAGATCCCGGGGCACCGCCACTGCGAGCACCACGGCGGCCACCAGCAGGTACGGCGCGATCAGCCAGTCCGACCACAGCGACAGCCCGGCGAGCAGCCCGAACGCGCCGGTGGCCAGCCAGTGGTGCCGGACCCGCCGGTCGCCGAGGGCCACCGCGATCAACAGCATCGCCAGCACCGCCGGTTTGACCTCGGGACGGCCGCCGACCACGGTGAGCTGGTCGCGGACCACCCGCTCCGAGCCGAGCGCCAGCAGGCCCACCACGACGACGGCGAGCCACGGGGAGAACAGGCGGCGGGTCAGCCGGTAGGCCAGCCACAGGAAGGCCGCGAAGAGCGCGAGCAGCGGCAGCCGCAGCAGCGGCCAGCTCGGCCCGGCCCAGCCGACCAGCGGCGCGGCCAGGTACGACTCCAGCACGCCCATGTAGCGCTGGCCGTAGAGGAAGACCGGCCGCTCACCGCGCTCGGCGATGTGCAGCGCGGCCAGGCCGAACGTGGCCTCGTCGCTGTTCGACGCGGGCACCGTGAACAGCGTCAGCACCAGCCGGTAGCCGACACCCGCGACGCCGAGCAGCAGCGCCACCAGCGCCGGCGCGTCCGGACGCGGCCGTACCGGGTCCTGCTTCGTCGTCGACACGACCAACGCCCCCGTCGTCGTCCCGACCGCAGTCTGTCACGGCGGCGGCCGGGCCCGGGGCGGATCGGCGTGGATCACTCGCGTGGCCGGGCCGGGCGGGTTGTGGCACTGTTGCCGTGTGCCGCCCACACCACCGGACCAGCTCGCCGTCCCGCAACTGCACCGCGCCGCGCGCTTCGAGGACGCCGTGCACGGCCTGGTGGAGCGCCGGTTGCGGCGCACCGGGTGGCAGCCCAACATCGTCGCGTACGCGGGCTACGGCGCCCCGGGCTGGGCGCGCGTGCTCTGCCGGGTGCTGCTCGGGCGTCCGGACACCCGGCGGCGGGGCCGGCTGGACAAGGTGCGGGGCTGGCGCAGCTTCGCCACCCTGCCCGCCAAGCACGTCCGGGTGACCATCGAGGCCAACGGCGTGCGCCAGGAGGTGACCGCCGACCGCAGCGGCTTCGTCGACGCCGTGATCGAGGCCGACTTCACCCCCGGCTGGGGCTGCGTACGCCTCAGCGTCGCCGACGCCGAACCGGTGGAGGCGCTGGTCCGCGTCCTCGACCCGGCCGTGCGCTTCGGCATCCTCTCCGACATCGACGACACGGTCATGGTGACCGCGCTGCCCCGGCCGCTGCTCGCCGCGTGGAACACGTTCGTGCTGGACGAGCACGCCCGCAACGCCGTGCCCGGCATGGCCGTGCTGTACGAGCGGCTGGCCACCGCCCACCCGGGCGCGCCGGTCTTCTACCTGTCCACCGGCGCCTGGAACGTCGCGCCCACGCTCACCCGGTTCCTGTCCCGGCACCTCTACCCGGCCGGGCCGCTGCTGCTCACCGACTGGGGTCCGACGGCGGACCGGTGGTTCCGCAGCGGCCGGGAACACAAGCGGGCCACGCTGGCCCGGCTGTCCCGGGAGTTCCCCGAGGTGCGGTGGCTGCTGATCGGCGACGACGGGCAGCACGACCCGGAGATCTACCGGGAGTTCGCCGCCGCGCACCCGGACAACGTGGCGGGGGTGGCGATCCGGCAGCTGTCGCCGACCCAGTCGGTGCTGGCCGGCAGCCTGCCCGCGCCCGGAGAGCGTTCCTCGTCGTCCGGCCCGGTGGGCCAGAAGTGGCTGAGCGCCCCCGACGGCGCCGGCCTATGGAAGCTCCTCCGCGAAGCCGACCTGGTCTGACCCCCCACGCGGTCGATCATGAGGTCGACGGCCTTGTGGAGATCCACAAGTGTCGTCAAGCTCATGATCGACGGGGCGTCAGCCAGAGCACGCCGAGTGGGGGGACCCGCAGGGAGACCGACGCCGGGAGGCCGTGCCAAGGGGTGTTCTCCGCGTGCACCTCGCCCAGGTTGCCCACGCCGGAACCGCCGTAGTGGTGGGCGTCGGTGTTCAGCGCCTCGGCCCACGTCCCGGCGGCCGGCAGGCCGATCCGGTAGTCCTCCAGCGGTGTGGCGGAGAAGTTGGCCACGCACACGAGCGTCCGGCCGTCCGGGGCGATCCGGATGAACGAGACCGCGTTGTTGGCGACGTCGTCCCCGGCGATCCAGCGGAAACCCGCCGGGTCGGTGTCCTGCGCCCACAGCGCCGGGGTGTCCCGGTAGACCCGGTTCAGGTCGGCGACCAGGCGCTGCACGCCCGCGCGCGCCGGGTCGTGGGTGAGGTACCAGTCGAGGCCGCGCTCCTCGCTCCACTCCCGGTCGTCGGCCAGCTCGCAGCCCATGAAGAGCAACTGCTTGCCCGGGTGCGCCCACATGTACGCCAGCAGGGCACGCGTGGTGGCCAGCCGCTGCCACGTGTCGCCGGGCATCTTGCCCGCGAGGGAGCCCTTGCCGTGCACCACCTCGTCGTGGCTGATCGGCAGCAGGTAGTTCTCGCTCCACGCGTACGCCAGCGAGAACGTCAGCTGATGGTGGTGGTGCTGCCGGTAGATCGGGTCCTTCGAGGTGTAGAGCAGGGTGTCGTGCATCCAGCCCATGTTCCACTTGAACCCGAATCCGAGCCCGCCCTCGGAGGTCGGCTTGGTGACGCCGGGCCAGGCGGTGGACTCCTCGGCGATCATCAGCACGCCCGGGTGGTGCCGGTAGACGGTCGCGTTGACCTCCTGGAGGAACGCGATCGCCTCCAGGTTCTCCCGGCCGCCGTGCACGTTCGGGGCCCACTGCCCATCGGACCGGGAGTAGTCCAGGTAGAGCATCGAGGCCACCGCGTCCACGCGTAGCCCGTCGATGTGGAACTCGTCGAGCCAGTACAGCGCGTTGGCGACGAGGAAGTTGCGCACCTCGTTGCGGCCGAAGTCGAAGACGTACGTGCCCCAGTCGGGGTGCTCGCCGCGACGCGGGTCGGGGTGCTCGTACAGCGGGGTGCCGTCGAAGCGCGCGAGGGCCCACTCGTCCTTGGGGAAGTGCGCCGGCACCCAGTCCAGGATCACCCCGATCCCGGCGGCGTGCAGCCGGTCGACCAGGTGGCGGAAGTCGTCCGGGTCGCCGAACCGGGCGGTCGGCGCGTAGTAGCCGGTGACCTGATAGCCCCACGAGCCGCCGAACGGGTGCTCCATCACCGGCAGGAACTCCACGTGGGTGAAGCCCATCTCCAGCACGTACGCGGTGAGCTGCTCGGCCAGCTCCCGGTAGCCGAGGCCGGGTCGCCAGGAGCCCAGGTGCACCTCGTACACGCTCATCGGCTCCTGGTGCGGCGCCTGCCGCGACCGGCGCGCGAGCCAGTCCGCGTCGCCCCACTCGTACCGTGACTCGTGCACCACCGACGCGGTGGCCGGCGGCACCTCGGTGCGCGCGGCCATCGGGTCGGCCTTGTCCCGCCACCGGCCGTCGGCGCCGAGGACGCGGAACTTGTAGCGGCTGCCCACCGGCAGGCCCGGTACGAAGATCTCCCACACGCCGCTGGAGCCGAGCGACCGCATCGGCCATCCGTCGTCCGGCGCCCAGCCGGTGACGTCGCCGACGAGTCGCACGGCGCGCGCGTTGGGCGCCCAGACGGTGAACGCGACGCCCTCGTCGAAGACCCGGGCGCCGAGCGCCGACCAGAGCCGCTCGTGCCGGCCCTCGCCGATCAGGTGCAGGTCCAGGTCTCCGAGGGTGGGCGGATAACGGTACGGGTCGTCGTACGTCGTGCCGTCCACCTCGACCCGGTAGTCGAGCACCTCGCCGGGGAGCACCGCCTCGAAGACACCGGCGTCGTGCAACCGCTTCATCGGGTGCCGGTCGCCGTCGGCGAGCACCGTCACCTCGCCCGCGCCCCGGCGCAGCGTCCGGATCGTGGTGCTCCCGTCGGCGAGGTGCGCGCCGAGCACGGCGTGCGGGTCGTGTACCTCGCCGGCGATCAACTGGTCCATCGGGTGTCGTCCTTGTCGGCCGGTGCGGTCGGGGCGGTGCCGCCGGAGAGGTCGGCGGGTACGTCTTCGACCGTGAGGTCGGGCGCGGCCGTCTCCGGTGCGACCGACTGCGCCGGATCGGGCGCGGCCGGGCGGCGCACGGTGAGCACGTGCGCGGGTTGCAGGTACGGGTCGAGGCGTACGGCGTTGCGCTGCCCCCAGTCGTACTCGGCGCCGGTCAGCTCGTCGCGCACGGTGAACCGTTCGTGCCAGTCCATGCCGAGCTCCGGCATGTCGAGCGTGGTGTTGCCCCACTGCACCGCGCGGGAGTCGAACGAGCAGACCACGATCACCGTGTTGCCGGTCTGGAGGTCGTGCTTCGACCAGCACAACAGCGCCGGGTTGTCGATGTCGTGGAACCGCAGGTTGCGCAGCTGGTGCAGGGCGGGGTTGTCCCGGCGTACCCGGTTCAGCGTGGTGATGAACGGCGCCAGCGAGCGGCCCTGCGCCAGCGCGGCGTCCCAGTCCCGGGGGCGCAGCTCGTACTTCTCGTTGTCCAGGTACTCCTCGGCGCCCGGCCGCGCGACGTGCTCGAACAGCTCGAACCCGGCGTACATGCCCCACGAGGGGGACAGCAGCGCGGCCAGCACCGCCCGGATCTTGAACATCGGCGGACCGCCGTGCTGCAACGAGGAGTGCAGGATGTCCGGGGTGTTCGGCCAGAAGTTCGGCCGCATGTAGTCGGCCGCCTCGATCAGCTCCTCGCAGTACTCCCGCATCTCGGCCGCCGTCGTGCGCCAGGTGAAGTAGGTGTACGACTGGGTGAAGCCGATCCTGCCGAGCCCGTGCATGATCGCCGGCCGGGTGAACGCCTCGGCCAGGAACAGCACGTCCGGGTCGACGGCTTTGACCTCGGCGATCAGCCACTGCCAGAAGTCGAACGGCTTGGTGTGCGGGTTGTCCACCCGGAAGATCCGGATGCCCTCGCCCACCCAGTGCAGCACCACCCGCAGCACCTCGGCCCGGATGCCGTCGGGGTCGTTGTCGAAGTTGACCGGGTAGATGTCCTGGTACTTCTTCGGCGGGTTCTCCGCGTACGCGATGCTGCCGTCGGCCCGGGTGGTGAACCACTCCGGGTGCTCGGTGACCCACGGGTGGTCCGGCGCGCACTGCAACGCCAGGTCCATCGCCACCTCCAGCCCCTGCTCGGCGGCGGCGACGACGAAGTCGCGGAAGTCCTCCGGCGTACCCAGGTCGGGGTGGATGGCGTCGTGGCCGCCCTCGGCCGCGCCGATCGCCCACGGGGAGCCGACGTCGTCCGGCCCGGCGGTGAGCGCGTTGTTGCGGCCCTTGCGGTTGACCCGGCCGATCGGGTGGATCGGCGGCAGGTAGAGCACGTCGAAGCCCATCGCCGCGACACCCGGCAACCGCTCCGTGGCGGTGGCGAACGTGCCGGAACGGGCCGGCGCGTCCACGGTCGCCGGGATCGCGCCCTCGGAGCGGGGAAAGAACTCGTACCAGGCGGAGAAGAGCGCCCGGGGCCGGTCCACCCACAGCGTGCGCTCGTCGCCGGTGGTGACCAGTTCGCGCACCGGGTACGCCCAGAGCAGGTCGGCCAGATCCAGCGCCCCGCTCACCCGCCGCGGCAGGTCCAGGCCGTCGTCGGCGAGGGCCCGCGCGGCCTCGCGTACGCGATCACGGTCGGCCCTCGGCACCAGGTCGAGCGCGGCGGTGAGCACGCGCGCGCCCTCGGCCAGGTCGTTCGCCAGCTCGGCCGCGCCCTGGCCGGCGGCGAGCTTCTTGGTGACCGCGTTCTGCCAGGTGAGGTACGGGTCCTGAAACGCCTCCACGGCGAAGCGCCACAGACCCACCGCGTCCGGGCGGATGGTGGCGTGCCAGCGGTCCTGGCCGGGCTCGCCGGAGCGCATCCGGGTGAACGGGCGGGCGGCGCCGTCCGGGCCGAGCCAGACCACGTTGCACCCGAGCGCGTCGTGGCCCTCGCGGTAGGCCCGCGCCGACACCGGCACGACCTCGCCGACCACTGCCTTGGCCGGGTAGCGACCGCAGGAGACGACGGGGGAGACGTCTTCGATCGGGAACCGTCCAGTCACCCGCTCAACCTACTGCGCGAGATCCTCTCGCGCTCGGTTGCGCCTGCTTCCACGGCGACGCGCCGGACGCGCCCGTGCCCGGGTGGGCGGGCCTGCCGGGTCAGTGCCGGGCCCGCCACGCCCGGGCACGCCGCATGTAGCGCAGCACCCCGGCCGGCCCGGTGGAGACGGGCCAGTCGTCGGTGCGGAAGTAGGCGTCCGAGCCACCGTCCAGGAAGATCACCGAACCGCAGAGGAAGTCGGCGGCCGGCGACAGCATGAACGCGACCCACTCGCCGACGTCCGCCGGCCTGCCGCGCCCGCCGATCGGCACCGGAAGCCCTTCGACCGCCCCCTTCTCGCCCCGGGCGATCTGCTCCTCCAGCAGCGGGGTGGCGATGATGCCGGGGGCCAGGACGTTCACCCGGATGCCGGCGCCGGCCCACTCCGGCGAGATCGCGGCGCGGCGTGCCCACCGCGTCACCGCCAGCTTCGAGCTCGCGTACGCGAACGGCGCCGAGCGCTTGCCGAAGCGCCCCACCACGCGCAGCGCCCTGCCGGCGTCGCGGTCGAGCAGCGCCCGCACCGCGCGCTCCGGCACCATCGGGGTGAGCGTGACGGAGTTCGAGCCGAACACCACGACCTTGCTGTTGCCGGCGGTGGCCAGCGCCGGTCGCCACGCCTCGAGCAGCTCCACCACGCCGAAGAAGTTGACCTGCTGCACGAGCGGGTCCCGGCCGGGGATGCCGCCGAGCCCGGCGGCGCAGACCGCCCCGTCGAGCCGCCCTCCGGCGCGCTCCAGCACCTCGGTCGCCGCCGCCGCGCGCCCGGTCGGCGTGGAGAGGTCGGCGACGACCTCCACGTCCCGCAGGTCCACGCCGACGACGGTGTGCCCGTCGCGCCGCAGCCGCTCGGCGGACGCCCGGCCCATGCCCGAGGCCGCGCCGGTCACCGCGTACGTACCCATGTCGGTTCCTCTCCGCTTCGCCGACGGCCGGTCCGGGCCGGCCTCGTGCGTCTTGCCGGATGCTGGCACGCCCGGCGGCGCCGGGTGCGACGATCGCGACAAAAATCGGCGGCAATAACCGGCGGCCGGCCGACGACGGCGACGCCCCGTACCACCCGCGGGTGCTGGCTCCGCGTCCAGCTCGTCCGCTGCGCGACGAACACGAACTCCCGATCGGGGCGATCAGGCGCCTCCCGCACGTCGAGCACCCGGTATCCGGCGGCGGTCAGGCTCGACTCGACCTCGTCGCGCTCGCGGAACCGCAGCGTCGAGTCCGACGTGACCACTGCCCCGTCGGCCAGGAACCGGTAGGTGAAGCGGAAGGAGACGAACGGCAGGTCGATCGCGGTGACCCGAAAACGCCGTTCCACCCGTCCGACGCCCGGGACGGGTCGGACGACCGGGCCGGTATCCGTCGCCCACTCCTCCCAGGCGCGATGGTCGGGACGCCGGGTCTCGAAGACGAGATGCCCCTCCGGTCGGAGCGCGGCGTGGATGCTCTGGAGCGTCCGTCCCCAGTCGGCATCGGTCAGGAAGACCTGCGCCACGTTCCCGGTCATCGTGGCCAGGTCGGCGTCGAGCGCAGGCAGCGCCGCGGCTTCGCCGTGGATCCAGCGGACCGTGCCGGCCTCGTCCTTGGCCCGCGCGACGTCGAGGGACGCCTCGGCCGGGTCGACGCCGACGACCGCGTGCCCGTGCCGGGCCAGCAGGACCGCCAGCGACCCGGTCCCGCAGCCCACGTCGAGCACCGTGTGCGCGCCCAGCTCACTGGCGAGCGCGAGGTAGGCGGCCAGGTCGTCCCGGTCGGAGTCGAAGGCGTCGTAGACCGGCGCGAGGCGCGGATGGGCGAAGATCGCATCCGGCATCCGGCGACCCTAACCGCACCCGTTAAGAAGGGGCCCTTCCTCTACCGGAGGCGTTAAGAAGGGGCCCCTCCTTGCACCCCCACCGAGCGGTACACCTCGATCGTCTGGCGGGCGATCGCGTCCCAGGAGAAGTGCTCCACCGCGCGCCGCCGCCCGGCCGCCCCGAACGCCGCGATCCGCTCCGGGTCGGCCAGCAGCTCGTTGATCCGCGCGGCCAGGTCGGCCACGAAACGCTCCGGGTCCAGCGGCGTGCCGGAGCCGTCGCCGGCCTGCTCGATCGGCACCAGCAGCCCGGTCTCGCCGTCGGCCACCACCTCGGGGATGCCGCCGGTGGCGGTCGCCACCACCGCCGTCTCGCAGGCCATCGCCTCCAGGTTGACGATGCCCATCGGCTCGTACACGGACGGGCAGGCGAAGACCGTGGCGTGGGTGAGCACCTGGATCACCTCGTGCTTGGGCAGCATCGCCGCCACCCAGACCACTCCGGAGCGCTTCTCCCGCAGCTCCGCCACGAGGCCCTCCACCTCGGCGGCGATCTCCGGGGTGTCCGGCGCGCCGGCGAGCAGCACCAGCTGGACGTCGGCGGGCAGGTCCCGGGCGGCGCGCAGCAGGTAGGGCAGGCCCTTCTGCCGGGTGATCCGCCCGACGTAGACCACGCTGGGCCTCCCCGGGTCGATGCCGAGCCGGTCGAGCACGTCGGTGCCCGGGTCCGGGGCGTACTGCGCGGTGTCGATGCCGTTGTAGACCACGCGTACCCGGTCCGGGTGCACCGCCGGGTACGCGGTCAGCACGTCGCGACGCATCCCCTCGCTGACCGCGATGATCGCGTCGGCCGCCTCGAACGCGGTCCGCTCGCACCAGGAGGAGAGCGCGTACCCGCCGCCGAGCTGCTCGGCCTTCCACGGCCGCAGCGGCTCCAGGCTGTGCGCGGTCACCACGTGCGGCACCCCGTGCAGCAGCTTCGCGGTGTGCCCGGCCAGGTTGGCGTACCAGGTGTGGCTGTGCGCCACGTCGGTGCCGGTCGTGCCGGCGGCCATCTCCAGGTCGACGCCCATCACCCGCAGCGCGGCGTTCGCGCCGGCCAGCGCGGCCGGTTCGGCGTACGCGGTGACGCCCGGCTCGTCGCGGGGCGCGCCGAAGCAGTGCACCCGCACGTCGGCGAGCCGGCGCAGCTCGCGGGCGAGGTATTCGACGTGCACCCCGGCGCCGCCGTACACCTCCGGCGGGTACTCGCGGGTGAGCAGGTCGACGCGCATCGGTGCCATGCCCGCACCCTAGTGCAGAGCGCCACATCGTACGCGGTCGCAAGTGTGGGCGTCCGAGTGGTGAAGTCGGTTCCAGGTGGATAGCGTCTGAGCATGGCTGCCAAGGTGCTCGCGATCGTCCTGGCCGGCGGGGAGGGCAAGCGCCTGATGCCCCTGACCACCGACCGGGCGAAGCCTGCCGTCCCCTTCGGCGGGATGTACCGGATGGTCGACTTCGTCCTGTCGAATCTGGCGAACGCCGGCTTCCTCAAGATCGTCGTGCTGACCCAGTACAAGTCCCACTCCCTGGACCGGCACATCACCAAGACCTGGCGGATGTCGACGCTGCTGGGCAACTACGTCACACCGGTGCCCGCGCAGCAGCGCCGCGGCCCGTGGTGGTTCGCCGGCTCGGCCGACGCGATCTACCAGAGCTTCAACCTGATCAACGACGAGCAGCCGGACTACGTGATCGTCTTCGGCGCCGACCACATCTACCGGATGGATCCCCGGCAGATGGTCGAGGATCACATCGCCTCCGGCGCCGGGGTGACGGTGGCCGGCATCCGGCAGCCGCTGTCGACTGCCGACCAGTTCGGCGTGATCGAGGTCGGCCAGGACGGCAAGCGCATCCGCGCGTTCCGGGAGAAGCCCACCGACGCGGTCGGGCTGCCGGACGCGCCGGACGAGATCTACGCCTCGATGGGCAACTACGTGTTCACCACCCGCGCGCTGTGCGAGGCGGTCGAGCGCGACGCGGCGGACAAGACCAGCAAGCACGACATGGGCGGCAGCATCATCCCGATGCTCGTCGAGCGCGGCGAGGCCAACGTCTACGACTTCAAGGACAACGAGGTGCCGGGCAGCACCGACCGCGACCGCGGCTACTGGCGGGACGTGGGGACGCTCGACTCGTTCTACGACGCGCACATGGACCTGATCAACGTGCACCCCGTGTTCAACCTCTACAACTTCGAGTGGCCGATCTACACCGAGCAGCCGCCGTACCCGCCCGCCAAGTTCGTGCACGCCTGGGGCGAGCGGGTGGGCCGCGCGGTCAGCTCGATGGTCTCGCCCGGCTCGGTGATCTCCGGCTCGCTGGTGGAGAACTCGATCGTGTCGCCGAAGGTGAAGGTCCACTCCTGGGCGCACGTCGACGGCGCGGTGCTGATGGAGGGTGTCCAGATCGGCCGCCACGCTGTCGTCCGGCGCGCGATCCTGGACAAGAACGTCCACGTCCCGGAGGGTGCCGAGATCGGCGTCGACCTGGAGAAGGACCGCCAGCGCTACACCGTGTCCGACAACGGCGTCGTCGTCATCGGCAAGGGCCAGCGCGTCGAACCCTGAGCAGTCCCACGGCTTTCCCGAGGAGGATCCCGCAGTGGCCCACCCCCGTGCCGGCCAGCCCGCGCAGCCCGACGATCTGGTCGACGTGCCCCGGCTGGTCACCGCCTACTACGCCGAGCACCCGGACCCGGACGACCCGGCGCAGCAGGTCTCCTTCGGCACCTCCGGGCACCGCGGGTCCAGCCTGCGCAACGCCTTCAACTCCGACCACATCCTCGCTGTCACGCAGGCGCTCTGCGACTACCGGCGCGAGCAGGGCCTTTCCGGGCCGCTGTTCCTCGGCCGGGACACCCACGCACTCTCCGCGCCCGCCGAGGCCGACGCGCTGGAGGTGCTCGCCGCGAACGACGTCACTGTGCTGCGCGACAGCCGCGACGGCTACACCCCGACGCCCGCCGTCTCGCACGCCATCCTCACCCACAACCGGGGGCGGACCAGCGGCCTCGCCGACGGCATCGTGATCACCCCGTCGCACAACCCGCCGTCCGACGGCGGGTTCAAGTACAACCCCACCCATGGCGGGCCCGCCGACACCGACGCCACGAAGTGGATCCAGGACCGCGCGAACGCCATCCTCGCCGCCGGGCTCAAGGAGGTGAGACGCATCCCGTACGCCCGGGCGCGTGCCGCCGGCACCACCGGGGGGTACGACTTCCTCGCCCGGTACGTCGACGACCTGCCCGCCGCGCTGGACATCGACGCGATCCGCGACGCCGGGGTGCGCATCGGCGCGGACCCGATGGGCGGGGCGAGCGTGGCGTACTGGGGGGAGATCGCCGACCGGCACCGCCTCGACCTGACCGTGATCAACCCGCTCGTGGACCCGACGTGGCGGTTCATGACGCTCGACGGCGACGGCAAGATCCGGATGGACTGCTCGTCGCCGAACGCGATGGCCTCGCTGATCGCGGCCCGGGACGACTACGCCGTCTCCACCGGGAACGACGCCGACGCCGACCGCCACGGCATCGTCACCCCCGACGGTGGCCTGATGAACCCCAACCACTACCTGGCCGTGGCGATCGGCCACCTGTTCCGTACCCGGGAGCGGTGGAGTCCGGCCGCGGCGGTGGGCAAGACGCTCGTCTCCTCCTCGATGATCGACCGGGTGGCGGCCGACCTCGGCCGCCCGCTGCTGGAGGTGCCGGTCGGCTTCAAGTGGTTCGTGCCCGGCCTGCTCGACGGCGCCGTCGGCTTCGGCGGCGAGGAGAGCGCCGGCGCGTCGTTCCTGCGCCGCGACGGCGGCACCTGGACCACCGACAAGGACGGCATCCTGCTCTGCCTGCTCGCCGCCGAGATCATCGCCACCACCGGCCGTACGCCCAGCGAGCACTGGGCCGACCTGGCCGGCCGCTTCGGCGCGCCCGCGTACGCCCGGATCGACGCCCCGGCAGACCGGACGCAGAAGGCCGTGCTCGCGAAGCTCTCGCCGGAGCAGGTGACCGCCACGGAGCTGGCCGGCGAGCCGATCACCGCGATCCTCACCACCGCGCCCGGCAACGGCGCCGCGATCGGCGGCCTGAAGGTGACCACCGAGTCGGGCTGGTTCGCCGCCCGCCCGTCCGGCACCGAGGACGTCTACAAGATCTACGCCGAGTCGTTCCAGGGCCCGGAGCACCTGGCCCGGATCCAGGAGGAGGCCAAGGCCCTCGTCGACGGCGTGCTCGCCACCGCCTGACCGGGTCATCGGGGCGGGGCAGCTCCCGGCGGTTGAGGTGCTCCCGCAACCCGTCCGGCAACAGTCCCGGAGCTGGTCGGGCAGCAGTCCGAACAGGTATCCCGCCACCGGCACAGCTCACCACAGCGTCCAGGACCTCGGAGTAACTCCGTCGAGGATCTCTCGTTGAGGCGACAGCGGCGGCAAGTGCCGATTGTCGGTACGGATGGGAGACGGATGACTCGCGTGATGACGGTGGTCGGCACCCGGCCGGAGATCATCCGGCTGGCTCGGGTGCTCGACCGGCTGGACCGGACCGTCGAGCACGTGCTCGTGCACACCGGCCAGAACTGGGATCCCGCACTTTCCGAGATTTTCTTCACCGAGCTGCGCCTACGCCAGCCGGACCTCTACCTGAATGTGGACACCTCTTCGCTCGGACGGGTCCTCGCCGGGGTGCTGACCGGTGTCGAGCAGGCCATCGCGGACGTCCGTCCGGACGCGCTGCTGGTGTTGGGCGACACGAACAGCTGTATCGCCGCACTGATGGCCCGGCGGATGCGGATTCCCGTCTATCACATGGAGGCGGGCAACCGGTGCTTCGACCTGAACGTGCCGGAGGAGACGAACCGGCGGCTGGTGGACCACGTCGCGGACTTCAACCTCGTCTACACCGAACACGCCCGCCGGAACCTGCTGGCCGAGGGGTTGCATCCCCGTCGGATCCTGCACACCGGCTCACCGATGCGGGAGGTGCTGGAGCACTATCTGCCCGACATCGACCGGTCCACGATCCTCGATCGCCTGCTCATGTCACCCGGCGGATATTTCCTCGTCAGCGCGCATCGGCAGGAGAATGTCGACCGGCCGGACCGGCTCAACCGGTTGCTCGACTGCCTTCGGGCGGTCCAGGAGGAGTGGGGGCTGCCCGTGCTGGTGTCGACCCATCCGCGAACCCGTAAGCGGCTGGAGGCTCTCGCCCTCGATCCGACCGTTCTGGAGGGCATCGCCTTCCACGAGCCGTTCGGCCTCATCGACTATGTCTGCCTGCAACGGCAGGCGCGCTGCACGCTCTCCGACAGCGGCACGGTAAGCGAGGAGGCCGCCATCCTCGGCTTCCCGGCGGTGACGTTGCGCGACTCCATCGAGAGACCCGAGGCGCTCGACGCCGGGGGCATCGTGATGACCGGGCTCGACCCGGCGGGCGTGGTGGAGGCGGTCCGGGTGGTGGTCGACCAGGTGACGGCGGAGGGGGTGCCCTGCCCGGCCGACTACCGGGTCGCCGACACCTCACGGCGGGTGGTGGACTTCATCCTTTCGACGGTCCGCCGTCATCACGACTGGGCGGGCATCCGCCGCTGACGTCTCGGGCGGCCGCCGCGGTAGCCCGCTCAGTTCTCCGAGCCGGCGGCGCTCACCTGCCGGACCTGGGCCATCCCGGTCGTGGCGGTCCGGGCCGGCTGCTGCGCCGTGGCCGATGCCGGGCGCGTCTGTGCCCGGCGGCGGCGTGAGAGCGCCACAACCGCGATCACCGCCGCCGTGGACACCTCCGCCACGGTGGTCGCGCCGGCCGTCCCCGCCGGACCGAGGTGGGGTAGCTGTACCAGAAGCGTGGTGCCCAGCAGCGCGGCCGGCAACAGCGTCAGGCGTGTCGCGCCGGGGTAGTCGCCGTCGCCGAGGCGGTTGAGGATGACGGCACGGGTGACCGTCATGAAGGGCAGGGCCACCAGCAGGAGCTGCAACCAGCCGGTTGCGGCCTCGGGCAACCGTAGTAGTTCGGTGCAGATCGGGCCAGCGAGCACGAGACCGCAGGCGGCCGTGACCGCTGCCGCGGCGACGACCATGACTTCGCTCTCCCAGCTGGTAGATCCGCCCACCGCAAGTCCGTGTCGCCGACGCACCCGCACCGCCATCGGAACCTGAAGCCCGCCGTAGAGCACCACCGCCATCGCCTGGTATACGGCGTAGACCGCGCCGTAGGTGCCGACGGTGTGCGGTGACGCTGCCATCGACAGCAGGACGCCGCCGCCGCGGCCGGTGAAGGCGTCGCCGAGGCTCAACACCATCAGGTTGCGGTTCAGTCGAAAGGCGGTGAGGGCCGCGCGGACCGAGATTCCTCTCCAGATCGGCGTTCGCCCGCTGGCGCCCCGGCAGGCCAGCACCTCGGCGGCGACGAGCTGGGTGAGCACGCCGACGGCGAGGGCCACGGTGAGCGGGACGTTCGTGAGCAGCAGCGCCAGCGCCAGGCCGCGACCGGTGACGGTCACCACCGCACCGGCGACAAACCTGAACTGACGGGTCAGGTCGGCGGTCAGCAGTTCGAACAGGTTGTTTCCGATGGCCATCACCGCGGCGGCGGCCAGCGCGACGACGTCGTAGCCCCGCTGGCCGTACACGGCGGTGAGACAGCCGGCGGCCATCAACATCACGGGTAACGCGATCACGATCCGCTGGCAGCGCACCGCCAGGCGCTCGTGGTCGTCGCCGGCGGCGTACAGCAGCGACGTCCCACCGGCCAACAGCACGGCCACGCCGGCCAGGGCCGACCCCATGACGGTGTAGGCGGCGATCTCGCCGGTCTGCCCGGAGCGGGCGCTGAGGGCCAGCATCGTGGCGTTGAGAAGGGCGCCCGCGAGCGCCGACGACGCCGTGATGATGGTGTAGCGCCGAGTTCGCGACAGCTTGCCGACGCCGCGCAGCCCGGTGGCGCTCAGCTCGCCGGGATCGGCTGGAGGCACTGGAGATGTCTGTCGTGCGGGTCCGGTCACCGGCGGCCCTCCACCTCGGGGCGTGCGATCCCGCGGTCAGGGACGCAGGCTCCTGAGTTGTACCAGATCAGCCACCTACAGGTGGGTCGATGCGAATTTGTGTGGTTCTCCCGGCGCGATCTGAGGGAAATGCTGCCGAGTTGAGTGCAGTAATTGCTAATTGTCCGGCAAGCCGGAACTTCGTACCGACCTTGGTCGTTGGAGGAAAAGTGCCGGGTGCTGCTCGGCCCAACTGCACCGTCGGAGGCGAGATTGCGAACCATTCGGCATTGGACCCCCGGCTACGTCCTGCACCGCTCCCGCGAGTGGGCCTACCGCCATAGTCATCCGGGTACCCCGTGGCTGACACCGCGGGCGACGGAGCTGCTCGACCAGATGCTGCTGCCCACGGACCGAGGGCTCGAGTTCGGGTCCGGATGGAGCACCCGGTGGTTCGCCCAGCGGATCCACCATCTGGTGAGCGTCGAACACGACCAGACCTGGCACCACGCGGTTTCCCGGCAGCTCAAGGACGACGCGGTCGACAACGTGGACCACCTCTTCGTGCCGCGCGACGTCCCGGAGACGCGCGGCGGTGACAGCGAGTACGTCGGGACCGCCGCGCGATTCGCCGACCAGAGCCTCCATTTCGTCCTCGTCGACGGTATCTACCGCGACCACTGTGCCCGCCAGGCGCTGCCGAAGATCGCGACGGGGGGCATGCTGGTGATCGACAACGTGAACTGGTACCTCCCGTCCGACTCGCGGTCCCCGCACTCGCGATCGCCCGCCGACGGGGCCGCGAGCGACGTGTGGCAAGAGGTCGCCGAAACCGTGGCCGGCTGGCGCACCATCTGGACTTCCTGCGGTGTGACGGACACCGCGATCTTCGTGCGGCCCTGAACGCCGTTCGCCCGTCGTCGGCGGTCCGCACACCCCACATCACCATGCGCGCTGCCCGTTCCCGGGTGGCGGTAGCTTCGGAGGTTGTCGTCCATGAGGGAACCGAGGTGAACGGGCCGGGTGCCGGCACAACGGTGCCGACCCGGCGCTCGTCGGCGAGACACGGGCGCGGGGCCGCCGTCCTGGCCGGCGTGGGCTGGCTGTGCCTCGGCAGCCTTCCGCTCCTGCTCGACACGACGGCCGGACGCGGTCGGTGGGGATTCGACGGCACCGTCCTCTTCGGTGTGCTGTCCGTGCTGTTCGGGCTCTGGGTCTTCTGGCGGGACGGAGGTGCCCGGGTCACCACGGTCGGCGCCTACAACCTCGGGTTCGCGCTCTTCGTCGGCTTCGCCGCCCTGTACCAGGCGCTCGAATCCGGGATCGAGGCTCCGGAGTTCCCGCTGTTCCGTGCCGTCGCGCTCGGCTACTTCGTCCAGGTGTCGACGTGGCTCGTCTTCTGGACGGGCAAGAGCACCCGCGCAACCGCCGGAACGCTCGTGACGACCACACCGGAGGTGGCTCGCTGGGCTGTGCGCTGCGGCGCACTGCTGTTGGCGCTGGCGGTACTGCTGCAACTGTCGTTGCCGGAGCGGTTCCAGCATCTCCTGATCAGCTCTGCGGGGTTCGTCGGGGTCATCATGCTGGGTGTCGGTCTGCTGCCGACGACCCGCAGGAGACCGTCTCTGATGTACGGGCTGGTGCCGGTCGCCGGACTCGTCATCTACTACCTGACTCTCTTCGACAGCTTCGGCCGTCTGGTGCTGGGCGCGCTCGCGCTCGCCCTGGCGGTCATCGTCGCCAATCGGGGCAATGGCCGACCGGTGAAGGCGGTGATGCTGGCCGTGGCTCCGCCGACTCTCGCCTTCCTCGCCAAGATCCGTGCGTCCCCGACGCCGCCTCCCCCCGGTACCCCCAGGACGGAGTGGGACAGCGATGGGCTCTTCTCGGTGGTGGGCCCGTTCCACGACTTCGCTCAACTGTTGAGCCTGAGTGACCTCGGCCTACTGCCCAAGGCGTGGGGGGAGAGCTTCTACGCGGCGGCCGTGATCCTCGTACCCCGTTCCATCTGGGAGGACAAACCGCGCGGCCTGGGCGCGGTGCTCGTGCCCTACCTCTCTCCCCAGTTGGCCGGCACGGAACACTCCGACGCAGCGCTCTTCTTCGGCGAATGGCTCTACAACTTCGGCCTGGCCGGCCTGGTGTTGATGATTCCGATTACCGGGCTGGCGTTGCGAGCGGCGGACCGCGTGGTCCGGGCGGCCAGTAAGCCCTTGATCGGGACGAGGCGCGGGGTGTTGGCGTACGTCGCCGCGATCGTACTGCTCGTCGGGGCACTCGACCTGATCTGGGTCGGCACCGCGACGTTCGCCTCGCGCGCCGGGTGCCGACTGCTGATACTCGCCGCGCTGTTCGCCGTTCATGCCCTGTTCTCCCGTGCGCCCACCGCCGTGCCGCCGCAGAGCCCGCCGTCGCCGTCCCGACCCGTGCCGCACTCGCGGCTGGGTACGACCTCGACGGCGTCCCCGGCCGGCGGCGGCGTTCCCGAGTCCGTTCGCCAGCGTTGTAGATGAGAGAGCGGCCATGATCGTATTTGTCCTCGAGTCCCGCACACCCCATCACAACCCGGTTCTCGACCGGCTCGCCGCCCACCTGTCCCGCCCAGTCCAGGTTTTCTACGTCTCGGCCGACGACTCCGCACGCGGCTGGGGCACGGTGGAGCCGTCTCACTCGCACCGCATCCTTCGAGGGCGCAAGCCCTGGTGGCTGTTCCTCCGGACCCTGACGGCACCGGATCTCGACGCCGTGTGCCTCTTCGGTTACCGGGGCTCGGCCCGGATCGCCGCGGCACTGGTAGCCCGCTTACGTCGGGTGCCGCTGGTACTGCGCAGCGACAGCAACGTGTCAGCGGAACTGCGCCGGTCGCGGAGCCGGCGGGCGGCCAAGAGGTGGTATCTGCGGATGCTGCTCGGCGAGCCGGAGATCTGGTCCGTGGGCACCGCCAACGAGGCGTACTGGCGACTGCTCGGGTTCCGGCGGTTCCGGCGCATCCCCTTCGCGTTGCCGGAGCTGCCCCGCGGGGAAACCGGAGCGCCGGCGATGCGGGCGTCACTCGGCGACCAGGACCGTTTCGTCTTCGTCTTCGTAGGCCGGCTGGAGCCGATCAAGGGGGCGGATCTGCTCCTCGCCGCGTACGACATCGTGCGCGACAAGGTGCGCGACGGTGCCACGGCCCTGGTGGTCGTGGGCGGCGGCAGTCTGGCCCCGGACGTGGCGCATTACTGCGCGACCAGAGCCGACTGCCACTACCTGGGCCCGATCGATCACGATCGCCTCGGCGCGGCCTTCGCCGCCGCCGACGTGGCTGTTGTGCCGTCCCGGACAGAAGCCTGGGGCCTGGTCGTCAATGAATCCCTGGGGTTCGGAACGCCAGTGATCGCCACCGTCGAGGTCGCCGCCGCCGACGACCTCGTCACCCCGGAGAACGGGCGCCGGTGCCCGGCCGACGTCGTCGGACTGGCCGACGCGATGCTCGCCGAGTACCACCGTGGGCCACGGCGCGTGCCCCGGCTGGTCGCTGCGGACGTCGCCGCCGCGATGGCCGAGCGGCTCGACCGGCTCACCGGCTGACGGTGGGCGGCGTCCCGTGGGCACGCCGTCCGGCCGTCGCACACGGCGGTCAGGGGTCGATCAGCACTCGCCGCCCGGAGGTGGACAGGCCGAGCCGGTGGGCCCGGCGGTGTGCATCCTGGACGGCGAGGAAGTAGGCGTGGCGCTGCGGCACGAGTCGTTCGGCGGCGTACCGGCGGGCGCGCGTCAGGTTCTCCGCGGAGGCTTCGGTCATCAGTCCCGGAGTGCTCGACAACCGTCGGATCGCCGCGGCCAGGCCGACAGCGTCGTCCGGTGCGACCAGGTGCTGTTCCGGCAGCAGTTCGGGGATGCCGCCGACGGCCGACGCCACGGCCGGCAGCCCTCGGGCCATCGCCTCGACGAGCGCCTTGGGCAGCCCTTCCGTACGCGACGGCATGACGAAGAGATCGGCCGCGTCCAGTTGCTGCCGTACCGCGTCGCCGGACGGCAACGGTCCGGTGAAGGTCACCTGCTCGGCGACGCCGAGCAGGTCGGCCAACTGCGTGAGTCGGTGCCGGAACCGGCCGTCGCCGACGTGTACCAGCCGGGGGGCGAGGCCGTCTGCGCGCAGCCGCGCCACAGCGGCGAGTAACGTGTCGATCCCCTTGTACATCTGGTCGAGCGAACCGACCGAGATGAGCGTGACGTGGGGGAGCCCCGGCGTCCGCGCGCGAGCCTGGTCGGCGTAGGCGTGTCGCGGCAGATCCACGTCGGAGCAGACAGCGGTCACCGTCTGCGGGCCGGCCGGGTATCTCTCCTGCAGGTACCGCTCGGTCACGTAGGAGACGGCGACCGCCGAGCGGCACAGATGCCGTAGCCGACTGGTATATCGCTGCCGCAGCAGTGGCCGCAGCGGGTGCTCCACCACGCCGGGAGCGAACACCGCGTGGGGGTCTCCCATCACGTCGAGGGCGTAGGGCAGCCGCCCCCGGTCGCGTACAGCGGCGAGGATCGAGCCGATGAAGGACGGCACGCGCAGGATCACCGCGTCCTCCGCGGACGCCGCCGACGCCACGGCCCGCCGGATCGCGGGGAACCGCTGCAGGTACTGCCGAGGGCCCTGGTAGTAGGGGATGGGCCAGACCTCGACGTCCGGCCCGTCCACGCGGTTGGCCGCCCGCTCCAGATTCGCGACCGTCCGCACCCGGGCGACGACCCGGACCTGGTCGAACACCTGCAGGTAGTCGGTGAAGAAGCGGTAGGCGGGTCCGTCGTACGTCCAGACCGCGCCGTCGGGTGTGCGGACGTAGCGCGACTCCACCGTCACGGTGGCTCTCATCGGCTCTGCCTTTCCGGAGGGTGCCGGACTCGCCTGCCGAGACCGCAGAGCCCGTCGCCCGGCAGCCGAGGCGTGACCTGACCGTCCGTCTCTCGTTGAGGAAGTGTTATATAAGACAGAACGTGTCAAAGGTGTATTTCGGTACGGCAGAGCGTCTCCCTCCCTTCCCCGCGATCGCGACCGCCCGAACCGCACGAACCAAGAGGAGTGGACGTGTCCTTTCTGCCCTCCGGATGCCGCGTCGCCGTAACCGGCGGTACCGGATCATTCGGTAAGACCCTGGTACGCCGCCTGCTCGACCACGATGTGGACGAGATCCGGGTGTTCAGTCGGGACGAGGCCAAGCAGGACCTCATGCGCCGAGGGCTGGGCGACGACCGGGTGCGGTACTACGTGGGCGACGTCCGGGACTTCGACAGCGTTTTCCGGGCGACCCGCGATGTCGACTTCGTGTTCCACGCCGCCGCGCTCAAGCAGGTGCCGTCCTGCGAGTTCTTTCCCATGGAGGCGGTGCGGACCAACGTGCTCGGCAGCGAGAACGTGGTCATGGCGGCGGAGCGCAACGGGGTGAGATCGGTGGTGCTGCTGAGCACCGACAAGGCCGTCTACCCGGTCAACGCGATGGGCATCAGCAAAGCCTTGATGGAGAAGGTCGCCCAGGCGCACGCCCGGAATCGCCCGGACAGCACGACTGTCGTGTCCTGCGTCCGGTACGGCAACGTGATGTACTCACGCGGGTCGGTGATCCCGCTGTTCGTGGAGCAGATCAAGGCCGGGAAGGCGCCGACCGTGACCAGCCCGGCGATGACGCGCTTCCTCATGTCGCTGGCCGACTCGGTGGATCTCGTCGAGCACGCCTTCCAACACGCCCGTCCCGGTGACATCTTCATCCGCAAGGCGCCCGCGTGCACGATAGGCGACCTCGCCGAGGCGGTCTGTCAGCTCTTCGACGTACCGGCCAAGCTCGACGTGATCGGGGTCCGGCACGGCGAGAGGCAGCACGAGACGCTCGTCAGCCGCGAGGAGCTCGCCCGGGCGGACGACTTCGGTGACGTGTTCCGGGTGCCGGTCGACGCCCGCGACCTCAACTACGACCTCTACGTCTCCGAGGGGGACGTGCGTGGCCCGCTGACCGAGGACTTCACCTCCGCCAACGCGCCCCAGATGGAAGTGGCGCAGATCAAGGAACTCCTGCTGAGCATCCCGGAGATGCGGGCGGAACTGACGCTGCGGGACGCGGTGCTGACGTGCTGAGGCTCGCCCTCACCGGTGCCGGGGGTTTCCTGGGCTGGCACGTACGGGTCCTCGTCCGTGCGCTGGGCTGGCCCGATCCCGTCGTGGTCACCCGGGCGGACCTGGCCGATCCGGCGGCCGTGGCGGCGCGGGTCGACGGCACCGACCGGGTGCTGCACCTGGCCGGGGTCAACCGAGGTGACCCGGCCGAGGTCGCAGCGGGCAACGTGTGGCTCGCCTCGGCGCTCGCGCGCGGACTGGGACGGTGCGCCGCGCCGCCCGGCGTCGTCGTCTTCGCGAACTCGATCCAGGCCGGCAACGGCAGCGCCTACGGTGACTCGAAGGCGGTCGCCGCCGAGACCCTCGCCGCCGTGCGCCCCGATCTGGTCGACCTGCGCCTGCCCAACCTCTACGGGGAGCACGGGCTGCCCGGCTACAACTCGGTCGTGGCGACGTTCTGTCGCCTGCTCGCCGAGGGCGGCCGGCCCGAGGTGCACCAGGATCGGGAGTTGGTCCTGGTGCACGCCACCGACGCGGCGGCCCGCCTGGTCGGTGCCGCACAGGCAGGCCCGTGGGATGCCTCGATGCCGGAGCTGCGCATCGGTGTCCAGGCGCTCGCCGACCGGCTCTCGGAGCTGGCCGGCTGCTACCGCACAGGCGAGATCCCGGCACTGACCGACCGGCACGCGGTGCGCTTGTTCAACACGTACCGGTCGCACTGCCTTCCGTCGCACCAGCCGCTGCCGCTGCCCCGGCGGTCCGACGCGCGCGGCGAACTCGTCGAGGTCGTCAAGTCGCACGGCGGGCCGGGACAGACCTTCTGTTCCTCCACCCACCCCGGCGTCACCCGGGGAGAGCACTTCCATCTGGCGAAGCTGGAACGGTTCTGCGTGGTGCAGGGCAGTGCCGAGATACGTCTGCGACGAGTCCTCGACGACGAGGTCGTCCGGCTCCGGGTGGACGGCCGCGATCCGGTCGTGGTGGACATGCCCACGATGTGGGCCCACGACATCACCAACACCGGCTCGGGTGCCCTCATCACCCTGTTCTGGGCCAACGAGGTCTTCGACCCGGCCCAGCCGGACACCTGGCCCGAACCCGTGGATTCCCGAGCGCGAGCGGCGGTCGCGGCGGTCTGACCCGGCCGCCGGCATCCCCCGCCGAGCTCCTGAGACGAGGTGTCGAGATGCGGTTCGGCTTGCTGACCCAGTGGTTCGACCCGGAGCCGGGGCCGGCCGGCCTGCCCGGTGTGCTGGCCCGCGGCCTGGCCGCCCGGGGGCACGAGGTGCGGGTACTCACCGGCTTCCCGAACTATCCGACCGGACGGCTGGCGCCGGGCTACCGCATGTCTCGTCGGCAGGACGAGAACCTCGCCGGTGTGGAGGTTCGCCGGGTCGCCCTCTACCCCAGCCACGACGCGTCGGCCGTCCACCGGATGGCGAACTACGGCTCGTTCGCGATGTCCGCGCTCGTGTCCGGCGTGAGGGCGCTCCGCGGGCTCGACGCCATCTGGGTGGGGAATTCCCCGGTCACGGTGGCGCTGCCGATGTGGTTCGCCCGGCACGTGTACCGGGTGCCGGTGGTGCTTCACGTGCTCGACCTGTGGCCCGACACCCTGGCGGCCAGCGGCTTTCTCGGCAACGGCGCCGGTGGCCGGGCGGTCGAGCGCTGCCTGCACGGCTGGTGTGGGGCGATGTACCGGTCGGCCACGCGGGTGGCCTACATATCGCCGGGCGTTCGGGACCTTCTGCGGGGCCGGGGGGTGCCGGAGAGCAAACTCACGTACGTTCCGATGTGGGCGGACGAGCGGCCCTGGTCGCCGCAGGGTGACCTCCGTGCCGATCTGGGACTGCCCGACGACCGGGTGGTGCTGGTGTACGCCGGGGCGCTGGGGGAGGCGCAGGGACTCGACGCCCTGCTGGATGCCTGCGCCCTGGTGCACGATTCCCGGTTCGTGTGCCTGATCGCCGGGTCGGGGGTCTCGGAGGACCGGCTGCGGGAGCGCGCCCGGTCGGCGGGGCTGGACAACGTGCGGTTTCTGGGCCGGGTGCCCAGCGAGCGTATGCCGGCGGTGATGGCGGCCGGCGACATCCACTTCGTGAGCCTGCGGGACACGGCGATGTCCGCCTGCACGATGCCGAGCAAGATGCAGGCGATCCTTGCCGCCGGACGAGCCCTCCTTGTCGCCGCGCCCGGTGACGCGGCCGAGGTGGCGCGGGAGAGTGGCGGCGGCATCACCGCTCGGCCCGGAGACCCGGAGTCCATCGCGGCTGCACTGCGCGAGGCATGCCAGATGGGGCGGGAGAAGCTTCGACTGCTCGGTCAGGCAGGCCGCCGCCACTACGAGCGCCAGTTCGCTGCCGACCTGGGAATACGCCGCGTGGAGCAGGAACTGCGGACGGCTGCGGCCGTCCGCGGGGCCAGGCGGCACGGCGAAGAGGCCCGCGAGTTCTGACCGATTGCACACCGACGGAACTATGTCCTGATATGGGTATCTCATGAGCACTGATGCCACGTGGCGGCGACGCCACACCGCCGCACCACATCGGCCCTCGTCCGGCGGCACGCCGCGCCCGTACGACCGTCTGAAACGCCTGCTGGACGTGCTCGGTGCCGTGCTGGCGCTGGTGCTCGGCGCACCGGTCATGGCTGCGGTCGCCCTCGTGGTGCTGGTGACGCTGGGACGGCCGGTGCTGTTCCGGCACACCCGGCCGGGGCGTGACGGCAGGCTCTTCGAGATGGTCAAGTTCCGCACCATGCACGATGTCGACCCGGCGCGAGGGCTGGTGAGCGACGCGGACCGGCTTACGCCGGTGGGGCGATGGCTGCGTTCCACCAGCCTCGACGAGCTGCCCGAGTTCTGGAACGTCCTGCGCGGCGACATGAGCGTTGTCGGTCCGCGCCCACATCTGGTCCGCTACCTGAGCCTCTACGACGCCCGTCAGGCCCGGCGGCACGAGGTTCGTCCCGGCATCACGGGCCTGGCGCAGGTGCGCGGTCGCAACGCGCTGATCTGGGAGCAGAAGTTCGAGTACGACGTGGAGTATGTCGACCGGCGCTCCCTCGCCCTGGACCTGCGGATCCTCGCCGCGACGGTCGGTGCGGTGCTGCGCCGGGAGGGCATCTCGGCGCCCGGCGCCGCCACCTGGCACGAGTTCACCGGCAACCGGCAGCCCGGCGACCGCGAGCACCTGCGCGCCGGAGAATCCGTGGGCATGTGGTGACGGCCGTACTGCTGTTCGGGGCCGGCGGGTTCCTGGGCCGGCACATCCGTCGCAACCTCGAACCGCACTGCGATGTGCGGTGTCCGGATCGGCAGGAGTGCGATCTGGTGGCCGTCGGCCCGTCTGCCCTGGCCGCGTTGCTGAGCCGGGAACGACCCGACGTCGTGGTCCTCGCGGCGGGGCGCATCGTCGGCTCCGGCTACGACTTCGTCCAGGCACACGCCGTGACGACGGCCAAGGTGATCGAGGCGATGGCCGCCGCCGCTCCCGGTGCGCGGCTCGTGCGGATCGGTTCGGCCGCAGAGTACGGCGTGGTCGCCCGCGATGTCGCAGTGCGGGAGGACGCCCCGACGTCGCCGATCAGCGAGTACGGGGTGAGTCACCTCGCCGCCACCCGGCTGGCCGAACTCGCCGGTGCGTCCGGCCGGGTCGACACGGTGGTGTTGCGGGTGTTCAACCCGGTCGGACCGGGCATGCCGCCCGGGAACGTGCTGGGGCGGGCGGCGGGGCTGATCAGGGCCGCGGCCGAGCGCGGCGACGATCACGTCGCACTGGGTCTGCTCGATTCCTGGCGGGATTTCGTGGACGTGCGGGACGTGGCCGGCGCGGTCCTGGCCGCGGTGCGCTGCGGTGCGGTGGGACAGCGGGTGTTCAACGTGGGCAGCGGGCTGGCGACGGCCACCAGGGACGCCGTCCGGCAGCTCGCGGACATCGCAGGTTTTCCGGGGGAGATCCGCACCGGCGCATTCGGCGCCGACGCGACCCGGTCAGCGGCGGTGCCCTGGATCTGCGCGGACATCGGCCGTGGCCACCGGCTGCTCGGTTGGACGCCGGTCCATCCGCTGGCCGACTCGCTGACGGCGCTCTGGCGCGAGACGGTCGAGCGGGTACCGGGTCTGGTGCGGCAGCCGTCCGGCCCGGCGAGGGACGTGCGTCACACCTGACGCGCCGGTAGAGTGCGGCGGCCGACGCCAGGGACGCGCACCAGGGAGCCGCCAGTGCTGCACTTGAGGATCATCACCCCGGCCGACCGTAGCGCGGCGGTGGCGGACCTGCTGGCCGCTGAGCCGGGGGTGGCGCACCTGGCCGTCCTGCCCGGCGCCGCCCGCCGCCCTGTCGGTGATCTCATCCTCTGTGACGTCGTGCGAGAGAGCGCCGATCACGTGCTTCGGGTGCTTCAGGAGATGGGCGTCGAGGCACGTGGCGCGATCTCCGCCGACGACGTGGAGCTGACCCTGTCCGAGGCGGCCGACCGGGCCGCCGAGGAGGCGCCCGGGTACGGCGAGGATGCCGTGGTCTGGGACGAGATCGCCGCGAAGACCGGCGAGCAGACCGTCCTCACCGGCACGTTCGTCGCCCTGATCGTGGTCGCCACCATGATCGCCGGCATCGGCGTGCTGCTCGACCAGCCCATCCTGATCGTCGGCGCGATGGTGGTCGGCCCCGAGTTCGGGCCGCTCGCCGCGCTCAGCGTGGCGCTGCTGCGGCGGCAGCCGCGCGTGGCCGTGCGCTCGGTACAGGCGCTGACCGTCGGCTTCCTCGTCGCCATGGCCGCCACCGTGCTGAGCACCTGGGCGCTCACCGCCACCGGCCTGGTCGACCGGGACATGCTGCTGGCCGAACGGCCGCTGACCGACTTCATCTGGCGCCCGGACGCGCTGTCCTGGGTGGTGGGCCTGCTCGCCGGCGTCGCCGGGATGCTGTCGCTGACCTCGAAGAAGTCCGGCTCGCTCGTCGGCGTGCTGATCTCGGTGACCACGGTGCCGGCGGCGGCGAACGTGGCTGTCGCGTCCGCGTACGGCGTGTGGCACGAGGCGGCCGGCTCGGCCCTGCAGCTGCTGATCAACGTGGCGGCCATCGTGCTCGCCGGAGTGTTCACGCTGGTGGTCCAGCTCTGCTGGTGGCGGCATGTGGACCGGACCGCCGCCCGGGGACTGCCGCGACAGCGGGCCGGCCGGGGACGGGCGCCGGTCAGCGCCAGTCGTCGCCCGCCTCGAGACGGCGGCTGAGCAGCGTCGCCAGTGGCACCGACTCGCCGTCGCGCCCGCCGCGGCCGACCACGAGCGGCGGCGGGCTGGGCCGCGGGTCGGCCCCGAACAGCCGCGCCCGCAGACCCGGCGGCACGGTGAGCAGGTAGAACCGCCCCTCGGTGTCCACCGCGCGGCTGCGCGCCCGGTCCACGTACCAGCCGGTCAGCCGCGTGCGGTAACGCCCGCGCCCGTCGTGGCCGGTAGCGGTCAGCCGGTCGGCGCGCAGCCCGCGCCGCGACGCCTCGGCGGCGAACCGGGCCACCAGCTCCGCGGCCTCCGCCTGCTCCGCGGCGCGCTCGCGGTCGGCGGCCTCCGCGTGCGCCCGCACCGCGTGGCGCCGCCGTTCCCGCCACCGCTCGTCGTCCTCGACACCCACGACCGCGAGGGTACGCGCGCCCGCCGCCCCCGGCGCACCACGCGTCAGGGCGCACCACGCGGCCGGGTGCCGGGAGGTCAGGCCAGGCCCGCGCGGCGCAGCGCCTCCGCCATGGCGTCGTTGACCGGGGCGGGACCGCCGCCGCGCCCCGACCGCTGTGACTGGCCACCGCGCGACGCGCCCTGGCCACCGCGCGACGCGCCCCGGTCGCCGCGCGACGCACCGCCCTGGCTGGTGCCCTGTCCGCCGCGCTGACCGCCGCCCTGGCCGCCACGTGGAGCGGCGGCCTGCGGGCCGCCGCCCGGGCGACCGCCGCCGGCCGGCGCCTCGTCGTCCAGCCGTAGCGTCAGCGAGATCCGCTTGCGCGGCACGTCCACGTCGAGCACCCGGACCTTGACCACGTCGCCGGACTTCACCACGTCGCGCGGGTCCTTGACGAACGTGTGCGACATGGCCGAGACGTGCACCAGACCGTCCTGGTGCACGCCCACGTCGACGAACGCGCCGAACGCGGCCACGTTCGTCACCACGCCCTCCAGCACCATGCCCGGCGTCAGGTCGCCGATCTTCTCCACGCCCTCGACGAACGTCGCGGTGCGGAACTCCGGGCGCGGGTCGCGGCCGGGCTTCTCCAACTCGGCCAGGATGTCGGTGACGGTGGGCAGGCCGAACGTGTCGTCGACGAAGTCGGTCGCGCGCAGGCCGCGCAGGATGGCCGACTTGCCGATCAGCGCGCGCAGGTCCTGCCCGGTGGAGGAGAGGATGCGGCGGACCACCGGGTACGCCTCGGGGTGCACGCTGGAGGAGTCGAGCGGGTCGTCGCCGCCGGGGATGCGCAGGAAGCCCGCGCACTGCTCGAACGCCTTCGGGCCGAGGCGCGGCACCTTCTTCAGCTCGGCCCGGGTGCGGAACGGGCCGTTGGCGTCGCGGTGCAGCACGATGTTCTCGGCCAGCCCCGCGCCGATGCCGGAGACCCGGGTGAGCAGCGGCGCGGAGGCGGTGTTGACGTCCACACCGACCGCGTTGACGCAGTCCTCGACCACCGCGTCGAGCGAGCGGGACAGCTTCACCTCGGACAGGTCGTGCTGGTACTGCCCGACGCCGATCGACCGCGGGTCGATCTTCACCAGCTCGGCCAGCGGGTCCTGGAGGCGGCGGGCGATCGACACCGCGCCGCGCAGCGAGACGTCCAGGCCGGGCAGCTCCTGCGAGGCGTACGCCGACGCGGAGTAGACCGACGCGCCGGCCTCGGAGACGACCACCTTCGTCAGCTTCAGCTCCGGGTGCTGCTTGATCAGGTCACCGGCGAGCTTGTCGGTCTCCCGGCTGGCGGTGCCGTTGCCGATCGCGACCAGCTCGACGCCGTGCGCGGCGGCGAGCCTGGCGAGCGTGTGCAGCGAGGCGTCCCACTGCCGGCGCGGCTCGTGCGGGTAGATGGTGTCGGTGGCGACCACCTTGCCGGTCGCGTCGACCACCGCCACCTTCACCCCGGTACGCAGGCCCGGGTCGAGGCCCATCGTCACCCGCGCCCCGGCCGGCGCGGCCAGCAGCAGGTCCCGCAGGTTGGTGGCGAAGACCCGCACGGCCTCCTCCTCGGCTGCCTGCCACAGCCGCATGCGCAGGTCCGCGCCCAGGTGGATCAGGATCCGGGTACGCCAGGCCCAGCGCACCGTGTCGGCCAGCCACTTGTCGGCGGGCCGCCCCTGGTCGCTGATGCCGAAGCGGCCGGCGACGGCCGCCTCGTAGCGGCTGGGACCCGGGTTCGCGTCGGCGTCCCCCTCGGCCTCCGGGTCCATGGTCAGCTCCAGCACGCCCTCCTTCTCGCCCCGGAACACGGCGAGGATGCGGTGCGAGGGCAGCTTAGGGTACGGCTCGGCGAAGTCGAAGTAGTCGGAGAACTTCGCCCCGGTGGTCTCCTGGCCGTCGCGTACCCGGGAGACCAGGCGGCCCCGCGACCACATCTGCTCGCGCAGCGTGCCGATCAGGTCGGCGTCCTCGGCGAAGCGCTCGATCAGGACGGCCCGCGCCCCGTCCAGCGCGGCCGCGGCGTCCGCGACGCCCTTGTCCGGGTCGGCGAACCCGGCGGCGACCGTCTTCGGGTCCTGCGCCGGGTCGGCCAGCAGCGTGTCCGCGAGCGGCTCCAGCCCGGCCTCGCGGGCGATCTGGGCCCTTGTGCGCCGCTTCGGCTTGTACGGCAGGTAGATGTCCTCCAGGCGGGACTTCGAGTCGGCGGCGAGGATCTGCGCCTCCAGCGCCTCGTCGAGCTTGCCCTGACTCCGGATCGACTCCAGCACCGCCGCGCGCCGCTCGTCCAGCTCACGCAGGTAGCGCAGCCGCTCCTCCAGCGTGCGCAGCTGCGCGTCGTCGAGCAGGCCGGTGGCCTCCTTGCGGTAGCGGGCGATGAACGGCACTGTGGCGCCGCCGTCGAGCAGCTCGACTGCCGCCCGCACCTGACGTTCGGCGACGCCGAGTTCCTCGGCGATCCGCTGGTCCACTGACTGGGTCACGATTGTCATCCGCCTTCTCGGGTGGTTTCCGCCCTGCATTGTGCCGTTCGCCTCGGACCGGCTGTGCCCGGCCCGCCGCTGGCTGCGCTAGCGTGGCGATCATGGAGGCACCTGCGGATCCGCGGGCCCGGCGGCTGTTCGGCGGCAGCGCCCGGGCGCTCGGCGACCTGGCCGCCGGCCCGTTCCGGGCCGACCGGGACCGGATCGTCGGCTCGCCGTTCTTCGCCCGGCTGAACGGCGTCACCCAGGTGATCAGCCCGGGTGGTTCCGGGCTGCTGGTGCACAACCGGCTCACCCACAGCCTGAAGGTGGCCCAGGTGGCCCGGGCCATCGCGGAGCGGCTGACGGCCGACCCGGCGCACCGGGACCTGCTGGACAAGCTCGGCGGCTGCGACCCGGAGGTGGTGGAGGCCGCCGCGCTCGCGCACGACCTCGGGCACCCGCCGTTCGGGCACCTGGGGGAGCGGGTGCTGGACCGGCTGGCCCGGCAACGCCTCGGGCTGGCCGACGGATTCGAGGGCAACGCCCAGTCGTACCGGATCGTCACCAGCACCGAGATCCGCGGCGCCGCGACCACCGGACTCGACCTGACCGCCGCGGTCCGGGCCGCCATGCTGAAGTACCCGTGGACCCGGCTGGACCATCCCGACCCGCACCCGCGCCACCTCGACCCGGCGCCCCGGGGTGCGGCGGCGCCACCGGAGGATCCGGAGAGCGGGTCGGTGAAGTTCGGCGCGTACCGCACCGAGCTGGACGACCTGCGGCAGGCGCGCGAGCCGTTCGCCGGGCGGATCCCGGAGTGGCAGCAGACCCCCGAGGCCTCGGTGATGGACACCGCCGACGACATCGCGTACGCGATCCACGACGTGGAGGACTTCTACCGGGTCGGTGTGCTCCAGCAGGGCGCGGTGGCGGCCGAGCTGATGGCCTGGCAGCGCGAGAGCGGGCACCTGCGGTCGATCACCGCGTCGGCGCTGGAGGCGGCGGCCCGGCGGCCCGGCGTGGCGATCGAGCGGCTGCGCCGGCAACTGCACCGCAAGGACGGCTGGATCGCCGACGACGAGGCGTTCGCCGCCGCTGTCGAGCACGTCCGCGAGGAACTGGTCGAAGGGCTGCTGGCGCTGCCGTTCGACGGCTCGATCGAGGCGGAGCAGTACGTGGCCCGGTTCTCCGCCCGCTGGTCCACCCGCTTCGTGGACGCCATCACCGTCACCCCGGAGCCGGACGTCCGTTCCGGCTACGTGCTGCTGGCGAAGGCGCAGTGGCACGAGGTGCAGGTGCTCAAGTTCGTGCACCACCGGTTCGTGCTGGCCCGCCCGGACCTGGCCCTGCACCAGCGCGGGCAGGCCCGGCTGCTGGGCACGTTGGTGGAGGCGCTCTGGGAGTGGCTGCTGGACCCGGAGGAGGAGTCCCGGCTGCCGCGCCGGCTGCACGACCTGGTGGAGCTGGCCGAGGCGGAGCTGCACCCGCGTACCCCGGACCGGATCGGCCGGGCCCGGGGCCGGGCGATCATCGACTTCGTCGCGCAGCTCACCGACGGTCAGGCGGTGGCGATGCTGGACGCGCTGTCCGGCCGCTCCGGCGCGCTCTGGACGGACGCCTTCGTGCTCTGAGCCGGCTCAGAGCACGAACGCGTCAGCGCCGGGTCAGGCGACCGACTGCCACCAGCCGTCCACCGCCGGCGGCTCGTCCACCACGACCCGCTCGCCGGGGCGCGGCACGGCCAGCCGGACGTCGCGCGCCTTCGCCTCGGCCCAGAGCCGGTCGACCGGCTCGGACCAGTCGTGCAGGGCCAGGTTGAACGTGCCCCAGTGCACCGGCACCAGCAGTCCGCCGTGTACGTCGAGGTGGGCGGCGACCGCCTCCTCCGGGAACATGTGGATGTGCGGCCACGCCCTGTCGTACGCCCCGATCTGCATGAGCGTCAGGTCGAACGGGCCGTGTTCGGCGCCGATCGCGGCGTACCCGTCGAAGTAGCCGGAGTCGCCGGTGTAGAAGACCTTCCGGTGTGCCCCGGTGATGGTCCAGGAGCTCCAGAGCGTGCCGTCGCGGCGCAGCCCGCGCCCGGAGAAGTGCTGCGCGGCGGTCGCGGTGAGCGTCAGCGCGCCGACCCGGTGGTTGTCGGACCAGTCCAGCTCGATGATGCGGTGCTCGGGTACGCCCCAGCGGGCCAGGTGCGCGCCGACGCCCAGCGGCACCACGAACGGCGCGGACTGGAGGTCGACGAGCGTGCGGACGGTCTCCATGTCCAGGTGGTCGTAGTGGTCGTGCGAGATCAGCACCGCGTCCAGCGGGGGCAGCTCGGTCAGGCGTACCGGCGGCTCGTGGATGCGTCGCGGGCCGACCAGCCCGGACGGGGAGCACCTGTCGCTCCACACCGGGTCGAGCAGCACCCGGCGCCCCTCGATCTCGACGAGCGTGGAGGCGTGGCCGTACCAGACGACGTTCAGCTCGCGGGCCGGGTCGCCGGCCGGCGCGGGGGCCGGGCGCAGCAGCGGCACCGGGCTGCCGGGCCGCCGCTTCTGCTTGCCGAAGACCAGCTCGCGGAGCAGGTTGCGGCCGGGGTCGGCGACCATCGTGGCGCTCGCGTCGGCCGGGTTGTGGAACGTGCCGTCGCGGAAGCGCGGCGACCGGGCCGCCCGTTCCGCCCGGGCGCCGGTGAGCCGGCCGCCGAGCTGGGCCGGCACGTCCCGCGCCGCCCAGGCCAGCCCGGCGACGGCGGCCAGCCCGGCGAGCTTCCACCCCCGCCCGCCGCGCGTCCGGTCCGGTTCCCGCCCCGTTGGTTCCCGCATGCTCGTCCCTCCGCCGTGTCCCGTCGTACACGGTAACCACCCTCGTCCCGGTCCGCCCGCGCGACAGCCACCCGCGGGACCGTCCGCCCGCGCGACAGCCAGCCCGCGCGACGGGTCCGCCCGTGGGACGGTCCGCCGCGGCGGTCAGGGCAGCCGGCGGCGCACCGCGGACGCCACGGTCGCCGCGCGCCCGCCGACGGCACGGACCACCTGGGACACGTCGGGCACCCATCCGCCCCGGACCGACTCGCCGGCCGGGTTCGGCGTGAACACGATGCCCTGGTGCGCGGCGACCGGCTGCCGGGTCAGCCCGGCCAGGCGCATCAGTGGCCCGACCAGCACGTCGTACACACCGGGCAGGGCGGTGAAGCCGAAGCGCATGATCACGTTCAGTCGGCCCACCGAGACCTCCCGGCGCGGCCGGTCGAGGCAGTGCGCGATGGCCCGCGCCACCCGCTCGGGAGCGGCGACCGGGGGCGGCGGCCGGCCGATCCGGCCCAGGTAGTTGGCGGCCTGCCGATAGACGGGTGTGTCGACGCTGCCCGGGTTGACCAGGCAGATCGCGATGCCGGGCGTCTCCCGCGCCTCCTGCTGGAGGGTGCGGGCCAGCCCTTGCAGGCCCCACTTGGCTGCCACGTAGCCGCTCATGTAGGGCGCGGTGATGTGCCCGAGCACCGAGCCGGTGAGCACGAGCGTGCCGCCGCCGGTGTCCCGGAACCGGCGCAGCGCCTCCCGGGCGACCGCGGCGGCGGCCAGCAGGTCGGTGCGCACCACCTGCTCGAACACCTCGGCCGGGGTCTCGTCGAAGCGGCCGTAGGACATCACCGCGGCGGTGTGCACCCAGGCGTCGACGCCGCCGAACTCGGACCGTGCCGCGTCGGCCAGCGCGGCCACCGCGCCGGGCTCGGTCACGTCCATCGGTACGGCGATCGCCTGCGCGCCCGCCGCCCGGCACTCGTCGCGTACCTCGGTGAGGGTGGCGGGGGAGCGGGCCGCGAGGACCAGCCGGTCCCCGCGGCCCGCCAGTTCCCGGGCGGTCGCCCGGCCGATGCCGCTCGTGGCGCCGGTGACGACCACCGTCCGGGTCACGGTGCGAGCACGACCTTGACGCAGCCGTCCTCCTTCTTCTGGAACATCTCGTACGCGCGCGGCGCGTCGGTCAGCGGCAGCCGGTGGGTCCGCAGGTCCTCGACGCCCAGCGGGTCGTCGTCGCGCTCCAGCAGCGGGATGATCTCGTCGACCCAGCGCCGCACGTGGCACTGGCCCATGCGCAGCTGGATGCCCCTGTCGAACATCTCCATCAGCGGCATCGGGTCCTGCTCGCCGCCGTACACGCCGGAGATCGACACGGTGCCGCCGCGCCGTACGGCCTTGAGCGCGGCGTGCAGCACCACGAGCCGGTCCACGCCGGCCTTGTCGGTCATCGCCTGGGCCAGCTTGTCCGGCAGCAGCCCGGCGGCGGTCTGGGCCATCTTGCCCAGCGGCGCGCCGTGCGCCTCCATGCCGACCGCGTCGATCACCGCGTCGGGGCCGCGCCCGTCGACCAGGTCGATGAGCGTGCCGGGCACGTCGTCGAGCTGGCTGACGTCGAGCACCTCGATGCCGTGGCGCCGGGCCATCTCCAGCCGCTCCGGCACCAGGTCCAGCCCGATCACGCGGCCGGCGCCCAGATGGCGGCCGATCCGGGCGCTGAACTGCCCGACCGGACCGAGCCCGAACACGGCGAGCGTGCCGCCGGGCGGGGTGTCCGCGTACTTCACCGCCTGCCAGGCGGTGGGCAGGATGTCGGAGAGGTAGAGCCAGCGCTCGTCCGGGCCGCTGTCCGGGATCTTGATCGGCCCGAACTGGGCCTGCGGCACGCGCAGGTACTCCGCCTGGCCGCCGGGGATCGAGCCGTACAGCGAGGTGTAGCCGAACAGCGACGCGCCCTTGCCCTGGCTGGTCACCTGGGTGGTCTCGCACTGCGCGTAGAGCTGCCGCTCGCACATCCAGCACGAGCCGCAGGAGATGTTGAACGGGATGACCACCCGGTCGCCCTTCTTGAGCCGGGTCACGCCGGGCCCGACCTCCTCGACGATGCCCATCGGCTCGTGCCCGAGGATGTCGCCGGGCTTGAGGTACGGCCCGAGCACCTCGTACAGGTGCAGGTCGGAGCCGCAGATGGCGGTCGAGGTGATCCGGACGATCGCGTCGGTCGGCTCCTCGATGCGGGGGTCCGGGACGTCCTCGACGCGAACGTCCCGCTTACCGTGCCAGGTCAGTGCCTTCATGCCTGTATGTCCCCTCTCCGGTGCCGTCCATCGGAGTGCTACCCGGCAGGGGGCCGTTGAATCGGCGGCGCCGGTCACCGTGGCGTGCGGTCGACCGGCACGGCGATCGTGCTGGTGGCGGCGGCGGTGCCGTTTACCGAGGCGATCGAGGCGGGCTGCCGGGCTTCGTGGCCCGCGCCCGGGTGCTCGCCGAGCGCTACGGCGAGCGGTTCGACCAGGCCGGCGGGTCCGGCTCAAGCGTGCCGGCCACAGCGCTCAACGAGTGGCCGAGGCCGGCACTGCCGTCAGACGCCCCGGCCCGTCTTCTCCGGCCCGCGGGCGATCGGCCGCTCGCGTCCCCAGGCGGCCAGCGGTTCGAGCGCGTCGTTGAGGCGCACGCCGTCCTCGGTCAGCGAGTACTCGACGCGGGGCGGCACCTCGTCGTAGGAGACGCGGTGCACGACGCCGTCCGCTTCCATCTCACGCAGGTGTGAGGCCAGCACCTTCTCGGTGACCCCCGGCAGCAGCCGGCGCAACTCGCCGAAGCGACGGCCGGGGTGCTCGTGGAGTGCCCAGAGGATCAGCACCTTCCACTTGCCCCCGATCACCTCCATCGCGGTGTCGATCCCGCACACGTGTCCGCCTGGTGCGCCCGGCCGGTTCGACGTCGTCATGTCCCCGCCCCTTCGACCTGCTCGCTCACCTCAGGGTAACCACCCACTCCGAAGTGCGTACTTGATCCTCTTCGGGCCGGCGACCAGCCTGATCGGCATGGCACACGACACTCCTGAGAAGACCTCCGTTACGCTGCTGGGCCTCGGCGCGATGGGCGCCGCGCTGGCCCACACCTGGCTCGCCGCCGGCCACCCGCTCACCGTCTGGAACCGCACCCGGGCCCGCGCCGCGGCGATCTCCGCCGAGGGGGCGAGGCTCGCGGACAGCGCCGCCGCGGCCGTCGCCGCGAACACCCTGGTCGTCGTCTGCCTGCTGGACGACGCCTCGGTCGGGACGGTGCTGGACGGCGCCGACCTGGCCGGCAAGGATCTGGTCAACCTGACCACCAGCACCCCTGCGGAAGCCCGCTCACGAGCCGAGTGGGCCCGCGAGCGCGGGGCCCGCTACCTGGACGGCGGGATCATGGCTGTTCCGCCGATGATCGGTGTCCCGGAGGCCGGCGGCTACGTCTTCTACAGCGGCTCCCGTGAGCTGTTCGAGCGGCACCGGGAGACGCTGGGCGTCCCGGCCGGCACCACCTACGTCGGTCAGGACGCGGGCTTCGCCGCCCTGCACGACGTGGCCCTGCTCAGCGCCATGTACGGGATGTTCGCCGGGGCGGCGCACGCCTTCGCCCTGATCCGGCGGGAGGACATCGACCCCACGTCCCTGGCCCCGCTGCTCGCCGACTGGCTCGTCGCGATGGCACCGGCGGTCCACCAGACCGCCAGCCGGCTGCGCAGCGGCGACTATACGAAGGGAGTCGGCTCCACTCTCGCCATGCAGGTGGCCGGCACGCCGACCTTCCTGAGCACCGCGGAGCAGCAGGGCGTCAGCCCGGAGCTGCTCAGCCCGTACTTCGAGCTGATGCGCCGCCGCCTGGCCGAGGGCAGCGGCGAGGAGGACCTGACGGGCGTCATCGACCTGCTGATGCGCTGACCGCCACCCGCCGGCCGGACGCGCCGGGCCGGACCGCGTCAGGACATCTGCTCGGACAGGCGTACCCGCGGGAAAGCGCGACCGCCGCGCCCGTGGATGCGGGGCGCGGCGGTCGCGTGTGTCGTGCGGTGCGGTCAGGAGCCGGGGGTGCCGGCGCGCTTGGCCGTCGCCTTCAGGTAGTCCCGGTTGAGCCGGCCGATGGTGTTCAGCGGGATGCCCTTCGGGCAGGCCGTCGCGCACTCGCCGATGTTGGTGCAGCCGCCGAATCCGGCCTCGTCGTGCGCGTCCACCATGCCGATCACCCGGGTGTAGCGCTCCGGCTGGCCCTGCGGCAGCAGCGAGAGCTGGGTGATCTTGGCGGCGGTGAAGAGCATGCCGGAGCCGTTCGGGCAGGCCGCCACGCAGGCGCCGCAGCCGATGCAGGCGGCGGACTCGAACGCGGCGTCCGCGTCGGCCTTCGGCACCGGCACCGAGTGCGCCTCCGGGGCGCTGCCGGTCGGCGCGGTGACGTAGCCGCCGGCGGCGATGATCTGGTCGAAGGCGTTGCGGTTGACCACCAGGTCCTTGACGACCGGGAAGGCGCGCGCCCGCCAGGGCTCGATGTCGATCGTGTCACCGTCGGAGAACTGCCGCATGTGTAGCTGGCAGGCGGTGGTGCCGCGCTGCGGGCCGTGCGCCTCACCGTTGATCATGAGGCTGCACGTGCCGCAGATGCCCTCACGGCAGTCGTGGTCGAACGCGACCGGCTCCTCGCCGTCGAGGATCAGCCGCTCGTTGAGCACGTCGAGCATCTCCAGGAAGGACATGTCCGGCGACACGTCCTGCACCGGGTAGGTCACCATCCGACCCTTGTCCTGGGGGCCGTGCTGGCGCCAGATGCGCAGGGTCAGGTTCACTTGTAGCTCCGCTGCGTGGGGTGGACGTATTCGAAGTTCAGGTCTTCCTTGTGCAGCACGGGCTCACCGGTGCCGGTGTACTCCCAGGCCGCCACGTACGCGAACCGCTCGTCGTCGCGCTGCGCCTCGCCGTCGGGCGTCTGGTGCTCGGCCCGGAAGTGGCCGCCGCAGGACTCCTCGCGGTGCAGGGCGTCGATGCACATCAGCTCGGCCAGCTCGAAGAAGTCGGCCACCCGGCCGGCCTTCTCCAGCGACTGGTTCAGGCCCTCGCCGTCACCCGGGACGCGCACCCGCTGCCAGAACTGCTCGCGCAGCGCGCGGATCTCGTCGATCGCCTTGCGCAGCCCGGCCTCGGAGCGCTCCATGCCGCAGTGCTCCCACATGATCTGGCCCAGCTCACGGTGGAACGAGTCCACCGTGCGGTCGCCGTTGACGGCGAGCAGCCGCTTGATCCGGTCCTCGACCTCGGTCCGCGCCGCGACGGCCTCGGGGTGGCTGGCGTCGACCTTGTCCAGCGGGCCGGAGGCCAGGTAGTTGGCGAGCGTGTTCGGCAGCACGAAGTAGCCGTCGGCCAGGCCCTGCATCAGCGCCGAGGCGCCGAGCCGGTTCGCGCCGTGGTCGGAGAAGTTGGCCTCACCGATCACGAACAGGCCGGGGATCGACGACTGGAGGTCGTAGTCGACCCAGAGGCCGCCCATCGTGTAGTGCACGGCGGGATAGATCCGCATCGGGACCTCGTACGGGTCCTCGCCGGTGATCCGCTCGTACATCTCGAAGAGGTTGCCGTACTTGGCCTCGATGGCCTTGCGTCCGAGCCGGTTGATCGCGTCGGCGAAGTCCAGGTAGACGCCGAGGCCGGTCGGGCCGACCCCGCGTCCCTCGTCGCAGACGTTCTTCGCGGCGCGGGAGGCGATGTCGCGGGGGACCAGGTTGCCGAAGGACGGGTAGATCCGCTCCAGGTAGTAGTCGCGCTCGTCCTCGGGGATCTCGCGCGGGCTGCGCTGGTCGCCCTTGGCCTTGGGCACCCACACCCGGCCGTCGTTGCGCAGCGACTCGCTCATCAGGGTCAGCTTCGACTGGTGGTCGCCGGAGACCGGGATGCAGGTCGGGTGGATCTGGGTGTAGCAGGGGTTGGCGAAGTACGCGCCCTTGCGGTGCGCCCGCCAGGAGGCGGTGACGTTGCAGCCCTTGGCGTTCGTGGAGAGGTAGAAGACGTTGCCGTAGCCGCCGGAGGCGAGCACCACCGCGTCGGCCATCTCGGTGCTGATCTCGCCGGTGACCATGTCGCGGACCACGATGCCGCGCGCCCGGCCGTCGACGATGACCAGTTCGAGCATCTCGTGGCGGGCGTTCATCTCCACGTTGCCCAGGCCGATCTGCCGCTCCAGGGCCTGGTACGCGCCGAGCAGCAGCTGCTGGCCCGTCTGGCCCCGGGCGTAGAAGGTGCGCTGCACCTGGGCGCCACCGAAGGAGCGGGTGTCCAGCAGGCCGCCGTACTCGCGGGCGAACGGCACGCCCTGGGCCACGCACTGGTCGATGATGTTCACCGACACCTCGGCCAGCCGGTGCACGTTCGACTCACGGGAGCGGAAGTCGCCGCCCTTGACCGTGTCGTAGAACAGGCGGTGCACCGAGTCGCCGTCGTTGCGGTAGTTCTTGGCGGCGTTGATGCCGCCCTGCGCGGCGATCGAGTGGGCCCGGCGCGGGCTGTCCTGGTAGCAGTAGGACCGCACCTGGTAGCCCTGCTCGGCGAGCGTGGCGGCGGCCGAGCCGCCGGCCAGGCCGGTGCCGACCACGATCACCGTCATCTTCCGGCGGTTGGCCGGGTTGACCAGCTTCATCTCGAAGCGGTGGCGCTCCCACCGCGTCTCGATCGGGCCGTCCGGGGCCCGGGTGTCGGCGATCGGGTCGCCTTCGCTGTAGAGATCCATGTCAGGACACCAATCCGGTGATCACGGCGAACGGGACCAGCAGGTAGCCGCCGACGAGCGCGACGGCGAAGACGAGCGCGGCGATCCGGGCCCGGCGCTCGCCCCGGGGCGTCTGCTGGCCGAGGCTGCGGAACGCGCTGAAGGCGCCGTGGCGCAGGTGGAAGCCGAGGGTCACCAGCGCGAGCGTGTAGAAGAGCGTGACGTACCAGCGCTCCGGCGCGAAGCCCGCGACCACGTTGCCGTACGGGTTGGCGGGGTCGCCCTGCGGGTTCAGGTGGCCCGTGGTCAGGTCGAGGATGTGGTAGATCACGAAGAGCAGGATGATCACACCACCCCAGCGCATCGTGCGGGCCGCGTAGTTCACGTGGATCTTGCGGCGGTGTGCGTACCGCACCGGGCGGGCGGCCCGGGACCGCATCGCGAGCACGGTGGCCGCGCCGATGTGCCCCAGGACGGCCACGGTGAGCACCGTGCGCTGGATCCACAGGAACCAGGTGGCCGGCAGCAGTGGCGTGCCGATGTCGCGCAGCCAGTGCGCGTAGTGGTCGAACGAGGTCTCGCCCGTGAAGATCTTCAGGTTGCCGACCATGTGCAGGATCAGGAACAGCACAAGGATGATGCCCGTCACCGCCATGACGGCCTTGAGGCCGACGTTCGAGCGGATGGGCGACCGAGTTTTCGTGATTACCACGCGGTCGACGCTAGGAGCACTTCGATCAGGCGTCCAATGCATCGAAATCGCAGCGTCGATAGCCGTAAGCTATGTAGATGCAGCTCCATCAGCTTCGGTACTTCGTAGCGGTCGCCGAAGTACGACATTTCACCCAGGCAGCCGATCTTGTCGGCATAACCCAGCCCTCGTTGAGTAAGCAAATTCACGCGCTGGAGGCCGACCTCGGTGCCCCGTTGTTCGAACGGGTAAGGGGCAACATCACACTCACCGCGGCCGGCGAGGTGCTGCTGCCGCTGGCCAAGCGGATCCTGGCCGACGTGGAGACCGCCACCCGCGAGGTCCAGGAACTGGTGGGGCTGCGCCGCGGGCGGGTCCGGCTCGGCGCCACGCCCAGCCTCGCCACCTCGCTCGCCCCGCCGGTGCTGCGCCGGTTCCGCGACGCGCACCCCACTGTCGACCTGAGGGTCGAGGAGGGCGGCTCGCAGGACCTCGTCCGGGACCTGCTCCGCGGCGGCCTCGACCTCGCGCTGATCATCATGCCGTCGACCGGCACCGACCCCGGGCTGCGCGCCGACCCGATCCTGCGGGAGAGCCTGGTGGTCGCCTCGGTCGACCCGCTGCCGGGCGCCTCGGCCGCCGGGGAACTGCGCATCACCGACCTGCGCGACCAGCCGCTCGTCATGTTCCGCGAGGGCTACGACCTGCGCGACGCCACGCTCCAGGCGTGCCGCGCGGCCGGGTTCGAGCCGACCCTGTCCGTCGACGGCGGGGAGATGGACGCCGTGCTCAGCTTCGTCGAGGCCGGGCTCGGCGTCGCGCTGGTGCCCGGCATCGTGGTGGCCCGCCGCGCCGGCATCCGGGTCACCCGGCTCGTCCCGCCCGGCGTCCGCCGGACCATCGCGGTGGCCCGCCGCCGCGACGTGGTGCCCACCCACGCCGGGCGCGAGCTGCGCCGCATCCTCCTGGAGTACGTCCACGACGCCACCGCCACCGCCGAACTCCCGCCCGGCGTCGAGCCGCTGTAGCCCTCCTGTCGCCTCGCCGATCTTGCACATTCAGCCCCGGCGAAAGGTGCGAAAGCCCCGGCGCTGGGGCGCGAAGTGCAAGATCGACGCGCAGGGGTCAGTTTCAGCGGCCCTCGGCGTCGTCCATGGCTCGGTAGATGCGTTGCTCCGAGACGGGGTAGGGGGTGCCGAGGGCCTGGGCGAAGACGTTCACCCGCAGCTCCTCGATCATCCAGCGGATCTGGCGGACCGCCGCCTCCTGACGGCGGGCCTGCGGCAGCGCGGCCAGCATGTCCTGGTATTCCTTCTGCACCACGGCGACCCGGTCCTGCTGCTGCTTGTCGCGCTGCGGGTTGCCGGGCAGCCGGTCCAGCCGCCGCTCGATCGCGGTCAGGTAGCGCAGCAGGTCGGGCAGGCGCGCGTACCCCGTCTCGGTGATGAAGCCCTTGTGCACCAGGCCGGTGAGCTGGTTGCGGATGTCCGCCAGCGCGGCCACCACCGCGAGGTTCCGGGTGGCGCCGAGGCGCTGCTCGACCGCGTATCCGGCGGCGAGCACCCGGCGCACCCGCTCCATCAGCTCGACCACCGTGTCCACCAGGTCGGCCCGTACCCGCTCGCGCAGCGCGGCGAAGCCCTCCGCGTCCCAGGCGGGACCGCCCGCGTCGCCGATCAGCTTGTCGATCGCCGCGCCCGCGGCGTCCTCGATCAGCTCCGGCACGCTGCCGTGCGGGTTGCGGGACAGCGCGAGTTTCGCCTCGTTGGTCAGCCGGCCCTGGAGGAACTTCGCCGGTGACGGCAGCGTCAGCCGCAGCAGCCGCCGGGTGCCGGCCCAGTGCGCGGCCTCCTGCTCGGCAGCGGAGTCGAACACCCGCACCCCGACCGTCGTGCCCTCGTCCACCAGCGCCGGGTACGCGGTCACCGCGAAGCCGGCGCGTACCTGCTCGATGGTGCGCGGCAGGGTGCCGATCGACCACTCGGTCAGCCCGGTACGGGCCACGTCCGGCGCGGCGGCGGCCACCACCTGGCGTACCTCCTGGCGCAGCTCGCGTTGCAGGGCCGGCAGGTCCTTGCCCTCGGCGACCGGCTTGTCGTCGTCGCCGAGCACCCGGAACGTGACCCGCAGGTGCGGCGGCAGCCTGCCCAGGTCCCACGCGTCCGCCGGAACGGTCACCCCGGTCATCCGGCGCAGCTGCCGGGTCAGCGCGGCCAGCAGCGGCTCCTCGCCCGGGGTGATCGCGGCGAGCGCGGCGCGGGCGTAGTCGGGCACCGGCACGAAGTTGCGCCGTACCGGCTTGGGCAGCGACCGGATCAGCGCGATCACCAGCTCCTCGCGCAGCCCCGGCACCTGCCAGTCGAAGCTCTCCACCGGCACCTGGTTGAGCAGCGGCAGCGGGATGTCCACTGTCACGCCGTCGGTGGGCGCGGTCGGGTCGAACGTGTAGGTCAGCGGCAGCGTCACGCCGTCGGCCCGCCACTGGTCCGGGAAGTCCTCCTCGTCCACCCCGCCGCGACCGTCGTTGACGAGCAGCTCGCGGGTGAACGTGAGCAGGTCCGGCTGCTCCCGGCGAGTCTTCTTCCACCACGAGTCGAAGTGCCGGCCGGAGACCACGTCGGCGGGGATGCGCTGGTCGTAGAAGGCGAAGATGGTCTCGTCGTCGACCAGGATGTCGCGCCGCCGGGCCCGGTTCTCCAGCTCCTCGATCTCGGTCAGCAGCCTCTGGTTGTCCCGCCAGAAGTGGTGGTGGGTCTGCCAGTCGCCCTCCACCAGGGCGTGCCTGATGAACAGCTCCCGGCTCAGCGCCGGGTCGATGCGCCCGAAGTTCACCTTCCGCGAGGTGACGATCGGGATGCCGTACAGCGTGACCTTCTCGTAGGCCATCACCGCGGCCTGCTTCTTCTCCCAGTGCGGCTCGCTGTAGCTGCGCTTGACCAGGTGCTGGGCCAGCGGTTCGACCCACTCCGGCTCGACCCGCCCGGCCACCCGCCCCCACAGCCGGGACGTCTCCACCAGCTCCGCCGCCATCACCCAGCGCGGCGGCTTCTTGAACAGCGCCGACCCGGGGAAGATCGCGAACTTCGCGCCGCGCGCGCCCAGGTACTCGTGCTTCTGCGCGTCCTTCAGGCCGAGGTGCGACAGCAGGCCGGGCAGCAGCGACTGGTGCACCTTCGGGGTGTCGATCTCCTCCGGCAGGTCGGCGCCGGCGCCGCGCCGGCCCTCACCCTTGTCGGCGGTACGCAACACCTGGCGCAACTGGCTGACGATGTCCTGCCACTCGCGTACCCGAAGGTAGTTGAGGTATTCGGCCTTGCACATCCGGCGGAACGCGCTGGAGGACAGCTCCCGCTGCTTCTCCCGCAGGTAGCGCCACAGGTTCAGGTACGCGACGAAGTCGGACTCGGAGTCGGCGAACCGGGCGTGCGCCTGGTCGGCCTGGGCCTGCTTCTCGGCCGGGCGTTCGCGCGGGTCCTGGATGGAGAGCGCGGCGGCGATCACCACCACCTCGGTGGCGCAGCCGTTGCGCTCGCCCTCCAGGACCATCCGGGCCAGCCGGGGGTCCACCGGGAGCTGGGCCAGCCGCCGGCCGAGCGCGGTGAGCCGCTTCGCCGGGTCGGTCTCGGCCGGGTCGAGCGCGCCCAGCTCGTGCAGCAGGTTGACGCCGTCGGCGACGTTGCGCCGGTCCGGCGGGTCGATGAACGGGAACGCCGCGACGTCGCCGAGCCCGATCGACGTCATCTGGAGGATGACCGAGGCCAGGTTGGTCCGCAGGATCTCCGGGTCGGTGAACTCGGGGCGGGAGGTGAAGTCCTGTTCGTCGTAGAGGCGGATGCAGATGCCGTCCGAGGTACGCCCGCAGCGGCCCTTGCGCTGGTTGGCGCTGGCCTGCGAGACCGGTTCGATGGGCAGCCGCTGCACCTTGAGCCGGCTGGAGTAGCGGGAGATCCGGGCGGTGCCCGGGTCCACGACGTACTTGATGCCGGGCACCGTCAGCGAGGTCTCCGCGACGTTCGTGGCCAGCACCACCCGGCGGTTGGAGTGCGCGGCGAAGACCCGGTGCTGCTCGGCGGTGGAGAGCCGGGCGTACAGCGGCAGGATCTCGGTGCCCAGCAGGGACCGCTTGGACTGCACCAGCTTGCCCAGCGCGTCGGCGGTGTCGCGGATCTCCCGCTCGCCGCTGAGGAAGACCAGGATGTCGCCGGGCCCTTCGGCGGCCAGCTCCTCGACCGCGTCGCCGACGGCCTGGATCTGGTCCCGGACGTTCTCCTCGTCGGCCTCGTCCTCCTCGTCGGCCTCGGTGACCTCGACCAGCGGCCGGTAACGGACCTCCACCGGGTACGTGCGCCCGGACACCTCGACCACGGGCGCCGGGTTGCCCTCCGCGTCGGCGAAGTGCTTCGCGAACCGGTCGGTCTCGATGGTCGCCGAGGTGATGACCACCTTGAGGTCGGGCCGGCGGGGGAGGAGCTGCCTGAGGTACCCGAGGATGAAGTCGATGTTGAGGCTGCGCTCGTGCGCCTCGTCGATGATCAGCGTGTCGTACTGCCGCAGCATCCGGTCGGTCTGCAACTCGGCCAGCAGGATGCCGTCGGTCATCAGCTTGACCAGGCTGTTCTCGCCCACCTGGTCGGTGAAGCGCACCTTGTAGCCGACCACGTCGCCCAGCTCGGTGCCGAGTTCGTCGGCGATCCGGTCGGCGACCGTGCGGGCCGCCAGCCGGCGGGGCTGGGTGTGCCCGATCAGGCCGGTGATGCCGCGCCCCAGCTCCAGGCAGATCTTGGGGAGCTGGGTGGTCTTGCCGGAGCCGGTCTCGCCGGCCACGATCACCACCTGGTGGTCGCGGATCGTGGCGGCGATGTCGTCCTTGCGCTCGCTCACCGGCAACTGCGGCGGATAGGCGATCGCCGGCACGGCCGCGCGGCGCGCCTGGAGCCGCGCCTCGGCCCGGGCCACCTCGGCCGCGATCTCGGCCAGCGCCGCCTCCCGCCGCTGCGGGTCGCGCAGCTTGCGCACACCGTCGAGCCGCCGCTGGAGCCGCCGCTGGTCGCGGAACATCAGGGGGTCGAGGCGGCGGTGCAGGTCGCGGGCGGTCTCAGGGGCGGCGGGTACGGCTGGATTCTGCATGTCGTCGCCAAGGATAGGCAGCCGCGTGGCGGACCGCCCCCGGGTTACCGCGCTCCGCTCGCGTCCGCGGTCACCGACGCGGGCGGGGCATCGCGGTGCGGGCGTGCGTCCTCGGGCCGGCGCAGCGTACGGATCCGGCGGTTGAGCATCGGAACCGTGGAGAGCGCGAGGCCGACGGCGCCCGTCCGGCGCCGGCTCCCGGGCTGGCCGGCGTGGACCTGCTGGTGGCCGAGGTCGGGCGGGTCGTGCTCGACGCGGTGGCGGCGGGCACGTGGCCGAGGCTGAAGGCGTGCGCCGCGCACGGCTGCCGCTGGGTCTACTACGACCACAGCCCGGGCGGCCGGAGCCGCTGGTGCACCATGGGGATCTGTGGCGCGCGGGCCAAGATGCGCGCCTACCGGGAGCGCAGACGGCCTGGCTGACCGGGATCCGTGGCCGCCGCGACTAAAGTTGCCGCCGACCGGGTTCGACGAGGGGCGGGGATGATCATGCGGGACACCGACCGGGCGCTCGTGCAGGCCGCCACCGCGGTCGCGAAGCTGCGCTGCCGCAGCGACAACCACACCGTCGCCGCCGCCGTACGCAGCACCGACGGCCGGGTGTTCAGCGGCGTGAACGTCTACCACTTCACCGGCGGCCCGTGTGCCGAGGTGGTGGCCCTCGGCGCCGCCGCGACCCAGGGCGCGGGCGAGCTGGAGGCGATCGTCGCGGTGGGGGACCGGGGGCGGGGCGTCATTCCGCCGTGCGGGCGCTGCCGTCAGGTGCTGCTCGACTACTTCCCGTCGATCAAGGTGATCGTCGGCCCGTCCGACGGGCTGCGCGTCATCCCGATCGCCGACCTGCTGCCCGAGACGTACGTCTGGTCCGACCACCAGGTCGAGGTGCCGGTAACCGCCCGCGCCGGGGTGTGGCCGACGCCTGTGGTGCCGGGCAGCCGGCAGGCCACGGAGGACTGACCCACGACCGACAGCACCGCGCCCTGCTCCACCAGCCCGGCCTGGTGCGCCAGGTGGGCGTCCTGGATCCGGTCGAGGGCGTCCTGCGGCAGCTCGGGCGCGTCGTCCGGGCGGACCAGGAGCACCACCGTGTGCCTGTCGAATCGCAAGCCCTCAGGCTAGGGGCTGCCGGGCGCACAGTGCCCGGATCGACCAGTCCAGCACCGGCGCCAGGCTCTCGGCCGGTGGCCAGCCGTTCACCACGCAGAGCAGTTCCAGGTACCGCTCCCGGCGGGGATCGCACGCGGTCCGCAACCGGTCCAGCATCCTAAGGCGCAGGGCGGCGTCGTCCGGCAGGCCGCAGAGCCGCGCGTACCGGCTCGCCGCCCGGGCCAGGATCGGGTCGGCCAGGGGCGAGGCCGGTTCGACGCCGTCGGCCAGTGCCGGGGCCACCTCCTCCCGGACCACGGCGACCACGTCCCGGCGTACGCCCTCGGCGCCGGCCCGGTCGGCCGCGTGCTGCTCGGCCAGCCGGCGCAGCCCGGCCCGGAAGGAAGGGTCCAGGGCCAGCTCGGCCAGCTCCACCCACGCCTCGATCTGGCCGTCGTCCGGATCGTCCGGCAGCTCGGGCGTGAGCGACCGGCGGATGCCCGCGAACGCCGGCTCGGTCAGGCCCTCGAACGCCGCGTCCAGGAACTCGTCGACCAGCCGCCGTCGCTCCCGTGCGGCCAGTCCGGCCAGCCGGTGCAGCAGGTCGGCCTCGGACGGCGTGGCCCTGCGCCGGGCGATCACGGTCAGCACCGCGCGGCGCGTCCGCAGCAGGCGGATCTGCGCGGTCAGCGCGTCGGCGTGCGCCGAGGCGACCTCGGGCAGGGTGACCTCGCGCGTCACCACCCGGTGCACGGTGGGCAGGTCCACACCCAGCTCGCGCAGCGTCCGTACCAGGTCCAGCCGGGCCACCGCCGCCGCGTCGTAGCGCCGTTGGCCGGCCGGCCCGCGGTCCGTGGGCGGCACGACGCCGCGGTCGGACCAGAACCGGATGGTCTTCACCGGCAGCCCGGTCCGCCGGGCCAGGTCACCGATCGAATAGCGCTCCGCACCGTCCATGTGGACCACCATCGCGCCTCCCCCCGGTGGAGGCGCAACCCCATCGACAGTGCCCGCTCAGGTGCGCCTTACCTGGTCAGCTAAGGTAAGGCGCACCTAAGCGGAAGGCGAATACCTCTCGTGACCACCGTCGCCGCCCGGCCCGCGCGGGCCGGGACTCCCGTCCGCCGCGGCACCGTCCGCCGCGTCGCGGTCACCGTGGCGGCGGCCCTCCTGCTCCTGCTGGCGCTGCTCGCCAGCCTGGCGCTCGGCAGCCGGCACATCCCCGTCGACCAGGTATGGCACGCGCTGGTGTCCCCGGACAGCGGCGACGCGACCGTCGTGGTCCGGGAACTGCGGCTGCCGCGTACCGTCCTCGGGCTCGTCGTCGGCGTCGCGCTGGCGCTGGCCGGCGTGCTGTTCCAGGCGGTCACCCGCAACCCGCTGGCCGAGCCGCGCATCCTCGGCATCAGCGCCGGAGCGTCGTTCGGCGTGGTGCTGGCCATCGCCGTGTTCGAGGTGGGCACGCTCGCCGGGTACGTCTGGTTCGGCGTCGCCGGCGCGCTGCTCACCGGCCTGCTCGTGTTCGCCGTCGCCAACCGCGCCCGCGAGGGCGCCAGCCCGGTCACCCTCGCGCTGGTCGGCGCCGCGCTCGACGCCGGTCTCGGTGCCATGGTGTACGCGCTGCTCAGCATCGACGCCCGCACGTTCGAGGAGTACCGCTTCTGGGTGGTCGGCGGGCTGACCGGCCGGGACGTCGGCGTCGCCGGGCAGGTGCTGCCGTTCGTGGTGGCCGGGATGCTGCTGGCCGCGCTCGCCGCCCGCGGCCTGGACGCGCTCGCGCTCGGCGACGACGTGGCCCGAGGACTCGGCCACCGGGTCGCCCTGGTCCGGCTCGCCGCCGGGGCCGGTGGCGTGCTGCTCACCGGCGCGGCGGTGGCCGCCGCCGGGCCCATCGCGTTCGTCGGGCTGGCAGTGCCGCACCTGGCCCGGGCGCTTGTCGGCGCGGACCAGCGGTGGACGCTCCTGGTCGCCGCGCTGCTCGGCCCCGCGCTGCTGCTCGCGGCCGACGTGGCCGGCCGTCTCGTCTCCCCGCCCGGCGAGATCCCCGCCGGCATCATCACGGCCCTGCTCGGCGCCCCGCTCCTGGCCTTCCTGGTCCACCGAGCCAAGACGGTGACGACATGACCACCCCCACCTCCGGCTCCCGCGATCTTGCAGTTGCCGCCCCGGCGGAAGGGGCATTCAGGGCGCCTTCGGGGCGGGAAGTGCAAGATCGACCAGGTGGCGGAGGGCCGCGCGGGCGTGGGGTGCTGCGGGTCGGGGCGGTGGTGGTGCCGTTCCGGTGGCGGCCCGTCGTGGTGGCAGTGGTGCTGTTCGTGCTGCTCTGCCTCGCGGTGGTGGTCAGCCTGTCCCTGGGGACGCCGTACGTCGCCCCGGGGGACGTGGTGCGGTCGCTCTCCGGCGCGGGCACCCCGTACGACCTCGTGGTGCGCGACCTGCGACTGCCTCGCGCGGTCCTCGCGGCGGTGGCCGGGGCGGCCTTCGGCGTGGCCGGCACGCTGATCCAGAGCGTCGCCCGCAACCCCCTCGCCAGCCCCGACGTCATCGGCGTCACCCAGGGTGCCGGGCTGGCCGCGACGATCGCGCTGACCAGCGGCGCGGCGGCGGTGCTCGTGGCGCCGGCGGCGCTGCTCGGCGGGCTGGCCGCCGCCGTGCTGGTGTTCGCGCTCGGCGCCCGGCACGGCCTGGCCGCCCAGCGGTTCGTGCTGGCCGGTGTGGCGGTGGCGTTCGCGTTCCGGGCGCTGATCGAGGTGGTCATGCTCACCGCCGACCCGATCGACGGGCTGCGCGCGCAGGTCTGGCTGATCGGCACGCTCGCCGGCCGGGGGTGGAGCGAGGCGGCCTGGATCGCCGGCACGCTCGCCGTGCTGCTGCCGGTGCTGCTCTGGGCCGGGTGGGCGCTGCGCAGCAGCGCGCTCGACGACGACACCGCGCGGGGGATCGGCCTGCGGCCGGTGGCCCGGCGTATGGGGCTGGCCGGCACCGGTGTGCTGGCCGCCGCCATGGTCACCGCCCAGGTCGGCGCCGTCGACTTCGTCGCCCTGGTGGCCCCGCAGGTGGCCCGCCGGCTGGTCCGCGCCGAGCGTCCGCCGCTGCTGTGCGCCGCGCTGCTGGGCGCGTTGCTGCTGGTCCTCGCCGACCTGGGCGCCCGGCGGCTGCTGGCGCCGACCCAACTGCCGGCCGGCGTGCTGACCGCCGCGATCGGCGGGCCGTACCTGATCTTCGTGCTGCTGCGCACCCGAGGGAGGCGGTCGTGACCGCGCTGCTGTCCACCCGCGACCTGGTCGTCGGCTACGAGGGCCGCACCGTGCTGGACGGACTGGACCTCGACCTGCCGGCCGACACGTTCACCGTGATCGTCGGCCCGAACGCCTGCGGCAAGTCGACGCTGCTGCGCACGATGGCCCGGCTGCTCACGCCCCGGCGCGGCGCGGTGCTGCTCGACGGCGCGGCGATCCGGGACCTGCCGACCCGGGACGTGGCCCGGCGGCTCGGCGTCCTGCCGCAGAGCCCGCTGGTGCCCGAGGGGATCACCGTGGCCGACCTGGTCGGGCGTGGACGCCAGCCCTACCAGCGCTGGTGGCGGCAGTGGTCGGCCGAGGACGGGCTGGCGGTCGACGAGGCCATGCGGCTGGCCGACGTCGGCGCGCTCGCCGATCGCGCGGTGGACACGCTCTCCGGCGGGCAGCGCCAGCGGGTGTGGATCGCCATGACGCTCGCCCAGGACACCGACGCGCTGCTGCTGGACGAGCCGACCACGTTCCTCGACCTGGCCCACCAGGTCGAGGTGCTGGACCTGCTGCACCGGCTGCGCGCCGAGCGGGGCCGGACCGTGGTGGCGGTGCTGCACGACCTCAACCAGGCCGCCCGGTACGCCGGTCACCTGATCGCCATGCGTGACGGCGCGGTGGTGGCCGCCGGCCCGCCGCGCGAGATCCTCACCGCGGACCTGGTCCGCGACGTGTTCGGGCTGGACTGCGTGGTCGTGCCCTGCCCGGTCAGCGGCGCCCCGCTCGTGGTGCCGGCCCTCACCCAGGCCGGTCCGAACCAGACCGACCCGAACCAGACCGGCCCCACCCAGACCTCGGCCGTTCCGGCCGCCACGCCGGCCACTGCCGGCGTCCCCGTCGGCGACGCCTGAGCGCGCCGACCCGCACCACCGAAAGGAACCTGATGCGTCGTCTCGCCGTCGCACTCACCGCCGCCCTCGCTCTCGGGGTCGGCCTCACCGCATGCGGGGAGAGCGACCCCGTCGCCGGCACCGGCACCGGGGAGACCCGGGAGATCACCCACGCCATGGGCACCACGAAGGTGCCCGCCGAGCCCAAGCGCGTGGTCGTGCTCGACACCGACAAGATCGACACCGCGCTGTCGCTGGGCGTCACCCCGGTCGGCGCGGCGACCGCCGGTGAGGCGAAGAGCTGGCCCACCTACTTCGGCGCGGACAAGCTCGCCGGCATCACCGAGGTCGGCGTGCTCACCGAGCCGGACCTGGAGGCGATCAACGCGCTCAACCCGGACCTGATCCTGGGCAGCAAGTTCCGGCAGGAGAAGTTCTACGACGAGCTGTCCAAGATCGCCCCGACCGTGTTCACCGAGAAGGTGGGCGTCACCTGGAAGGAGAACTTCCTCCTCGACGGTGCGGCGCTGGGCAAGGAGCAGCAGGCCAAGGACCTGCTGGCCGAGTACGAGAAGCGGGCGAAGGACTTCGGCGCGAAGCTCGGCGACGCCGCGTCCCGCAAGGTCTCCATCGTGCGCTTCATGCCGACCGAGATCCGCCTGTACGGGCCGGACTCGTTCTCCGGCATCGTCGTTGGCGACACCGGTCTGGGCCGCCCCGAGCGGCAACTGCTCGACGGCAAGGAGGACAAGCGGATGGACCGGGTCAGCCCGGAACGCATCGCCGAGGCCGACGGCGATGTGGTGTTCGTGACCGCGTACGGCGAGAAGGCCGCCGCCGAGCAGGCGAAGGTCACCGGCGGCACGCTGTGGAAGGGCCTGTCCGCGGTCAAGGCCGGCAGGGCGCACGTGGTCTCCGACGAGATCTGGATGACCGGCATCGGCGTGGGCGCCGCCAACAAGATCCTGGACGACCTGGAGAAGTACCTGGCCGCCTGAGCCCTCACCACCCGCGCCCGTCCAGCCGCACCCGGCCGGACGGGCGCGGGTGTGTTCAGGCTGCCAGTTGCCAGAGCAGGAACGCGTTGAGCGCCACCACGAACCCGGTGATCGCCACCGCCGCGGCGGTGGTGGCCCGCCGGTTGACCAGGCTGCCCATCAGGTCCCGGCGGCGGGTGAACAGCACCACCGGGATCAGCGCGAACGGGATGCCGAAGCTCAGCACCACCTGGGACAGCACCAGCGCGCGGGTCGGGTCGACACCGATCGCGAGCACCACCAGCGCGGGCAGCAGGGTGATCATCCGGCGAACCAGCAGCGGGATCCGGCGGCGCAGGAAGCCCTGCATGATGATCTCGCCGGCGTACGTGCCGACGCTCGTGGAGGCCAGGCCGGACAGGAGCAGGGCGACCGCGAAGCCGACCGCCGCGGCCGTGCCGAGCGTGGCGGCGAGCCCGGCGTGCACGCCGTCGAGCGTGTCGGTGTCGGGGATCGAGGTGCCGTGGAAGCTGCTCGCCGCCACCAGCAGCATGGCCAGGTTGACCGCCCCGGCGATACCCAGCGCGATCAGCACGTCGACCCGCAGGCCCTTGGCGATCACCCGCCGCTGCGCCTCGCCCTCGGCCGGCAGGCGGTTCGGGATCAGCGCCGAGTGCACGTAGATGACGTGCGGCATCACCGTCGCGCCGAGGATGCCGGCGGCGAGCAGCATGCTGTCGGTGCCCTGCATCCGGGGCAGCAGCCCGGCCGCGGCGGCGGAGGCGTCCGGCTGCGCGCTGACCAGGTTCACCGCGAACGCCAGCACGATCACGCCGAGCAGCACCGCGATGGCGATCTCGAACGTGCGGAAGCCCCTGGCGCGCAGCGCCAGGATCGCGAACGAGGCGGCGCCGACGATCAGGCCGCCGGGCAACAGCGGTACGCCGAACAGCAGGTACAGCGCGACCGCCCCGCCGATCACCTCGGCCAGGTCGGTGGCCATGGCGACCAGTTCGGCCTGCGCCCACATGACCCGGTTGAGCGGCCGGGGCAGGTGCTCCCGGCACAGTTCGGGCAGGCTGCGCCCGGTGGCCAGGCCGAGCTTGGCGGTGAGCGTCTGCACCAGCATGGCGGCCAGGTTCGCCGCCACCACCACCCAGACCAGCAGGTATCCGTACCGGGCCCCGGCCGTGGAGTTGGTGGCGAAGTTGCCGGGGTCGACGTAGGCGACCGCCGCCACGAACGCGGGCCCGAGCAGGATGAGCCGGCCACGTACCGGGCGCGGGGTGCGGGCGGTCCGTAGCGGGGGTACGACGGGCGAGTCGTTTGTTACCACTGCTGCTCCTCGACGGACGACGGGCGGCGGGACGAGACGACGATCGGCGGGGGCGAGGCGGAGTCAGGCGGGTTCGTGCCGGGCCGTCGCCGGGTTGCGCTCCAGCGCGTCCGCGAACGGGACCAGCGCGACGAGGTCATGGAGGCCACAGCCATGCCGGGTTGTTCCCGACTATTACTCATATATGCCACTAACCTGATCCCGGAGGGGAAAGCGCACATGAGGGACGGTGCCGCCCGGCTCGCGATGATTGCCGGCAGCACGCCGAACGGCCGTCCCGGGTGCGGGACGGCCGTTCGGTCGGGCGGCGGTGAGCCGGATCGGATCGGTCGGTCAGGCGGCGGTGGACCAGATGGCCCGGAAGGCGGCGGCCTCACCGGCCAGCCACTGCTCGATCTGCTCCGGCTTGACGTCGGCGGGCATCCGGTGCGCCTCGCCGCGCCGCACGTCGACAAGCACCGGCTCGGCGTGCGGCAGCACCGCGTCCATGTGCCGGGTCATCAGGTGCAGCGTGGCCAGGGTCGCCTCCTCGCTCGGCGGCGCCTCGTCGAAGTGCAGTCGGATGGCCTCGGCCCGGCCGTCGGCGTACCGGACGCCGAACTGCGGGTTGATCTTCACGGGCAGGTCGCCCAGCATGGCCAGCGCGTCGCGGGTCTGGGCCAGGTCGACGCCGGCCGGCTCGCCGAGCGAGTGCAGCCAGCGGGTCGCGCCCGGCACCAGCGCCTCGTAGAGCGGGCGCCAGCGCGGCTTGACCAGGTCGGCGACCTGCGCGAGGTGGGTGCCGCCGGTGTGGAACGCGACGTCGGCCTTGAGCGCCTTGACGAACTGGCCGTGCGGGTTGAAGCCGTGCCGGCTGGCCCGCTGCCGGCGCAGCCCGCCGACGAAGGTGGCTTTCGTGGGTCCGGTGCGGTCGACGTACCGGGTGAAGCCGAGGAGGGTGGCGTAGGGGGTGACAGGGGCGGAGGTGGGCGCGGTCACTGGCGTCCTCCCAGGTCAACGACTGGATTAGTACATACATTCTAATCGACGGGTCTGACATCGCCCAGGGCTTCGGCGGACGTTCTTGTCCGGTCCACTTGAAGCTGGCACCGTCCACGGTTGGTGGCACCAGTGGTGGCACCGTCCGGATTGTGTTGGCACTGGTCTCCGGTCTCCGACATCTGGCGTCTGTCTCGCTGTAGCTGGTGACGGCCAGGGCGGTGTCAAAACCTCGAAGGTGGGTGCTCAGTTCACCGAAGTTGGCTTGGAAACTGGTAGCGTGCGCGGCTTCCGAGACCTACGCGTCCGCACCAGTTCACGAGGAGGAGCCGAACGATGACGGATGCCGGAACGCGGTTGGAAGGCGGCGGCACTTCTGGGTCACGGAGCAGGCGAGCGGACGACTGGTTGGCAGACATCCGGATCTCCTACGACACGGTCGCCGACAGCTACTCCGACTACACACGGGTGGCCTTGGCTGGGGAGCCCTATCTGCTCGCGGCCTTGGCGTTGTTCGCCGACCTGGTCCACGCCGCCGGCGGTGGCCCGGTGGCGGACGTGGGCTGCGGACCAGGCCATGTCACTGCCCACCTGCATAAGCTGGGCGTCGATGCCTTCGGCGTCGATTTGGCACCCGCGATGATCGACATCGCTCGGCGGGAGCACCCCGACCTGCGGTTCGAGGTGGGTTCGATGACGGACCTACAACTCGCTGACGCCTCGATCACTGCCCTGCTCGCCTTCTGGTCGTTGATCCACATCCCCGACGACGAGATCCCGGCGGTTCTTAGCCACTTTCGGCGGGTGCTGCGTCCCGATGGACCTCTGTTGCTCGGCTTTCACGTCGGAGATGAGTCACAGCTGAAGACGGAAGGCTACGGCGGTCATCCGATGAAGGTCTACGTGCACCGCCGTCAGCCGGACCGGATGGCGACCTGGCTGCGCGATGCCGGATTCACGGTCAAGGCCCAGATGCTGCTCGGCCTCGACGAGAGCCTTCCAGGAGCGGTCCTCTTTGCACACCGCCGGCCCTAGCATCCCGGCCAAGTCCACTGACCCAGGCATCAGTGGTGATCAAGCTCGACGAGGACGACGTCGCCGCGCTCGGCCACCCCGCTCAAGAAGGTGCCAACTAAACCTGGACGGAAACGCTTCCGCCGTCCGCACCTAGTTGGCACCGCTACTGCTCAAGCGCGACGATTAGTGCCACCTTCACGTGGACCGGACATTCTTTCTCGGCCTGCCCGCCGGTGGTCGGCCGGGCCGGTCGGCGCAGGACTCCGGCATCGACGCCGGCCGCTCCCTATACTCGCCGCATGGCGGCGTCACCTGCTGTCGTCGCAGACCTCGGCGACGAGCTGAGAGGGCTGGGCTGGGTCAGCGACCTGATGGTGGCGGGTTCACTTGCCACCGGCGACTACGTGCCGGGCGTCAGCGACCTCGACCTGGTCGCGCTCGTCGACGGACCGGTCGACGCCGGCCGGCGGGACGCCCTCGTCGCGATTCATCGTCGCCTCGACGGCGGCAGCGGCGAAGGACTCAAGCTCGGCTGCGTGTACGTCGAGGGCGCCACCGTTCCCGACCTCGGCCTGCGGCATCCGACCTGGACCCACGGCCGGCTCGTCCACCGCGTCCTCTCCCGGGTCACCAGAGCGGAGCTGGCCCGGCACGGATACGCGGTCCACGGGCGCTCGCCGGGTGACGTCTTCCCCGAGGTCTCCGCCGACGACATACGAGCGGCGGCCCGCGCCGAACTGACCGGCTACTGGGCCTGGGCCGCCCGACGTCCATGGCTGTGGCTGGACCCCACCGTCGCCGAGCTCGGTCTCACCTCGATGGCGCGGGGCCGGCACGCGCTCCGCGAGGGCGCGCTGCTCACCAAGACGCAGGCGATCAGCCAGGCGCACGCCCCCGCCTGGCTGATCGACCGGCTCGCTGCCAGACGGCGGGGCGAGGACGTCTCCCCGCCCCGGATACGGACGGCCTTCGTCGCCTGGCGCGACGCCCGCCGAACGGTCGCCCACGCACGGCGCGTCCGCTGAGCGGCGGGCCGCCTCAGCGCGCCGCCGCTACAACTGGCCGACGTCGGTGATCCGGACCACCGCCGCGCCGGTCTCGTCCGAGGCGGCGAGGTCGATCTCGGCGCTGATGCCCCAGTCGTGGTCGCCGTCCGGGTCGTCCAGGATCTGCCGTACGGTCCACGTGTCGCGGCCCTGCTCGATCATCAGCAGCGCCGGCCCGCGCGCGTCCGGCCCCACCCCGATCGCGTCGTACGTCTCGAAGTACGGCTCCAGCGCGTCGGCCCAGGCGTCGGCGTTCCAGCCGTCGCCGGCGTCCAGCTCGCCGAGCAGGTCCCAGCGGCGCAGCGCGGCCAGCTCGACGCGGCGGAACATCGCGTTGCGCACCAGCACCCGGAACGCCCGCGCGTTGCGGGTGACAGCAGGTGGCCGGTCGTCGAGGGAGGCGGCCACCTCGGCCACGTCCGACGGGTTGCGCAGCCGCTCCCACTCGTCGATCAGGCTGGAGTCGACCTGGCGGACCAGTTCGCCCAGCCACTCGATGAGGTCGACCAGCTCCTCGGTCTTGGCGTCCTCGGGGACGGTCTGTCGCAGCGTCTTGTACGCGTCGGCGAGGTAGCGCAGCACCAGCCCCTCGGACCGGGACAGCCCGTAGAACTGGACGTACTCGGTGAACGTCATGGCCCGCTCGTACATGTCCCGGACCACGGACTTGGGGGAGAGCTCGTGGTCGGCGACCCAGGGGTGGCCCTGCCGGTACATCTCGTACGCGGCCTCCAGCAGCTCGGCGAGGGGCTTGGGCCAGGTCACCTCGTCGAGCAGTTCGAGGCGGGCCTCGTACTCGATGCCCTCGGCCTTCATCGCGGCGACCGCCTCGCCGCGGGCCTTGAACTGCTGTGCGGACAGCACCTGGCGCGGGTTGTCCAGGATCGACTCGATCACGCTGAGCACGTCGAGCGCGTACGACGGGGACTCGCGGTCGAGCAGTTCGATGGTGGCCAGCGCCAGCGGTGACAGCGGCTGGTTGAGCGCGAAGTCGAGCTGGAGGTCGACGGTGAGCCGCACCCGGCGGCCGGTCTCGTCCGGCTCGGGCAGCTCCTCGACCACACCGCCGGCCCGCAGCGCCCGGTAGATGGCGATGGCCCGGCGGATGTGCCGGCGCTGGGCGGCCTGGTCCTCGTGGTTGTCGGTGAGCAGGTGCCGCATCGAGGCGAACGCGTCGCCGGGACGGCCGATCACGTTGAGCAGCATCGAGTGGCTGACCTGGAAGCTGGAGGTGAGCGGCTCCGGCTCGGCCTCGACCAGGCGCTGGAACGTCGGCTCGCCCCAGCCGATCGAGCCCTCCGGCGGCTTCTTCTTCACCACCTTGCGGCGCTTGCGCGGGTCGTCGCCGGCCTTCGCGAGGGCCTTCTCGTTCTCGATCACGTGCTCGGGGGCCTGCACCACGACCCGGCCGAGCGTGTCGAACCCGGCCCGCCCGGCCCGGCCGGCGATCTGGTGGAACTCGCGGGCCTTGAGCAGCCGGGTGCGGGTGCCGTCGTACTTGCTCAGGCCGGTGAACAGCACCGTACGGATCGGCACGTTGATGCCGACGCCGAGCGTGTCCGTACCGCAGATGACCTTGAGCAGGCCGGCCTGGGCGAGCGTCTCGACCAGGCGGCGGTACTTCGGGAGCATGCCCGCGTGGTGCACGCCGATGCCGTGCCGGACCAGCCGGGACAGCGTCTTGCCGAAGCCCGAGGTGAACCGGAAGTTGCCGATCGCCTGGGCGATCATGTCCTTCTCGGCGCGGGTGCAGACGTTCACGCTCATCAGCGCCTGGGCGCGTTCCAGCGCGGCGGCCTGGGTGAAGTGCACGACGTACACCGGGGCCTGCTTGGTCTCCAGGAGCTCCTCCAGGGTCTCGTGCATCGGCGTGGTCGCGTACGAGAAGAGGAGCGGGACCGGCCGCTCGGCCGAGCGGACGACGGCGGTCGGCCGCCCGGTGCGCCGGGCCAGGTCGTCGACGAAGCGGGTGGTGTCGCCGAGCGTGGCCGACATCAGCACGAACTGGGCCTGCGGCAGCTCGATCAGCGGCACCTGCCACGCCCAGCCGCGATCCGGCTCGGCGTAGAAGTGGAACTCGTCCATGACCACCTGGCCGACGTCGGCGCGGCGGCCCTCACGCAGCGCCAGGTTCGCCAGGATCTCCGCGGTGCAGCAGATGATCGGCGCGTCCGCGTTGACGCTGGCGTCGCCGGTGAGCATGCCGACGTTCTCCGCGCCGAAGACCTCGCAGAGCGCGAAGAACTTCTCCGAGACCAGCGCCTTGATCGGCGCGGTGTAGAAGGAGGTCCGGTCGTCGGCGAGCGCCGCGAAGTGCGCCGCGATCGCCACCAGGCTCTTGCCCGAGCCGGTGGGCGTATTCATGATCACGTTCGCGCCGGAGACGATCTCGATGACCGCCTCCTCCTGATGGGGATAGAGGTTCAGGCCGCGCTCGGACGCCCAGGAGGCGAACGCGTCGTAGAGGGTGTCGGGGTCGGCGGTCTTCGGCAGCGCGGCGGTGAGAGTCATGGCGCTCCCATCGTGCCTGGATCCCACCGCGCCGCGCCAACCGGGTTCAGCGCACCGGGTTCAGCGCCGCCGGTGGATCAGGTCGAAGACCTCCCGGCCGGCGGTCAGCGCGCGGCGTTCGAACTTCGTCACCGGCCGGTGCTCGGGCCGGGGCGCGTAGCCGCCGTGCACGTCGACCAGCTCCGGGTCGGCGGTGAGCGTCTCGCGCATCGCCTCGGCGTACTCGGCCCAGTCCGTCGCGCAGTGCAACGTGCCGCCGGGCGCCAGCCGGGAGCGCAGCAGCGCCACGTGCGCCGGCTGGATGATCCGCCGCTTGTGGTGGCGGGTCTTCGGCCACGGGTCGGGGAAGTAGACGTGCACCGCGTCCAGGCAGCCCTCCGGCATGGCCCGGACCAGGTCCAGCGCGTCCCCCTCGGCCACCCGCACGTTGTCCAGGCCGTGCCGTTCGACCAGGTCGAGCAGGTTGGCGATTCCCGGCGTATGGACCTCGACCGCCAGATAGTGTCGGTCCCGGTCGGCCGCCGCCATGGCGGCGGTGGCGTCGCCCATGCCGGAGCCGATCTCCAGCACCAGCGGCGCCCGCCGTCCGAACAGCGCCGCCGGATCGCACGGCCCGTCGAGGGCGGCGATCCTGAGGCCGTACGCGGGCCAGAGCCGCTCAAGCGCGTCGCGCTGCCGGTCGCTCATCCGCCCGCGACGCGGATGGAAGGTGCGGATGCGGGCGGCGGGGAGGTCGGTGAGGGTCACAACGACCCGAGCCTACGTCACCCGGATCGGATGTGATGTGCGGCCGGGGGTGAGAGGATTCATCCCGTACGCCGGGAGGGGTCATGGGGTCGTTCAGGGTACGTGAGGCGCTGCTGGTCGCCCTCGCCGCGTGCGCCGCCCCGCTGGCCGGCGCGGCGTCCGCCCAGGCCGCGCCGCGCGCGGTCGAACCGGTGCCGGAGCAGCCCCCGGCCGACGTGATCTTCGTGGAGGTAACCCCGGGCACCGTCTCGCCCGGCTACCTCGTCGGCATCCGGGCGAGCTGCCGGGACAACTTCGTACCGGCGATCGCGACCTCGGACGCGTTCGGCAAGATCCAGGTGCAGCCGCAGCGCGGCCTGCTCACCGCCTCGCCGATGGTGCACGAGCGCACCCGGCCCGGCAACTACCGGGTCAAGCTGGAATGCCCGGGCGGGGAGACCGCGTCCACCATGCTCCAGGTGATCAAGCAGGGCCAGCCCACCCGGCAGCCGAACCGGCCGAGCCATCTGCCCAGCCGCGGCCCGGCGACCGGTTTCGGCGGCACTGCCGGCCCCGGGCTCGGTGGCCTGCTGGTGCCCGTCGGGCTGGCGGTGACGGTGGTCGGCGCCGGGCTCGGCGTGGCCGCGTCCCGCCGGCAGGCTCGCGGCGCCGCGGGACGCTGAGGCCGGCCATGGCCGAGCACTTCCTCCCGCCGCCCGCCGGATCCCGGCGCTCCGGCCGGCCGTTCCTCGCCCCACCGGCCGCCCCACCGAGTGACGCCACCCGCCCGTCCCGGGCCGGCCCACCGCCCGCCGCGCCGCGACCGTGGTACCCGCCGTCGGCCGATCCGCCGGCCCTGCGCCCACGGCCCGCCGGGCCGCCGCCGGCCGAGCCACCGGCGCCGCCGGGCAGGGGGGACCGGGGCCGGGGCTCCTGGTCGAAGCCGCTCGCAGTGGTGCTCGTGCTGGCCGGCGTGTTCGCCACCGGGGCCGGGCTCGGCCGCACGGCCGGGCCGTTCGACTTCGCCGACGCGTCCACCGGCTCAGGCGAATCGCGCGTCGCCGCACCCGCGGTGAGTGCCGCCGCCCCGGTCCGGAAGCCGGCGAGCCGGCCGGTACGCCTGGCGGTGCCGGCCATCAAGGTCAACGCGCCGGTCACCCCGGTCGGGCAGGCGAAGGACGGCTCGGTGGCGGTGCCGCCGCTGACCGAGCACGACCAGACCGGCTGGTACGACAGGGGAGCCGTGCCCGGCGACCCGGGCCGGGCGATCATCGTGGGCCACGTCGACACCAAGAGCGGCCCGGCCGTGTTCTACCGGCTGCGTTCGCTCAAGCCCGGCGCCCGGATTCAGGTGACCCGCGCGGACCGCAGCGTGGTGACCTTCACGGTGGACAGCGTCGAGTACTTCGACAAGGCGAACCTGCCCGCCGCGCGGGTCTACGGCGACTCGGGTCCGGCCGAACTGCGCCTGATCACCTGCGGCGGGGAGTGGGTGGGCGGCCGTACCGGCTACCAGGACAACGTGATCGTCTTCGCGTCCCTCACCCGCTGACCGCTCTCACCTGGCCGGCCCTTCCCGCCGCCAACTTCATGATCGACGCGGTGGGGTCAGGGCTTGGCGGGGACCTGCTGGACCACCTCGAACTCCAGCAGGGTGGCGCCGGTGGCGACGGGCTTGCGGGGTTCGCCGCCCTCGGCGTGCGCGGCCCGGGACGGGCCCTGCGCCCACGCCTGATACGCCTCCTCGCTCTCCCAGCGGGTGTAGACGAAGTAGCGGGTGTCCCCGGCGACCGGGCGCAGCAGCTCGAAGCCGAGGAATCCGGGGGAGTTCTCCACCGCGCCGGCCCGTGCCGCGAACCGCTTCTCCAGCTCCGTGCCGGCACCGGGCGGGACGTCGATTGCGTTGATTTTCACGACAGCCATGTGTCCACCCTAACCAGCGCCGGGCTCAGAACGTCTCGACGGCCGGCGCCAGGTCCGCGTCCACCACGATCGGGGCGTGGTCGGAGGGGCCCTTGCCCTTGCGGGCCTCCCGGTCCACGTACGCCGAGCGGACCGCGCGGGCGAACGACGCGCTGGCGTACACCAGGTCGATCCGCATGCCCTTGTTCTGGTGGAACATCCCGGCCCGGTAGTCCCAGTACGTGAACGGGTGCGGCCCCTTCATCGGCGTCGGCACCACGTCCTCCAGCCCCAGGTCGCGCAGCGCGGCCAGGGCGGCCCGCTCGGCCGGGGTGACGTGGGTGGAGGTGACGAACAGCGCCGGGTCCCACACGTCGGCGTCGGTGGGCGCGACGTTGAAGTCACCGCAGACGGCCACCGGCAGGGGACCGGCCACCTCCGGTTCCAGGGCGTCGCGCAGCGCCGCGAACCAGGCCAGCTTGTACGCGTAGTGCGGGTCGTCCGGCGTGCGGCCGTTCGGCACGTACACCGACCAGACCCGCAGCCCGTCGCAGGTGGCCGAGATGGCGCGGGCCTCGGGCTCGGGGAACCCGGGCTCGCCCGGGAAGCCGACGGTCACGTCGGCCAGCCCCACCCGGGACAGCACCGCGACGCCGTTCCACCGCCCGTCGCTGTGGCTGGCCACCTCGTAACCCAGCTCGCCCACCTCGGCGACCGGGAACGCCCCGTCCGGGCACTTGGTCTCCTGCAGGCACACGACGTCGGGCTTCGTGGTGGCCAGCCAGTCGAGCAGCCGGGGCAGGCGGGCCTTCACCGAGTTGACGTTCCAGGTCGCCAGACGCATGTCTCCACCCTGCCGCATCCCCGCCCGCCCCGCCCGGTCAGCGCTCCGGGTTGTCACCGGGGCGGGTCTGCTCGGCCAGGAACCGTTCCAGCTCGGCGCCGAGTTCGTCGGCGGTGGGCAGCGGCCCGGTCTCGCCGGCCAGCAGGTTCTTCTCGCCGCGCCCGCGGGCGAACGCGTCGTACTGCTCCTCCAGCGCCTGGACCAGCGTCGCCGCCTCCTCGGTCTGGGTGACCTGACGGTCGATCTCGACCCGGACCGCCTCGGCGGCGGTCCGCAGATCCTCGACCGGCAGCAGCAGTCCGGTGCTGCGGGACACCGCGGACAGCAGCGCCTCGGCGGCGGCCGGGTACTCGGCCTGGGCCACGTAGTGCGGCACGTGCGCGGCGAAGCCGAGGGCGTCGCGCCCCTGCTCGCCGAGGCGGAACTCCAGCAGGTGCCCGACTCCCGCCGGCACCTGCACCTTCTGCAGCCACGGCTCGTGCCCGGAGATCAGGTCCTTGCGGGTGGCGTGCGCGGTGACGCCGCTGGGCCGGGTGTGCGGCACCGCCATCGGGATCGAGTTGAGCCCGACGGTGAGCCGGACGTCGAGCCGGGCGCAGAGCCCGGCGACGGAGGCCACGAAACGCTCCCACTGCAGATCCGGCTCGGGGCCGGTGAGCAGCAGGAACGGGGTCTCGTCGTCGTCGTGCAGCAGGTGCAGCTCCAGCGCCGGGGCGTCGTAGGACTCCCAGTGGTCCTCGACGAACGTCATCACCGGGCGGCGGGAGCGGTAGTCGAAGACCTGGTCGACGTCGAAGCGGGCGATCACCCGGGCGTCGAGCGAGGTGAGTAGCTGTTCCCGGGCGAGCCGGGTGGCGTTGCCGGCGTCGACGAAGCCGGTGAGCGCCTGGATCAGCACCGGCTGGCCGAGCTCGGGCAGCTCGTCGGTGAGTTCGTAGAGCTCGTGTGGATCGAGCACCGGTGGTCCTCCTGTCGACGCGTACGGGGGAGCGCCGACCGTGCGGCCTCCCCGGTTCGGCCAACGTACCGGGGTGGGTGGTCCATTCCGTTACGGCCACGTCCGATGCCCGGATGATGATCACGATTCGGCTACGCCCCGGTCCGCCGACCCATATCCGGATCGTCCGAACGGACGAGTTAGTCGATCATCGGGTGGGACCGGGAGGTCTGCGACGTTCGTGCCCGGCCCGGTAGGCCCACCGTCGGCCGGGCGATTGGCCCGGTTGCCGAGGTTCGTCCCCTGCGGGCCGAGGCCGACGCGACCTGTCCGTTTCGCGTGGACCAGAATGTGGTGAGGGCCACTCTATAGGCCTGGGTGATCCCGGTTTGCCCTGTCTAGCCTCGTCGGATGCGTAACGACGGCAACCTCGACGACCCGTTCGGCTCCGGCCGCCCGGGTGACCGTTCGGACGATACCCCCTCCATCAACCGGTCGACGGTGCTCCGGCGGCTCTTCCCGCGTACCCGCTTCTGGGCGCCCACGAACCCCCGGCCCGGCCGGACGAAGCTCGCGGTCGCCACCGGCGCGGCCTGCTGCCTCGGCCTGGTCGGCGTCAGCCAGGCCGACTCCGGCGCTCCGGAGCGCGCCGCGAGCCCGGCGCCCTCGGCGGAGGTCGCCGAGCGCGCGGCGGTCGACCCGGCCTCCCGGGCCATGGCCCGTCCGAGCACCGCCCCCGCCACCCCCAGCGCCGGCCCGTCCGCGACGGCGAGCCCGAAGGCGACCGCCAAGCCCAAGCCGAAGAAGCCCGTCCGGCAGATCGTCCCGGTCGCCGGCCTCGACCGCACCCAGATGAACAACGCCAAGAAGATCGTGCAGGCCGGCCAGAAGATGGGCATGCCGCGCCGCGCCCTGGTCATCGCGGTGGCGACCGCCATGCAGGAGAGCACCCTGCTCAACTACGCCAGCGGCGTGCTGCCCGAGTCGCAGAGCTACCCGCACCAGGCGATCGGCTGGGACCACGACTCGGTCGGGCTGTTCCAGCAGCGTCCGAGCAGCGGCTGGGGCACCGTCGAGCAGCTCATGGACCCCGAGTACGCGACGAAGGCGTTCCTGTCCGCGCTGAAGGAGATCCCCGGCTGGCAGAACCTGCCGATCTCGGTGGCCGCGCAGGCGGTGCAGATCTCCGCGTTCCCGGACGCGTACGCCCAGCACGAGTGGCGGGCCGGCGAGGTGGTGGCCGAGATCCTGGGCTGACCCGGACGGGGTGGTTGCCGAAGGGGCGATTCGGGTATCAAGGGCTTGCCGGTCCCGCGTACACATGAAGGGGACCGCGGGACGGGAGGACCCTCATGTCGCTGATGCAACGGATCACCGCCTTCCTGCGGTCGCCGCGGGGCCAGCAGCTGGTCGACCGCGGCCGGCGCGAGATGTCCAAGCCGGAGAATCAGGCCCGGCTGCGGCAGATCGCGACCCGGCTGCAGTCGCGCCGGCGCTGACCCGCGTCGCCCTCGCCGTACGAGCCTCCGGAGCCCTTCGTGACCGACCCCGCCCCCGTCGACGGGGAGCCCAACGCCGCCCCCGTTCCGCCGTTGGAGGTGCCCGAGGCGCCACCGGCCAAGCTGTGGGACCGGATGCGGGCGGACCCGCAGTACGCGCCGGAGCACCTGGCCCTCGAAGCGGTACGCCGGCTCGGCCCGGAGGCCGCGCAGTGGGCCGCCCGGGAGCGGGCGCTGCGGCCCGACGTGCCACCGGAGCAGCTCGCCGACCAGGCGGTCCGCAAGTTCGTCAACCACGCCCGGCTCTCCGGCGCCGTGTCCGGCGCGGCCGGGCTGCCCGGCGCGGTGATCGACGTGGGCGTGCTGGCCTGGACCCAGGCCCGGCTGGTGCTGCACGTCGCGGCCGCCTACGGCGCCGACCCGACGGACCCCGAGCGGGCCACCGACCTGCTGGTGCTCCAGCGGGTGCACAAGGCCACCCAGGCCGCCCGCCTGGCGCTCGGCGTGGCCGCCGGCCGGGAACGGGCCGGCGCGCTGTTCGGCTCCGCCGGTGACCGGGCGCTGGGCCGGGTGATGCTCCAGCTCGGCGTCCGGCTGGCCCGGATGGCCGGCGTACGCGCCGCCAAGCGGATGTTCGCCAAGGTCGTGCCCGGCGCTGCGATCGTGCTCGGCACCTGGGCCAACTCGTCGGCGACGAAGGAGCTGGCCGACCGGACGCGCGCCCTCTACCGCACCGCCGGCCAGCAGCGGCTACCCGGTCCGCGCCAGCCCTGACCCGCCTCGCGTCGGCCGTCCACCCCGGGGCGGCCGACGCCGGCCGGTCAGCTCGCCCAGCCGGAGGCGTTCCAGGCCACCTCCGCCAGCCGGCCCTGCCCGGCCGCGTTCGGGTGGAACCAGTCGAGCGCGTTCACCTGGTCCAGGGCGATGCGGTGGCGGTGCACCGCGCCGCCGTCCCAGCGGCAGCGCGAACCGTACGCCCGGCAGGCGGCGCGCAGTTGCCCGTCGTACGCCTCGATCCGGTCCCGGACGCGGGCCCGGCGGGCCACCGCGGCGGGCGTGCTCGACGTGGCGTCGGCCAGCAGCGACGGGCAGACGCCCCGCGACCAGGCCCGCACGGCGCGGGGCTCGGTGTGGCCGATCTGCCAGAGCCGGTACAGGTCCGGGATGCTGACCACCAGCACCCGAGCCTTGGGGCGGCCCTCGCGCAGCACGCCCAGTGCCGCGTCGACCTGGTCGCGGAAGGTGGCGACGGGCGTCATGTCGTCGACGTCGCCCCGGCAGGCGTCGTTCGCCCCGATCAGCACGGTGACCAGGTCGGCCTTGTCGCGTACCGCCGACCGGGCCTGGCCGGTCAGCGCGGACGCGCGGGCGCCGGGCACGGCCCGGTTGTACGCCCGCAGCCCCGGCGCGTCGGCGCGCAGCCGCCGGTAGACGCTCTCCACCCGCAGGCCGTCCCCGGTCGACCAGGAGTTGCGTTCGCAGCTCACCAGCACCAGGCAGGAGCCGTAGCCGGTGGTGACCGAGTCGCCAAGCGCGGCCAGCACCCGGGGCTCGCCGGGGCGGGGCGTGCCGGAGGGCCGGGGGGACGCGTCGCCGGAGCCGTCACAGGCGAGCGCGACGAGCGCCGCCAGGCAGGCCAGCGCGGCGATCCAGCGTCTCATCGGTCCCCCGTCCGGCGGCGGCAACGGGCGCGTCGACCCTATGCCCCGGTGGGGTCCCGGCGGCGGTTCTGTCGGCTATCGGGCATCGACCACCGTCGTTCACATCTGTCGTGCCGGCGCGGGCCGGCCGTGCAGCCACCGGTGCAGCAACCGGGTGATCCGGGGCAGCACCAGGTAGGTCATCAGAGGGGTGAGCACGAGCGTCATCAGCAGCGTCCGGCCGGCCAGCGGCACGTCGGCCAGGAACCTCGTGGTCAGCAGCGTGGCGACCAGGCTGAGCGGGAAGAACGCCAGCCAGATCGTGACCGCCTGCTTCCAGCGCGGCGGCGCGGACGGCTCCGGCTCGCCGAACGTCTCGACCACGTGGTCCACCGGCGGGTCGAACCAGCCCTCGATGCCGGTGCGCCGCTCCACCCGGGTGTGCTGCCCGCCGGCCGCATCCGGCGACCGCCCGCCGGGTGTCCCGCATCACCGGTACGTCCCCGGGTCGTGCCGGTAGCTGCCGGTTAGCCCTGCCCGTGCCGGGGTAGGCCCCAGGAATGACCCGATCACAACCCCGGCGCGCCCGTGGCACGGTCGGCCACGCGAACAGCGCGCTGAACCTGCGGCTCGCGCTGGCGACGTTCGGTCTGGTCGTGATGACCGTCTTCGCGGTGCTCGCGTTCGCCGCCGGCATCGCCTGGCTGGGCGTCGTCTGCGCGCTGCTCGCCGTGGTGGCGGTGGTCGACCTGGTCGTGATCCAGCGCCGCCGCGCCGCGCGCCGCCGGGAGGAACCGGGCGTGCGGCACTCGCTGTTCGAGTGACAGGAGGACGAGATGCCCATCGCCACCACCAATCCCGCCACCGGACAGGTGCTCAAGACGTACGAGGCGATGTCGGACGAGCAGATCGACGCCGCGATCGAGCGGGCCGACCTCGCCTTCCGGCAGTTGCGGGACACCACCGTCGCGCAGCGGGCCCGGTGGCTCACCGCCGCCGCCGACCTGCTCGACGCCGAGCGCGACGAGACGGCCCGGCTGATGACCACCGAGATGGGCAAGACGTACGCCGCCGCGAAGGCGGAGGTCACCAAGTGCGCCACCGCCTGCCGCTTCTACGCGGACAACGCGCCGGGGATGCTCGCCGACGAGCCCGCCGACGCCGCCGCGGTCAAGGCGAAGCGGGCGTACGTGCGGTACCAGCCGATCGGTCCGGTGCTCGCGGTGATGCCGTGGAACTTCCCGCTGTGGCAGGTGATGCGCTTCGCCGCCCCGGCCCTGATGGCCGGCAACACCGGCCTGCTCAAGCACGCCTCGAACGTGCCGCAGACCGCGCTCTACCTGGAGGGCCTGTTCCGCCGGGCCGGGTTCCCCGAGGGCGCCTTCACCACGCTGCTGGTCGGCTCCGACGCGGTCGACCGGATCCTCAGCGACCCACGCGTCCGTGCCGCCACGCTGACCGGCAGCGAGCCGGCCGGCCGGTCCATCGCCCAGATCGCCGGTCGGGAGATCAAGAAGACGGTGCTGGAGCTGGGGGGCAGCGACCCGTTCGTGGTGATGCCCTCGGCCGACCTGGACACCGCCGCCGAGGTCGCCACCACCGCCCGCTGCCAGAACAACGGGCAGTCCTGCATCGCCGCGAAGCGGTTCATCGTGCACACCGACGTCTTCGACGCGTTCGCCGAGAAGTTCGCCGCCCGGATGGCGGCGCTGCGCGTCGGCGACCCGATGGACGACGACACCGACGTCGGCCCGCTCGCCAGCGAGCGCGGCCGCGACGAGGTGCACGCCCAGGTCACCGACGCGGTGGACCAGGGTGCGACGGTGCTCTGCGGCGGCGAGAAGCCGGCCGGGGACGGCTGGTACTACCCGCCGACAGTGGTGACCGACCTGCGCCCGGAGATGCGCATGTGGAGCGAGGAGGTGTTCGGGCCGGTCGCCGGGCTCTACCGGGTCGGCTCGTACGACGAGGCGATCGAGGTCGCCAACGGCACCAGCTTCGGCCTCGGCTCCAACGCCTGGACCAACGACCCGGCCGAGCAGGAGCGCTTCGCCGTCGACCTGGACGCCGGCAACGTGTTCGTCAACGGGATGACCACGTCCTACCCGGGGCTGCCGTTCGGCGGCGTGAAGAACTCCGGGTACGGCCGCGAGCTGTCCGCCGCCGGCATGCGCGAGTTCTGCAACACCAAGACCGTGTGGATCGGCGAGGGGCAGGCCGGCGCGGGCGCGGGCGCGCACTCCGAGTAGGGCGATTGGCCGGACGCCGTCACGGGTAGGAGTGGCGACCATGACGGCGTTCGGCTTCCACGCATCCCACGAGCAGATCCACCCGGCCCGGCTGCTGGAGGCGGTGATCCACGCCGAGCGCGCCGGCTTCGACGCGGCCATGTGCTCCGACCACTTCTCGCCGTGGAGCGAGCGGCAGGGCCAGTCCGGTTTCGCCTGGTCCTGGCTCGGGTCGGCGCTCCAGGCCACGAATCTGTCCTTCGGGGTGGTGAACGCGCCCGGCCAGCGCTACCACCCGGCGATCATCGCGCAGGCCATCGGCACGCTCGGTGCCATGTACCCGGGCCGGTTCTGGGCTGCGCTGGGCACCGGTGAGGCGGCCAATGAGCACATCACCGGCGAGGTCTGGCCCCACAAGGACGTCCGCAGCGCCCGGCTGCGCGAGTGCGTCGACGTGATCCGGGCGTTGCTGGCCGGCGAGGAGGTCAGCCACGACGGGCTCGTCACGGTGGACCGGGCGAAGCTGTGGACCCGGCCGGAGGAGCCGCCCGCGCTCGTCGGCGCCGCCGTCAGCATCGCCACCGCCCGTTGGTGCGCCGAGTGGGCGGACGGGCTGATCACCGTCAACGCGCCGGTCGAGCATCTGCGCCAGATGATCGACGCCTACCGGGACGCGGGCGGACGCGGCCCGCTGCACCTCCAGGTGCACGTGAGCTGGGCGCCCGAGCAGGCCGAGGCCGAGGCGATCGCGTACGAGCAGTGGCGCAGCAACGTGTTCGCCCCGCCGGTCTGCTGGGACCTGGAAACCCCCGAGCACTTCGACGTGGCCAGCGCCGACGTGCCGATGTCCAAGGTCGCCGAGACCGTGAACGTCTCCGCCGACCTGGGCCGGCACATCGGCTGGCTGGAGGAGTACATGGCGCTGGGCTTCGACCAGATCGCCCTGCACCACGTCGGGCAGGAGCAGCGCGCGTTCATCGACACGTTCGGCGCCGAGGTGCTGCCGAAGCTGCGCTCCGCCGCCTGATCCCACACCGGGCCGCCGGCACATAAGCTCGACGGTCGTGGATGCTCTGTTCGAGGTCGTGGTCTTCCTGGCCATCGCGACCTTCGGCGCGGCGCTGGCCCGCCGGCTCGGCCTGCTGGCGCCGATCCTGCTGGTGGTGCTCGGCCTCGCACTGTCCTTCCTGCCGTTCTTCCCGCACGTGCGGCTGGACCCGGACCTGGTGCTGGTGGGCATCCTGCCGCCGCTGCTCTACGTGGCGGCGCTGGAGACGTCGGTGCCGGCGTTCCGGCTCAACCTGCGGCCGATCCTGCTGCTCGCCGTCGGGCTGGTCGTCTTCACCGCGTTCGCGGTGGGCACCGTAGTGCACTGGTTCCTGCCCGAGCTGCCGTACGCGATCTGCCTGGCGCTCGGCGCGGTGGTGGCGCCGCCGGACGCGGTCGCCGCCACCGCGGTGGCCCGCCGGGTCGGCCTGCCCCGGCGGGTCGTCACCATCCTGGAGGGCGAGAGCCTGGTCAACGACGCCACCGCGCTGGTGCTGCTGCGGGTGGCGATCGTCGCCGCGACCGCCACCACCGGCGGGGTCGGCGTCGGCGACGTGGCCCGGGAGGTGGTCGTCGCGGCCGGCGGCGGCATCCTGGTCGGCCTGCTCGGCGTGGTGGTCTTCGGCTACCTGCACAAGCGCATCACCGACCCGGTGCTGGACAACGCGCTGTCGCTGATCGTGCCGTTCGCCGTGGTCTTCGCCGCCGAGGAGATCCACGCCTCCGGTGTGGTCGCGGTCGTGGTGACCGGCCTGGGCATCGGGCACAAGCTGCCCACGCTGCTGTCGGCCGCCTCCCGCCTGCAGGTGACCGCGTTCTGGCGGCTCATCCGGTTCCTGCTGGAAGGGCTGGTCTTCCTGCTGGTCGGCCTGCAACTGCCGGAGGTGGTCCGCGACATCGACGAGCCGTTCGGCTCGCTGGCCGCGATCACCGCCGCGGTGCTGGCCGCCGTCTTCCTGGCCCGGTTCGTCTGGGTGTTCCCGGCCACCTACCTGGCCCGGCTCGTGCCCCGGATCCGCCGGCGTGACCCGGCGCCTCCGGTGCAGTTCCCGGTCGTCATCGGCTGGGCCGGCTGACTCAGCCGACCCGGCGCTCCAGCACCTGCCCGGTCCACGGCTCGCGGCCCGGCCGCTCCACAGTGAACGGCTCGGTGGCGGTGAAGCCGCAGCGCTCGTAGAACCGCACGAGCGCCCGGTCCGGGCTGCGGAAGCAGTCCACCCGCAGCAGGCCCACACCGCGTGCGCGAGCCAGCTCCGCCGCGTACGCCAGCAGCCCCGCACCGACCCCACGCCCCGCGTACGCCCGGTCGGTGACCAGCAGGTTCACGTACAGCTCCGGTTCGGTGGCCGGCGGCACATAGTCGGTGGCCGCGCCCACCACGAGCGCGCCCACCACCGTCGCGTCGATCTCGGCGAGGTGCAGGCCGTCCCCGGCCGCCCACGCGTCGGCCTGGGCGATGCGGCGCGGGTCGATCGACGCCGGCTCGGCGCCCCACTGGTCGGTACGCCCGCGTTCGGCCAGCCAGGCGGTGGCGCTGTCGAGCAGCCGCAGCAGCGTGGGCGCGTCGCCGGGTCCACCCGGGCGGATGGTGAGGGAGGACTGGTCGGTCATCCCGCCATGCTGCTACACCGCGCTCAGCCGGGCACGCCGGCGGGTCGGGCCTGCGGCGCCGACCGGTTCGCCACCGCGCGGCGGGTCAGCGCCGGGGCGGCCAGCCCGGCGGCGGCGAAGACCCCGCCGAGCACCAGCCAGCCGGCCGGACCTCCGCCGAGTACCAGCAGCGTGAGCAGGCCACGGCCGAGCGCCTGGGCCAGCCCGGCGAGCAGGCCGTCCCCGCCCTGGTACGCCCCGATCGCCCCGGGCGGGGCCAGGTCGTAGGCGAGCCCCGCACCGGCCGCGCCGTGCCACAGGTCGCCCACCGTCCACACCGCGGTGGCGACGAGCAGCAGCACGACCGCCGGGAGCACCGGCAGGACGCCGGTCACGGCGTACAGGGGTGTCGCCGCGGCGAGCACCAGCCCCGCCCGGCGCAGCTTCCGGGCGGCCGGTGCGGCCCGCTCCGCGCCCCGGCTCAGCCGCACCGCGAGCAGCACGGTGAGCACCGTGTTGACGAGCAGCACCGCCGACACCACCGGTGGCGGCGCGCCGGCCCGGTTCACCGTCCACAGCGGCACGACGAGCACGAGCACCGTCGCGTGCGTGCTCAGCACCGCCGACGTGCCGCTCACCGCGAGGAACCGTCCGTCCCGCAGCGGTCCGCCGCGCCGTGGTCGCCCGCCGCGCCGCAGCGTGCCCGGCGTGCGTCGTGCGCCGTCGGCGGCCGGTTGCGGCGGCAGGCGCAGCAGCAGCGCCGCCGAGAGCAGGTAGGTGGCCGCGTTGCCGACGATGAGCACCTGGTACGCCCGGTGTGTGTCCACTGCCAGGGCGATCCCGGCCAGCGCGGTGCCGACGGTGATGCCCAGGTTCGCCACCGCGCGCAGCGTGGCGAAGGCGTGCACCCGGCCGTCCGGGCCGCCCACCGCGGCGACGAGTGCCGCCCGTACCGCCAGGTTGCCGGCCGCGAGCAGCGCCTCCGGCACGGCCACCGCCAGGAACGCCGGGAACGAGCCGACCAGCAGGTACGCCAGCGCGGCCACGGCCTGGCCCACCTGGAGGACGGCCCGGAGCGTACGCGGGTCCCACCTGTCGGCAAGCCCGCCCAGTGGCACGCTCGCGCTCAGCCCGACCAGCCCGGCGACGGTCAGTCCGGCGCCCACCGAGGTGGCGGAGAGGCCCACGTCCCGGGTCAGGTAGAGCGCCCCGCCCGCCAGCCACAGCCCTGCGCCGAGGGTGTTGACCAGCGTGGCGTACGCGAGCGTGCGCAGCGGCCCGGGCGGCGGAAGCGGCGAGACGCTTCCCATCAGCGGGGTCCGGCGAGGGCCATGGGATCGACGCTAGGACTGTTCCGGCTGGCCCGGAGCCCCGCTCGGGGCGACGCCTGTCACACCGCGAGCCCGCCGGGGCGTCGCCGCCGCTGGTCACCGCCGAAACACCCGGATCGAGCGCGGTGCGGGAAATCCGCTCGCCTGCCGGTCCCCGCTCTGCCAGTGTCGGCGCCGTGGAGCGCAGCAGGATCGCCACGGCCGAGGAACTGACCGAGGTGCAGCGGATCGAGGTGGCCTCCGGCGCCCCGTTCCGGGAGATCGGCATGACCCTGGTGGCCGACATGCCGCCGCTGCCGGTCGAGGCGCTGGCCGCGGGGCAGCGCGCCGGCCGGCTGTGGGTGGCGACCGACCCGGCCGACCGGCCGATCGCGTTCGTGCTGGCCGATGTGGTCGACGGGGCGGCGCACGTGCAGCAGCTCAGCGTCGATCCGGCGTACGCCCGGCGTGGCATCGGGCGGCGTCTGCTCGACCGGGTGGCGGGGTGGGCGTCGTCGCAGGGGTTGCCGGCGCTGACGCTGACCACGTTCCGCTCGGTGCCGTGGAACGGGCCCTACTACGTGCGGTGCGGATTCCGCGAGCTGAGCGGGACGGAGCTGACGGCGGGCCTGATCGAGCTGCTGGCCGCCGAGGCGGCGCTGGGCCTCGACCCGGCCGAGCGGATCGCGATGCGCCGCCCCGTCCCGCGCCCGGCGGGGCGGCCGGGCTGAGCCGGGCCGCGCTCAGTGGGCGCCGCCGAGGTTGAGCACCACGACCCCGGCGATGACCAGTCCCGCGCCGACCACCTTCGCCACGCTCAGCGGCTCGCCCAGGAACGCCGCGCCGATCGCCATGATGGCGGCGGTGCCGAGCCCGGACCAGATCGCGTACGCGACGCCGACCGGGATGTCCTTGACGGCCAGCGAGAGCAACCCGAACGCGGACAGGTACGCCACGGCGAGGCCGAGCGTGGGCCAGAGCCGGGTGAAGCCGTCGGTGGCCTTGAGCAGACTCGTGCCGATCACCTCGGCGGTGATCGCGCCGAGCAGGAACAGGTACGCCATCGCAGGACCGTACCCGGTCCTGCGATGGCGCCCGGTTGGAGCGGGAAAGCCGGTCAGGAGACCGTGCAGGCCTTTCCGTTCAGCGTGACCAGCCCGGGGTCGGGGTTGGGGCCGGGGGAGGAGACGCCGTTGAAGCCGAACGTGGTGCTGGCGCCGGGCGCCAGCTTCGCGTTCCACGACAGGTTCTTCGCGGTGACCGTGGCGCCGCTCTGGCCGACCTGCGCCGACCAGGACTGGCTCACCTTCTGACCGCTGAGGAAGGCCCAGCGCAGGTTCCAGCCGTTCACCGCCGTCGTGCCGGTGTTGCGCACCGTCACCTGGGTGGTGAAGCCGGACGGCCAGCTCCCGTGCGTGGTGTAGCTGACCGCGCAGGACCGCGCCGGCACCGCGCCGGAGTCACCCTGGTCGGCCAGGAACGACGCGAGCCAGGCCAGCGCCGAGTTCCAGTTGATCGCCACCTCGTTCGTCGCGTACGAGTTGATGTCGTCGACGTAGCAGAACATCGGCGCGCACCCGGCGAGCAGGTTCGCCGCGAACGGGTCCTGGAGCGCGGCGTTCGGACCACCGGCGAGCGAACCGGCCGGCGGGCGCGGCAGGTCCGGGTTCAGCTGGTGGCCGAAGATGCGGCTGTGCTGGTTGCGGGCGTGCTGCTCGCCCCAGCCGGTCACGTACGACATGTTCAACGCGTTGCGGCCGAACAGGTAGTCGGCGGCCTGCGCCGCGCCGTCCCGGTACTTCGCGTCCCGGCTCAGGTCGAACGCGGTGGCCAGCACGATCGCGTTGTTCACCAGGTTGCTGTTGCTGCCCCAGACGTACGCGTCGGCGCTGCCCGGGAACGGCAGCCCGTACGCCTGGCCGGCGATGGTGGCCAGGTAGCTGTCGGCGGCGGCGGTGATGGACTCGCGGATGCGGGTCTTCTCCGCGGCGGGCAGCGTGTTCGGCACCGTGGCCAGGTCGAGGCGACCCAGCGCGGCGACGCTCTGCCAGCCGAACGCGCCGTTCGCGGCGAACACGTCGGCGGTGTGCAGCGGCGAGCCGGTGACGTCGGCCAGGTACGCCTTGTCGCCGGTGGTCAGCCACAGCTCGACAGCGGCCCAGTAGAACTCGTCGCTGACGTTCGTGTCGTCGTACGCGCCGCCGCCGGTGCCGTCGCTGGCCGAGGCGTAGATCGCCGGGTGCTCCTTGGCCGCCGCGTACGCGGTCTTCGCGGCGGTGCCGCAGCGCGCGGCGAACGCGGCGTCGTACGGGGCGTACAGGCGCTGGCACTGCGCCGCGACAGCGGCCAGGTTCAGCGTGGCGGCGGTGGACGGCGCGTGCAGCTCGCGCGGCTGCGGGTCGTCCTGCGGCTGCAGCGGCAGGCCGGTCCAGTTCCGGTCGTGGATCTTGTGGTGGACCATCCCGGCCAGCGGCTTGCCGGCCGGCACCTGCATGCGCAGCAGGAACTCCAGCTCCCAGCGGGCCTCGTCGAGCACGTCCGGCACGTCGTTGCCGCGCTCGGGCACCCGCAGCGTGGAGTCGCCCAGGGCGGCGCCGCCGTCGGCGGTCTCGGCGGTCTTGGTCCGCTCGAAGGTGCTCAGCAACTGGTAGGTGGCGATGCCGCCGTTGACGACGTACTTGCCGTGGTCGCCCGCGTCGTACCAGCCGCCGCGCACGTCCAGCGAGTAGTCGCAGACGCCGGCCTGGCACGGCACGTTCGTGTCGCCCTGGTTCGGCGCGACGTCCAGGTGGCCGGCGGGGCGGGCGTACTCCTCGCCGATCAGGTCGCCGTCGATCTCGATGCCGCTGCGCTGGGCGTAGAAGAACTGGAGCGAGTCGGCGCGCAGCCGGTCGTAGAGCGCGCCGGAGATGTCGAACGGGTGGCTGGTCTCGCCGTCCACGGTGAGCGTGTAGCCCGTGCCCGGCGTGCGGTACGCGGAGAAGTCGACGGTCTGCACGTTCTGCGCCGAGGCGGCGTCCGTGCCGCGCGGCGTGGTCTGCCCGCTGGCGACCACCGCGCCGGCGGCCGACTTGAGCTGCCAGGGCAGCGCGTCGGTGGCCTCGGTGACCACAGTCGCGTGCTTCGGACCGCCGGGCAGGTAGCCGACCTGGTTGACCCGGACCCGGGGCCCGGTGTCCGGCTCGTACGGCGGCGCCGGCTCCCCGCCGCGCAGCGACACGTTGTCCAGGCAGAACGTCTGCGCCTCGGCGCTGCCGCCGACCTGGAAGATCAGTTGCGCGGTGGGGTTGTCCGCGGGGGAGGTGAACGTGGTGGTGACGTGCCGAGCGGTGCCGGTGGCGGTCGCGTCGACGCTCGCGTACGTGGTGTACGGGGCGCTGCCGAGTTGGAGCACCGCCTTGACGGCCGCGCCGGGGGTGGCGGAGACGTCGAAGGACAGTTCGTACTCGGCGCCCTCGGTCAGCGGCACCGCGTCCTGGCCGATGCCGGCGTCCCACGGGTTGGCGGTGCCGGCGGCGACGGAGGTGCAGAGCCGGCCGTCGGCGACAGCGAGGTCGCCGGTGCCGTAGGAGAACCAGGGTGAGACACCGGCGCTGAAGTCGCCGTTGCGTAGTTGTTCGGGGGCGTCCGGCGGCACCTCGGCGCTCGCCGGGCCGGCGGTGAGGCCGGTGAGCGCCAGCGTGGTAGCCGCGATCGCGGCGAGCCGACGACGGGATCGGGTCACGGAGGTTCCTTCCGTGCTCGGGGGTGATGGGGGAGACCGGAAGCTGGGAGCGCTCCCAATATCAGCCCGATGTTTCCACCGCGTTCCGTCGCTGTCAATCGATCCGGCCCGATGAGGTGCGCGGCCCGCGCGCGGGGGGATTCCGCGCGCCACGTACGATGTCAGTGATCTCCTAGAGACATCCGAGCCCTCGACCTGGCAGGCTGCGACCCATGACCCTGAAGCTTCGTTCCGTCGGAGCGAGCGACCGTGGGCTGATCCGCAGCGGCAACCAGGACGCGCAGCACGCGGGCGCCTGGTTGGTGGCGGTCGCCGACGGCATGGGCGGCATGGCGGCCGGCGACCTGGCCAGCCGCATCGCCATCGACGCGATCGCCCCGCTGGACCTGGCGACGCCGGAGGACGCGCTCGTCGCCGCGCTCCAGGGCGGGATCGAGCTGGCCACCGCGCGGATCCGCCAGGCCGTCGAGGAGGATCCGGAACGCCAGGGCATGGGCACCACGCTCACCGCGTTGCTGTTCGCCCGCACCGGTAGCTGCCTGGCGCTGGCGCACGTCGGCGACTCTCGGGCCTACCTGTACCGCGAGGGCGTGCTCAAGCAGGTCACCCGCGACGACACGTTCGTGCAGATGCTCGTCGACCAGGGCGTCATCACCGCCGAGCAGGCCAGCAGCCACCCTCGGCGGGCCGTGGTGACCCAGGCGTTGCAGGGCGACGAGGTCTCCCCGTCGTACGCCACGATGGTGCCCCGGGCCGGTGACCGCTGGCTGCTGTGCAGCGACGGCCTCTCCAACGTGGTCCGCGCGGACACGCTCACCGAGGTGCTCAGCGAGCAGCCGGAACGCGACGCCTGCGCGGCCCGGCTGATCGACCTGGCGTTGCGGGCCGGCGGCCCGGACAACATCACCGTCGTGATCGCCGACGTGGTCGAGGAGTAGCCAGCCCTCACCGCCCGCGCGGGCTGGCCCGGCGGGTCGGCTCGGCGGTGGTCGGATCCTCCGGCCAGGGGTGGCGCGGGTAGCGTCCGCGCAGCTCCGCCCGTACCTGCGGATAGCCGGTGCGCCAGAACGAGGCCAGGTCGGCGGTGACCGCCACCGGCCGCCCGGCGGGGGAGAGCAGGTGCAGCAGCACCGGCACCCGCCCGTCGGCGACGCGCGGCACGTCTCGCCAGCCGAATGTCTCCTGGAGCTTGACCGCCAGCACCGGGGCGGCCGGGTCGGCGTAGTCGACCCGGATCCGCGAGCCGCTGGGCACCGCGAGTCGCTCCGGCGCCAGCTCGTCCAGTCGCGCGGCCTGCCGCCAGTCCAGCAGCCGGCGCAGTGCCGCCGCCACGTCCACCCGGCCGAGGTCCGCCCGGCGGCGGGCGCGGGCCAGCTCCGGGCCGAACCATTCCTCGGCGCGGGCCAGCAGCGCGGCGTCGGAGACGTCCGGCCAGTCGTCGCCCAGCGCCCGGCGGCAGAACGCCAGCCGCTGGCGCAGCCCGGTCGCCTCCGGCGTCCAGCGCAGCAGCCCCGGCCCCTCCTGCCGGAGCCCGTCCAGCAGCGCCGCCGCGACCAGCTTCGGCTCCGGCGCGGTCAGCGGCCGGTCGACCAGCTCGACGGCGCCGAGCCGGACCAGCTCCCGGGCCACCACGTCCCCGCCGGACCAAACCACCTCCCGCCCCGAGCGCAGCAGCGCCGCCCCGGCCTCCCGGGCGGTCGCCTCGTCGATCGGCGCGGCCAGCCGCACCCGGGCGGCCGGGGCGCCGGGGGAGCGGTCGGCCACCGCGACGGCCAGCCACGCCGCTCCGGCCAGCCCTGACCCGGGCGCCAGCTCCGCGGCGGTCCCGCCGGCCATCAGGTACGCGGACCCGCCAGGCCGCCGCGCCCGGGCCAGCCGTTCCGGGTACGCCAGCCCGGCGAGCAGCCCCGCGGCCAGATCGTCCGGCAGCCGCTCCCGCTGGTTCACGCGGTCGGCGGGGCGCTGGTCGGTGGGCAGGGCGGCGCGCAGCCGGCGTACCTCGGTGCGCCAGCGCGCGGTGGCGGCCGGGTCGGTGCCGTCGCGCAGCCGCCGCCAGCGGGCGGGCAGGTCGTCTCCCGTCCCGCCCAGCGTGTCCTCGCCGAGGATCGCCACCACCTGGGCGGCCCGTTCGGCGCCCACCCGGGGCACGCCGTCCAGCAGTGCCCGCGCCAGCCGGGGATGCGTGCCCACCGCCGCGACCGCTCGCCCCCGTGCCGTGATTCGGCCCTCGTGGTCCACCGCGCCGAGCGTGGTCAGCGTCTCCCGCGCCACGGTCAGCGCGGCCGGCGGCGGCGGGTCGGGCAGCGCCAGCCCGGCGCCGTCCGGTGTGCCCCAGGCCGCCAGCTCCAGCGCGAACCCGGTCAGGTCGGCGGTGGCGATCTCCGGTTCCGGCTGCGGGGCGAGCCGCGCGTGCGTCGCCTCCGACCAGCAGCGGTAGACGGCGCCGGGCGCCTCCCGGCCGGCCCGGCCGGCGCGCTGGGTCGCTCCCGCCCGCGACACCGGCACCGTGACCAGCGCGCCCAGCCCTCGGGCCAGGTCGGTACGGGGCACGCGGCTCAGTCCGGCGTCCACCACCACCCGTACGCCGGGGACGGTCAGGCTGCTCTCCGCCACCGCCGTCGCGAGCACCACGCGCCGCCCGGCGGCCGGGGTGAGGGCCGCGTCCTGGGCGGCTCCGGGCAGCCGGCCGTGCAGCGGCAGGACCGTGACGTGGTCACGCAGGTCGGCCAGCCGGCCCGTGACGGCGGCGATCTCGCCCGCGCCCGGCAGGAAGACCAGCACGTCCCCGTCGTGCTCGCGCAACGCCCGGCGGACCGTGGCGGCCACGTGGTCCAGCAGCGCCGGATGGACCCGGCCGGCGCCGGGTGGCGTCACCGGGCGCGGCGGCGGCGCCCACACCCGCTCGACCGGGTGCAGCGCCGCCTCGGCGCGTACCACCGGGGCGGGGTGGCCCGCGCCGAGCAGCGTGGCGAACCGGTCGGTCTGCGGGGTGGCCGACATGGCCAGCAGCCAGAGATCCGGGCGCAGCGTGCCGCGCGCCTCGACGCTGAACGCCAGTGCCAGGTCCGCGTCGAGCTGCCGTTCGTGGCACTCGTCGAGCAGCACCGCGTCCACGCCGGGCAGCTCCGGGTCGTGGTGCAGGCGACGGACCAGCAGGCCGGTGGTGACCACCTCCACCCGGGTACGCGGCCCGGCCCGGCGCTCGCCGCGCACCGCGTACCCGATCCGGTCGCCGACCCGCTCGCCGAGCAGGGCGGCCATCCGGTGCGCGGCGGCGCGGGCGGCAACCCGTCTGGGCTGCGCGATCACCACGCGGCCGGTGACCGCGCCGGCGACCGCGAGCGGCGCGGTGGTGGTCTTGCCGGTGCCCGGCGGCGCCACCAGGACGGCGGCACCGCGCTCGCGCAGCGCGTCGATCAGCGCCGGCAGGACCGGGCGGACCGGCAGGTCGAGCGGGATGTCGGCGAGCACCGACCCACTCTCGCACCGCGCCGCCGCACGCCCCGAGGTGCCCCCCGCCGCACGCCGGGTCACGTCGTATCCGCTCCGTCACCCGTTGCTACGGCCTGGGACGGAACGGCACTGCCGGCGCCACCCCCGGACACGGAACGGCCCGGCCGGCGCACCGCCGACCGGGCCGGGTGGACCGCGACGCCGGGTCCGCCGCCCCGGCCGCCGCCACCCCCTAGTAGGTTCCGTCGAGCTGCCCGCGCAGCTTGGTCAGGGCCCGGGCCAGCAGCCGGGACACGTGCATCTGCGAGACGCCGATCTGCTCGGCGATCTGCGACTGGGTCAGGTTGCCGTAGAAGCGCAGCGTGAGGATCTTCTGCTCGCGTTGGTCGAGCGTGGCCAGCGCCGGGCCGAGGGCCACCCGCATCTCGGCCAGCTCGAACTCGCCGTCCTCGCCGCCGAGCAGGTCGCCCAGCTCGGTGGCCCGCTCGCCGTCGCCGGTCGGGGTGGACAGCGACACCGCGTTGTAGGCGCGGGCGCCCTCCAGGCCCTCCAGCACCTCTTCCTCGGTGAGCTTGAGGTGGGCGGCGATGTCGGCGACAGTCGGCGAGCGGCCGAGCGTCTGCAGCAGCGTGCTGTTGGCGTCGGAGATCGCCAGGCGCAGCTCCTGGAGCCGGCGGGGCACCCGGATGTCCCAGGTGCGGTCGCGGAAGTGACGCTTCAGCTCGCCGATGATGGTGGGGATGGCGTAGCCGGCGAAGTCGACGCCGCGCGACGGGTCGAACTTGTCGATGGCCTTGATCAGGCCGATCGCGGCGGTCTGCGCCAGGTCGTCGCTGGGTTCGCCCCGGCCGCCGTAGCGGTGGGCCAGGTGGTTCGCCAGCGGCAGCCACGCCTCGATGGCACGGTCGCGCAGCGCGGGCCGCGACGGGTGGTCGGCGGGCAGCGCGGCCATCGCGGCGAGCAGGTCGGCGGCGCTGTCGGTGAGCGAGCGGGGGTCGAGCTTCGAGGAGCCGGCCGGCGTGGTCGCCGGGGCGCTGATCGTGGGAGCGGTCATGGGTGGTCCTCCCTGCACCTCGTCCACGGAAGAAAAAAGACGTGACGCTTAGGTTTAGATGTTGTTCGTACGTTCGGAAGCCACCATAGCCCGATCGTGCTGCGGAAATCTAGCCGAAAGTACGATGTACTTAAGGTGTAGGTGGACGTGAACGGTGTGAAGGGGCCTATACCTGGCTTCACCAGGTGCCGGCCCGGCGGGCCCGCAGTGGCCTGCCGTCCGGGTCGTAGACCAGCCGGTACGCCGGTAGCGCCCAGAGCCGCGTACGCCAGGGCAGGCGCTCCGGGCGGTGCGGCCGCAACCGGCCCGGCGGACGGGGACCGACCCGGCCCCCGGCGTGCCAGCGGTCCAGCTCATCGGCCGCCGCGGTGATCGTCGTCACCGCGTCCGCCGGGTCCAGCAGATCGCCGTCCTGCCCGCCGCCGGGATCGCGGTCCAGGTGCTCGCGCCACAGCCGCAGCCGCAGGTCGCGGGCGAACGCTCGGGCGCCGTCGCCCAGCCCGGCCGGGTCGGCCGGCGCCCGCTCGTCGCGGGTGTCGTCGAGTACGGCACAGGACAGCTCGCTGTCGTGCGTCCAGGATCGGCGGTTGAAGTTGTCGCTGCCCACGCTGGCCCAGACGTCGTCCACCACGCAGACCTTGGCGTGCACGTAGACCGGCGTGCCGTCGTGGTTCTCCACGTCGAACACGTGCACCCGTTCCGGCGCGGCCCGGTGGCACAGCGACAGCGCCTGCTCCCGGCCCACCAGGTTCGGCGGCAGTGCGAGCCGGCCGTCCACGTCCGGGTGCCGGGGCACGACCGCCACCAGGTGCAGGTCCGGGTGCTCCCGCAGCGCCTGCGCGAACAGCTCGGCCACCTCGGTCGACCAGAGGTACTGGTCCTCCAGGTAGATCAGCCGCCGGGCCCGGCGTACCGCCTTGGTGTAGCCGCGGGCCACGGTGCGCTCGCCGTCCGGGGCGAAGGAGTAGCGGGGTCGTACCGCCGGGTAGGTGCGCAGCACCTGCACGTGGTGCGGCCCGCACGGTGGCGGATCGGCGGGCTGCGCGGGAAGCGGGTCCGGGCGCAGGTCGGCGCCGCGCAGCCGGTCCCGCAGGTACGCCATCGGGTTCTCCGAGTCCAGCGGCATCGGGTCGGTCCACCGCTCCCGGAACGTCGTGTCGAGCGCGCCGACCACCGGCCCGCGCACCGCGAGCTGCACGTCGTGCCAGGGCGGCGTGGGGCCGTACCGGGGGGACATGGCCACCGGTTGCGGGTCGCCGGCGTGGCCGGCGTCGTCGCGGCGGCTGTGGCACAGGTCGATGCCGCCGGCGAAGGCGATGTCGCGGCTCGGGTCGCCGGGGCGCCGCAGCACCACCAGCTTCTGGTGGTGCGAGCCGCCGCGCCGGACCCGCTGGTCGAGCAGCACCTCGCCGCCGGCCGCGCGGATCGCCTCGCTGAGGTCGCGGTTCTCCGCCTCGCTGTAGGAGAGCGTGTCGACGTGGGAACGCCAGATCAGGCCCTTGACGATCACGCCGCGCTGGGCGGCCCGGGCGAACAACTGCGCCACCGTCGGGCCGTCCGGGCGCATCCGCTCGTCCGGGTCGCCGCGCCAGTCGGTGAAGAACAGGTGGTCGCCCGCTGTGAGCGATTCCACCTCGCTGACCAGGCGATCGAAGTACGCGGCACCGTGAATCAGCGGCTCGGCGAGGTTTCCATCGGTCCAGACGGGTAACTCAGACCCCGGGTTGGCGCGTTCCTGTGCGGTGAGGAACCAGTCCCGCAGAGTCACGTTCCACCCCCCGAGGTCGACGACGTCCTCACACGGTAGGACCCCCGGCAGGGCCCCGCACGCCGAGCAGCAGGCGTCGGCGCCGCGCGTCAGGGGTGCGCCGGACCCCTGGACCGCGAAGCCGAGGAGGCACCGACATGCCCGCCGAGACGACGAACAGCGTGACCGACCGCGACCAGGCGGTGGAGGGGGAGCGGGGTGCGCTGGTGGCGGTCCTGTTGATGGTGATCCTGGGGGTGGCCGGGATCTTCGCCGTCTCCTGAGACCGCGCCGGGGCGCCCCGGCGAACCGGGGCGCCCGTGGCAGGTCAGGGCCGGTCGCCCTGGCCGTCGCTGTGCGGCACCCGCCCGGTCGGGACGACCCCGAGCCGGCCAGCCTGGAAGTCCTCGACCGCCTCGATCAGCTCGGCGCGGGTGTTCATCACGAACGGGCCGTAGTGCGCCACCGGCTCGCGGATCGGCTGGCCGCCCATCAGGTAGAGCTCCAGCGCCGGGGCGTTGGCGTCCTGCCTCGGATCGGCGGTGATCCGCAGCGCCTCGCCGGGCCCGTGCACGGCGAGCTGGCCGAGGTGGATCGGCCGCCGGTCGGTGCCGATGGTGCCCCGGCCGGCCAGCACGTACACCAGCGCGTTGAAGTCCGACCGCCACGGCAGGCTCAGCTCGGCGCCGGGCTGCAACGTGACGTGCGCGATGGTGATCGGCGTGTGCGTCGAGCCCGGGCCCTGGTGCCCGGCGACCTCGCCGGCGATGACCCGGATCAGGCCGCCGCCGTCGGGCGTGGTCAGCAGCGCCGACTCCCGGCCGCGGATGTCCTGGTAGCGGGGCTCGCTCATCTTGGCCACCCGGGGCAGGTTGACCCAGAGTTGCAGGCCGTGGAACAGCCCGCCGCTCATCACCAGGTGCTCCGGCGGCGCCTCGATGTGCAGCAGGCCACTACCTGCCGTCATCCACTGGGTGTCGCCGTCGGTGATGGTGCCGCCGCCACCGGTCGAGTCCTGGTGGTCCATGATCCCGTCGATCATGTAGGTCACCGTCTCGAAGCCGCGGTGCGGGTGCCAGGAGGTGCCCTTCGGCTCGCCCGGCGCGTAGTCGACCTCGCCCATCTGGTCGAGGTGGATGAACGGGTCCAGCTCGCTCATCGGCACCCCGGCGAAGGCCCGGCGGACCGGGAAACCCTCACCTTCGTACCCGCTGGGCGCGGTGGTGACCCGGCGGACCGAGCGGTATTCGGTGGCCTCGCCGAGCTTCGGCAGGCGGGGCAGGACGAGGACGTCGTCGACGGTGATCGCGGGCATCGCGGGGCTCCTTACTTGTCGGCCGGGGTGGACGACGCGGTGCGGTCGGCGCGCAGGCGCCGGCCGAGCCGCTCGAAGACCCGGGTGAGGCAGGCGACCTCGGCGTCGTCGAGGTCGTCGATCAGGTGGGCGCGCACGGAGCGCAGGTGGTGCGGCGCGGCCTCGTGCAGGGCGAGCAGGCCGGCCGCGGTGAGCACGGCCTCGCTGCCGCGCCGGTCCGCCGGACACGCCTCCTTCGCCACGAGGCCGCGCTTCTGCATGGTGGTGACCTGGTAGGTCAGCCGGCTCGGCGAGAACACCAGCCGGTCGGCCAGCTCACCCATGCGAAGCCGCTGGCCGGGCGCCTCGGAGAGCAGCACCAGCACGTGGTAGTCGGCGAAGCTCAGGTCGCTGTCGGCGCGTAGGTCGTCCTCGAGCCGGGTGAACAGCCGCTGGCTCGACTCTATGTACGCGCGCCAGCAGGCCATCCGCTCCGCGTCCAGGCTCTCCGTCATGGCTCCGAGAGTAGCACTATTTAAAATTTCAACGAGTGATTCTGCCGAGCGCAGGATGGCTTACGCCGGCCCTCTCTCAAAACCTGAAATGATGAACCCGGCTAGGGTCGGGGGATGGACGACCGAGGCGTCGCTGCGCCCGGCCTCCGGGAACTGCGCATCGACACCGGCGGCCCGGACGGGGTGGTCGCGTACCGGCCGGCGAGCGGGTCTACCACGGATGAGGGGAGGGCCGACCGGCCCTCCCCTCATCGCGTACCCCGCGTCAGCGGGCGGTGGCGCCGGTCGGTGTCAGGTGCATCCGGCTGAGCAGTTGCTGGGCCTGACCGGCCAGCTCCGCGTCCACAGTGACCGCGTACTGGGCGGCCCGCAGCGAACTGGCCGACGTGAAGTCACGCTGCCCACCGCTCATGGCGTGCGCCACCGCGCCGAACACGGCACCCCAGATCGCGCCGATCACCAGCCCGACCAGGATCACCGCCAGCCAGTTGCCGGCGGTGAAGATGCCGAACAGCAACCCGATGAACAAGCCGAACCAGGCGCCGGTGCCGGCCCCGAGCAGGGCCGCCCGGCCCGTGGTGAGCCGTCCCATCACGGTCTCCACGAGCGTGAGGTCCGTACCGACGATCGAGGTACGTTCCACCGGGAACCGGTTGTCGGCCAGATAGTCCACCACGCGCTGGGCGGACGGATAGTCCGGGTACGAGCCGATCGTGACGGTCGCCGCCCCGGCATGTGGGCCGTGCCCGTCCCCGCTCGGCGGCGTCGGGCGACCGCCCGGGCCGGACGGGAGGTTGTCGCTGCCCGGCATTCCGGGTTGCCAGGCCGCGGTCGGAGTCGAGGGTCTGGTCATGAGCATCCTCCTTCGTCAACCCGCCGCGTTCCCGCCGCCGGACACCGGTAACGCGCCGACCGGCACCGATGTGGCCAGGCATGTCGGCACCCGGGCCGGGTAGCCACAGTCGTGCCCACCCGACTCATCAGCGAGCACGGCTTCCTCGCCGACGGGCGCAGCGCGGCCCTCGTCGACAGCGACGGCTCGGTCAACTGGTGGTGCCCGCCCCGGTTCGACGCGCCGTCGGTCTTCGGCCGCCTGCTCGACGAGGACGCCGGGCACTGGAGTATCCGGCCCGAGGGCGCGGCCACCAGCAGCCGGTCCTACCTGGACGACACGCTGGTGCTGCGTACCGTCTTCACCACGGCGACCGGCGCGGTCGCCGTCACCGACGCGCTGGCGCTGGAGCCCGGCGCGCGCGGCCACGAGATCGGGATGCGCTCGCCGCGAGTGCTCGCCCGGCTGGTCGAAGGGCTGACCGGCGAGGTGCCGATGCGCGTCGACTACGCGCCGCGCTTCGAGTACGGCCGGGTCGGCGCCTACCTGACCGAGCGCGACGGATTGGTGGCCGCCACCGCCGGCGCCTGCCGCCTGGAACTGCGCGCCGACGTCCCGCTGGCCCTCGCCGGGGGGACCGCCGCCGGCCGGTTCACCGCCCGCGCCGGCAGCGTCCACCGCTTCACCCTCGGGTACGCCCCGACGTACGCCAGCGGTGAACCGGCGGTGCCCGACGCCGCCGAGGTGGTGGCCGAGACGGTCGCCGGCTGGCGGTCCTGGTCGGCGCTGCACGACTACCAGGGCGAGTACCGCGACGAGGTGCGGCGCAGCGCGCTCGCCGTGCAGGGTATGACGTACGCGCCGAGCGGCGCTGTCGTCGCGGCGGCGACCACCTCGCTGCCGGAGAAGCCCGGCGGCGACCGCAACTACGACTACCGCTACGTGTGGTTGCGCGACTTCAGCCTCACGCTTCAGGCGCTCTGGCGGGCCGCCTGCCCGGACGAGGCGGACCGGCAGTTCACCTGGGTGGCGCGGGCGATGGGCCGCATCGGCGACGAGCCCGTGCCGATCATGTACGGCGTCGAGGGGGAGCGGGACCTGACCGAGCACGACCTCGACCACCTGGCCGGGTACGAGCACAGCCGCCCGGTGCTCGTCGGCAACGACGCCTGGCGGCAGCGGCAGAACGACGTGCTGGGCGAGGTGCTCGACGCCGCCTGGCTGATGCGGTACTACCTCGACCCCATGTCGCTCGAGGTCCGCGACCTGCTGCGGACTCTCGCCGACCAGGCCGAGCGCGGCTGGCGCCGGCCCGACGCGGGGATGTGGGAGGTGCGCGGCCCGCAGCGGCACTACGTGTCGTCGAAGGTGGAGTGCTGGACCGCGCTCGACCGGGCGGTGCGGTTCGGCTCCCGCATCGGCGGGCCCGCGGACGTGGCGCGCTGGGCCGCCGCCCGCGACGAGATACGGGCGGCAGTGCTCACCCACGGCTGGAACGAGCAGGCCGGCGCGTACACCGGGGCGTTCGGCTCCGCCGACCTGGACGCCTCGGTGCTGGTCATGCCGCTGGTCGGCTTCCTGCCGGCGGACGACGCACGGATGCGCGCCACGATGGACGTGCTGGAACGGCGGCTGTCCCGCGACGGCCTGCTGCGGCGCTGGGACGGTGACCCGGCCGGGTTCGTGATCTGCTCGTTCTGGCTGGCCGCCTGCCTGGCCGAGGCGGGGGAGCTGGACCGGGCCCGGCGGCTGTTCGAGCGCCTCGCCGCCCGCACCAACGACCTCGGCCTCTACGCCGAGCAGATCGACCAGGACACCGGCGAGCAGGTGGGCAACTTCCCGCAGGCGTACTCGCACATCGGCCTGATCATCGCCGCCGGCCGCATCACCGACGCCGCCACCCGCTGAGGGGGAGGATGGGGGGTGTGGAACTCGTGATCATGGCGGACACCCATGTGCCGAAGCGGGCACGGGACCTTCCGGCGCCGCTCTGGGCGGCGGTGGCGGCCGCGGACGTGGTGGTCCACGCCGGGGACTGGGTGGATGTGGCGCTGCTGGACGCGCTGGAGGAGCGGTCGCGCCGCCTGATCGCTGTGTACGGCAACAACGACGGGCCGGCGCTGCGCGCCCGGCTGCCCGAGGTGGCCCGGGTCGAACTGGACGGCCTGCGGGTCGCCGTGGTGCACGAGACCGGCCCGAAGGCCCGCCGCGAGGAGCGTTGCGCCGCCGCGTACGGCGACTGCGACCTGCTCGTCTTCGGACACTCGCACATCCCGTGGGACAGCGTCGCCCCGGGCGGCCTTCGCCTGCTCAACCCCGGCTCACCCACCGACCGGCGGGCGCAGCCGTACGCCACCTACCTGACCGCCCGGGTGGCGGCGGGGCGGCTCGACCGGGTCGAGCTGCACCGCCTGCCCCCGCGCTGAGCTCAGCGGCCCCGGCCGGTCTCCGCCTGGAGCTCGTCGATCCGCCGGGACGCCTCGGCCTTGGTCAGGCCCTCCGGCACCGGCTCGCCCGCCTCCTGGGCCAGAGTGTGCAGGTAAGACTCCTGGGCGGCGGTGGGCGGCTCGTCGCCGGTGACCCAGTCGTCCGGATCCTTCACGGCGGCGTCCGGGTTCACGTTCCTGCCGCTGGCGTTGTTGCGGTCGGCCATGCTGATCACCTCTCCTCGAACAGGTGTACCACTACCCCGGCTCGGCGGATTCATGCCGTCCGCCGCCTACGATCACCTGGTGACGGCGGACCGGAAGGGTGTGCTGGTGGTCGGCGCGGGCATCGCCGGGGTGGCCTGCGCGGCCGAGCTGGCGCGGGCCGGTGTCCCGGTGCGGGTGCGTGAACGCGCCCGGGTCACCGGCGGGCGGATGGCCAGCGGGCGCTTCGACGGCCGTCCCGCCGACCTGGGCGCCGCGTACTTCACGGTTGACGACCCGGACTTCGCCGCCGTGGTGGACCGGTGGCGGGCCGCCGGGCTGGCGCGGGAGTGGACCGACACGCTCGTCGCGTACGGGCCGGGCGGGCGCGAGCGGGTCAGCGGCCCGATGCGCTGGGCCGCCCCGCGCGGGCTGCGCTCGCTCGTCGAGCATCTCGCGGGCGACCTGCCGGTGACGTACGAACGGCTGGTGATGCGCGTCGAGCCCGGCCCCCGGGTGGACGGCGCCGAGGCCGAGGCGGTCGTGCTGGCCATGCCCGGCCCGCAGGCCGCGCCGCTGCTGGACCCGGCGCTGGCCGACGCCGCCCGGACGGTGGCCGCGCAGCGCTGGTCGTCGGCGCTGACCGGGGTGCTGCACTTCCCCGCCCGCCGCTGGCCGGACTTTCACGGCGCGTTCGTCAACGACCACCCCGTGCTCAGCCTGGTCTGCGACGACGGCGCCCGGCGCGGCGACGGTGCCCCCGTGCTGGTCGCGCACACCACCGCCGACTTCGCCGCCGGGCACCTGCGCCGACCCGCCGCCGCCGGCCCGGCGATCGAGCAGGCGGTACGCGACCTGCTCGGACTGCCCGAGCCGGCCGCGTCGGCACACGTGCACCGCTGGACGTACGCGACACCGGCGGCGCACGCCGGGAGCGTCACGTTCCACCTGGACGACGACGGGATCGGTCTGGCCGGTGACGCGTTCGGCCGCCCGCGCGTGCAGACCGCCTGGCGTTCCGGCCGGGACCTGGGGCGCGCGCTCGCCGCCCTGCTGGGCTGATCCGGGGCGCTCAGCCGTTGGCGCCGACCGGTTGCGCCGCCGCGCCGGGCCGTGCGCCCTCGCCGGTGCGTTCGCCCTCCCGGTCCAGCAACTGCATGACCGGTGTCGCGGCGATGCCGTGCACCACCACCGACACCACCACCACGAGACCGACCGTGGCCCAGACCAGATCCGCCTGCGGGAAGTCGGTCTTGCTGGTGGCGTACGCCAGGTAGTAGAACGAGCCGACGCCGCGGATGCCGAACAATGAGATCACCCAGTGCTCGGCCGGCTTCCCCGGCGCCCCGCGCAGCGACAGCCACCCGGCCAGTGGCCGGATCACCAGCACCAGGGCCAGCCCGGCCAGCGCCGCCGGCCACGTCAGCGGCGCGAGCAGCCCGCCGATCACGGCCCCGCCGAACAACAGCAGCAACAGCACCGTGAGCAGCCGCTCCACCTGCTCGGCGAAGTCGTGCAGCACGGCGTGGAACTCGTTTGTGCGCTCGGCGGCCCGGATCGCCCGGGCGGCCACGAACACCGCCAGGAAGCCGTACCCGCCGATCACCTCGACCAGCCCGTACGCCAGGAACGTCGCGGCCAGCGCGAGGAAGCCCTCGGAGTGCTTGGCCAGCCGCAACTTGCTCGGGGCGCGGAAGAACAGCTTGCCGAGCAGCCAGCCGATGAGCAGCCCGCCGCCCACCCCGGCGGCGAGCTTGTAGAGCACGTCCACCGCGAACCACTCGGCCAGCCAGCCGGACGGCGCGAACCCGGTGGTGGCGATCGCGATGGCCGCGTACACGAACGGGAAGGCGAGCCCGTCGTTCAGGCCCGCCTCCGAGGTGAGCGCGAAGCGCACCTCGTCCTCCGAGTCCTCCACATCGGTCGGTTCGCCCACCTGCACGTCCGAGGCGAGCACCGGGTCGGTGGGGGCGAGCGCCGCGCCGAGCAGCAGCGCCGCGGCCGGCACCAGACCGGCCCACCACCAGCCGAGCAGCGCCACCGCGGCGATGCACAACGGCATGGCGATCGCCAGCAGCCGCCAGGTCGACGACCAGCGGGACCAGCTCAACGGACGGTCGATCTTCAGGCCGGCGCCCATCAGCGCGACGATCACCCCGACCTCGGTGAGGTGGGTGGTCAGTTCCGGCCAACGCAGCGGGTCCGGTGTGGGCAGACCGGTGGGCAGCAGGAACACGAGCATGCCGAGCCCGAGGAACGCGATCGGCATCGACAGCGGCCGTCGTTCCAGCACGCGGGGCAGCACCCCGGCCAGCAGCGCACCGACGCCCAGCAGAGCGAACGCGACATCGACCGGTTCCACGACACCACCCTTCCGTCGCCCGGCGGCCGGGCGGTGGAGTCCAGCAGTGCCCCGAAGCGGGCCCGGCTAAGCCTGCGCGCGCCCAGCGGTTGACCGGCCGGTCAGCCGAGGGCGCCGATCGCGCTGTCCGCCAGGGCGTCCAGCAGCGCCGCCGGGTCGTCGTACACGGCCACCGCGCCCGCGCCGGCCAGCTCGGCCCGGCCGGTGCCGCCGCAGGTCAGCCCGATGCAGGGGATGTCCAGCTTGCCGGCGGCGGCCACGTCCCAGACTGAGTCGCCGACGAACACCACCCGCTCGGCGGCCAGCCCGGACTGCTCCAGCGCGGCGACCAGGATGTCCGGCGCCGGCTTGCTCTCCTGCGCGTCGGCCGACGAGGTGACCGAGTCGATCACGTCGTCCGCGTCCAGCACCGCCCGCAGCGCGGTGACCTCGTGCTCGGCCGCCGAGGTGGCCAGCACCACCCGCAGCCCGCGCTCCGCGCAGGCGCGCAGCAGCTCCCGGGCGCCAGGCAGCGGCGCCAGCCGCTCCCAGTACTCCGCGTAGAGCGCGTCGTGGGCGTCGCGGAGCCTGCCGTCGGCGTCGCGGTCCCGTTCGGCGCCGAGCAGGTGGTCGAGGAGCTTGTCCGAGCCCATGCCGATGGACCTGTGCACGTGCGCCATGGGCACCCGGTGGTCGCCCTGGCGCAGCGCCTCCCACCAGCTCACCGTGTGCAGGTAGGTCGTATCGACGAGGGTGCCGTCCACGTCGAAGAGGACACCGCGTCGCTTGTCGTCAGTCATCTCCGGCTCCTACCCGGCCGGGGCGTCGCCGACGCGTGAGTCACCCGCCGGAATGAGGATCTCGAACCAGACCGTCGAGCCGCGTACGGTCGGGTCGGTGCCCCAGGCGTCGCTCAGCTCCTCGATCAGGCCGAGCCCACGGCCCCGGCTGCTGAGCGTGTCGGTCTGCGCCCGGGTGACCTGACCCCGGGTGCCGGAGTCGGCCACCGACACCAGCAGCCGCTCGGCGGACAGGTCGACCTCGACCCGGGCGGCGGTGCCGGCGTGCAGCAGCGCGTTGGTGGTCAGCTCGCTGGTGCACAGCACCGCGGCGCCGATCACCGCCTCGGGCACCCGCCACTCGCCGAGCTGCGCGGTCATCCAGTGCCGGACCCGGCTCGGCGCGGTCGGCTCGGCCGGCACCTCCATGCTCGCCGACCGGCTGGGGCGCACCGCGAACTCCACGGCGAGCACCGCCACGTCGTCCTCGGTGGCGCCCGGGACCGACGCGGTCGCCACCGCGCACAGCGCGCGCGGATCACCGCCGACCGCCCCGGTCACCGCCGCGCCCAGCCCGGCCATCCCGGCGGCCAGGTCCTGCCGGCGCCGCTCCACCACGCCGTCGCTGTAGAGCAGCAGGGTGTCGCCGGGGCGGAACGGCACGGTGACGGTACGCGCCCGCCCGCCCAGGCCCAGCGGAGGGGCGGGCGGCACGTCGACGAACTCGGCCACCGCCGCGTCCGGTCCGGCGCGGCGGATCAGCGGCGCGGGATGACCGGCGCTGGCGAGCGTGATCAGCTCGCGGTCCGCCTCGACCACGCCGAAGACCACTGTCACGAACAGCTCGTGGGTGCCGCCCTCGACGCCGAGGCTGCTGACCAGCCGGTCCAGTCCGTCGAGCACCGCGTCCGGGCGGGAGTCGACGAGGGCGAGCGCGCGCAGCGCGGCGCGTACCTGCCCCATCCGGGCGGCGGCCTGCACGTCGTGCCCGGCCACGTCGCCCAGCACCACGCCCAGCGCGCCGGTGGGCAGCAGGAACGCGTCGTAGAAGTCGCCGCCCGCGGCGTTGCCGTCCACGCCCGGGTCGTACCGCGCGGCGATCCGCAGCCGGGGCAGGTCCGGCAGCCGTTCCGGCAGCATGCTGCGTTGCAGCATCTGGGCGGTGCCGTGCTGGGTCTCGAACCGGCGGGCCCGCTCGGCGGCCTGACCGACCAGCTCCGCGGACGCGGTCAGCAGCGCCCGTTCCGCAGGCGACCAGGGGCGCGGCGCCCGGTAGCCGACGGTCAGCGAGCCCCGGACCACCGTCGTGCGCAGCGGTAGCGCCGCGAGCGCGCGGATCTTCTCGTCGTGCCGGTCCGCCGCGACACCGCGCAGCGGCTGCCCGTCGGCGGTGAACGAGGCCACGCCACTGCGCGCGGACACCACCGCCGGCAGCGCCGACTCGGCGGACATCCGCCGCCACAGCGGGGGCAGCCGCTCGTCGGCCTCGTCGAGCAGCTCGCCGCGGATGCGGCGGACCAGCCGCCACGCGCTGCCCTCGTCCACCGCGAACGACACCCGGTCGGCGTCGAAGGTGTGCAGGCAGTAGCGCAGCGTCACCCGCGCCACGTCGTCGAGCGTGAGCGTGCCGGCCAGCGCCGCCGCGAAGTCGCTCAGGCTCTGCAACTGCTGGGTCAGCTGGGTGGTCTGCGCCGAGACGGTGAGCACGCCGACGATGCGGCCGGCCGAGTCGCGGACCGGGCAGTGGCCCCTGGTGAACACGGCCGGCTCGGCCGGGCCCTGCCGGTCGGCCGGCAGGACCGCCTCCCGTTGCAGGAACGGCTCGCCGTGCCGGTACACCCGTTTCAGCGCCTCGCCCGCGCCCGGGTCGCGCCACACCTCGGCGAACGTCTCGGCCGCCGGCCGGCCCAGCGCGTCCGGGTGCCGGTCGCCGATCAGCTCGGCGTACCCGTCGTTGTAGAAGACCACCAGGTCGTCGCCGAGGAGCAGGGCCATCGGCACCGGGGAGGCGAGCACCACGTCGGCGACCGCGCGGACCGCGGGATCCCAGGTGTCCGGCGCGCCCAGCGACGTGCCGGCCCAGGGGTGAACGGCACCGGCCGCCGGCCCGCCGACGACGGGATCGGTGGGCGCTCCCGGTGCGGGGGCGGGCGGTGTGGGAACCCGACCGACGGTGCCTGGCATGACCGCAGCCTAACCGGAGCACGTCGGGCTGGTTCCGATCATGCCCCCGTGGCGGACACGGGCACCCGGCGGCGCGGCTGTTCCGGCAGGTCGGTGCCCGTTCGGCCGGCCATGTCGGGAAATTGCCCCGGTCCGGCCCGGCGTGCTGCCGAGGTCATCGGGTATGCGGGCGGCGCAGTTCACGCGACAGGAGGGACATCATGCCGAAAACCCTCGCGGTCGGGCAGGTCGACATCAGTGCGGCCTGGACCGACTTCTGGAGGTCGGTGCTGCTCTTCGTACCGCGGGCGATCGCGTTCATCGCGATCCTCGTCGTGGGTTGGCTCATCGCCCGAGCCGTCCTCAAAATCGTGGACGCGGCACTGGAACGGGTCGGATTCGACCGCGCCGTGGAACGCGGCGGCATCAAACGGGCCCTGGAACGCACCAAGTACGACGCCAGCGACATCCTGGCCAAATTGGCCTACTACGCGGTCCTGTTGTTCACCCTGCAGTTCGCCTTCGGGGTGTGGGGACCCAACGCGATCAGCGATCTGATCCGCGGGGTGGTGTCCTGGCTGCCGCGGGCCTTCGTGGCGATCGTGATCGTGGTGATCGCCGCCGCCATCGCCAACGCTGTCCGGGACCTGGTCTCCGGCGCGCTGGGCGGGCTCTCGTACGGCCGTGTGCTGGCCGACGTGACGGCGATCTTCATCCTGGCGCTCGGCGTGATCGCCGCGCTCAACCAGGTGGGCATCGCCACCACGGTGACCACACCGGTGCTCGTGGCGTTCCTGGCCACGGTGGCCGGCATCCTGATCGTGGGTGTCGGTGGTGGTCTGATCAAGCCGATGCAGGACCGATGGGACGGCTGGCTGCACCGGGCCGCCGAGGAGTCCCGGGCGTACCGGCAGCAGCGGCAGGCGCAGCAGGCCGGCCGGGGCGACTACCAGCGGCAGCAGGCCGACCGGGGCGGGCAACCGACGCCGGCGGGGCAGCAGCAGCAGTCGTCCATGTCGGGCGCGGGCACGTACCGCTCCGGCGAGGCGGGCGACGAGACACAGCAGTTCCGCCGGCCGGGCGGCTGACGGCAACGGGTGACGGGGTGTCCGCGGGGCGATCGCGGGCACCCCGTAGCCGTGCCCGGCTCAGGCCAGGTGACGCGGGTCCAGCCCGCGGGCCAGCAGGCAGACCGCGAGCAGGCGGGTGAGCATCCAGTCCGGCTCGGACCAGTCCACCTCCGGCCCGGCCGGCGGCGTCCAGCCGTGCTCGGCCGCCGCCTCGCGCAGCCCTTCGGCGTACCCGGCCAGCGCCGCGACGGTAAGCGGCCGGCGGTCGCCGTCGAGGCTGTCGCGTACCCCCGCGGCGTGCTGGTCGACCTCGGCGAGCAGCCCGGGGTTCGCGTAGGCCGCGGCGAGGCCGGTGGTGCCGACGGCGGCGGCGAGCGTGGTGAGGGTCGTCCGCGCGGCCACGGCCGCGGAGCGGCGGGTCGCGACCCGGTTGTTCGGCACGCGCATGGTGTCCGAGGCTAACGCCGCATGCCGGGGACCGACCTCGGCCGAGCGGCGGATGCCCGGATCGTCCGGGGGGTGCCCCGCCTCCTCCACCGGGATTGAGTCGCCCGTCCGGGGGCAGAAGTCCGGTACGCAGACCACGCGAGCACGGTCACGGAGGGCACGATGGGACAACGGGCCGACGGGCCGGACCGGGCACACCGGCGCCCGGAGGGAGTGAGTGACGCCACCGTCGAGGCGCTGGGCAAGCTCAGCGAGGCCCTGGAGTGCGTCGAGCGGGCCCGGGGCCACCTGTACGAGCTGCACCAGCTCATCGGCCACGCCGACCTGATGCTCGACGACGCGGTGGAGATGTTCCGCTCCGCCGGTCACCCGGCACTGGCCGAGCGGGTCGACAGGGAACTGCTCGGCCGCAACGTCATCGCCGGACGGTGGACGTTCCAGATCGTCGAGGACTTCGACGACGGGTACTACGCGCTCTTCCGGGAGCTGGACCGGCACGCCCGCGACGAGCTGGTCGAGGGCCGGCGGCACCTCTACGAGGCGGAGATGAAGGAGCGCCGCCGCAGCCGGGGAGTGCCGGGGCACGAGGCGCGCCCCAGCGCGAGCTGACTCAGTCGGAGGCGCGAGCGTCGGCCGGGCGGCGGCGCGCGCCGTCGTCGTCGGCGATGATCACGGTCGCTACCATCAGCGCCACCACCAGGCTGAACAGCCAGGAGCTGTCCTCGGTGAACCGGGCCGAGACCGGAGCCTGGATCGCGGCGAGCAGGAAGCCCAGCCAGGCGAGCTTGCGCTGACGGCTGGAGAGAAAACCGGAGCCCTGTTGCATTCCGAAAGTCTTGCGCGCCTCAGGGGGAGCGCCGTCAGCCGTTCGGCCGATTCTAGATGGGCTGTCCGTTTTCACGACCGTCCGTACCGCATTTTTTGCCGTTCCGTCGAGCATGATTTCGGCGGCTGCGGGCACCGGCACGGTGCCCGCAGCCGCCGGAGATCACATGCTGTCCGGGCCGGTCCGTCCGATCGTCGACGGCCGGTAGGCCCGGTCCGCATCGGTCATCTCACGCCGCTCGGCCTCCGGGCCGGCGCCCCGGTCCACCGCCTCCGGGCCGTGGCCGAACGCGGCCTCCTCGTCGGCGTCGTTGGCGGTGACGTCGTCGCCCTGGCCGTCCGTGGCCGACCGGGCGATGGCCTGGTCCAGCTCGTGCAGGGGAGTGCGGTCCTCGTCGCGCCACACGTGGCGGTCGTTGTCGGTCATTCCCCTGCGGTACCCGGACCGGATGATCGCAAACGGCCGGGCACGGCGATGGCCGCCGGCGGTGCCGGCGGCCATCCAGACTCGGGTACGGGGGAGGTGCTCAGGGGGTGGGCCGGTCGACGGCGCCCCGCCAGGCGCCCGTCTCCTGACCGCGCCGCTCGATGAACTGCTTGAACCGCTCCAGGTCACCCTTGGCACGCCGGTCGACCACGCCCAGCTTGTCGCCGGCCTGCTCGACCACGCCGTGCGGCTCGAACTCCATCTGGAGCGTGACCCGGGTGTGCCCCTCGTCGAGGCGGTGGAACGTCACCACGCCCGCCTGCTGGGTGCCCCCGGTGGAGCGCCAGGCCACCCGCTCGTCCGGCAACTGCTCGGTGATCTCGGCGTCGAACTCGCGCTTCACGCCCGCGATCTCGACGGTCCAGTGGGTCATCCTGTCCGAGAGCTGCCGGACCTCCTGCACACCTTCCATGAAGTGCGGGAACTCCTCGAACTGGGTCCACTGGTCGTATGCGGTCCGGATCGGGACCTGCACGTCCACATGCTCGGTGACGCCACTCATCTCGGGGTTCCTCCTGTTCCGCCGGTGTCTCGTCGCAGGCCGTGGGTCGGCCCGCTCACCAGCGCGTCGTCTCGTTCCGGTGCCCGAGTGCGGCCCACACCTCGGAGATCGTCTGGTAGGTGGTGCCCTCGGGCAGGGTCTCCAGGGCGGCGACGATGTCCGTCGGCGCCTCGTTCTCCAGCGCGTTGGCCAGCAGCGCCTCCCGGTCGCCGGGCAGGGCGGTCATCGTGATGAACCGCCCCAGACGGCTGCGCGCCTCGACGTCCTCGGAGCTCATGCCCTGCGGCGCGCCACTGCGCAGCTCCCCGGCCGGCGCCGTGGTGGCCTCCGGCTGGTCCTCGCCGGCCGGCTCGGGGATCCGGAACTCCTCGGCCCGCGAGCCGCCGGTCCCGGCGCTCTGGACGAGACCGCTGACCTCACTGCTCATCTGGTCGTCGACCCTGGGCGAGTGCTTGCTGCTGCCACGTTCCATGCCTTGGGAGATGCCCCGGGGGACCGCCGGTAAACCGGCGCCGGCCGAGGGAGCCGGTCATCCGGGCGGCAACCGGTCGGCGGTCTTCTCGCTGCCGGCCTCTTCCCCGGCCGCCTTCTCCCCGTCCGTCTTGTCCTCGTCGGCCGGGGCGCGCGGCGGCAGCACCGGGTCGCCCGGCTCCTCGATTCCGGCCTGCATCGCCCGCCCGCGCTGCAGCTCCGCGTTCACCTGCACGCCGAGCATCAACGCGCAGTTGGACAGGTAGAGCCACACCAGGAACGCGATGACCGCGCCGAGACTGCCGTACGTGACGTCGTACGAGCCGAAGTTGGCCACGTACAGGCCGAAGCCGAAGGAGGCGAGCACCCAGGCCACGAGCGCCAGCGCGCCGCCCGGGGTGAGCCAGCGGAACCGCGGCTGGCGGACGTTCGGCGCGATCCAGAACAGCAGCGACAGCAAGGTCATCGCGACCACCGCGAGCAGCGGCCACTTCGCCACCGACCACGTCGTGCGGGCCACCGCACCGGCGTGCAGCAGGTCGCCCACCGCGTCGGTGACCGGCCCGCTGACGATCAGCCCGGTGGCCACGACTGCGAGCAGCACGATCGTCACCGCGGCCATGCCGATCTGCAACGGGCGCAGCCGGTAGAACGGTCGGCCCTCCCGCACCCCGTAGATCGCGTTGGAAGCGCGGGTGAACGCGCCGATGAAGCCGGACGCGGACCAGAGCGCGCCGAGCAGACCGAAACTGAGCAGCACCTTCGCCGGACCCTGCTGCTCGACCACGCTGCGCACCACGCCCACGAACGCGTCGTTGCCGACCACCGAGCCGGCGCCGATCTCCCGGGCCAGGTCGATCACGGTGTCGACGGTGCGCGGGCCGTCGGAGACCAGGCCGACCAGCGCGACCACCACGATCGTGGACGGGAACAGCGCCAGCACCCCGTAGTAGGTGAGCGCCGCGGCCCAGTCGGCGCAGTTGTCAGTGACGAAACCCTTGCCGCTGCGCATCAGCACGCCGCGCCAGGTGCGCCAGTTGAGCTGACGGATCCGGCGCGGCAGACGGGACCGCGTCCGGCCGTCGGCCGTCCGTGGTGTCGTCACGGTCATGTCCGCCTCCTCCGGGCCCGTGCCACCGGGCGTGGGCGGGCGGTACCCCCGGGGGGAATTCGACAAACCGGGTGCCGGTTTGCCCGCCGGGCGGCAGGGAATCAGGCAAGACAGACGATCGAGACTCCAGGAGGACGAGATGCCCGGGCGCGAGGTACTGCCCAGCACGCTGCGGCGCTCCCCGGAGAAGGCGCAGCGGACCTGGGAGAAGACGCACGACTCGGCGGTCGAGACGTACGGCGAGGGGGAGCGGGCGCACCGCACCGCCTTCGCCGCGGTCAAGCACGAGTTCGAGAAGGTGGGCGACCACTGGGAGCCCAAGGGCCGCAAGGGCCCCAGCGACAAGCAGGCCGAGGGCGGTGGTCCGGCCCGGCGCGCGAAGACGGCCGGCGGCGTGGACGCCAACGCCACCAAGGACCACCTCATGGAGGTGGCGAAGAAGCTGGACGTGCGCGGCCGGTCCCGGATGACCAAGCCGGAACTCGTCAAGGCCATCGAGAAGGCCAACGACAACGCCACCCGCAAGGCCCGCGGGGGCCGCTGACCCCTGGGAGTACGCGCCGAGCCCGGGACCGCCTCGGTCCCGGGCTCGTGTCGTGCGGTCTCACCAGTGGCCGCCGCCCGGCGCCTCCAGGTGCACCGCCTTGACGGTGCTGAACTCGTCCAGCAGCTCCGGGCCGTACCCGAAGCCCTGGCCGCTGCCCCGGCGCGGCTGGGCCGCCCCGCCCGGCGCCCCGCCGAACACCGAATTGATCTTCACGGTGCCGACCGGCAGCTCCCGCCAGGCGCGCTGGGCGTGGCTCATCGAGCCGGTCAGCACCGTGGCGGCCAGGCCGTACGGCGAGTCGGCAGCGCAGCGCAGCCCTTCGCTGAACGAGTCGACCACCACCACGGGGGCGACCGGCCCGAACGTCTCCTCCCGGACCAGCGCCATGTCGTGGCGGCAGCCCTCGATCACAGTGGCCGGATAGAACGCGCCGGGACCGTCCGGCAGCACGCCGCCGGCGCGTGCCCGGGCGCCGTCCGCCAGCGCCGCGGTGACCTGCCCGTGCACGTGGTCCCGGTGCCGCCGGTCGACGAGCGGCGCGAGCTGTGTGCCCGGGTCACGCCCGGGGCCCACGGTGAGCGCCTCGGCGCGCGTCACGAGCGCGTCGGTGAAGCCCTCGGCGACGTCGCGGTGCACGTAGATCCGCTCCACCGCCACGCAGATCTGACCGGCGTTGGCGAAGCAGCCCAGCGCCGCCTGTTCGGCCGCCCAGACCGGGTCGACGTTCGCGTCCACCACCAGCGGATCGCTCCCGCCGTTCTCCAGCAGCACCTTCGCCCCGGTACGCGCGCCCGCGGCGGCGATCGCCCGCCCGGTGGCCGTCGAACCGACGTGGGCGATCACGTCCAGCTCCTGCCCGGCCAGCGCGGCCCCCACCTCGCTGCCGCCGGTGAGCAGCGACAGCACCCCGGCCGGCAACGCCGAGTCCAGCGCGCGGGCCAGCAGCCAGCCGGTGGCCGGGGTCCGCTCGCTCGGCTTGTACACCACCACGTTGCCGGTGACCAGCGCTGCGCCGAGCAGGCCGCAGGACACCGCCACCGGGTCGTTCCACGGGGTGATCGCGGCGACCACGCCGCGCGGCGCGGGGGCCATGAAGTCCAGCGCGTCGTGCGCGCCGTGCAGCGTCCGGCCACCGCGCACCGGGGCGAGTTCGGCGTACTGTCGCAGCGCGCCGATGCCCGCCGCCACCCCGCCCCGTGCGTCGTCCAGAGGCTTGCCCATCTCCGCTGTGGTCGCCTCGGCCAGTTCCCCGGCGGCCGCCTCGACCGCGTCCGCCGCGCGGTGCAGCGCCACCGCCCGCTCCGCGGATGCGGTCGCCGCCCACTCCGCGGCCACGCCCCGGGCCGCCTCCACGGCCTTGGCCACCTCGTCAGCGGTGGCGACCGGCGCCCGGGTCACCGGCGACCCGTCCGCCGGATCGTGGACGACCAGCTCGCCGCCCTCGCCGCCGGCACCCCACACTCCGCCTATGAGCTGCGCAACCGTGTACATGCGGCTGCTTGCCCCGACCTGGGCGGGACAAACGCGTTTCGCCCGGAGACCGGCCGGGTAGGCGGATCCGATGACCTCCACCGCGGACGCCGTCGTCATCGGAGCCGGGCACAACGGCCTGGTGGCCGCGAACCTGCTGGTGGACGCCGGCTGGGACGTCGAGGTCCTGGAGGCCACCGAGGCGCCCGGCGGGGCGGTCCGCTCCGCGTACGTGACAGCGCCCGGCTATCTCAGCGATCTCTACAGCTCGTTCTACCCGCTCGGCTACGCCTCACCGGTGCTCGACGGGCTGGGCCTGGAACGGCACGGCCTGACCTGGACGCACGCGCCGGACGTGCTGGCGCACCTGCTCCCGGACGGGCGGGCCGCGGTGGTCAACCGCGACCTGGACACCACCGCCGCGTCGCTGGAGGCGTTCGCCCCCGGCGACGGGGAGCGCTGGCGGCACGCGTACGCCGACTGGCGTCAGGTGGCCGAGCCGATGCTGCAGACCATCACCACCCCGTTCCCGCCGGTGCGCGGCGGGCTGGGCATGCTGCGGCAGCTCCGCGTCGGCGGCGCGTTGCGGCTGGCCCGCCGCCTCGTGCTCCCGGTCCGCAAGCTGGGCGCCGAACTGTTCGAGGGTGAGGGTGGTCCGGTCCTGCTGGCCGGCTGCGCCCTGCACACCGACCTGTCCCCGGAGGAGGCCGGCTCCGGCGTGTACGGCTGGCTGCTCGCCATGCTCGGCCAGCAGGTGGGCTGGCCGGTGCCGGTCGGCGGCGCCCAGCGGATCACCGACGCGCTGGTGGCCCGGCTGGTCGAGCGGGGCGGCCGGATCACGTACGGCGCGCGGGTCGAGCGGGTGCTCACCGCCCGGGGCCGGGCGATGGGCGTACGCACCGCTGGTGGCACCGACTGGCGGGCCCGGCGTGCGGTGCTCGCCGACGTGCCCGCTCCGGCGCTCTTCCTCGACCTGGTCGGCGCGGCGGCGCTGCCGTCCCGGATGGTCGAGGACCTGGCGCACTTCAAGTGGGACGGCTCCACGCTCAAGGTCGACTGGGCGCTGTCCGCGCCGGTGCCGTGGAAGAACCGCGAGCTGGCCGGCGCCGGCACCGTGCACCTGGGCGCCGACATGGACGGCCTCACCACGTACGCGGCCGAGTTGGCCCGCGGTGAGATTCCACGGGATCCGTTCCTGCTGGTGGGGCAGATGTCGGTGGCCGACCCGAGCCACTCACCGCCCGGCACCGAGTCGCTCTGGTCCTACACCCACCTGCCGTTCCGCCAGGACTGGCGCGCCGAGGAGGTGGCCGGGCACGTGGAGCGGATGGAAGAGGTGCTGGAGGCGGCGGCGCCCGGGTTCCGGGCGTCCATCGTCGGGCGGCACGTGGCCGGCCCGGCCGACCTGGAGGCCGCCGAGCCGAGCCTGGTCGGTGGCGCGTTGGGCGGCGGCACGGCCGCGGCGTACCAGCAGTTGTTCCTGCGGCCGATCCCCGGCCTGGGCCGGGCCGACACCCCGGTGGACCGGCTCTACCTGGCCAGCGCCTCCGCCCACCCCGGCGGCGGCGTGCACGGCGCGCCGGGCGCGAACGCGGCACGAGCCGCGCTGGCCCGCGACCGGGCCGTCACCGGAGCGTTGTACGCCAGGACGATCGCCGCCGCCCACCGCGCCGTCTACCGCTGACCCGACCGCACCTCCACCACTCCCGCGCCCGCTGCCGCTGACCGCCGCTCGCGCCAACTGCTGATCGCCCTCGCCGTACTACCTCTGAGACTGTTCCGAGGCGTCACGATGAGTGTTCAGCGCCGTGTCCGAGGGTATTGCCGCACCGCCGCCTTTGCTCTGCAGCCGCATCCGCATTGGTCACGCGCCGTGTTCGCAGCGGACATTCGGCGAAACGGTGTCCAGGAAAGCGCCCCTGCTCAGGGTGGTGCTGCGCCGATGGCTGCAGAGCAAAGGGGCTAGCGAGGGACGTGGCCGGACGACCGCGCCCTCACGCACGGTGACAATGACGCAGCGTGAGGGCGCGGTGGAGGCGCGGGAGAGCGGTGTCAGGAGTCGAGGTTGCGGTGCCGGCTACGCAGCTTGAACGGCATCAGCGCGCTCTCGATCTTCGTGGCGGTGGTCATCTTCGAGTCGCCGTCGCGGCGCTCCTCGAAGCGGATCGGCACCTCCAGGATCGTGTGGCCGAGCTTGGTGGCGAGGTAGTGCATCTCCACCTGGAAGCTGTAGCCGTTGGACTGCACCCGGTCCAGCCCGATCGCGCGCAGCGCGTCGGCCCGCCAGATCTTGAAGCCGGCGGTCAGGTCGCGGATGCGTACCCGCAGCAGCGTGTGCACGTACAGGTTGGCCCAGCCGCTGAGCGCACGCCGGTACAGCGGCCAGTTCTCGTCCAGCTCACCACCGGGCACGTAACGCGAGCCGATGACCACCGAAGCCTGGGTCGACAGCAGCGCGCCCAGCATGCCGGGCAGCGCCTCCGGCGGGTGCGACAGGTCGGCGTCCATCTGCGCGACGAAGTCCGCGCCGTCGTCGAGCGCGCGGCCGATGCCGTCCACGTACGCCCGGCCGAGGCCCTCCTTGCCCGGGCGGTGCAGCACCATCACCCGGTCCGGGTGTTCGATGGCCAGCTTGTCGGCGACCTCGCCGGTGCCGTCCGGGGAGTTGTCGTCCGCGACCAGCACCTTCAGCCCCGGCAGCGGCAGCGCGAGCAGGCGCTCGACCAGCACCGGAAGGTTGCCCGCCTCGTTGTAGGTCGGAACGACGACGGTCAGGCGCGCATCCCCCCACGGGGAGGGTAACTGCACGGGTTCGATCATCACGGACATCCTCGGTCAGCCGACAGGTTCACCTGAGAGGGTAGCCAGTCCCTCGTACGGCGGCCGCACAGACGCCCCGCCGGCGATCGATCACCGCTCCGGCTTCTGCCGCGTCGCGATGTCGGACAGCCGGGCCAGCGTCTCCCGGTTGCGCAGGTGCAGCACCAGGTCGTTGAGCTTGGTACGGACCCACCGCAACGGCCCGGCGGCGAAGTCCTCGCCGATCGTCACCCGGGTCCTGCCGCCCTCCAGCGGCTCCAGGGCGAACGCCACGATCGCCTCCCCGGCCGGCCACAGCCCGGCGCGCAGCACCAACCGGTGCGGCGCCTCGCACTCCAGCACCGTCGACTTGTCCTGGAGCGAGAACGGCCAGGGCCCGGCCCGGTGGTGCAGGTTGGTGCCGACGCGGGGCCACGCGTCGTCCACGTCCCGCACGTGCGCCGTGCCGACCACCCAGTCGCTGTACGTCCACCCGTCCGCGAGCACCTCGAAGACCTGCTCCGGGGGCGCGTCGATCACCTTCTCCACAACCGCCATCACCGACCGGTACCCCGCTGTGGGCCGGCGCTAACGGCGACGGGGGTTAGCTTCTCCGGGGCGGCGGGTATCGCCGGACCGGGCCGGTCGTGGCAGTCGGGCGCCCCGGCCGTGCGGCACCGGCGGGGCAGCCTGGCGCCCGACGTTGACGTTTACTCCTCGGGGCGTCGGGAACCCGCCGCCCGTGCGACGGGACCAGGAGCGGGATCAGTGCAGGTCAGCCCGGGTTGACCCGGGTGCTGACCGGTTCCCGTCCGGCCTGTACGACGCGGTCCTGCTGGACCGGGACGGCACCCTGGTGGAGGACGTGCCGTACAACGGCGACCCGGAGAAGGTACGGCCGGTGCCGGGCGCCCGGGAAGCGCTGGACCGGTTGCGGGCGGCCGGGTTGCGGCTGGCGGTGGTCACCAACCAGTCCGGCCTGGCCCGGGGCCTGTTCACCGAGGCACAGATGCACGCCGTGCACGCCCGGATCGGGGAGTTGCTGGGTCCGTTCGACCACTGGGCGATCTGCCCGCACGCGGAGGCCGACGGCTGCTCCTGCCGCAAGCCCGCGCCCGGCCTGGTGCACGAGGCCGCCCGCGCGCTCGGCACCACGCCGACCCGGTGCGTGCTGATCGGCGACATCGGCGCGGACACGGGCGCCGCCGCGGCGGCCGGCGCCGCCGCGATCATGGTGCCCACGCCCGCTACGAGGGCCGCCGAGATGGCCGCCGCGCCCACAGTCGCCGCCGACCTGCCGGACGCGGTGGGCATCGTGCTGACCCGGATGCGCCTGACGGCGGCCCCGCGACCCGCTCGCCGCTCCCGCCGGGGCACAGTGCTCGTGGTCCGCAGCGACGCGGCCGGGGACGTGCTGGTGACCGGGCCGGGCATCCGGGCGGTCGCCGCGGGCGCGCGACGGGTGGTGCTGCTCTGCGGGCCACGCGGCCGGGCCGCCGCCGAACTGCTGCCCGGCGTGGACGAGATCATCGAGGCGCCGCTGCCGTGGATCGACGCGCCCGCCCCACCCGTCGACCCCGACGCCGTCCGCGCGCTGACCGGCCGGCTCGCGGAGGTACGCGCCGACGAGGCGGTCGTGTTCACCTCCTTCCACCAGTCCCCACTCCCGCTCGCCCTGCTGCTGCGCCTGGCCGGCGTACCCCGCATCAGCGCGATCAGCGACGACTATCCCGGCAGCCTGCTCGACGTCCGCCACCGCGTCCCGCCCGGCGTACCCGAACCCGAACGCGCCCTGTCCCTCGCCGCCGCCGCCGGCCACGCGCTCCCGGGCCACGACGAACCGGCACTGCGCATCCGCACCGACCGGCTGCCGCCGCCCGCGGAGGCCGCCGGGCCGCCCGGCTACGTGGTCCTGCACCCGGGATCGTCGGTGGAGACCCGCGCCTGCCCGGAGGAACTGGCCACCCGCGTGGTCCGGGTGCTCGCCGCCGCCGGTCACCGGGTTGTGGTCACCGGTGGACCGGACGAGCGGGAGCTGACCGCGCGGGTCGCCGCGGCGGGCGGCGTCGACCTGGGCGGACGGACCGGGTTGGCCGAACTGGCGGCGGTGATCGCCGGAGCCGCCGCGCTGGTGGTCGGCAACACCGGCCCGGCGCACCTGGCCGCCGCGCTCGGCGTGCCCGTGGTGAGCCTGTTCGCACCCACGGTTCCGTTCGGACAGTGGGGGCCCTACCGGGTGCCGACGGTGCGGCTGGGTGACGCGGGCGCGGCCTGCCGGGACACCCGCGCCACCGTCTGCCCGGTCCCCGGGCACCCCTGCCTGTCGGCGGTCGAGCCGGGCCGGGTACTGGAGGCGCTGCGGCTGCTCGGCGTGCCGGCGCCGGCCACGGGCGGGGTGGCCGGATGAACATCCTGCTGTGGCACGTCCACGGCTCGTGGACGACGTCCTTCGTGCACGGCAAGCACCGCTACCTGGTGCCGGTCACCCCGGACCGGGGCCCGTACGGGCTCGGCCGGGCGCGCACCTACCCGTGGCCGGACAACGCCGCCGAGGTCACCCCGGCCGACCTGCGCGACGCTGACGTGGACCTGGTGATCGTGCAACGCCCGGAGGAACTCGACCTGGCCGCCGACTGGCTCGGCCGCAGGCCCGGCCGGGACGTGCCGGCGATCTACGTCGAGCACAACACCCCGAAGGGCGACGTGCCGAACACCCGGCACCCGATGGCCGACCGCGACGACCTGCTGCTGACCCACGTGACCGCGTTCAACGAGCTGTTCTGGGACAACGGCGGCACCCGCACCACAGTCGTCGACCACGGCGTCGTACCACCCGCCGTCGAGTGGACCGGGGAACTCGACCGCCTCGCCGTCGTCATCAACGAGCCGGTACGCCGCTGGCGGGTCACCGGCACCGACCTGCTCGCCCGGTTCGCCGAGCTGGCGCCGCTGGACGTCTACGGGATGAGGGTGGACGGCCTCGCCGCCCACCTCGGCCTGCCCGCCGACCGGCTGACCAGCCACGACGACGTACCCCAGCACACCATGCACGCCGAACTCGCCAAACGGCGCGCGTACCTGCACCTGTGCCGCTGGACCTCGCTCGGCCTCAGCCTCGTCGAGGCCATGACCATGGGCATGCCCGTGGTGGCGCTGGCCACCACCGAGGCGGTGGAGGCGGTGCCACCCGCCGCGGGCGCGCTGTCCACCCGCGTCGACACGCTCGTCGACGCCGCCCGTGGCCTGCTGGACGACCCGGAGTCCGCCCGCCGGGCGGGCGCCGTCGCCCGGGCCGCCGCCCGGGACCGCTACGGCCTGGAGCGATTCCTCGCCGACTGGGACCGGCTGCTGGAGGAGGAAGTATGCGCATCGCGATGATCTCGGAGCATGCCAGCCCGCTCGCCGTCCTCGGCGGGGAGGACGCCGGTGGCCAGAACACGCATGTCGCGGAGCTCTCCGCCGCGCTCGCGGCCGCCGGTCACGACGTGCGCGTCTACACCCGGCTCGACGCGGTGGACCTGCCGGTGAGCGTCCGCACCCCGGACGGGTACGAGGTGGTGCACGTACCGGCCGGGCCGGCCGAACCGGTGGCCAAGGACGACCTGCTGCCGTACATGCCGGCGTTCGGGCAGTGGCTGGCCGAGCGGTGGCGCACCGGCGACTGGCAGCCCGAGGTGGTGCACGCGCACTTCTGGATGAGCGGGCTGGCGGGTCTCGCCGCGGCTCGCCGGGTGGGCGTGCCGGTGGTGCAGACGTACCACGCCCTCGGCACCGTCAAGCGCCGACACCAGGGCGTGCAGGACACCAGCCCACCGGGCCGGGTCGAGCACGAACGGAAGCTGGGCCACTCGGTGGACCGGGTGGTCGCCCAGTGCCAGGACGAGGTCGCCGAACTGGTCCGGATGGGCGTGCCCCGATCCCGGATGACGGTCGTGCCGTCGGGGGTGAACCTGACGACGTTCGCCCCGCTCGGCCCGATCGCCGACCGCGACGGCGACCGGGCCCGCGTCCTCACCGTCGGCCGGCTGGTCGAGCGCAAGGGCTTCCAGGACGTCATCCGGGCCGTCGCCGAGGTGCCGGACGCCGAGTGCGTGGTGGTCGGCGGGCCGCCGGCCGGACTGCTGGAGACCGACCCGTACGCGCTGCGCCTGCGCGCGCTGGCCCGCTCCCTGGGCGTCGCCGACCGGGTACGCCTGATCGGCGCGGCGCCCCGGGAGGAGATGGGCCGCTGGTACCGGTCGGCCGACGTGCTCGTCGCCGCCCCCTGGTACGAGCCGTTCGGGCTCACCCCGCTGGAGGCGATGGCCTGTGGCGTACCGGTGGTCGCGACGGCTGTCGGCGGGCTGATCGACACGGTGGTGGCCGGACGCACCGGCGACCTGGTGCCGCCCCGGGAGCCGGGTGCCCTCGGCGCGGCGATCCGGGGCCTGCTCGGCGACCGGATCCGCCGTTTCGCCTACGCCACCGCCGCGCTGGAGCGGGCCCGCACCCGCTACTCCTGGGCCACCACCGCGGACCGCCTCACCGAGCTGTACGGAGAGGTGGCCACAGTGCGCCGCCCGACCCGGGTGGTCGCCTGATGACGCCCGCCACGCCGGCCGCCGGCGCGACGGTGCTGGAGGACCACCTGAGTCTGCTGGCCGCCGCGCTGCTGCCGCTGCGGGAGGCGGAACAGATGCTGGCCCGCTGGGGTGCGGAGCTGGCGCACCGGCTCGCCGCCGGTGGCCGGCTGCTGGTGGCCGGCAACGGCGGCAGCGCCGCCGAGGCCCAGCACCTCACCGCCGAACTCGTCGGCAAACTCCGCCACGACCGCCAACCCCTGTCCGCCATCGCCCTGCACGCCGAGACCAGCGCCCTCACCGCCATCGGCAACGACTACGGATACGACGAAACCTTCGCCCGGCAGGTCCGCGCCCACGGCCGACCCGACGACCACCTCCTGCTCATGACCACCAGCGGCACCAGCGCCAACCTCCTCACCGCCGCCAACGCCGCCCACCAGACCGGCCTGCGAACCTGGGCCTTCACCGGACCCGCGCCCAACCCCCTCGCCGACCTCTGCCACGAGCACCTGGCGATCGACTCGCCGGACGGGCAGGTGGTGCAGGAACTGCACCTGGTGGCCTCGCACGTGCTCTGCGAGTACGTCGAACTGGCGCTGCCCGCGGCGCTCGCCGCCCGGACGCCGGCCGATCCGGTACGCGCCGGAGTCGAGGTCGTCGTCACAGAGCCGGACCCGGCGGCGCCGGCCGGGCGGGGAGGCCCGGCATGAGGGGACCGCTGGTGGTGCTCGGCGACACGCTGCTGGACCGCGACGTCGAAGGTCTGGTCAACCGGCTCTGCCCGGACTCCCCGGTGCCGGTGCTGGACGAGACCGTGTCCCTCGACCGGCCCGGCGGCGCCGGGCTGGCCGCCGTCTTCGCCGCCGCGCAGGGCGCCGAGGTCGCGCTGGTCACCGCCGTCGCCGACGACGCCGGCGGGGCCCGGCTGGGCACGCTGCTCGCCGCCGCCGGGGTGCGGTTGTACGCGCTTCCGCTCGCCGGCGCCACCCCGGAGAAGATCCGCCTGCGGGCGCGCGGCCGGGTGCTGCTGCGCCACGACCGGGGGGGCGGGAGCGCCGGTGCGCCGGGCCAGCCGAGCGACGCCGTGCTGCGGCTGATCGCCGACGCGTCCGCCGTGCTGGTCAGCGACTACGGCCGGGGCGTGGCGGGGCATCCGGCGCTGCGCGCCGCGCTGGCCGCGACCCGGGCGCCGGTGGTCTGGGATCCGCATCCGCGCGGGCCGGCCGCCGTACCCGGGGTGCACCTGGCCACCCCGAACGAGCCCGAGGCCCGCGAGCTGGCCAAGACGCCGCCGGGCGGCTCCCGCCTGGCCGTCGCGTCCCGCAGCGCGCACGCGTTGCGCCGCCGCTGGCAGGCGCGCGCGGTGGCGGTGACGCTCGGCGGGGACGGCGCGCTGCTCAGCCATGCCGGCGCCACGCCCCTGGTGGTCCCGGCGCCGCCCGCCGAGGGGGACACCTGCGGGGCGGGGGACCGGTTCGCGTCCACCGCGACGCTGGCCCTGGCCCGGGGCGCGCTCGTGTCCGAGGCGGTGCAGGAGGCGGTGGCCGAGGCGTCCGCGTACGTGGCCGGGGGCGGCGTGGCCACCGCGCTGCCCGCGCCGGTGCGGGCGGTGGCCCCCGCCGTGGTCACCGGCGGCGGGGACCGGATCGGCGCCGGGGCGGCCGGCGAGGTGGTGGCCCGGGTACGCGCGGCCGGCGGCACCGTGGTGGCCACCGGCGGCTGCTTCGACCTGCTGCACGCCGGGCACCTGGCGACGCTGCAGGCGGCCCGGCAGCTCGGCGACTGCCTGGTGGTCTGCCTCAACTCCGACGCCAGCGTGGCCGGGCTCAAGGGGCCGGGACGTCCGGTCGTGCCGCACGGTGACCGGGGGCGGCTGCTCGCCGCGCTCGGCTGCGTCGACGCGGTGCTGATCTTCGACGAGCCGACTCCGGAGGCGGCGCTGTCCTGGTTGCGCCCGGACATCTGGGTCAAGGGCGGCGACTACGCCAGCGGCGGCGGGCCGGAGACGCTGCCCGAGACGGAGATCCTGGCCCGGTGGGGCGGCCACACGGTGGTCGTGCCGTACCTGGACGGACGCTCGACCACCGACATGATCGCGGCGGCGCGGGCCGGGTGGGGCAGCGGCCGGCCGGCCGGGTCGGTCGATCCGGCCGAGGCCGTCGCGCCGGGCCGGTCCACGGCGAAGGGAACACGATGAACGAGCGACGCATCCGGCCCGGCGCGGTCGCGCCCGCCTGCCCGACGGTGCCGACGTGAGCGCCGGAGCGCCCGGAGCCGGGCCGACCGTCCTGGTGACAGGTGGCTCCAGCGGGCTCGGCGCGGCGGTGGTCGCCGCGGTGGCCCGCGCCGGTGGCCGCCCGCTGGTGCTGGACCGGCAGCGTCCCGCCGACGGGGTGCCCTGGGTCGAGTGCGACCTGGCCGACACCCGCGCCGCCGAGGCCGCCACCCGCGATCTCGCGGAACGCTCCGGCGGGCTGGACGCGGTGGTCACCGCCGCCGGGATGGACGTGCCGGGCAAGCTGGCCGACATCCCGGCGGAGACCTGGGAACGGATCGTCACGGTGGACCTGCTCGCCACCGCCGCGGTGGTCCGGGCCGCGCTGCCCTGGCTGGAGGCGTCCCGGGGCAGCATCGTCACAGTCGCCTCCACGCTCGGGGTGAAGGCGGTCAGCGACGCGACCGCGTACTGCGCGGCGAAGTTCGGGGTGGTCGGCTTCACCCGGGCGCTCGCCGCCGAACTGGCCGGCACGGTGGGCGTGACGCTGCTGATCCCGGGCGGGATGCGTACCGCGTTCTTCGACGAACGCGACGCGCAGTACCGCCCCGGCCCGGACGCGGTGCTCAACGAGCCGGCCGACACCGCCGCCGCTGTCATGTTCGCGCTGTCCCAGCCGGCCGGTTGCGCGGTACGCGAGATGGTGGTCTGCGCCGCGCAGGAGTCCTCGTACCCGTGATCCTGGTGCTGCGGGCGCTCGGGGTCGGCGACCTGGCCACCGCCGTGCCGGCGCTGCGCGGGCTCCGGGCCGGCCTGCCGGGCCGGGAACTGGTACTGGCCGCTCCGGCCTGGCTGGCGCCGCTGGCGGAGCTGACCGGGGCGGTGGACCGGGTGCTGCCCACCACCGGACCGGACCGGGTCGCCTGGACCGGGCCGCCGCCGGAGGTGGCGGTCAACCTGCACGGCCGGGGACCGCTGTCGCACCGGGCGCTGGCCGCCGTCCGTCCCGGCCGGCTGCTCGCCCACCACAACCCGGAGGCCGGACACCCGCACGGCCCCACCTGGGACGAGGACGAGCACGAGGTGCGCCGCTGGTGCCGGCTGCTGCACGCGTACGGGCTGCCGGCCGATCCGGGGGACCTGGCGCTGCGGCGGCCGGCGGTGACCGGCGTACCGGCCGGGGTGACGCTGCTGCACCCGGGCGGCAAGATCCCGGCGAAGCGCTGGCCGGCGGACCGCTTCGCCGGCCTGGCCCGGGAACTGGCCGCGCGCGGGCACCGGGTGGCGGTCACCGGCTCGCCGGACGAGCGGGTGCTGGCCGAGCAGGTCGCCCACGACGCCGGGCTGCCGCCGCGGGCGGTGCTGGCGGGCCGGACCGGACTGGCCGAGCTGGCCGCGCTGGTCGCCGGCGCGCGCCTGGTGGTCAGCGGGGACACCGGCGTCGCCCACCTCGCGACCGGCTACGGCACCGCCTCGGTGGTGCTGTTCGGCCCGGTGCCGGCGGCGCACTGGGGCCCACCGCCTGACCGGCCGCGGCACCGGGCGCTCGGAACGATCAGTCTCACCCCCGTCAACCGGGATTCGACCGGGTCAGGCGGGGTAGGAACCCACCCGACATTGAATGCCATCGGGATCGACGAGGTGGTGGCCGCGGTGGCCGACGTGGAACGGGTCTCCGGTGCGGTTGCGGCGTAGCGATCCGGGCCGGCCGGGGTACGCCCGCCGGCGGCGCGGCAAGGGCTGGCTGTTCCTCGACCCGGCCGGCGAGCCGGTGCGCGACGCCGAGGAGCTGGCGCGGCTGCGCGAGTTGGTGATCCCGCCCGCCTGGCGGGACGTGTGGATCTCGCCCTACCCGAACGGCCACATCCAGGCCACCGGCATCGACGCGGCGGGCCGCAAGCAGTACCTCTACCACCCGGGCTGGCGGCGCAAGCGCGACGAGGCCAAGTTCGACCACGTGCTGGAGGTGGCGCACCGGCTGCCGGCGCTGCGCGACCGGGTCACGCAGGACCTGGCGCTGCGCGGCCTGCGCCGGGAACGGGTGCTGGCGACGGTCGCCCGGCTGCTGGACATGGGCGCGTTCCGGGTCGGCAGCGACCAGTACGCCACCGGTGACGACCCCACGTTCGGGGTGGCCACGCTGCGCCCCGAGCACGCCCGCTCCCGGGGCGGCCGCGTGGTGTTCGAGTTCCCGGCGAAGGGCGGCATCGAGCAGGTCCGCCGGATCGAGGACGCGGAGCTGTGCCAGGTGCTGCTCAACCTGCGCCGGCGGCGGCGGGCGCAGGAGCGGCTGTTCGGCTACTGGGACGGCCGGGCCTGGCGCGATGTGCGCAGCGACGAGGTGAACGACTACCTGCGCGACGCCAGCGGCGGCGAGATGACAGCGAAGGACTTCCGCACCTGGCATGCGACGGTGCTGGCCGCGGCAGAACTGGCCGCGGTGGGACCGCAGCGCTTCGCCACCGCCCGCAGGCGCGCCGTGGCGGCGGTGATGCGTTCGGTGGCCGAACTGCTCGGCAACACCCCGACGGTGGCCCGGACCTCGTACGTGGACCCGCGCGTGGTCGACCTCTACCACGACGGGGTGCTGGCGCCGGTGCGGCCGGAGATGCCGCGCGAGTTGGTGGAGAAGTCGGTGCTGGCGCTGCTGGAGCAGGAGGCCGGCTGAGTGCGACCGGCCCCGCCGGTCCTGGGGGGATGCGCGACGGGGCCGGAAATCGTGGCCGCGGGGTGCGGTACCGGTGCACCACCGGGCGGGCCGCCCACGGCCGAACCGCCGTGGGCGCCGCGCCACGGCCCCCCGATATCCATGGGCCACCGCGAGCGGTATGTATCGGCCCGAGTTCAGTATGTACGGGCCGGGTTGACGGCGGATGCCGTGGTGTTGACGATCCGTGCCGATTCCAGGTGACGGGCCCGGTACGCCTGAGGCGTCTCCCCCTGGGCGGCACGGAAGACCCGGCTGAAGTGCGCCTTGTCCCGGAATCCCCAGCGGGCGGCGATGACCTGGATCGAGCGGTCGCCGAGTGCCGGGTCGGTGAGATCGCGACGGCACCGGGCCAGCCGCTCGTCCCGGATGTACGCGGCCACTGTGGTCTCCTCGTCCTCGAAGAGCCGGTGCAGCGAGCGCAGCGAGATGTGGTGCGCGTCGGCGATCCTGCCCGGGTCCAGCGTGGCGTCGCCGAGGTGCTGGCGCACGTACCCGTGCACCTGTTCCCGCAGCGCACGCCGCCGGATCTCGGTGGGCACCGCGTCCTCGGAGACGAGGTTGCGCCCGAGCAGCGTGGCGACCAGGTCCAGGCCGACGGCGCCCAGCCGCTCCGCGTCGGCCGCGTGGTACTGATCGGGGTGCGCGGTGATGCGGGTGAGGAAGTCGGCGACCAGCGCGCCGACGCCCTCGGAGCCGGACATCCGGCCGGCGAACAGGCGAGCGAGCTTGCGGTGCGGCAGCGGCAGCGCGTCGTACGGCACGAGGGCCACGACGGAGCGGGCGTACGCGGGCCCGGCGGCGTCGGCGTGGTGGCTGACCTCGTGCGGGCGGGAGCAGTCGTAGAAGGTGAGGTCACCGGGGCGGCACCGGGCCCGCCGCCCCTCCTGGACGGCCTGACTGGTCCCGGTGAGCGTCAGCGCGAGCAGGTAGTAGTCCGGGTCGGAGCGCCGGATCAGCTTCGAGGTGCGCACGCAGTCCAACGACGGGTAGCGGTAGCGGATGAGCCGCATCCGGCCCAGTTCGATGAACTCCGCGCGGGCGGCGAAGTCGTCGGCGTGCGCGGTGCGCACCCGCAGCGGCGTCGGGCTGCCCGCCAGCATGTCCAGCCACATGCCGAAGCGCTCCCGTGGTGGCAGCGCGGCCGTGTCGAGAACCTGGCGTTGCAGCTTTCCGTCCATCAAGGACCCCCGTGGCTCGTCACTCCTGCTCTAAGCAGGACGCCCCACGGGGTCGAAAAGCGACACCCGTGGGGCGTGACGTCCGTCATTGACGGACCGGCGATCCTCCTGTTAGGAGTCCGTTCAGTCGTTCAGCACGTGGGAAAGCCGGTCCCGGAACCGGCGCTCGGAATCAGTCACCGTGTCGCCGCCCAGACCCAGGATGCCGCCGGTGGAGGCGGCGCCCACCACCTGCTCGGCGATCTCCACCAGCCAGTGCCGGTAGGCCCCGGCCTGCCCTTCGTCCACCCGCGCGCCGAGCAGCGCGGACGCCTGCCCGGCCCGGGCCAGCACGTCCTCGATCATCGCCTTCGGGTCTTCCGGCGTGATCACCGGCAGCTCCGCCCCGGTCTCCGGGTCGCCCACCCGGTCGACGATCTCACCGGCCACCGCCGCCACCAGCGGGCTCGCCGACTCCCGGCCGGCGGCGATGGTCCCCAGCCCGGCGGCGTTCTCGGCCATGGTCCGGCGGGTGCCGTCGGACTCGGCGGCGGCCGCCGCGGTGAGCACCGACTGCGGCAGCCCCACAAGCAGTCCCCACTCCTCGTCGGAGACGCCGAACCGGGTGTACGCCGGCTGCTCGATCACGATCAGGCCCCTTTCGCCGTGGTCGTCGTTGTCGACGGGCGCCCCCGTGGCGCCCGGGTCAGGCTAGTCCAGCGTCAGCAGGCCCTGTTCGGACACCACGCGCACGGACAGCGTCTTGTAGCCCACCTCGTCGAAGAGCACTGTCATCCGGTCCTCCTCGTAGCTGAGCACCAGGCCGGCGCCCCACTCCGGGTGGCGGACCTGACTGTGCACCGGGAACGGCCCGACCGCGCCGTCGGCTGCCACGCTGGTGCCCGCGTGGCAGTTGTCGCAGTGCCCGCACACCTCGCTCATCTGCTCGCCGAAGTACGCCAGCAGGGCCTGGCCCCGGCAGCCGGTGGTCTCGGCGAAGGCGCGCATCATGTCGGTACGCGACCGGGTCACCGTCTGCTGACGTTCCGCCTCGGCGAGCGCCGCGTGGCCGGACTCGGCCGCCGCCGGGGCGTACCGAGGGGCGCCGATGCGCTGTTTGGCCCGTGGCTCGGCGGCGCCCACCTGCTCCAGCAGGGACAGGTACTGCCCCAGCTTGCGCGGACCGAGGCCGGTCAGCTCCCGCAGCTCCTTGCGGTTGCGGGCCTTGCCGCGCAGCACCGCCGCCAGCTCGGTCAGCTCCTTTTCGTCCGGCAGCCCGCCGCTGAAGTAGCGCTGGAGCCCGACGTCCTCGGAGCGCCACAGCAGCAGCACCCGGGCCGGCGAGCCGTCGCGCCCGGCCCGGCCGATCTCCTGGAAGTAGCTGTCCGGCGAGTCGGGCAGCGCCATGTGCGCCACCCAGGCGATGTTCGGCTTGTCGATGCCCATGCCGAACGCCGACGTGGCCACCATGATCGGCACCCGGTCGGCCAGGAACGCCTCGTGCAGCTCGTGCCGGGCCGCGGTGGGCATGCCGCCGTGGTAGAACTCGGCCGGGAAACCGGCGCCGGTGAGCCGCTCGGCCAGCTCCTCGGCCGCCCGGCGGGTCGGCACGTAGATGATGCCGGGCCGCTCGTCGTCGCGCAGCAGCGCGATGAGCCGCCGCCACCGGTAGTCGTCGGTCGGGCAGTGGGCCACCTCCAGGAAGAGGTTGGACCGGTCCAGCCCGGAGACCACCACCTCCGGATCGCGCAGCCGCAGCCGGGCGATGATGTCGTCGCGTACCGGCGGGGAGGCGGTCGCGGTGAGCGCCACCACCGGCGGCCGGCCGAGGCCGTCGATCAGGTGGCCCAGCGCCAGGTAGTCCGGCCGGAAGTCGTGGCCCCACGCGGAGATGCAGTGCGCCTCGTCGATCGCCACCAGCGCCGGCTTCAGCTCGCGCACCTCGGCCAGGCGGTCCGGGTTGCTCAGTGCCTCCGGCGTGATGAACAGGAACTCCGCGCGTCCGGCCCGGATGTCCTCGATCGCCTCGGCCTGCTGGGCGGCGCTCTCGTCCGAGCTGATCCGCACCGCGCGCAGCTCCGGGCGCTGCCGTTCGTTGAGCGCGGCGATCTGGTCCTGCTGCAACGCCAGCAGCGGGGAGATCACCACCGTCGGGCCGGGGATCAGGCTGGCCGGGATCTGGTAGATCGCCGACTTGCCGGCCCCGGTGGGCAGCACCACCAGGGCGTCGCGGCGCTTCATCACGGCGCGCATGGCGGCGAGCTGGTTGGGCCGCAGCGCGGTCCAGCCGAACAGGTTCCGCGCCGCCCGGCGCAGGCTGGTGGAGTGCGTGGTCAGTTTCATCAAGCGCCTCAGCTACCCCGGGCGATCCCGCGCGAAACCGGCACCGCCGCTCACCGCAGCCGGGGCAGGATCTCGTGCTGGTACAGGTCGAACAGGCCCTGCCAGTGCGGGCCGGTGTTCGCCACGTACACCTCGTCGAAGCCGGCCTTGGCGTACTCGTCGATCATCTCCAGGTGGGCGTCGGCGTCCCGGCCGCAGACGAACGCCTCCCGCACCTGCTCCGGCCGGACCAGTTCGGCGGCCTGCTCGAAGTGCCGGGGGGAGGGGAGCACCTGGGACAGCTCGCCCGGCACGCCCGCGTTGGGCCAGCGCTCGTACGCGATCCGCGCGCCCTCGTCGGCGCTGTCGGCGTACGCGGCCTTGAAGCCGCCCTGGCACGGCTTGTCGCCGCCACCGGACTCGCGGAACCGGCGCACCATGTCGGCGTCCGGCATGGTGCTGACGTAGCCGTCGCCGATCCGCCCGGCCAGCTCGATCGACTTCGGGCCGAAACCGGAGACGTAGATCGGCGGGGGCGCGTCCGGCCGGGTGTAGATGCGGGCGTGCTCGACCGTGTAGTGCTTGCCGTGGTGGTTGACGAACTCGCCCCGCCACAGCTCGCGGATCACCTCCACCGCCTCCTCCAGCATCTCCAGCCGCACGTCGGTCTGCGGCCAGGCATCGCCGAAGATGTGCTCGTTGAGCGCCTCGCCGGTGCCCACGCCGAGCACGAACCGTCCCTCGTGCAGCACCGCGCTGGTGGCCGCCGCCTGCGCGATCACCGCCGGGTGGATGCGCATGGTCGGGCAGGTGACAGCGGTGGTCACGGGCAGCCGGCACACCTGGCTGAGCGCGCCGATGGTGGACCAGACGAACGGGCTCTGGCCCTGCGCGTCGACCCACGGGTGGTAGTGGTCGGAGATCCACAGTGCCTCGAACCCGGCCTGCTCGGCGCCGCGCGCCTGGGCCAGCAGCTCCGCCGGGGTGTACTCCTCGCTGGACAGGAAGTAGCCGATCTTCATGGTGGGTGCCCTCTCGCCGTGACCGGACGGCTTCGTCGTGTCCGGACACGGCAAGCCCTACCCCGGGCGGCGGGCCCCAACCCGGTCGGGCGCGGGATCAGCGGCGGAACATGGCCCGGATCGCGATCAGCAGGAACAGGCCGCCGACCACCAGGCCGAGCAGGCGTACGCCGGGGATGTCGGCGGCGCTGGTGGCGTCGGCGAGCGGCAGGGCGGACATGTGGGAACTCTCCCACGGGTGGTCGCGGGGCGCCACCGGCTAACAGTAAGGATTGTTGACTATTTAGCGGCGCGGTGTGACCATGGCAGCACCCGCCAGCCCCGGCGGGTCCGTGGGGGAGACGGGGGTACGACAGCAGATGAGCGAGCGGACCATGGGATCGACCGGAGACCTGGCGGCGCTCGCCGCCGCCGTCCTGCAACCCGGGTTCGTCGGCACCACGCCGCCACCGTGGGTGTGCCGCTGGCTCGGCGAAGGACTCGGCTCGGTCGTCCTGTTCGCCCGCAACGTCGTCGACAACGAGCAGGTCGCCACGCTCACCGCGAACCTGCGCGCCGAGCGGCCGGACGTCATCGTCGCGATCGACGAGGAAGCCGGCGACGTCACCCGGATCGAGTCCGCCCGGGGCAGCTCCCGGCCCGGCAACTACGCGCTCGGCGCGGTCGACGACCCGGCGCTGACTGAGGAGGTCGCCCGCGACCTCGGCGCCGAACTCGCGGCGGCCGGTGTGACGCTCGACTACGCCCCGGACGCCGACGTCAACTCCAACCCGGCCAACCCGGTCATCGGGGTGCGCTCCTTCGGCGCCGACCCGGCGCTCGTCGCCCGGCACACCGCCGCCTGGGTACGAGGACTGCAGTCCGGCGGCGTGGCCGCCTGCGCCAAGCACTTCCCCGGACACGGCGACACCCGGGTCGACTCGCACCACGACCTGCCGCTCATCGGCGGCGATCGGGCCCGCCTCGACGCTGTCGAACTGGCCCCGTTCCGCGCCGCCGTCGCGGCCGGGGCGCAGGCGGTGATGACCGGTCACCTGCTGGTGCCGGCGCTGGACCCGGAGCTGCCCGCCACACTCAGCCCGCGCGTGCTCGGCGGCCTGCTGCGCGAGGAGATGGGCTTCGGCGGCGTGGTGGTCACCGACGCGGTGGAGATGCGCGCGGTGGCCGACCGGTACGGCTTCACCGGCGCCGCGGTACGCGCGCTCGTGGCCGGCGCCGACGCGATCTGTGTGGGCGGGGAACGGGCCACCGAGGCCGACGCCCGCGAGCTGCGCGACGCGATCGTCGCGGCGGTGATCAGCGGGGAACTGCCCGAGGAGCGGCTCGCCGAGGCGGCCAAGCGCGTCGGTCAGCTCGCCGCGTGGAGCGTCGCCGCCCGCGCCCGCCGGACCGCCGGACCGCCCTCGGCCGAGGGCTCACCGATCGGGCTCACCGCCGCCCGCCGGGCGGTACGGGTCACCGGCGACGCCGGGCTGCTGCCGCTGGCCGGTCCGGCGCACGTGGTGGAGTTCGAGCCCTCGCGCAACATCGCCATCGGCGAGGAGACGCCGTGGGGCATCGCCGCCCCGCTGGCCCACCTGGCGCCGGGCACCACGACCGCCCGCTACGCCGCCGACGCCGTACCGGCCGATCCGGGCGCGACGCCGGCCGGCCGGCCGCTGGTGCTCGTGGTGCGCGACCTGCACCGCCACGACTGGATGCGGGACGCGGTACGCCGGGCGCTCGCCGTCCGCCCGGACGCGGTGGTGGTCGAGCTGGGCGTGCCCGAGCTGGTCACCGGCGCGGTGCACCTGGCCACCCACGGCGCCACCGCGGCCGCGGCGCGGGCCGCCGCCGAGGTGCTGACCGGCGCACGCTGACTCCGGGCCGGCCGGGTGGGAAAGTCCCCCGGCCGGGCCTCACGCCGCGTCGGCCAGCAGGTCGGCGTACTCGGGGTGGCGCTCGATGAAGGCGGCCACGAACGGGCACTGCGCCACCACCCGGCCGCCCCGGGCACGGACCTGGTCCAGCGCGCCCCGGACCAGCGCCGCGCCGACGCCCTTGCCCTGGAACCGGCCGTCGACCTCGGTGTGGGTGAAGACGAGCGTCTCGCCGCGGGGCGTGTACGCGGCGAATCCGCCCAGCGCGTCGTCCACCAGGATCTCGAAGCGGCGCTTCGCGGTGTTCTCCTCGACCAGAAAACTCACCGGATCATTCTCCCTCCGGGCCCGGCCAGCCGGTCCAGTTCGGCCAGCAGCCGGTCCACCTCGTCGACGGTGTTGTAGTGGTAGACGCTGGCCCGCACCGCGCCGCCGTCGGCGCGCAGCCCCATGCCCTCGAAGTACTCGTAGGCGTAGTAGTCGCCGTGCGACAGGCACAGGCCCGCCTCGCCGAGCGCCGCCGCCGTCTGCGCCGGGGCCAGGGCGGCCACCCGGAACGACACCGTCGGGCAGCGCCGGGCCGGCGCGCCGTACACGGTCACGAACGGGCGGTCGGCGAGCCCGGCGAGCAGCCGGTCGAAGACCGCCTCCTCGTGCGCCTGCGCGGCGGTCAGCCCGGCGCGCAGGCGTGCCCGGCGATCGCCGGTCGCCTCCGGATTCAGCCCGGCCAGGTGATCCACCGCGGCGGTCACTCCGGCCAGCAGCGGGAAGCTCGGCGTGCCGTACTCGAACCGGTCGGGCACCGCGTCGGCGGAGGGGAGCAGCTTCGCCGGGCGCAGCGGTTCCCACCGCTCAGGATCGGCCACCATGGCCGCCAGGTGCGGACCGGACCACTTGTACGCGCTGGTCACCAGGAAGTCGGCGCCGAGCGAGGCCAGGTCGGTCGGGCCGTGCGGCACGGAGTGCACGCCGTCCACGCAGACCAGCGCCCCGGCCACGTGCGCGGTCTTGGCGATCGTCGCCACGTCCGGCACGGTGCCGATCGCGTTGCTGCCGGCGGTCACCGCCACCAGCCGGGTGCGTTCGGTGACCAGGTCGGCGTACTGCCCGGCGGGCAGCTCGCCGGTCGCCGGGTCGAACTCGGCCCAGCGCACCGTGGCGCCGGACGCCTGCGCGGCCTGCACCCACGGCCGGACGTTGGCGTCGTGGTCCAGCCGGGAGACCACCACCTCGTCGCCCGGACGCCAGCCGGCGCCGAGCGAGCGGGCCAGTGTGTACGTCAGCGCTGTCGCGCTCGGCCCGAGCACCACGCCCGACGGCTGGGCGCCGAGCAGGTCGGCGACAGCGGCCCGCGCGCCGGCGACCAGGTCCAGCGCCCGGCGGCCGGGCAGGAACGCGGTGCTGCGGTTGCCGGTCGCGGCCCGCATCGCCCCGGCCACGGCCTCGACGACGGTGGCGGCGGTCTGGGTGCCCCCGGCGCCGTCGAAGTGGGCGAATCCCTCGCCCAGGGCAGGGTAGGCGGCCCGGACCCGGGCGACGTCGAAAGCCATTCCGGAACCCTAGCGCGCAACCCGGACACGCCGCCCGGCACGGACTCCCGGCGCCCGTGGACGAAGGCGCGATGGCGCGTGCCGCCTATCCTTGGGCCGGTGACGATCCGACGCGCCACCTCCGCCCCCGCCCGCCGCGCCGCCGGTCTGCTCGCCGGCCTGGCCCTCGGCGCCGCTCTGCTCGCCGGATGCAGCTCCGAGGGCGCCGAGACCGACTGCGGTCTGGACGCCTGCACGATCACCTTCGACCGCGGCGTCGAGGCCAGCGCGCGAATCCTCGGCGTCGAGGCCAAGCTGGTCGGTGCCCAGGGTGACCAGGTGACAGTCGAGGTGGCGGGGGAACAGCTCTCGCTCACCGTGGGCCAGCAGGCCACCGAGGTCGCCGGCTTCCAGGTCAGCCTGGACAGCGTCACCGACCAGCAGGTCGTGCTGCGGGTCGCCCGCGACCTCAACGGCTGATCCGTTTCGGCCGTCCCGGCGGGTGGTCACGTTTGGAAAACCGCCCGCCGGGAGATTGAGGGCTCATGTCTCTCACCCGGAATGCCGGAGCCACCGCCGCCCAGGCTCGTAACAGCCGGTGGCTCGAACTGTTGACCCGTGCCGGATTCATCGGTTACGGGGTTGTGCACCTCCTCTTCGCCTGGCTGGCGCTGCAGATCGCCTTCGGTAAGTCGGGCGAGGAGGGAAACCAGAACGGCGCGCTGCGCACCCTCGGTGAACAGCCGCTCGGTAAGTTCCTCCTGATCGCCGTGGCGGTCGGCCTGTTCGCCATGGCGATCTGGCAGGCCTTCGAGGCGATCTCCGGCCACGTCTCCAAGACCGGCAAGGAACGACTCTTCGAGCGGATCGCCTCGGCGGTCCGGGTCGTGGTCTTCGTCTGGCTGGGCTGGACCGCGATCAAGGTCTTCCAGGACGCCAGCGCCAACGCCTCCGACCAGCAGCAGCAGTTCTCCGAGAAGCTGATGGCCTCCGACGGCGGCCGGTGGCTGGTCGGGCTGGCCGGCGTGGCGCTCGCCGCGCTCGGCATCGGCATGGTGATCTACGGCCTGAAGAAGAAGTTCGAGCGCAACCTGAAGACCGGCGAGATGAGCCCGAAGACCCGGCAGCTCACCCGCCGCCTCGGCATGGCCGGGTACGCCTCCCGAGGCGCGGTGTTCGCCATCGCCGGCCTGCTGGTCGTGGTCGCCGCGGTCAACTACGACCCGGAGAAGGCTCGTGGTCTCGACGCCGCCCTGCGTACGCTGCGCGACCAGTCGTACGGGCCGTGGCTGCTGGCGCTCATGGCGCTCGGCATCGCCGCGTTCGGTGTCTACTGCTTCTTCCAGTCCCGGTACCGCAAGGTCTGATCCTGGTCGATACCCGGGCCGCCGGGCACCATTGGGCCTTTGCCCGATTCCCGCCCGGTCGGAGGGGAGAGAGAGTTCGTGCAGAGTTACGTCGTGACCGTCGCCGCCGCGCTCGCCGCGGCGGCGATCGCGTTGGTGCTGGCCCAGGTGGTGCACCGGGTCATCCGCCGCCTCGGTCGCCGCTCGCTGCTGATGACCGAGCTGACCGACCACGCGCACCGCGCGTTCCAGGTGACGCTCACGGTGGCCGCGGTGCAGTTCGCGGTCCGGTTCACCACCGGGTACGCGGTCGGCAGCCCGTGGCGGCAGGTCGTCCTGCACACGCTGGTGCTGGCGACGATCGCGGCCACCGCCTGGCTGGTGGCCTCGCTGCTGGTGGTGGCGGAGGACACCGCGCTGGCCCGGTTCCGGGTCGACGTGCCGAACAACAGGCACGCCCGCCGGGTGCGTACCCAGGTGGTGCTGCTGCGCCGGCTGACCATCGCGGTGATCGTGATCCTCACGGTCGGCGTGATGCTGATGACCTTCCCGGCCGTACGCGGGGTCGGCGCCGGTGTGCTGACCTCCGCCGGTGTGATCGCCGCGGTCGCCGCGCTGGCCGCGCAGAGCCTGCTCGCCAACGTCTTCGCCGGTCTCCAGCTCGCGTTCAGCGACGCGGTACGCCTGGACGACGTGGTGGTGGTCGAGGGGGAGTGGGGCCGGATCGAGGAGCTGACGCTCAGCTACGTGGTGGTGCAGGTCTGGGACGACCGCCGGCTGATCCTGCCCACCTCGTACTTCACCAGCCGGCCGTTCCAGAACTGGACCCGTACCGAGGCGGCGGTGCTCGGCACCGCCGAGTTCGAGCTGGACTGGGCCATCCCGGTGCAGGCGATGCGGGAGGAGCTGCGCCGCCTGTGCGAGGGCACCGAGCTGTGGGACGGACGGGTCTGCGTGCTCCAGGTGACCGACGCGACGGGTGGCCTGGTCAAGGTCCGCGCGCTGGTCAGCGCCGCCGACGCGGGCAGCCTGTGGGACCTGCGGTGCCTGGTCCGCGAGCACCTGGTGACCTGGGTACGCGACCAGCGCCCGACCGCCCTGCCCCGGCTGCGCGCCGAGGTCGGCGAGGTCGCCGGCCTGCTGCCCTGGCAGGCGGTGCAGCCGCGACGCCCGGCACGCCCCCCGGCCGGCACCGAGGCGCCCGACGACGCGCGGGTCTTCGGCGGCAGCGACGACGGCGACGCCCGCAGCGAGGTGTTCGTGGGCCGGGAGGAGCACGCCGAGGCGCGGCGCTGAACCCGTACCCCGAGCGGAGCCCCCGGCAGCCCTTGGCGCCGGGGGTTCCCGCGTACGGGCGGCTTTCCGGCCGCACGGGTTTGGCCGGGCCGTGGCGGGGGACGTGGTGCGCACGCCCCGGATCCGGTGCCCGGCACCGGCTTGCGGCGGCGCGCGGCCGGGTGTACCGGCCGCGCCGCGCAGGATTGACGATCGGCGACTCCGGGCATACAGCGCGGTGATGAGGAAAGGAGGACAGCATGGCTGACGTCGCGAGTCGCAGCACGTCGCGGACCGGGAACGAGCCGTCCACCGCCGAGCTGGTACAGCGCGCCACCGAGCAGGTCACGCGCCTGGTGCGGGACGAGCTGGCCCTGGCCCGTGCGGAGCTGACCGAGAAGGGCAAGCACGCCGGGATCGGGATCGGTCTGTTCGGCGGCGGCGGGGTGATGGCGCTCTACGGGGCCGGCGCCCTGGTCGCCACCGTGATCCTGCTGCTGGCGCTGGTCATGCCGGCGTGGCTGGCCGCCCTGATCGTGGCGGTGGCGTTGTTCCTGCTCGCCGGGATCCTGGCGCTCGTGGGCAAGAAGCAGGTCAGCCGTGCCGTCCCGCCGGTGCCCCAGGCGGCGGTCCGCAGCGTTCGGGCGGACGTCGACACGGTCACCGCCGCGGTGAAGGACGGGAGGCGGGCATGACCGGTAACGGGACCGGAGACGTGGCGGCGCTCCGGGAGGAGATCCGCCGGACCCGGGTGGAACTCGGTGAGACGGTGGAGCTGCTCGCGGCCAGGGCCGATCCGAAGGCGCTGGTGCGGCACTCGGCCGAGGCGGCGAAGGCGCGGATGCGTGAGCAGGCGTCGCTGACCGCGGCCCGGGTGCGCGGGCGGGCGGCGGAGCGGGCCCGGCTGGTCCGGGCACAGGCGTACGAGAAGGGCGAGGCGGTCGGGCGCAACCCGTTGCCGTGGGCGGCCATCGCGGCCGGCGCGCTGGTGACGGCGGTGGTGCTGGTGATCGTCCGAGGGAGGCGCAGGTGAGCGGCAGGGTCGGCAAGGCGGCGTACAAGCCGGTGGGGGTGCTGCTCGGCCTGGCCGCCGGCGCCGTCGCGGGGGCGGTCTTCCGCCAGGTCTGGAAGGTGACGGCGGGCGACGGCGAGGCGCCGAGCGCCACCGACGAGGACCGCCGCTGGGGCGAGGTGCTGGCCGCCGCGGCCCTGCAGGGCGCCATCTTCTCGGTGGTGCGGGCCGCCGTCGACAGAGGTGGAGCGGTGGGCGTACGCCGGTTGACCGGGCGCTGGCCGGACTGACGTAAAGGCCAGAAAGGCCCCTTTCCCGAATGCGGGAAAGGGGCCTTTCGCATGGCTCCGGCGGGGCCGCGCAGCGGCGTTCGCGCGGCCTTCAGGTCACATGTCGGAGAAATTTCGTCCGGAGGGCTGTGCGAAGTTTTTGCGTACGTGGTTTGCTGTCTCACGCTGTTGAGAGACGCGTGGGTTGAGAGAAGTCTCCTGCATTGGAGGCCGCCTCAGGCGCCGCTGCTCGAAAACGGCCAATCGGCCGCACGGCGTGCTCGGCCGCCAGTTTTAGAAGGAGATACACATGGCGCAGGGAACCGTGAAGTGGTTCAACGCTGACAAGGGCTTCGGCTTCATCACCGTCGATGGCGGGGGTGCTGACGTGTTCGTCCACTTCTCGGCCATCCAGTCCAGCGGCTACCGCACGCTGGAGGAGAACCAGCGGGTGGAGTTCGAGATCGCCCAGGGTCAGAAGGGTCCGCAGGCCGAGCAGGTCCGCCCCATCTGAGCTGACCGCACCGGCCGGTGCCGGAAGCCCCGCATCCCGTACGGGAGGCGGGGCTTCGCCTTGCCCGGCGTCTCAGCGCCGCCGCGCGCGCATCCCCAACCAGAGCCCGGCCAGTCCGATCAGGACCAGCACCGGGCCGACCACCGCCCAGATCCGCTGGTCGCTCATCACGCTGCCCTCGACGTACCCGAGGCCCAGCACCGTCCACAGCGCACCGAGCACCACGGCGAGCAGCCCCAGGGTGAGCCGGAACCAACCCCTCATCGTTCCCCCTCCGACGACAGTCCCGCTCCAGCATGCCCGCCACCGCGGGCGCCCGGCGTCGCCGCGCCGGCCGGCCGGCTCACCACCGGTCGTGCACCTGCGGGCGGATCAGCTCGTCGTAGGTGGCCCGCACCGCGGCCAGCTCCACCTCGGTCAGCGCCGGCTGCCCGGCGGCCTCGGTGTTGCCCCGCGCCTGCTCGGGGGAGCGGGCGCCGGGGATCACCACCGTCACGCCGGGCTGGTCGAGGACCCACCGCAGCGCGAACTGCGCCATCGTCCGGTCGCCGCCGACCAGCGGCGCGAGCCGGCGCACCGCGGCCAGGCCGCTGTCGTAGTCGACGCCGGAGAACGTCTCGCCCACGTCGAAGGACTCGCCGTGCCGGTTGAACGTGCGGTGGTCGTTCGCCGGGAACGTGGTGTTCTCGTCGTACCGGCCGGAGAGCAGACCGCTCGCCAGCGGCACCCGGGCGATGATCCCCACCCCGGCGGCAGCGGCGGCGGGCAGCACCCGCTCCAGCGGCTTGTGCCGGACCGCGTTGAGGATGATCTGCACGCTCGCCACACCGGGCCGGGCGATGGCGGTGAGCGCCTGGTCGCAGGTCTCCACGCTGACGCCGTACCCGGCCACGCGACCCTCGGCGACCAGCGTGTCCAGCGCGTCGAAGACCCGGTCGTCGGCGAAGACGGCGGTCGGCGGGCAGTGCAGTTGCACCAGGTCGAGCGTGTCGACGCCGAGGTTGGCCCGGGACCTGTCGGTCCAGGCCCGGAAGTTGTCCAGCGTGTAGGCCTCCGGCGTCTGCTCCACCCGGCGGCCCATCTTGGTCGCCACGGTGAGCCCGTGCCCGGGGCGGGAGCGCAGGAACCGGCCGATCAGCGCCTCGCTGCGGCCGTCGCCGTACACGTCGGCGGTGTCCAGGAAGGTGACGCCCGCGTCGACGGCGGCGGCCAGTACGGCGAGCGCCGCGTCCTCGCTGACCTCGCCCCAGTCTGCGCCGAGCTGCCACGCGCCGAGTCCGATGATGCCGACGTGCCGGCCGAGCCGGTCGAAGCTGCGCTGTTCCACCCGGTCGAGCCTAGTGAGCGGCTTGCCGTGGCGCTCGGCGGGCCGTACCTTCCAGCAAGACGTACGTACGGTTTGGAGGCTGTCATGTGGGATCCACGCACCTATCTGCGCTACGGGGACGAGCGCTCCCGGCCGTTCCACGACCTGCTGGCCCGCGTCGGCGCCGAGCACCCGCGTGCCGTTGTCGACCTCGGTTGCGGCCCCGGCACGCTCACCGCCACGCTCGCCGGCCGCTGGCCCGGCGCCCGGGTCGCCGGCCTGGACTCGTCCCCGGAGATGATCGCGCGGGCGAGCGCCGACGGCGGTCCGGTCCGGTACGCCGTCGGCGACGTCCGCGACTGGCGGCCGGAGCCCGACGTGGACGTCCTGGTCGGCAACGCCGTGCTCCAGTGGGTGCCGGAACACCGCGACCTGCTCCGCCGCTGGGCGGCCACGCTGCCGGCCGGCGCCTGGCTGGCGTTCCAGGTGCCCGGCAACTTCGACGCGCCCTCGCACCGGCTGCTGCGCTCCGTCGCCGCGCAGGACCGGTGGCGCGACGCGCTCGCCGGAAGGTTGCGCGAGGCGCCCGTCGACGAGCCGGTCGGCTACGCCACGCTGCTGACCGACGCGGGCTGCGCGGTGGATGCCTGGGAGACTACGTACGTGCACCTGCTGCCCGCCACCGGCGCCGACCACCCGGTGCTGGCCTGGATGGAGGGCACCGCGCTGCGCCCCGTCCGCGCCGCGCTGGACGCCGCCGGCTGGGCCGCCTTCCGCGCCGAGTTGGCGGTGCGGCTCGCCCAGGCGTACCCGGTGCGGCAGGGTCAGGTGTACTTCCCGTTCCGCCGGATCTTCATGGTGGCCCGCACCGGCGCCCGCGCAGAGGAGAACTCGTGACCGACCTGCCCACCTTCATCGCCGGACTGCCCAAGGTGGAGCTGCACGTGCACCACGTCGGCTCGGCCTCGCCCCGCATCGTCGCCGAGCTGGCCGCCCGGCACGAGGGCCGCAGCCCCGTCCCGGCCGATCCGGAGGCGCTCGCCGACTACTTCGCGTTCCGCGACTTCGCCCACTTCATCGAGGTCTACCTCAGCGTGGTGGACCTGATCCGGGACGCCGACGACGTCTGGCTCCTCACCCACGAGGTCGCCCGGGAACTGGCCCGCCAGCAGGTCCGCTACGCCGAGCTGACGGTCACGCCGTACTCGCACGTCAACCGCGGCATCCCGGCGCCGGCGTTCTGCGAGGCGATCGAGGACGCCCGCAAGCGCGCCGAGGCCGACTTCGGCATCACGTTGCGCTGGTGCTTCGACATTCCCGGCGAGGCCGGCCTGCCCGCCGCCGAGCAGACCCTGCGGATCGCGCTCGACGAACGACCGGACGGGCTGGTCAGTTTCGGCCTCGGCGGCCCCGAGATCGGGGTGCCCCGGCCGCAGTTCAAGCCCTGGTTCGACCAGGCCCGCGCGGCCGGGCTGCGCTCGGTGCCGCACGCCGGTGAGACCACCGGCCCGGAGACGATCTGGGACGCGCTGCGCGAGCTGGGCGCCGAGCGGATCGGTCATGGCATCTCCGCCGCGCAGGACCCGGCGCTGCTGGCCCACCTCGCCGAGCGGCGGATCCCGTTGGAGATCGCACCGACCTCCAACGTGCGCACCCGGGCCGTACCGAGCCTGGACGCGCACCCGCTGCCCCGGATCGTCGAGGCCGGCGTGCCGGTCAGCATCAACTCCGACGACCCGCCGATGTTCGGCACCACGCTCGACGACGAGTACGCGGTGGCCGCCCGGCTGCTGGGGCTCGGCCCGGACGGGGTGGCCGCCCTGGCACGCGACGCCGTCTCGGCCGCGTTCCTGGCGCCGGCCGAGCAGGCCCGGATCACCGCCGAGATCGACGCGTACCTGGCGAACGCGGCCCGCTGAGCGGCCGTACGGGCGCCGGCCGCCGGGACATCCGGGGCGGCCGGCGTCGCGCGGTCAGCAGCATCCCGGCCAGCGCCAGCGCGGTGAGCGCGGGGCTCGGACCGCTCGCGGCCGGCGCGGGCCGGGCCGGACCGTGCGCGAGCACCGGGTCCTGCCAGACCGCGAGCGTGAGCGCGACGCCCAGGCCGACGACTGTGGCCCAGCGGAGCAGACGGCTGACGGCCGGTGGCATGCGGTCACCTCGCGCCCGGGATCGACGGGAGAGCGCGCGCGACGGGAGCGAGGTGTGGGGGGACCGGACTCCCGCCGCGCGCATGATCCGCCGGCCGGAAGGTGTTACGGGGCGTCCCGGCCGACGGAACTGATGGGTTCTGTCAGCGATCCTGGCAGTTCACGCCGGTTTCGCGGCCGTCGTTAAACCACCTTTAAGGAGAACTTGCGCCGGTACACAGTCACCGGCTCAGCGCGGACGCGGCCAGCGCCGCCCGGCGCGCGGCTCGCGTGCCTCCCGGGCCATCCGACCGACCAGCCCGAACCGGTTCACCGGCCGGGGCGCCGCGTCCGGGTCGGCCAGCAGCATCACCACGCTCGCCCCGCCGAGCCGGGCCCGGTCGATGCTCACCGAACCGTTCGCCTGCAACGCGACCCGCTTGGCGATGTCCAACCCGAGCCCGGTGGAGCCCTTGTCGCTCTCGCCCCGGCGCAACGCCCGGTCCGGGTCGGCGATGCCCGGCCCGGCGTCGTCGATGCGGATCGCCACCCAGCCGTCCCGGCGGCTCACCGCGACCTCGAACGCCGTGCCCTGCGGCGTGTACCGGAACACGTTGCCGATCACCGCGTCCAGCGCGGCGGCCAGCTCGGCGCGGGGCACGGGTGCCGGGATGCGCAACTGCGCACCGACCACCCGGTGCGGCCGGTTCTGGTCCCCGGCCAGCGCCGACCAGAAGACCATCCGGTCCCGGACCACCTCGCTCACGTCGCACGACGCCGGCGCCGTCTCCTGGCTGACCGCTTTGCGGGTCGTCTTGATGAGCTGATCGACCTCGCCCTCAAGCGTGACGATCGCCTGCCGGATGCGCCGGATGCCGCGCCGCCGGTCCAGCTCCGCCTCGCTGAACGTGCCGATGCTGGTGTCGTCGGACTCCAGCGCCTCGGCGTCCAGCCGCAGCGCGGTCAGCGGCGTACGCAGCCGGTGCGACAGGTCGGCGACCAGTTCGTGCTCGTCGGCGCGCAGCGCCACCAGACGTTCCGTCATCCGGTTGAACGCGTGCCCGGCCTCGGCCAGCTCGCGCGGGCCGGTCGGCTCGACCCGTACCCCCAGCTCGCCGTCGCCCACCGCGAGCGCCGCCTTGACCAGGTCGCCGGTGGCGTCCACGGCCCGGGCGGCCACCCGGTCGACCACCGCCACGGCCGCGCCGACCAGCGCCAGGCCGATCGCGAGCAGCAGCAGCCACCGCCCGCCACCGCCGGAGTCGAGCACGTCGTCGGGGACGAAGACCTCCACCACGGCGACCCGGTCACCGAGCACCACCGGGTCCAGTCGCAGCACCCCGCCGTCCACGTCGGTCACCACCGAGCGGCGCTGCGTGGCGGCGTCGGCGAGCACCCGCGGGTTCGCGCGGCCGGCGGACTCGTCCGCCCCGATGCCGTGCACGACCGGACGCAGGGCCGGATCGTCGCCGGCCGCGGCGGCCACCGCCCGTTCGATCGTCGCGGTGTCCGTGCTGGCCGCCAGCGCGCCGGTCACCAGCGCGGCACGGCGCTCGGCGTCCGCCAGCTCCGCCTCCCGGGTCCGGTCGGCGAGGGTGAGCCCGAGCGGGACGAGGAACGCGAGCGCGATCAGCCCGCACAGCCCGGCGGTGAGCCCGGCCAGCGTGAGCCTCAGTCCGGCGCCACCAGCCGGAAGCCGACCCCCCGCACGGTGCGCAGGAAGCGCGGCTTCGCCGCGGACTCGCCCATTTTGCGGCGGAGCCAGTACAGGTGAACGTCGATGGTCTGGTCCTCGCCGACCGATGGCTGCCGCCATACCTCCTCCAAGAGTTCCCGCCGGGACACTACCCGGCCGGGACGCGCGGCGAGATACGCCAGCAGGTCGAATTCCTTACGGGTCAGGGCCAGCGGCTCCCCGTCCAGCACCGCGCTGCGCTCACCCACGTCGACCCGCAGGCCGCCGACCGTGTGCACGGCCGGTTCCACGGTACGGCTGGCCCGCCCGGCCCGGCGCAGCACCGTGGTGATCCGGGCGTCCAGGTGCGCCCCGGTGAACGGCTTGACCATGTAGTCGTCAGCGCCGGCGCGCAGCAGCCGTACCACAGACTGCTCGTCGTCGCGGGCGGTGGCGATGATGATCGGCACGTCGGTGATGCCGCGCAGCATCCGCAGCGCGTCCGAGCCGTCCAGGTCGGGCAGTCCGAGGTCGAGCACCACCAGATCCGGTGTCTCCGCGGCGACCCGGCGCAACGCGTCCAGCGCGGTGCCGACGGCGTGCACCGCGTGCCCCCGGTCGGTCAGCGACCGCAGCATGGCGCCGCGTACGACGTGGTCGTCTTCGACCAGCAGGACGGTTGCCACGTCAGCACCGTACTCGGCGTGGCAAGCCGGTCGCGTTGCGGCGGCCCGGTGAAGCGGGCAAGCTGGGGCGGCGATGACGTTCACGCTCTTTCCCGACGCCCGCCTCACGCTCGCCCGCGACGCGCTGGCCGGCCTGTCGGTGGGCGACGCCCTCGGCTCCCAGTTCTTCGTCCCCGGGCGGCACCCGGACGACCTCGCCGCCGGGCGGTTGCCCGAGCCGCCGTGGGAGTGGACCGACGACACCGAGATGGCCTGCTCCGTGGTGGCCGAGCTGGCCGCCGAGGGCCGGATCGACAGGGATCGGCTGGCGCTGGCGTTCGCCGAGCGTTGTGAGCCGTACCGGGGTTACGGGCCGGGTGCGGTGACCATCCTGCGGCTGATCCGCACCGGCACGCCCTGGCCGGTGGCCGCCGCGTCCGCGTTCGACGGGCAGGGCTCCTGCGGCAACGGCGCCGCCATGCGGGTCGCGCCGCTCGGCGCCTGGCACGCCGACTCCACCCGCCGTGCCGCCCAGCAGGCGCGCGCCTCCGCCGAGGTGACGCACGCCCACCCGGAGGGCGTCGCCGGTGCGGTGGCGGTCGCGGTGGCCGCCTCGCTCGCCGCCCGCGCCCGCCTCGACGGCGACCGGCCCGACCCGGCCCGGCTGCTCACCGCCGTCGCCGGAGCGCTCGACCCGGCCGGTGAGGTGCACCGAGGGGTACGCCGGGCTGCCGCGCTGCTCGGTCACTCCGCCGCCGGGGCGGCCGACGCGCTCGGCAACGGCGCCCGGGTCACCGCGCAGGACACCGTCCCGTTCACGCTCTGGGTCGCCGCCACGCTGCTGCACGACTATCCCGCCGCGATCCGCGTCTGCGTCCAGGCGGGCGGAGACGTGGACACCACGGCCGCCATCGTGGGCGGGATCGTGGCCGCGTACACCGGAGCCGGCACCCCGGGCGGCGTGCCGGAGGACTGGCTGGCCGCTCGCGAGGCCCTGCCCGCCTGGCTCCCCACCCCCGCCTGACGGATCCGCCCCTACCCCCGTCACGGACCTGCCCCCAGGAGGGCGCTTTCGGACCAGGACCTTCGGTGGTCTCGCATCGTGGATGGGTGTTTCCGCTTGTTGGGCCGGCGGCGTGGCGGTCAGGGACGCGTGGGGGTGGCGCCGGCGGTGATGGGCTCGCCGGCTTCGGGGGTCGCGCTGTCGGGGGCCACGGTGGCGTCGGGGGTGCCGTCGTCGTCCGGCGGGAGGGTCATGGTGTCGCGCCGGCGACGGCTGAGCAGCCAGCCGATCGCCGCGCCACCGGCCAGGCCGGCCAGCAGGCCGCCCCCGAGCAGCAGGTCGGCGCTCGGCCCGTCGTCGGCCGCCGGTGCCGTGCCGCCCTGCGCCCCATCGGCAGCGCCGGGGGCGCCCGCGCCCCCGTGACCGCCGTGCCCGCCGCCGTCCGTGCCGGGGCCGCCGTCGTGCGTCACGGTGCCCGGCAGCGGCGGCAGCAGGTCGAGCGCCGGCGCGGGGTGCGCGCCGCCCGCCGGGTCCGCCCACCGGACCACGGTGCCGTCGTCGTACGTCTGCACGACCGTGAACGTGAGCCGGTCGGTGGCGGGCATGGGGCCCATGCCCAGCGGCAGCCGGGCCGGCCCGGTGCCGGTGCCCGGCATCCGCAGCCAGCTCACCGAGTGGGTCACCTGGTTCAGCTCGGCCGCGTGCATGCCGGGGACCGGCTGGTCGAGCGTGCGGGTGGTGATGGTCGGCGCCCAGTCCGGCACCGACAGCGGGTACACCTCGCCGATCGGGGCGTCCGCGGGCATGGTCAGCTCGATCCGGGTGGTCCGGGTGCCGGGCCGGTCCGCCGGCACCAGCACCGACAGTTCGATCGCGTCGCCCTGGCGAACCTGGGCGGGCGAGGCCGTGACGGTCACCCCGGCCGCGTTCGCCGCGCCCGGCCAGCCGACCGCCCCGGCGAGTACGGCCGCCAGCGACGCCGCCGCCCACCGGCCCCGACGGGTCATCCTCATGGTCGTCCCCATCCCTGTCGACTGGGATCGGCACCGGCTCCGGCCCCACCTGGTAGTTCGGGCGGCGGGGCGAAAAGGTTCAACACGACACGGAACTCATCGGGCACGGGCACCGGCGTCGGCGACGGCCCGGATCCCGGCGACCGATAGCATCGCAGTGGCCGGTCACCGGCCTTGAACCGTCGACGACAGGAGTCACCGTGTCCGCACCCCGTAACCCCGTCGTGGCCGACCCCGTCGTCGTCGCCGCCGGGACGACGGCGGCCGACGCGGTGGCCGCGGCCGGCCTGCCGATGAGCGGGCCGAAGGCGATCGTGGTGGTCCGCGACCCGCAGGGCCAGCTCCGCGACCTGGACTGGCGCCCGGCCGAGGAGGTCGCGGTCGAGCCGGTCGCGCTGGACAGCCCGGACGGGCTGAACGTGCTGCGCCACTCCACCGCGCACGTGCTGGCCCAGGCGGTGCAGGACGTCTTCCCGGAGGCGAAGCTCGGCATCGGCCCGCCGATCGAGAACGGCTTCTACTACGACTTCGGCGTCGACAAGCCGTTCCAGCCGGACGACCTGGCCAAGCTCGAGAAGCGCATGCAGGAGATCGTCAAGTCCGGCCAACGGTTCCGCCGCCGCCGCTTCGCCGACCTGGACGAGGCACGGTCCGAGCTGGCCGCCGAGCCGTTCAAGCTGGAGCTGATCGAGGTCAAGGGGGAAGGGCTGGACTCCTCCGAGGTGATGGAGGTGGGCGGCGGCGAGCTGACCATCTACGACAACCTCGCCGCGAACGAGGACAAGGTCTGCTGGTCGGACCTGTGCCGCGGCCCGCACCTGCCGAACACCCGGCTCATCGGCGCGTTCAAGCTGATGCGCTCGGCCGCCGCGTACTGGCGCGGGTCGGAGAAGAACCCGCAGCTGCAGCGCGTGTACGGCACCGCGTGGCCGACCCGGGACGAGCTCAAGGCGTACCTGAAGCTGCTCGAGGAGGCCGCCCGCCGCGACCACCGCAAGCTCGGCGCGGACCTCGACCTGTTCAGCTTCCCCGACGAGATCGGGTCCGGCCTGCCGGTCTTCCACCCCAAGGGCGGCGTGCTCAAGCGGGTGATGGAGGACTACGTCCGGGCGCGGCACGTCGAGGAGGGCTTCGACTACGTCGGCACCCCGCACATCTCCAAGGAAGGTCTCTTCCACACCTCGGGACACCTGCCCTACTACAAGGACACGATGTTCCCGCCGATGGAGATGGAGGGCAGCGACTACTACCTCAAGGCCATGAACTGCCCGATGCACAACCTGATCTACCGGTCGCGCGGGCGGTCCTACCGGCAGCTGCCGATCCGGCTGTTCGAGTTCGGGACGGTCTACCGGTACGAGAAGTCGGGCGTCATCCACGGCCTGACCCGGGTGCGCGGCTTCACCCAGGACGACTCGCACTCGTACTGCACCCGCGAGCAGGCGCCGTCCGAGATCAAGCACCTGCTCGGCTTCGTGCTCAGCCTGCTGCGCGACTTCGGCATCGACGACTTCTACCTGGAGCTGTCGACCCGCGACGAGTCGAAGCCGGACAAGTTCGTCGGCTCCGACTCCGACTGGGCCACGGCCACCGCCGTGCTGGAGCAGTGCGCGCTGGAGACCGGCCTGGAGCTGGTGCCGGACCCGGGCGGCGCGGCCTTCTACGGTCCGAAGATCTCCGTGCAGGCCAAGGACGCCATCGGCCGCACCTGGCAGATGTCGACCATCCAGTACGACTTCAACCAGCCCAAGGGCTTCGGGCTGGAGTACCAGGCCGCCGACGGCACCCGGCAGCAGCCGGTGATGATCCACTGCGCCAAGTTCGGCTCGATCGAGCGGTTCATCGGCGTTCTCACCGAGCACTACGCGGGCGCGTTCCCGGCCTGGCTGGCGCCGGTGCAGGTGGTCGGCATCCCGATCCGCGACGAGCACGGCGACTACCTGGTCGACTTCGCCGCGACGCTGCGGCGGCACGGCATCCGGGCCGAGGTCGACCTGGGCGACGACCGGATGCAGAAGAAGATCCGCAACGCGCAGCAGCAGAAGATTCCGTTCATGGTGATCGCCGGGGACGACGACGTGGCCGCCGGCACCGTCTCGTTCCGCTACCGGGACGGCTCGCAGCGCAACGGCGTGCCGATCGACGAGGCCGTGGCGCACGTCCGCGAGGTGGTGGATTCGCGCACCAACGCCGGTCCCACCGCCACCGCCGCCGAGTAGGCGGCCCGGCGGCCGCGCCGCCCGGGCGGCGGCGCGGTTCGCCCCGGATCGTAGGATCGCCTGTGTGACAGGGGCGGAGCGGGACACCGGGTACGGCGGCGACAACGGTCTGGCGGACGGACTCGACCGGCTCTGGACGCCGCACCGGATGACCTACATCTCCGGCGAGGACCGGCCCGAGGGCGGGTACGAGAAGCCGGCCGGCTGCCCGTTCTGCCTGGCGCCCGGGCTGCCGCCGGAGGAGTCCCTCGTGGTGGCCCGGGGCGAGCACGTCTTCGCGGTGCTCAACCTCTACCCGTACAACCCCGGACACCTGCTGGTCTGCCCCTACCGTCACGTGGCCGACTACACCGAGCTGGACGAGCCGGAGACGGTCGAGCTGGCCGCGTTCACCAAGGCCGCCATGCGGGTGGTCCGGCACGTGTCCAGCGCGCACGGCTTCAACCTGGGCATGAACCAGGGCGGCGTCGCGGGCGCCGGCATCGCCGCGCACCTGCACCAGCACGTGGTGCCGCGCTGGGGCGGCGACGCCAACTTCATGCCGGTGATCGGCCGGACGAAGGTGCTGCCGCAACTGCTCGCCGACACCCGGGACCTGCTCGCCGGGGCGTGGGCGGCGGTCTGACGGCGCTGCTCGCGGCCTGACGGCGGCTGTTCGCGGCAGTACGATCTCGCGCATGGCTCTCCTGCACCGCGCGGAACTGCGCCCCTCGAAACTGGAGCTGCTCGCCTCCTGGCTGCCCGGCCGGCAGTGGTTCGCCGGCGAGGCCGGCGTGCCGCTCAGCGGCGTCGCGGCGTACCGGTTCGACGACCCCGCCGGCGAGGTCGGCATCGAGACGCTGCTCGTGCGCGCCGGCGACGGCCCGGTGCTCCAGGCGCCGCTCACCTACCGGGGCGCGCCGCTGGCCGGAGCTGACGACTTCCTGGTGGGCGTCATCGAGCACTCCGTGCTCGGCCGCCGCTGGGCGTACGACGCCTGCGGCGATCCGGTGTACCCGCCGGTGTTGGCCGCCGCGGTGCTCGCCGACGCCGGTCAGGCCGAGGAGTACTTCGAGGTCGACGGAAAGCGCGAGGTGCGCCCGGCGCGCATGACGCTGTCCGGCAGCCGTACCGGCCGTCCGGTCCCGGCCGGTCCGGTGTCGGCTGCTCCGGTGTCGGCAGGTCCGGCCGACGACGGCGTGACGGTCGTTCGGGTCGGTGACGTCGAGCTGGCGGTGGTCCGGCAGCCCGTGCCGGCCGAGGTGCCGGGCTCCGGGGGGCTCACCGGCACCTGGCCCGGCCAGGACGAGCCGGTACTGCTGGCCTACGCGCGCTGACGGCTCGCCCACCGTTACCGTCCAGCGTTCGGTGTCACACGGCGTGACCGTGGCCGGGCTCCTGGGCTACGAATCGGCCCCCTGTCGCCGGGAAGGTGACAGGATGCGGCGGTGGCAGTCGACACGCGACAGTTGGGGCGCAGCGGCATCGAGGTGAGCGCCCTCGGCATGGGGTGCTGGGCGATCGGCGGCCCGTGGGCCGAGGGCGCCCGCCCGCTGGGCTGGGGCCGGGTCGACGACGACGAGTCGGTACGCGCCGTCCGCCGCGCGCTCGACCTCGGCGTCACCCTGTTCGACACCGCCGACACGTACGGCGCCGGGCACGGCGAGCGGGTGCTCGGGCGGGCGCTCGCCGGCCGGCGCGACGAGGCGGTCGTCGCCACGAAGTTCGGCTACACGTTCGACGAGCAGGCCCGGCAGGCCACCGGCGAGAACGCCTCGCCGCACTACCTGCGCCGGGCGGTGACCGACTCGCTGCGCCGGCTGGGCACCGACCGTATCGACCTCTACCAGCTGCACCTGGGCGACCTGCCGCTGCCCCGGGCCGAGGCGCTCGTCGGCACGCTCGACAAGCTGGTCGACGCCGGCCTGATCCGCGCGTACGGGTGGAGCACCGACCGCGCCGACCGGGCCGCTGCCTTCGCCGAGGTCGCCCGTGGCGCCGCCGCCGTGCAACACGCCCTGTCGGTGCTGCGGGACGCCCCGGCCATGCTCGACGCCTGCGACAAGCACGACCTCGCCGGCCTGGCCCGGGGGCCGCTCGGGATGGGCCTGCTCACCGGCAAGTACACGCCGGAGTCGACGCTGCCCCGCGACGACGTACGCGGACTCGGGCCGACCTGGCTGGAGTGGTTCCGCAGCGGCCGGCCCGCCCCGGAGTGGCTGCGCCGGGTCGCCGCCGTCCGCGACGCGCTGACCGCCGACGGCCGCACCCTCGCGCAGGGGGCGATCGGGTGGATCTGGGCGCGCAGCGACCGGGCCGTGCCGATCCCCGGCGCACGTACCGTCGCCCAGGTCGAGGAGAACGCGGCCGCGCTAGCTCGGGGCCCGCTCGCCCCGGACCACTTCGCCGAGGTCGAGCGGCAACTGGCGGCGGTACGGCGAGCCGCCCTGCGGGACGCCGACCGCCCGTACTGGCCGATGCCCCCAGTCCCCGCCGTCCGCCCCTGACCCGCGTCCTCCCGCCCGTCCCGCTTCCGCCGATCTTGCACTTGCGGCCCCTCAGGTGACCGGAATGCCGCTTTTGCGGGGGGCGGTAAGTGCAAGATCGCGAGGGCCGGGAGGGAGGGCGAAGGGCCGGCGGAGGAGGGGGTCAGTGGGTGGTGGACTCCTTGCGGGCCTGGTCGGCCAGGTGGGCGGGCATGGGTTCGTGGCGGGCGAACTCGCGGCGGAACGTGCCCGTGCCGGCGGTCATCGAGCGCAGCTCGACGGCGTACCGCAGCAGCTCCGTCGCGGGCACCTCGGCGCGGACGAGCGTGCGCCCCTCGGCATCCGGATCGGGCTCGGTGCCGAGCACCCGGCCGCGCCGGCCGGACAGGTCGCCCATCACCGCGCCGACGGACGAGTCGGGCACCCGCACGGTGATCTCGTCGACCGGTTCCAGCAGCGCCGGCTGGCCCTTCTCGGCGGCGTCGCGCAGCGCCAGCGCGCCGGCGGCCTGGAACGCCGCGTCGGACGAGTCGACGCTGTGCGCCTTGCCGTCGACGAGCGTCACCCGCAGGTCCACCACCGGGTAGCCGGCGACCAGACCGCGTTCCATCTGGGCCCGGACGCCCTTCTCCACCGACGGGATGTAGTTGTGCGGGACCGCGCCGCCGACCACCCGGTCGACGAACTCGAACCCGGCGCCCCGGGGCAGCGGCTCCACCTCGATGTCGCAGACCGCGTACTGGCCGTGGCCGCCGGACTGCTTGACGTGCCGGCCGTGCCCCCGGGCGGCGGCGCCGAACGTCTCGCGCAGCGGCACCCGGACCGGCTCGGTGTCCAGCTCGACCCCGCCGCCGCGCAGCCGGTCGAGCACCACGTCGGCGTGCGCCTCGCCCATGCACCAGAGCACGAGCTGGTGGGTCTCCGGGTTGCGTTCCAGCCGCAGCGTCGGGTCGCCGGCGACCAGCCGGGACAGGTTGCGGGCCAGCGCGTCCTCGTCGGCCCGGCTGCGTGCCGTGATCGCCACCGGCAGCAGCGGCTCCGGCATCTCCCAGGGCGCGATCAGCAGCGGCTCGTCCTTGGCGGAGATGGTGTCGCCGGTCTCCGCGCTGCCCGACTTGGTGATCGCGCACAGGTCACCGGCGACGCATGCGGCCACCTCGCGCAGGGTCGCGCCCAGCGGGCTGTAGACGTGGCCGACCCGCTCGTCGGCGTCGTGGTCCGGGTGGCCGCGCTCGGCCATGCCGTGACCCGACACGTGGATCACCTGGTCGGGCCGGAGCGTGCCGGAGAAGACCCGCACCAGCGAGACCCGCCCGACGTGCCGGTCGACTGTCGTCTTCACCACCTCGGCGACCAGTGGGCCGTCCGGGTCGCAGGTCAGCGGCGGGCGGGGCGAGCCGTCCACGCCGGTGACCGCCGGCAGCTCGTGCTCCAGCGGCGACGGGAACGCTGCGACCAGCCCGTCGAGCAGCGCGTCCAGGCCGACGCCGGTCTCCGCGCAGACCGGCACCACGGGGTAGAAGTGGCCGCGCGCGACAGCCTTCTCCAGGTCGGTGATCAGCACCTCGGGGTCGATCTCCTCGCCGCCGAGGTAGCGGTCCATCAGGGTCTCGTCCTCGCTTTCGGCGATGATCCCCTCGATCAGCTCGTTGCGGGACTCCTGGATGGCCGGCAGGTGCTCCGGGTCCGGCTCCCGCACCGCCGCCGGCAGCCCGCCGGAGTAGTCGAACACCCGGCGGGTGATCAGCCCCATCAGACCGGCCACCGACTCGCCGTCGTCGCCGAGCATGGGCAGGTAGAGCGGGAGCACGTTGTCGCCGAAGACCCGCTGGCAGAGCGCCACCGCCTCGTCGAAGTCGGCGCGCGGGTGGTCCAGCCGGGAGACCGCCACCGCACGGGGCATGTCGACGGCGGCGCACTCCTCCCAGAGGGCGGCGGTGGCGGCGTCCATGCCGTCCACGGCGGAGACCACGAACAGCGCCGCGTCGGCGGCGCGCAGCCCGGCGCGCAGCTCGCCGACGAAGTCGCCGTAGCCCGGCGTGTCCAGCAGGTTGACCTTGACGTCGCGGTGCACCAGCGGGGCGCAGGCGAGGCTCACCGAGCGCTGCTGGCGTACGGCGGCGGGGTCGTGGTCGCAGACGGTGGTGCCCTCGGTGACGGCGCCGGCGCGGCCGATCGTGCCGCCGGCGGCCAGCAGCGCCTCGACGAGCGTCGTCTTGCCGGCGCCGGAGTGCCCGACGAGCACCACGTTGCGGACCCTGCCGGGCTCCGTCACCACCGGCGCGCCGCCGGTGGCACCCTTCTCGTTCTTCTGCGCCATCGCGGCGCACCTCCCTCAACCGGTGGTGGTGGCGACCGCCGCGGGCGACGGGGGAGCGGACCCGGGACGGGCGCCGCGGCGATATCTTCCGGTGATCTGCTGCCGGACGCGAACGCGGACCGGTGATCCGGTGAACTGGCTCACCTCCTGGCTCGATCTCACACCCGCGCGGGTGCGGGCACAAGGGCCGTCGGGCGGGTCGCACGCCCGGCTGTGTCCCCGACGGTTGCGGGCCGTTATCGTGGGACCGCCATGGCGAAGATCTTCCAAGTGACGGCCCGCGCGGGCATGACCCGCGTCGTGGAGCCGATCGCCCGTACCCTGCTCCGTGCGGGCGTGTCCCCCAACGCGGTCACCGTGACCGGCACCGTCGGCGTGCTCGCCGGCGCGCTCGGCTTCGGCGCGCGCGGCCATCTGGTCGCCGGCGCGCTGATCGTCACGGTCTTCGCCCTCACCGACCTGCTCGACGGCACGATGGCGCGGATGAGCGGCGGATCCACCCGCTTCGGGGCGTTCCTCGACTCGAGCATGGACCGGGTCGCCGACAGCGCGGTGTTCGGCGCTGTCGCGTACTGGCTGGCCACCGAGCACGACTACTCGGGCGTGGCTGCGGCGCTGATCTGCCTGGCCGCGGGCGGGCTGGTCTCCTACGTCAAGGCCCGCGCCGAGGGCCTCGGGATGACCTGCAACGTGGGCATCGCCGAGCGCACCGAGCGGCTGCTCATCGTCGGTGTCGGCGGTCTGCTCACCGGCGTCGGCGTCCCCCACGCCCTGGAGATCGCGCTCTGGCTGCTCGCCGCCGTCTCGATCTTCACCGTGGGGCAGCGGATGGCCCACGTGTACCGGCAGGCCCAGCGGGTCGGCGCGGAGTGAACCTCACCGAGGCGGGCTTCGTCGCGGGCTGGCGCCTGGTCCGGGCGCTGCCCCGGCCCGTCGCGGCGGCGGCCTTCCGGGTGGGCGCCGACCGCGCCCACCGCAAGGACGGCGGGGGTACGCGTCGACTGCGCGCCAACCTGCGCCGGGTGGTCGGCCCTCAGATGCCCGACGCGGAACTGGACGCGCTGGTGCGCGATGGGCTGCGCTCGTACGCCCGGTACTGGATGGAGGCGTTCCGGCTGCCCGGCCTGAGCCGGGCGGAGATCCTCGCCGGGTTCCGCCTCGCCGGGCAGGAACTGCTCGCCGCCGACGTGGCGGCCGGGCGGGGCGCCGTGGTGGCGCTGCCGCACGCCGGCAACTGGGATGCCGCGGGCGCCTGGGTGGCGGCCACCGGCTGGCCGATGACGACGGTGGCCGAGCGGCTTCCGGACGGCGTCTACGAGCGGTTCGTCGGGTTCCGGGAAGGGCTGGGGATGGAGATCCTGCCCAACCGCGGCGGCCCGCGTCCCGCGTTCGACGTGCTGGTGGACCGGCTGCGCGCCGGGTACGTGGTGCCCCTGCTCGCCGACCGGGACCTGTCGGCCCGGGGCGTCGAGGTGGACTTCTTCGGTGGCCGGACCCGGATGCCGGCCGGGCCGGCGCTGCTGGCCATCCGCACCGGCGCGCCGCTCTACGTGGCCTCACTGTGGTACGAACCGGACGCCGCGTGCGCGTCGCTCGAGGGCCCGCTGCCGCTTCCGGACCCGGACAGCGCCCCGCTCGACGCGCGGGTGCGCACGGTGACGCAGCGGATTGCCGACGGTCTGGCGGCGGGCATCGCCCGGCATCCGCAAGACTGGCACATGTTGCAGCGGATGTGGCTGGACCAGGGCCGGGACGGCACGCCCGCGTCGGCGCCGCCGGCCACCACCGGGACGGTCTAGGGGGACGCCATGCGGATCGGCATCGTGTGCCCGTATTCCTTCGACGTCCCGGGCGGCGTGCAGAACCACGTCATGGACCTGGCCGAGGCGCTGCTCGGGCTCGGTCACGAGGTGAGCGTGCTGGCGCCCGCCGACGAGGAGTCGGCGCTGCCGCCGTACGTGGTCTCGGCGGGGCGGGCGGTGGCGCTGCCGTACAACGGGTCGGTGGCCCGGATCGCGTTCGGCCCGGTCTCCACCGCCCGGGTGCGGCGCTGGATCACCCGGGGCGAGTTCGACGCGCTGCACGTGCACGAGCCGCTCACCCCGAGCCTGTCGATGCTGGCCGTGCTCTGCGCCCGGGGCCCGGTGGTGGCCACCTTCCACACCGCGATGACCCGCTCCCGGGTGCTGTCGGCCGCGCAGGGCGCGCTCCAGATCGTGCTGGAGCGGATCACCGCCCGGATCGCGGTGAGCGCGCTGGCCCGCAAGGTGCAGGTCGAGCACATGGACGGCGGCGCGGTGGAGATCCCGAACGGGGTGGCGGTGGCGAAGTTCGCCGGGGTGCCGCCGCTGCCGGGCTGGCCGGGGGAGTGCGCCCCGGGCACCGGCGGCACGCTCGGGTTCCTGGGCCGGTTCACCGAGCCGCGCAAGGGCTTCCCGATCCTGCGGGACGCGTTCGTCGCGCTCGCGCCGCACCGTCCCGGGCTGCGCCTGCTGGTCGCCGGGCCGGGCGACGCCGACGAGCTGTACGGGCGCTTCCCGGCCGGCCTGCGCGACCGGGTCACGTTCCTCGGCCTGGTCTCCGAGGCGGACAAGGCACGCATGTTGCGCAGCGTGCACCTCTACGTCGCACCGAACACCGGCGGGGAGTCCTTCGGGATGATCCTCACCGAGGCGCTGGCCGCCGGCACCACCGTGGTCGCCAGCGACCTCGACGCGTTCCGCCGGGTGCTCGACGGCGGGCGGGCCGGGCGGCTGTTCCCGACCGGTGACGCCGCCGGGCTGGGCGAGGCGTTGTCCGAGCTGCTGGACGACGCCGGCCGCCGGGCCGGGCTGACCGCCTGCGGCGACCAGGTGGTGGCGAATTTCGACTGGCCCGTGGTTGCCCGCCGCGTTCTGGAGGTATACGCAGCCGCGATCGAGGCCACCGACGGCCGGGTCATGGACCAGGAGTGGGCGGGACTGGGCTGACCTGGGTGGCCGCTGCGGCCGATGTGACGAGCGCGTCTGCCGGTGCACCGCGCCGGCCGGCCGGGATGAGGAGCAGCACTACGATGCCGGGCATGTGGTGGGTGGTGGGCGCGATCGTGGTGCTCGGGCTGGTCTCGGCGTACCTGATCTGGACCTCCGGCCGGGTGCAGCGGCTCCAGGTCCGCGCGGACTCGGCGGCCCGCGCGCTCGACGCGCACCTGTTGCGCCGCGCGGCCGCCGCCGCGGTCCTGGCCGAGCAGCGGTACGGCGTGGAGCTGTACGCCGCCGCCAGGATCGCGCTGGACGCCGTGCCGGAGGAGCGCGAGGCGGCGGAGAACGACCTGACCCGGCAGTTGCGCGCGGTGCGGCTGGACCCGGACGACCCGGCCTGCGCGGCGGTGATCGCGGCGAGCCGGCGGCTGGCGCTGGCCCGGCAGGTGCACACCGATCTGGTCCGCGACGCCCGCTCGGCACGCGGCCGTCCGGTGGTGCGGCTGTTCCGGATGGGACGCGGGCGGGAGTGGCCGCGCTACTTCGACATCGACGACCCGACGCTGGCCTCCCCCGCGGACGTGACCACCGGCTGACCGTCGCCCGTGACGGCGGCCACATCGCAGGCCACCGGGGGTCCGATTGGCGCTCGGTCCGGCGTCGCGCCGGCCATAGCATTCCTGCGCAGTCACCTCCCGAGTGCGCCGAGGAGCGATGTCCCGTGTCTGAGTCCGCAGCCCCGACCGCCGCCACCGCCGTCGGCACCGCCCGCGTCAAGCGCGGCATGGCCGAGATGCTCAAGGGCGGTGTGATCATGGATGTGGTCACCGCCGAGCAGGCGAAGATCGCCGAGGACGCCGGCGCGGTCGCGGTGATGGCCCTGGAGCGCGTGCCGGCCGACATCCGCGCGCAGGGCGGCGTGTCCCGGATGAGCGACCCGGACATGATCGACGGCATCATCCAGGCCGTGTCGATCCCGGTGATGGCCAAGGCCCGCATCGGCCACTTCGTCGAGGCGCAGATCCTCCAGGCGCTCGGCGTCGACTACGTCGACGAGTCCGAGGTGCTCACCCCGGCCGACTACGCCAACCACATCGACAAGTGGGCGTTCACCGTCCCGTTCGTGTGCGGGGCGACGAACCTGGGCGAGGCGCTGCGCCGGATCACCGAGGGCGCCGCCATGATCCGCTCGAAGGGCGAGGCGGGCACCGGGGACGTCTCCAACGCCACCACCCACATGCGGAAGATCCGGCAGGAGATCCGCCGGCTCCAGTCGCTGCCCGAGGACGAGCTGTACGTCGCGGCCAAGGAGTTGCAGGCCCCGTACGAGTTGGTCAAGGAGATCGCGGAGCAGGGCAGGCTGCCGGTCGTGCTGTTCACCGCGGGCGGCATCGCGACCCCTGCCGACGCGGCCATGATGATGCAGCTCGGCGCCGAGGGCGTCTTCGTCGGCTCGGGCATCTTCAAGTCCGGCAACCCGGCGCAGCGGGCCGCGGCGATCGTCAAGGCGACCACGTTCCACGACGACCCGGACGTGCTCGCCAAGGTGTCGCGCGGGCTCGGCGAGGCGATGGTCGGCATCAACGTCGACGAGATCCCCCAGCCGCACCGCCTCGCCGAGCGCGGCTGGTGAGCCGGGCGTGACCGTACCGGTGATCGGCGTGCTCGCCCTGCAGGGCGACGTACGCGAGCACGTCGCGGCGCTGACCGGCGCGGGCGCCGACGCCCGGCCGGTGCGGCGCCCCGGCGAGCTGGACGCGGTCGACGCGCTGGTGGTGCCCGGCGGCGAGTCGACCACGATCAGCAAGCTGGTGGACATCTTCGAGATGCGCGAGCCGATCGACAAGCGGATCGCCGCCGGCATGCCGGTCTACGGCTCCTGCGCCGGGATGATCATGCTGGCGGCCGAGGTGCTGGACGGCCGCCCCGACCAGCGCGGCTTCGCCGGCATCGAGATGACGGTGCGGCGCAACGCGTTCGGCCGTCAGGTCGACTCGTTCGAGGCCCCGGTGGCGCTCACCGGCGTCGACGGCGGCCCGTTCCACGCCGTGTTCATCAGGGCGCCCTGGGTCGAGCGGGTCGGCCCGGACGTCGAGGTGCTCGGCCGGGTGACCGACGGCCCGGCCGCCGACCGGATCGTCGCGGTCCGGCAGGGCAACCTGCTGGCCACCTCGTTCCACCCGGAACTGACCGGCGACCTGCGGCTGCACCGCCACTTCGTGGAACTCGTCCACGCCGCTTCCTGAGCACCCGGTCCGTCCTCTGTTGTGCCGGTTCGGGCGGCCTGGGACGGGCCGGTGCCGTGCGGCGCGTGACAGCGACCCGCCCGCCGCCGGTAGGATTGCCGAGATTCGGCAGGGCCATCAGCCCGCCGCGGCCCCCAGCGAAGATCACAGCACCTCGACGTGCGCCGGTGGGGGAGCGGGGCGTGTGCGGTGCGGTCGATGCAGACGGCGGGTAGCAACGGAGGTAACAGATGTCCGGCCACTCAAAGTGGGCGACGACCAAGCACAAGAAGGCGGTCATCGACGCCAAGCGCGGCAAGATGTTCGCCAAGCTGATCAAGAACGTCGAGGTGGCCGCCCGTACCGGCGGCGGCGACCCGGCCGGCAACCCGACTCTCTACGACGCCATCCAGAAGGCGAAGAAGAACTCGGTCCCGAACGACAACATCGACCGCGCGGTCAAGCGCGGCTCCGGCCTGGAGGCCGGCGGCGCCGACTGGCAGACGATCATGTACGAGGGTTACGGCCCGAGCGGCGTGGCGATGCTGATCGAGTGCCTCACCGACAACCGCAACCGCGCCGCCACCGAGGTGCGCACCGCGCTGACCCGCAACGGCGGCTCGCTGGCCGACGCCGGCTCGGTGTCGTACATGTTCTCCCGCAAGGGCGTGGTGATCGTCCCCAAGGGCGGCACGACCGAGGACGACGTGATGATGGCAGTCCTCGACGCGGGCGCCGAGGAGGTCAACGACCTCGGTGAGGCGTACGAGGTGGTCTCCGAGCCGGGTGACCTGATCGCGGTCCGCACCGCCCTGCAGGACGCCGGCATCGAGTACGAGTCGGCCGAGTCCTCCCTCATCCCCAGCGTGAACGTGCCGCTGGACGAGGAGGGCGCGCGCAAGATCTTCAAGCTGATCGACGTGCTGGAGGACTGCGACGACGTGCAGAACGTCTACGCCAACTTCGACGTGTCCGACGACATAGTTGCACAACTGGCCTGAGACTGTCTAGCCTGCGCAGCATGACTCCAACTGAGCTGCTGCGCGGGCAGCGTGCCAGCCTCTACGTCCGGCTGTCCAAGGCGTCCGATGATCGCAACCTGTCCAAGCAGGGCATGATTGATGATCTTCAGGCGCTTTGTGCTGCCAGGGGCTTTGCTGAGGTAGCGCTTCACGTCGATGACGGCAAGTCTGGTGGCGTCCGTGACCGGCCAGAGTTCCGGGCATGGCTCGCTGACGCCGTTGAGGGGCGCGCTGACGTTTTATTGGCGTGGCACGTAGACCGGCTGTCCCGTGAAGGCCTAAACGTCGCAGCGACGATCCTGGACGTGGTAGAGGGCAAGGATTTGGAGACAGGCAAGGTTGTCCGGCCACCTGTGCGGCTGATCGGCTATGACGACAGGCTTGACTCTGCCGATGGTGAAGGCTTCCGGCTGAACTTCCTCATCAAGGCAGAGTTCGCCAGGGCTGAACTTCAACGGATGAAGGCACGTAGTCAGGCGCGCGTTAAGCGCTTGAGGAAGCAGAAGCGTTCAACAGGAGGCCTGACGCCGTACGGCTATCAGCGTGCCCCTAGAGGACCGTTGGAGCTTGAGCATGATCCGGTCAGTGCGCCGATCCTGCGTGATGTGGTCCGTAAGGTCATCAAGGGCAGCAGCATCCTCAGCCTCGTCAAGGATCTGAACAATAAGAAAGTGCTGTCTCCTAGGGATCATGCGGCTATGCGTGACACTGGCGAGCCGCGCAAGGATCGGGACAGCGGCGAGCCGCTAGCTCCTCAGCTTTGGACTGACACGACTCTCAGGAGGATGCTGACCAATCCCGTCATGCTTGGCTACCTCACCGACGAAAACCGTAGGGTTGTTCGTGACGACGACGGCAATCCGGTTCTGCGTGGTGAGCCGCTGATCTCCAAAGAAGACTGGTCGGCTTTGCAGGACGCTATTAACGGCGTGAAGAAGCCAAAGCATCGGACAGCGCCTAATGCGCTGCTGTCCGGTGAGGTGGACTGCCCGAAGTGCGGGGAGCCGCTTCACTTTCATTGGATGGTCAAGCCTGACAGGAAGCAGGAATACCGCTACTACCGTTGCTCGGGACGTACCCGCAAAAACAACGGCTGCACTGCTGCCGCTCCCCGTGCCGAACAGGTCGAGCAGGCTGTCTCAGATGTCATCTACGGCACTGTCGGGCATCTGGACGTGATGCGGAAGGTGTACGTGCCCGGTGACGACACAGCAGCGCAGCTAGCGGACATTGAAGAGCGGATGAGTGAGCTGCGGGAGGATCGCAAAGCAGGCCTGTACCGAGGCGAGCAGGGTTCCGCTGAGTTCAGGCAGATGTATTCCAGCCTTGAGCAGCAGCGAGAAGAGCTAGCGGCTAAGCCGTCCCGTCCGGACGGATGGGAGTACGTGTCCACAGGGCAGACCTACGCTGAAGCGTGGACGGCTGCTGATGTTGAGGCACGCAGGGCGTTGCTCCGTCAGTCTGATGTAAGGATTTTCGCTGCGAAGATGACAGAATCCGAGAAGCCTGAGGCTGTTTCGCAGTGGTGGGATAGCCTGACGGCTACTGAGGGTAACCGTGTCCTGGTGCACTTTGAGCCTAAGGACACCGGAGGCTGCCATGTGTGGGTCGGCTGGCATGGTGACCTGGCGGCAAGAATTAAGGCTCAGTCGAGCGCGTAACAGTTCCCATAGAGAAAGGGACAGGTTAGATGATCGTTTCCTGATTGTCGCTGCTAAGGCATACACCAAGAAGCATGGTTCAGTTGAGGCGGCTCTTGAAGCTCTGGACGTACAGAAGCAGCGCAAGTATGAGCGTTACGAGTCCTACCTTGACGCCAGGGCTAAGTATCGGGAAGAGCGAGAAGCAGCAAAGTAACCGAACAACCTTGAGGCCCCTGCCGTTCTGGTAGGGGCCTCAGCTATTTCAGGAGAGAATGACTATGAGAGAGCTTAAGCCTCACGGCACGCGGTCTAGATATAGGAGCGGTCGGCTGACCCCGGCCCGACGCGCGAAGCGCCGGCCACCCACTCGGGTGGCCGGCGCTCGGCGTATCGCGCGGGTCAGGCGATCGGCTCGCGCTGCCGCCACGCGGCCCGCACCGAGGTCCGCCCGTTGGTGCGTAGCAGCGAGCCCTCGTAGACCCGGGCTCCGGCGAGCAGGAACCCGGCCGCCGCGAGCAGCAGCAGCGCCAGCGACACGAACGGCTCCCACGTCGCCGCGTCGCCGGTGAACAGCCGTACCGGCATCGCGGTCGGCGACGAGAACGGCAGGTACGACATGATCCGCATGGCCGTGGCGTTGTCGTGGAGGAACACCACCGCGAAGAACGGTGCCATCACCGCGAGCTGCACCGGGGTGGACGCCCCGGCGATGTCCTCCTGCCGGTTCACCAGCGCCCCGGCGGCCGCCCACATGGCCGCCAGCAGCAGGAAGCCGCACAGGAAGAACGGCACGAACCAGCCGACGGCCGGCGCGATCAGGCCCAGCAGGTCACCGCCGCCGGTCAGGCGCATCCCGATCAGCGCGGCGGCCGCGATCACTGTGATCTGCCCCAGCGCCAGCGCGCCGGCGGCGAGGATCTTGCCGGCCAGCAGCGCCCGGGCCGGCACGGCGGCCACCAGGATCTCCACGATCCGGGTCTGCTTCTCCTCGGTGACGCTCTGCGCGATCTGCAACCCGAACGTCTGGGACAGGAAGAAGAAGACGAACGCGAAGGCGAACGGCACCAGGTACGCGAGGAGCGGGTCCACCGCGTCCGGGTCCAGCAGCCGTACCTGCGGGGCCGCGCTGAGCGCGGAGACCACGTCGTCCGGGGCCCGCTCGTCGGCGACCACGACCGGACCGGTGACCACCGCGGCGTCCGCGTCGCCGTCGCGTACCGCCTGCTCGGCGGCGCCGTCGTCGGCGACCACGAGGACGTCCAGCCCGGCGGCGCGCAGCGGCTCGGCGCCGGCGGCGGTCACCGCCACGGTGGACGGACCGCTGTTCAGCATCGCCGGCACCACGGTGGCGACGACGGCGAGCAGCAGGAAGATCAGCGTGCTGTAGAGGAACGTCTTGTCGCGGATCTTGACCTTGATCTCGCGGGCCGCGATCAGCCGGGTGGCCTGGATCGTGTTCACTGGTTGACCTCTCGGAAGATCTCGGCGAGGGACGGGGTGACCGGGCCGAACGCGCGCACCGGGCCGCGGGCCAGCGCGGCGCGCAGCACCGCCTGGTCGTCGGCGGGCGGGTCCACCTCGACCACCGCGCGGGCGCCGTCGAGGTCGACCAGCCGCACACCGGGCTGGTCCCGCAGCCAGCCGGCGTCGCCGTCGACCACGAGCGAGAACCGGGGCAGGGTGTACGCGGCGCGCAACTCCTCGCGCGGGCCCGCGGCCCGGATGGTGCCGCCCGCGATGAGCACCAGGTCGTCGCAGAGCCGTTCCACCACGTCGAGCTGGTGGCTGGAGAAGAGCACCGGCGCTCCGGCGGCGGCGCGTTCCCGCAGCACCGCCACCACCATGTCGACGGCGAGGGGGTCGAGCCCGGAGAACGGCTCGTCCAGGATCAGCACCTCCGGGTCGTGCACCAGCGCGGCGGCGATCTGCGCGCGCTGCTGGTTGCCCAGCGACAGCGTCTCCAGCAGGTCGCCGGCCCGCTCACCGAGACCGACCCGCTCCAGCAGCGCGTCGGTGCGGCGGCGGGCCCCGGCGGCGTCCAGCCCGTGCAGGCGGCCGAGGTGGATGACCTGCTCGCGGGGCGTCATCTTGGGATAGAGGCCGCGTTCCTCGGGCATGTAGCCGAACCGGGCCCGGGCCTCGCGGGTGAGCGGCTGCCCCCGCCACGTCACCTGCCCGGCGTCCGGGGCGAGCACGCCGAGGACGATCCGCATGGTGGTGGTCTTGCCGGCGCCGTTGCCGCCGACGAATCCGGTCATGCGCCCGGCGGTCACGTCGAAGGAGACGTCCTTGAGCACCTGACGGCCGCCGAAGCTGCGGTCGACGCCGTCGAGGCGGAGCACGCTGGTCATGATCCCGACGCTACGGCCGGCCGTCCCTCCCGTCGTCCCACCGTAGGGCGATCACGAGGTCCGTCGCGCGGGGGACGGGGCATCATCCCCCGGGGCGCACCACGCCGTGCTCGTACGCGAACACCACCGCCTGCACCCGGTCGCGCAGCCCGAGCTTGGCCAGCACGCGGCTGACGTGCGTCTTCACCGTCGCCTCCCCGACGCGCAGGACGTCCGCGATCTCGGCGTTGCTGGCCCCGCGCGCGACCAGCTCCAGCACCTCCCGCTCGCGCGGGGTCAGGTCCGCCGTCGCCGCGTCGTGCCGGGGATCCGGCGGCGCCGCGCCGGGCCGGGCGAACGTGGAGATCACCCGCCGGGTGAGCGCCGGCGCGATGAGCCCTTCGCCGCGCGCCACCACCCGCACCGCCTCGACCAGGTCCTCCGGCGTGCCGTTCTTCAGCAGGAAGCCGCTCGCCCCGGCCCGCAACGCGGCGAACAGGTAGTCGTCCCTGTCGAACGTGGTGAGGATCAGCACCGCCGGGCCGCCCGGCGTCGCGTCGGCGGTGATCCGGCGGGTGGCCTCCAGCCCGTCGAGAACGGGCATCTCCACGTCCATCAGCACCACGTCCGGCCGCAGCGCGGACGCCATCGACACCCCGCGCTGCCCGTCGGCGGCCTCACCGACCACCTCGATGTCGTCCTCCACCTCGAGGATCACCCGGAAGCCGGTCCGGACCAGGTGCTGGTCGTCGACGAGCAGCACCCGTACCGGCGCGCTCACGCCGCCCGCCCGGCGGCCTCGACCGGCAGCGGCATGCGGGCCCGGACCCGGAACCCGCCGCCGGGGCGTGGCCCGGTCTCCACCTCACCGCCGTGGGCGGCGACCCGCTCCCGCATGCCGATCAGGCCGAGCCCGGTCCCGGCAGCCGGCGCGCCGCCGTGTCCGTCGTCGCTCACGTCGATCTCCAGTTCCCTCGCCAGATAGCGGACGCGCACGTCGAGCGTGGTCGCGTGGGCGTGCTTGACCACGTTCGTCACCGCCTCCTGCACGGTCCGGTACGCTGCCTGCGACACCGAGCGCGGCAACGGCACCGGTTCCCCGTACACCCCGAGTTCGGCCCGCAGCCCGGCCTCCCGGGCCCGGTCCACCAGCGCGCGGACCTCGTCGAGGCCGGCGGTGTCCTCCAGCGCGGTGGCCGCGCCGGCCGCGGCGTCCGGGTCGCGCAGCACGCCGAGCATCCGGCGCAGCTCGTCGACCGAGGTGCGGGCCGTCTCCTCGATGGCGGCCAGCGCGGTACGCGCCTTGTCCCGGTCGCGGTCGAACACACGCCGGCACGCGGCCGCCTGCACGCCCATCACCGACACGTGGTGGGCGACCACGTCGTGCAGCTCCCGGGCGATGCGGACCCGCTCGCCCATCACCGCGCGCTCGCGCGCCTCCGCCTGCGACCGGCGCAACTGCTCGGCCTGCTCCCGCAGTTCGTGCCGGCGGTGGGCGGCCACCCAGGCGGTCTGTCCGGAGTAGTAGGCGAACCCGAAGAACAGCAGGTTGTAGAACACCCCGTTCACCACCGCCGCGAGCACCGGCGGCACCGGGCCGGCGGCGTCGGCGAAGGAAGCCGCCGAGATCTGGTCCGCCCGCAGCGCGAGGGACAGCGCGAGCCAGCCGAACATCGCCACGATGATGGCGGCGCGCAGCCGCCCGGCCAGCCGCCGGTCGGCGCCCCACGCGCCGAGCGTGTAAAGGGCGGCGAACAACGCGCCCGACGGGAGCTGGGCGAGCGGTACCGCCCGTGCCTGCCCCGCGATGAACGCGATCGAGACGAGCACCGCGACGGTGGCGGGCCACCGCCGCCGTACGGCGAGCGGGGCGGTCACCGCCACTGTCCACCCGACCTGCTCGCCGAGGCTCGGCGGCGGCCCGAGCAGGAAGGCCCCGGTGCTGTGCGCCAGCGTCAGCTCGAACAGGGCCAGCACGGTGACCGCGAGTCCGACCCAGAGGTCGGCGCGCAGCTGCGCGGCGGTGGGAACCGGCCGGCGCCAGGCGGTGGTGGGTGCGGTGCTCACCGTACGACCATGCCACCGACACGGCCGGCGCGGTGCGCGGGGCGTAATCGGGTGGGCCGGACGACAGCCGCGACGTAGCCTGCCGGGGTGTTCGTGCCCGATCTGCCGATACGCACCGAGCGCCTGCTGCTGCGCGCCTTCACCGCCGACGACCTGGCGGTGGTCCGGGACTACCGGGGCCGCCCGGAGGTGACCCGCTACCTCTACCACCAGCCGTACGACGACGCCGCCGCCCGCGCCGCCATCGAGCGGCTGGTCCGGCGGACCGCGCTGCGCGCCCCCGGTGACGTGCTCAACCTCGCCCTGACGGTGGCGGACACCGGCGAGTTCGCCGGGGACGTGCTGCTGAGCTGGGCCAGCGGCGAGCACCGGCAGGGCGAGATCGGGTACGTGGCGCATCCCGCGCACACCGGCCGGGGGTACGTCACCGAGGCGGCGCGGGAGCTGCTGCGGATCGGCTTCGACGGGCTGGGCCTGCACCGGATCGTCGGCCGGCTGGACGCCCGCAACACCGCCTCGGCCCGGGTGCTGGAGCGGCTGGGCATGCGCCGGGAGGCGCACCTGCGGGAGAACGAGTTCGTCAAGGGGGAGTGGACCGACGAGGTGGTCTACGCGTTGCTGGCCCGGGAGTGGCGGGCGGCCTGAGCGCGGGCCCGGCGCGACGGCCGCGCCCGCGCTCAGGCGGTTCCCGGTGGCTCAGCAGCAGCAGCCCTGCCGGAACCCCCGCTCGACGTACGACGCCAGACCGGCCTCGTAGTAGCCGACCCCGGGCCGGATCGGGTGGTCGCTGAACAGTTCGACCCGCGACCCGAACCGGACCAGGTACGCCTCGGCGTCATCCGCGTCGTTGCGGATCATGCTGCCGCGCGGCCCGTAGATGCGCTCCAGTTCGGCGAAGGACATCCCGACCGAACCGCCGGCCGGGGAGCGCGGCGGCGCGGTGGCCGTACCCACCGACACGAGCCGGGCGTCCCGGAAGGTCAGCAGGATCGCCCCGGCCCAGGAGCCGGTGACACCGGCGTGCACCACTCCGGGGCAGCCGGGCGCCGTCCAGTCGATCAGCCCGGCAGCGACGAGCCGGTCCAGCCGGGCGCCGATCCGGAACGGGCCGGCGCCCCGGACGCTGAGCACCGCGTTCTCCGCGACAGCCGACCGGACGCGCACCGGCGTGCCGTCACCGCCGCCGGCGGCCGCCGTGCGCACCGGTGGGCCGGCGGCCACCGGTGCGGCGCCCGGCACGGCGCCGGCGAGCGCCAGCAGACAGGCGAGGACGGTGGACGGGATACGGTTCATGGTCGATCTCCTTCCGTCGGGTTCTCCTGTCCTGTTGGTCTCCGACCGCGGCGGTTCGGTTCGGCGGATCGTCTACCGTCGAAGTGGTGGCCCCGGTGGCGGTCCCGGAGGTGGTGCGATGATCACGCCGGCGTGGATCGGGGCGTACCGGGTGGAGCGCCTGCTCGGCACGGGCTCCTTCGCCACGGTCTGGCTCGCGTACGACCCGGCCCTCGCCGGCCGGGTCGCGGTCAAGGTGCTGGCCGAGAACTGGAGCCACGACCTGCGGGTGCGGGAACGGTTCCTCGACGAGGCCCGGCTGCTGCGGCGGCTGGACCACGACCGCCTGGTCCGGGTGCACGCCGTGGGGGAGTTGCCCGACGGCCGTCCGTACGCCGTGCTGGCCTGGGCGGACGGCGGCAGCCTACGGGACCGGCTGGCGCGCGGCCCACTGCCGGTGGCGGAGGCCCTGGCGGTGCTCGACGGGATCGCGGCCGGGGTGGCGGTGCTGCACCGGCACCGGGTGGTGCACCGGGACCTGACACCGAGCAATGTCCTGTTCCACTCCGGTCCGGACGGTGAGCGGGTGCTCATCGCCGACCTGGGGCTGGCCAAGGCGCTCGCCGTCGCCTCCGGGCTGACCGCCCGGGCCGGCACGCCCGGCTACATGGCGCCGGAGCAGGACGACCCGCTGGCGGTGGTCGACACCCGCGCCGACGTCTTCGGACTGGGCCGCCTGGGACTGCGGCTGCTCGGCCGGGCGGGCCCACCGGGCGGGCCGGCCGGTTCACGCCTGCGTCCCGGGGTGCCGGCGGCTGTGGACGGTGTGCTGCGGACCGCCACCGCCGTACGCCCGGCCGACCGCCACCCGGACGCGGACGCGTTCCGGCGGGCGTTGCGGCGCGCGGTGGCGGGCGGGCCGGCTCTGTCCCCGGCCCGGCGGGCGCCGCGCCCACTGCCGGCCGTCGCCGCGGTCGCGGTGACGATCGCCGTCGCCGCCACGAGCGCGGGGGACGCGATCCACCCCGTCCCGGCCGGTGCGGTGGGCCGCAGTGGACCGCTGACCGTGATCCTGCCGGCGGGCTGGCGGGCCGAGGGCGCCGGCTGGGCCGGACAGTACGGCGACGACGGCCGTCTCGAACCGGCGCTGGTGATCTCCCCGGATCCGGGAAACTGGGTGGCCGACCCCACGCTGCCCGGCGCGTTCGTCGGCCTCTCCACCGGTGCGGCGCGCCGGACCGGTCCGGCGGCCTTCCTCGCCGGACGGCCGCACTCCGACTGCGTCGCATCACCGCCGCGGCGTTCCCGGCAGGGCGGCGTCGAGTGGACCGTGGTCACGTACACCTGCCCCACCGCCCGCCCGGTGATCGTCGAGGCGGCCGGCCCGGCCACCGGCCGGTCCGGTCTGCTCTACGTCCAGCTCGTCCCGCCGCCGGACGCGGGCGCGGACTTCGTCGACGGGGTGCTCGCCGGGGTGCGGGCCGGGTAGGCGGCGCGGTCAGACCACCACCATGGTGATCGGGTACGCGCGCCCGTCCTGCGGGATGGTGACGACCACGGTGCCGACGCGTACGAACCGGATGTCCACCACCCCGGCCTCGTAGCTCTGCGAGACCAGGTCCTCCCGGTCCACTGTCACCTCACCCGGGCCGATGCCCTGGATCCGCAGGATTCCACCGGCGGCGAAGCAGAGTGACCTCACCAGCGCCAGTTCGGTCTCGGCAAGGATCAGGTCGTGGCGGACCGGCCCGAAGCACGCGGCCGGGGCGGTGGTGCGTACCGGTCGGGCGGGCCGGGTGCTCCGGGGCGCGGCCGGTGGTCGTGGCCGCGTACGTGGGACCGCCGGTCTGCTCGACGGGGCCGGCACCGGCGTGCTCGCCTGCGGCGCCGGGGTGGGCCGGGGTGGGATCGCGGCGGTGGGCGGCGCGGTGGCGACGGCGCTGGTCACCGCCGGCCGTGCCGGAAGTGGCGAGACCGGGCGGTCGGCGCAGGCGGGCGTCCCGGCGAGGGCGGCGAGCGCGACGAGCGCGACGCCGCCCCGGCGGCGGGCCGGCTCACGCATCGGACAGCCGCAGCCGCAGTTGCCGCCGGGCCTCGTGGATGCGGGACTTGACGGTGCCCTCCGGCACGCCGAGCAGGCCGGCGATCTCCCGGTAGCTCAGCCCGAGCACGTCGCGCAGAGTCACCGCCTCGGCGAGGTCCGGGGGGATCGCGTCGAGCGCGTCCAGCAGGTCGAGCCGGGTGCCGGCGACCACGCTGGTCCGGCGGGGGTCGGGCGGGTCCGGCAGCGGAACCCCGCCGGCCTCCCGCTGCCACCGTCGCCGCAACGTGCGGTAGGTGGAGCGGGCCCGGTTGGCGGTGATCCGGTACAGCCAGGTGTCGAACGACGACCGCCCCTCGAACCCGGCGATCCCCTGGGCGAGCGCGAGCAGGGCGTCCTGGCAGGCCTCCTCGGCGTCCTGCCGGTGGGGCAGCAGGCGAGCGCACTGGCGCAGCACGTCCGGCCGGACGGCGGCCAGCAGCGCGTCGAGTGCCTGCCGGTCGCCGCGTGCGGCCGAGCGGGCCAGCTCGTCCGTGCCGTCGGGGAGGGGCATCAGGGTGTCCAGTGCTCGCCGGTGGTGCGGGAGATCAGGCTATGCCCGGGGTGGCCGCGCCGCCGCCGCTGAGTCGGGCAGCCGACGGCCGGCCGTCCCGGCGCCGACGGTGCCGGGACGGCCGGAGGATCGGCCCGACTTCAGCGGGTGGCGCGGCCGGCCTTGACCGCGCTTTCGATCACGTCCCAGATCGCGACCAGCACGACCACCGCGCTCGCCACCCGGGCGAACTCGACGGTCCCGCCGTCCCGCAGCCAGGCGAACCGCTCGACCAGCTCCGGGTTGAGCAGCCGGTCGGTGGCGAGCAGCCAGAGCACCGGGGCGGCGAAGGCCACGTTGAGCACCGCGTTGACCGCCACCAGCGGCCAGGTCCACCGCCCGGACCGGTACTTGGCGATCTCCAGGCCGACGGTGGCCAGCAGCACCACGATCAGGACCGGCAGCCAGAAGCTCCAGAGCGCCGGGTCGAGCGCCGGCAGCCGGGTGCCGTTGTCGGTGGTCCAGCGCTGGAAGTGCTGGCCGACCAGGAGGCCGATGGTGGCGAGCAGGAACACCACGGAGGCGATGCTGTCGGAGTGGCTGATCTGCCGTTCCCGGGTCTCCTCGGGGAGCTGGTCGACGGTCCACTCGGGCAGCCCGAGCGGGGTCCGGGTGCGTTCCAGCACGGCGAACACCAGCGTGACCCAGAACGCGATCTGCACCGCGGTCTGCACCGCGGCGACGACGGCCGCCCCGATCGCCGCGCCCGGCTCGCCGTCGAGCAGCGCCTTGGCCAAGCCGGTGAGCACGCCGACGATCGCCGGGATCCAGGTGAGCAGCAGCCGCAGCAGCCGCCACCAGGCCAGGTAGTAGCGCGGGCCGATGAGTTGCAGGGTGCGGTCGCTGTAGCGGGCCGCGAGCTTCTCGGGGTGGCCCAGCTCGGTGAGCACCTCGCGCTCGGCCGAGGCGTGGTCCTGCCCGCCCGAGGTCCGGTCGTCGATCATGTCGGCGATGGAGCCGCGCAGCTCCTCGGCGATCTCCAGGCGGCGTTGCGCGGGCACGGCCCGCATGGTGGCGGCGACGTAACGGTCGGTCAGGGAACTCATCGTTCCGCTCCTTCGATCAGTACGGTGACGGACGCCCGCGTCGCGGTCATGTCGTCGAGCAGCCGGTTCAGCACGGCGTCGCCGTCGGCGCTGGTCCGGTAGAACTTGCGCGGCCGGCTCTCCTCGGTGTTCCACTCGCTGGTCAGCAGGCCCTGGTCCTCCAGCCGGCGCAGCAGCGGATAGAGCGTGTTCGCGTCGACCGCGAAGCCGTGCGTGGCCAGCCGTTGCAGCAGGGCGTAGCCGTAGTCGGGGCGGCGCAGGGCGACCAGGCTGGCCACCACGACAGTGCCGCGGCGTAGCTCCTGGAGATGGGTCCGGAGGACCTCTTCGCTGACCATGCCCAACACGATAGTGTGTGCCACACACTATTGCAATGGAGAAGAACATCGCGTGTCGCACACCGGCCGGTCGGAGAGACCCGGACCACCCTCGGCGCGGACGGTGGAGCCCGCACGATCACCTCGGTAGGGTGGGTCGGTCGACTCCGACGCAGCTTGATCCACAACCCGGGGGGCGCCACGCATGGGCGATTCGTTCGCGCATCTGCACGTACACACCGAGTACTCGATGCTCGACGGGGCGGCCCGGCTCAAGGACCTCTTCGCCGAGGCGGCGCGGCTCGGCATGCCGGCGGTGGCGATCACCGACCACGGCAACATGCACGGCGCGAACGACTTCTACAAGCAGGCCATGGACGCCGGGGTCAAACCCATCCTCGGCGTCGAGGCGTACGTCGCGCCGGAGTCGCGCTTCCACAAGGCCCGGGTCAAGTGGGGCCGCCCCGAGCAGAAGAGCGACGACGTCTCCGGCAACGGCGCGATCACCCACATGACCATGTGGGCGAAGAACCGCGACGGCCTGCAGAACCTGTTCAAGCTCAACTCGCGCGCCTCCATGGAGGGCCACTACGTGAAGTGGCCCCGGATGGACATGGAGCTGATCGCCGAGCACGCCGAGGGCATCATGGCCACCACCGGCTGCCCGTCCGGCGCGGTGCAGACCCGGCTGCGGCTCGGCCAGTTCGACGAGGCGCTCAAGGTCGCCGCCGCATACCAGGACATCTTCGGCAAGGACAACTACTTCCTGGAGATCATGGACCACGGCCTCGACATCGAGCGCCGGGTCCGCGAAGGGCTCACCGAGATCGCCCGCAAGCTCGACATCCCGCCGGTGGTCACCAACGACTCGCACTACACCCACGAGGCGCAGGCCGAGGCGCACGACGTGCTGCTCTGCGTACAGACCGGCAGCAACGTGGCCGACCCGAACCGGTTCCGCTTCGAGGGCGGCGGCTACTTCGTCAAGTCCGCCGACCAGATGCGCGCCGTCGACTCCTCCGAGCTGTGGCAGCAGGGCTGCCGCAACACGCTGCTGGTGGCCGAGAAGGTCGACCCGGCGGGCATGTTCACGTTCCACAACCTGATGCCGCGGTTCCCCATCCCCGAGGGCGAGACCGAGGAGTCCTGGTTCCGCAAGGAGACGTTCGCCGGCCTGGCGCGCCGCTTCCCGAACGGCATCCCGGAGGGCCACGTCGTCCAGGCCGAGTACGAGCTGGGCGTCATCATCCAGATGGGCTTCCCGTCGTACTTCCTCGTGGTCGCCGACTTCATCCAGTGGGCCAAGAGCCAGGGCATCGCGGTCGGACCGGGGCGTGGCTCGGCGGCCGGCTCGCTCGTGGCGTACGCGCTGGGCATCACCGACCTCGACCCGATCCCGCACGGCCTGATCTTCGAGCGGTTCCTCAATCCCGAGCGCGTCTCCATGCCGGATGTCGACATCGACTTCGACGAGCGCCGGCGCGGCGAGGTCATCAAGTACGTGACCGACAAGTGGGGCGAGGACAAGGTCGCGCAGATCGCTACGTTCGGCACGATCAAGGCGAAGGCCGCGATCAAGGACTCGGCCCGGGTGCTCGGCTTCCCGTACGCGGTCGGCGACCGGATCACCAAGGCCATGCCCCCGGCGGTGATGGGCAAGGACATCCCACTGTCCGGCATCTTCGACCCGAAGCACCCCCGCTACGCCGAGGCGGGCGAGATCCGCGGCCTCTACGAGTCCGACCCGGACGTCAAGAAGGTCATCGAGACGGCCAAGGGCATCGAGGGCCTGATCCGGCAGACCGGTGTGCACGCGGCTGGCGTCATCATGTCCGCCGAGCCGATCATCGAGCACATCCCGCTGATGCGGCGCGACTCCGACGGCGTCATCATCACGCAGTTCGACTACCCGACCTGCGAGTCGCTCGGGCTGCTGAAGATGGACTTCCTCGGCCTGCGCAACCTGACGATCATCGACGACGCGGTGAAGAACATCCAGCTCAACCACGGCCGGGAGCTGGACCTGCTCGGTCTGCCGCTGGATGACAAGGCGGCGTACGAGCTGCTGGCCCGCGGTGACACGCTCGGCGTGTTCCAGCTCGACGGCGGGCCCATGCGCTCGCTGCTGCGGCTGATGAAGCCGGACAACTTCGAGGACATCTCCGCCGTCCTGGCGCTCTACCGGCCCGGCCCGATGGGCGTGGACTCGCACACCAACTACGCGCTGCGCAAGAACGGGCTCCAGGAGATCACCCCGATCCACCCGGAGCTGGAGGAGCCGCTGCGCGAGATCCTCGCGCCCACGCACGGCCTGATCGTCTACCAGGAGCAGGTGCAGCGCGCCGCGCAGATCCTCGCCGGCTACACGCTCGGCCAGGCCGACCTGCTGCGCCGGGCGATGGGTAAGAAGAAGAAGGAGATCCTGGACAAGGAGTTCATCCCGTTCCGGGACGGCTGCCGCGAGCGCGGCTACTCCGACGAGGCCGTCCAGGCCGTGTGGGACGTGCTGGTCCCGTTCGCCGGCTACGCGTTCAACAAGGCGCACTCCGCCGCGTACGGACTGGTCTCCTACTGGACCGCCTACCTCAAGGCGCACTACCCGGCCGAGTACATGGCCGCCCTGCTCACCTCCGTCGGTGACGACAAGGACAAGATGGCGCTCTACCTCTCCGAGTGCCGCCGGATGCGCATCCAGGTGCTGCCGCCGGACGTGAACACCTCCGCCGGGCCGTTCACCCCGGTCGGCAAGGAGATCCGCTTCGGCCTCGGCGCGGTACGCAACGTCGGCGCGAACGTGGTCGCCTCGATCATGCGATGCCGCGAGGAGAAGGGCGACTACGCCGACTTCTACGACTTCCTGTCCAAGGTCGACGCCGTGGTCTGCAACAAGAAGACCATCGAATCGCTGATCAAGGCCGGGGCGTTCGACTCCCTCAAGCACCCGCGCAAGGGCCTGCTCGCGGTGCACGCCGACGCCATCGACGCGTACGCCGACGTCAAGCGCAAGGAGGCGGTCGGCCAGTACGACCTGTTCGGCGCCGGCTTCGGCGAGGCGGAGACCGGCGGCACCACCACGGTCATGCCGATCATCGGCGAGGGGGAGTGGGACAAGCGCGACAAGCTCGCGTTCGAGCGCGAGATGCTCGGCCTGTACGTCTCCGACCACCCGCTGTTCGGCCTGGAACACGTGCTCGGCGCGGCCGCCGACACCACCATCGCCGCGCTGTCCGAGGAGGGCACGGTGCCCGACGGCGCGGTGGTCACCCTGGCGGGCATCCTGTCCGGTGTGCAGCGCCGGGTCACCAAGCAGGGCCGGGCCTGGGCGTCGGCCACCCTGGAGGACCTGGCCGGCGGCGTGGAGACGTTGTTCTTCCCGAACACGTACGAGGTGATCGGGCAGTACATCGCCGAGGACGCCATCGTGGTGGTCAAGGGCCGGGTGGACCGGCGCGACGACACCCCGCGGATCATGGCGATGGACATGTCCATGCCGGACGTCACCAGCAACCCGGCGAACAAGCCGGTCACGCTGACCATCCCGGTGCACCGCTGCACGCCGCCGCTCGTGGAACGGCTCAAGGAGACGCTCGTGCTGCACCCCGGCGACACCGAGGTGCACGTCAAGCTGCTCAACGGCGGCAAGGTCACCACGCTGCGCCTCGGCCCGTTCCGGGTCGCGCCCACCACCGCGCTGATGGGTGACCTGAAGAGCGTGCTCGGCCCGGCCAACGTGAGCTGACCGGGCCGAGCGCCCCCGGCACGACGCCGGGCCGGGGGGCGTACCGCTAGACGCGGGTGATGCGGATGGCGTCGGCGATCACGTACCCGGTGCTGCCGGACCACCGGCTGACACCCACCTTGTTGGCGTCCCCGGCGGCCAGCGTGAAGGTGCCCAGCGAACGCCACGAACCGCCGTTCGCCGTCTGGTTCACCGCGACCGTCTGGTTGCCACTGGTGGTCGCCACGATGTACGGCGTGGAGGTGTTGTAGCCCGCGACGGCCGGGTACCAGACCTCCACCCGGTAGGTGGCCGTCGCCGGGATGTTCACCTTGTACCAGGCGGTGTCGCTGGCCGCGACCGGGTTGGCGTACCGGTAGTCGGCGCCGTAGCGCTGCGCCGAGTACGTCGAGGTGCTCCAGTTGGCGCTCGCGGTGAAGCGGCCGGCGGTGGTGTTGTCCACGATCGTCGACCAGGCGGTCGGCGGGGGCGTGGTGTCGCCGGTGACGAGCTGCATGTAGTAGGTCCAGTTCCAGTTCGGACCCGGGTCGGTGTGCGTGGCGCCCGGCACCTGGTTGTGCCCGATGATGTTGGTGCGGGTCTTCGGGATGCCGTACTTGTCGCACAGGAACCGGGTCAGCGCCGCCGACGACCGGTACATCGCGTCGGTGTACCAGGAGGCGTTGTCGACGTACCCCTCGTGCTCGATGCCGATCGACTGGGTGTTGTAGGTCCAGTTGCCCGCGTGCCAGGCGATGTCCTTGTCCCGCACCATCTGGGTCACCGCGCCGTCGGAGGAGCGGAGCAGGTAGTGCGCGCTGGCGCTGGCGGCGGCGTTCTGGAACCAGCTGATCGATCCGGAGTAGCTGCCCTGCATGGTGTGGATGACGATGTAGTTGATCGGGTACGCCGACTCGCGGCTGGAGGCCGTGTAGTTGGCCGAGTTGGCCGGCACCCAGGCCGCCGGGCCGTAGTCGGTGCTCAGGGTGCCGAAGTCGCCGGTGCCCAGCGGCGCCACGTCGGTGTACCGGCCCCGCTGGGGTGCGACCGGGCGGCCGTCCACACTGACCTCGCCGGTGGCGGTGGTCGCGATGAAGCCCCTGGCGAGCAGGTCGTACACGGCGTCGGCGTACAGCCGGGCGGTGGCCGGGTCTGTCGCTCCCCCGTACCGGGCGATCGGGCCGTACCACTGGTTGACGTCGTCTCGCTGCGCCGCGGTGAGGCCGGCCTCGTCGGCGTACGACCGCAGGACCGCCGCCGCGCCGGCCACGTTCGCGGCGTCCCGGGTACGCAGTTCGGCGCGGTCCAGCCGGGTCCGGCGCGCGGCCTCGTCGAGGGTCCGCACCTTCGGGTTGCTGGTCAGGTGCATCACGCCGTATCCGCCGGAGGCGCTGGGCGCGCCGCGGTGGCCGTCCAGGCGGGTTTCGGCGTACCCGAGCGCGGCGAGCAGGTCGCGCGGCACGTCGGAGCCGGCTGCGGCCCGGTCGAAGGCGGCGGCGAGCGGCTGCGCGCCGTGCTGCGGCGCTGCCTGGGCCGGCTGGCCGGTTAGGGCGATCGTGAAGATCATGGCGCCGCCGAGCAGGGTGCTCACCCGACGCGAGGGTCTCCGAATTGTCACGTCACTCCTCGTCGACTACATGGGGCGACTGTGATCACGTCGCCGGTTCGCCGCACCTTATAGCGTGACGCTCGTCGATGTCGATACCTTGCATTAGCTGAATCTTTGATGAAGAGTTCCTTCATGCGGGAGTCGCCTCCGGCGGTCGCGGGCCGCTGCGTCCCGACCCGTTCCGGGCCGCGGCGATCACCGACCCGCCTCCTCGGCCCGGCCGGCGTGAGCCGACCCCGTACCGTCGCGGTCTTGCCCCGGCGTGCCAGGGGCGGGCAGCATCGTGCGGATGCCGCCCACCGACCTGCTGCGCGTCCGTGAACTGGTGCCCGACTTCCTGGCCTGCGCCGAGCGGCGCCCGTCGCCGGAACTGTGGAGCTCCCGATACCTGGCCGGACACCCGGACGTGGTCCGGGCGCTGCGCCGCGACGGCGGCTGGTCCGACGCCGCCGGCGTGGCCGCCGCCCTGGACGGGCTCCGCGACCGAGCCGCCGGCCTCGCGGCACGCGCCGAGACGGTACGCGCCTCGCTGCCCGACGGCGTCGCGGCGGTGGCCGGCGCGCTGGGCTGGTCCGGCGACGGCGGGCCGGTCGAGTGCGTGGTGCTGGTCGGGCTGAACCGGGCGAACGGCTGGGCCGGCGAGCTGAACGGCAGGTACGCGCTGTTCCTCGCCGTGGAACAGCTCGGGCCACCGGAAGACCTCGACCTGCTGGTCCGGCACGAGGCCGCGCACGTGGTGCACGACCGCAGCGCCGCGATCCGCGACTGGCCGGAGTACGGGGTGGCGAACTCGCTGTTCACCGAGGGACTGGCCACCCAGGTCACCGCGGAACTCGACGCCGGCCGGCCGGACGAGGCGTACCTGTGGTTCGGCCGGCCCGGGTACCGGCCCTGGCTCGACGAGTGCCGCCGCCGGTGGCCGGAGATTCTGCGCCGGGTCCGCGCCGACCTCGACGCCACCGACGTCGAGCACCACGCCCCGTACTTCCTGATGCGGGACTCGCCACTGGCCGGCGACCTGCCCAAGCGCTGCGGCTACCTGGTCGGCCTGACCGCGGTACGACACCTGCGCCGACACCACACGCTGCGCGACCTGGCCACCTGGCCCCTGCCGAGGGTCCGAACCGAGATCGCCGCGGCCCTGACCGACCTCCCCCCACCAGCCTGACCCCCCCGGGGCGGGGGCCACGGGGGAGGGATTGGCGGTGCCGGGGGCGGGGTGGGGGTGGTTAGCGTCGGGGCATGGAGCTGGAACAGGCACGGAAGTTGTGGCAGCCGGAGCCCGGCTGGTTGAACACCGCCACCTACGGGCTGCCGCCCGAGCCGGTGTGGGACGCCATGGAGCGGGTGCTCGCCGACTGGCGGACCGGGCGGGTGTCGTTCGAGGCGTGGGACGAGTCGGTCGGGCGGTCCCGGGCCGCGTTCGCCCGTCTGACCGGTGTGGACGTCGCCGACGTGAGCATCGGCTCCGCCGTGTCGCAGATGGTCGCGCCGATCGCGGCGAGCCTGCCGGCCGGCGCCTCGGTGGTGGTGCCCGAGAACGAGTTCACCTCGATCCTGTTCCCCTGGCTGGTCCAGCAGGAGCGGGGCGTGCGCGTCCGCACCGTGCCGCTGGCCGGACTTGTCGACGCGATCGACGCGGGCACCGACCTGGTGGCGTTCAGCGTGGTGCAGTCCGCCGACGGCGTCGTGGCCCCGTACGACGAGATCGTCGCGGCGGCCCGGGCGCACGGCGCGTTCGTGGTGGTCGACGCCACCCAGGCGTGCGGATGGCTGCCGTTCGCGGCGGACCGCGCGGACGCGGTGGTGGTGGGGGCATACAAGTGGTTGATGTCGCCGCGCGGCTCGGCTTTCGCCTATCTGGCCCCGGCGTTGCGCGAGCGGATCCGCCCGGACGCGGCCGGGTGGTACGCCGGGAAGGACCCGCACGCCTCCTACTACGGGACGCCGCTGCGGCTGGCCGACGACGCCCGGCGCTTCGACATCTCCCCGTCCTGGCTGTGCTACGTCGGGGCCGCGCCGGCGCTGGAACTGCTCGCCGACCTCGATCCGGAGGAGGTGCGCGCGTACGACGTGGCGCTGGCCAACCGGTTCCTCGCCGGGCTGGGCCGCCCGCCGGGCGACAGCGCGATCGTCAGCGTGGACGTGCCGGACGCACAGGAGCGGCTGGCCCGCGCCGGGGTGCGCGCGGCGGTACGGGCCGGCCGGGTCCGCGCCTCGTTCCACCTCTACACGACCGAGGCGGACGTGGACCGGGCGATCGAGGCGCTGACCGGCTGACGGCTCAGGCCAGGTGGCCGCCGATCTTCGTGTATCCGCGCAGCAGGTCCCGGGAGATGATCAGCCGCTGCATCTCGTCGGTGCCCTCGAAGATCCGGTACAGCCGGACCTGCCGGTACCAGCGCTCGATCGGCAGCTCCCGGGTGTAGCCCATGCCGCCGTGGATCTGCAGCACCCGGTCCACCACCCGGTTGACCATGCCGGCGCCGTAGAGCTTGCCCATCGAGGAGGCGTGCCGGGGGTCGAGGCCCTGGTCGACCGTCCAGGCCGAGCGCAGGATCAGCCAGCGGGCCGCCTCCAGCTCGGTCTCCGAGTCGGCGATCATCCACTGGATGGCCTGGTTGGTGGCGATCGGCACGCCGAACGTCTCCCGCGTGTTGGCGTGGTCGATGGCCATCTGCAGGGCCCGCTCGGCGATGCCGATCGCGTGCGACGGGATGGTGTAGCGGCCCTTGCCGATCCACTCCATGCCGAGCGTGAAGCCCTGCCCGATCTCGCCGAGGATGTTGCGGTGCGGCACCCGTACGCCGTCGAAGATCAGCGAGGCCGGGCCACCCTCGCCCATGGTCTGGATGAACTCCGAGCGCCAGCCCATCGTGCGGTCCACCAGGAACGCTGTCGCGCCGCCGCGGCGGGCGCCCTTCTCCGGGTCGGTCACCGCGACCACGATGGCGAAGTCGGCGTCGTTGCCGTTGGTGATGAACGTCTTCTCGCCGTCGAGGACCCAGTCGTCACCGTCACGGCGGGCACGCAGCTTGATGTTCGCCGCGTCGGAGCCCGCGCCGGGCTCGGTGATGGCGAAGCAGGAGATCCGTTCCCCCTCGATGGTGGGGATCAGGAACTCCCGCTTCTGCTCCTCGGTGGCGTGGAACAGGATGTTGTCGGCCTCGCCGCCGAAGCGGAACGGCACGAAGCTGCGGCCCAGCTCGGTCCAGATCAGGGACTGCATGACCGCAGGCAGGGCCATCCCGCCGTACTCCTCCGGCGTGGCCAGCCCCCAGAAGCCGAACTTCTTCGCCTTGAGCTGGAGTTCGCGCAGCTCGGAGCGGTCCAGGCCGGGCTGGTGGGCGCGCTCGCGGCGCAGCACCTCCGCCTCCAGCGGCATCACCTCACGGGTGACGAACGTGCGAACGGTGTCCCGGATCGCGCGTTCCTCGTCGGACAGTGCGAAGTCCACGGTGCCCCCTCAGGTCGACTGGCTCTAAACTATCGCTGGAAGTTTTCCCGCGTCCAGACCCGATGTCGAAGGGTGGATGATGACCAGGTGCCCAGACCCCGGCAGGCCCTGCTCACCCGCGATCGGATCGTCGAGACCGCGCTGGCGCTGATCGACGCCGACGGGCTGGACGCGCTCTCGACCCGTCGGCTCGCCGCCGCGCTCGGCGTGCGCGGCCCCTCGCTCTACAACCACTTCGCCACCAAGGAGGAGATCCTCGACGCGGTGGCCGACGGCGTCGCGGCGACAGTCGACACCGGCGTCTTCGACGAGCACGACTGGCTCGACGCGCTCGGCCGGTGGGCGCACTCGTACCGGGCCGCGCTGGCCGCGCACCCGAACATCGTGCCGTACCTGGCGCAGGGGCCGGGCCGCCGTCCGGCCGCGCTCGCCATGGCCGACGCGGTCTACGGCGCGCTGGTCCGGGCCGGCTGGCCGCCCGCACGCGCCACCCACATCGGCGCCGCGATGCGCTACTTCGTGGCCGGGTCCGCGCTCGGCTCGTTCGCCCGCGGCTTCGTCGAGGACCCCTCGCTCTACGCCGCGCACCCGCACCTCAACCAGGCCCACCGGCTCGCCGGCCACCAGCGCAGCGTCGACGAGGGCGCGTTCGCGCTCGGCCTGGACGCGCTACTGCACGGGCTCGCCGCCGAGTACGCGGCCACCGTCGCCCCGCTGGAACGGGTCGGCGGTCCGGAGTAGCGTCGAAACTCCCACCGCTAGTTTCCGCCGCCCCCCGAAGGACGCCATGGATCTCGCCGCCGCCCCGCCCGCACTGCTGACGCGCCGCCACCTGCACATCGCCGGTGACTGGGTCGACCCGACCTCGGGCGACACCATCCCGGTGGAGAACCCGGCCACCGCGAGCACAGTCGGCGAGGTGCCCGCCGGCGCACCGGCCGACGTGGACCGCGCCGTCGCCGCCGCCCGCGCCGCGTTCCCCGGCTGGGCCGCCACCGCGCCCGCGCAGCGGGCCGCGCACCTCGACCGGCTGCACACCACGCTCGCCGCCCGCGCCGACGAGATCGCCCGCACGGTGGCGACCGAGCTGGGCACCCCGCTCAAGCTCGCCACCCGCGTCCAGGCGGGCCTGCCGCTGACGGTGCTGCGGAGCATGGTCGACCTGGCCGCCCGCCCGGCCGCCGAACACTCGGTCGGCAACTCGCTCGTGGTCCGGGAGCCGGTCGGCGTGGTCGGCGCGATCACCCCGTGGAACTACCCGCTGCACCAGGTGGTCGCGAAGGTCGCGCCCGCGCTCGCCGCCGGGTGCACAGTGGTGCTCAAGCCCAGCGAGCTGACGCCGCTCACCGCGTACCTGCTCTTCGACGCGATCACCGACGCCGGCCTGCCGCCGGGCGTGGTGAACCTGGTGCCGGGCACCGGCCCGGTCGTCGGCGAGGCGCTCGCCGCGCACCCCGACGTCGACCTCGTCTCGTTCACCGGCTCCACCGCCACCGGCCGGCGCATCGCCCACCTGGCAGCCGAGCGGCTCGCCCGGGTGTCGCTGGAACTCGGCGGCAAGTCGGCGAACGTCATCCTCGCCGACGCCGACCTGCCCACCGCGGTCAAGGTCGGCGTCGGCAACGCGCTGCTGAACTCCGGGCAGACCTGCACCGCGTGGACCCGGATGCTCGTGCACCGCGACCGCTACGCCGAGGCGCTGGACCTGGTCGCGGCGGCGGTGGCCGGCTACCGGCTCGGCGACCCCTTCGACCCGGCGACCCGGCTCGGCCCGCTGGCCTCCGCCGCGCAGGCCCAGCGGGTACGCGACCACGTGGACCGGGCGCTCGCCGACGGCGCCCGGCTCGTCGCCGGTGGCCCGGACGCGCCGCTGCCGCCGCAGGGGCACTTCGTCGCGCCCACCGTCTTCGCCGACGTGCACCCGGACAGCGCGCTGGCCCAGGAGGAGGTCTTCGGGCCGGTGCTCGCGGTGATCCCGTTCGCCGACACCGACGAGGCGGTCGCCATCGCCAACAACTCCCGGTACGGGCTGGCCGGCGCGGTCTGGTCCGCCGACTCCGACGCGGCGCTGGCGGTGGCCCGGCGGATGCGTACCGGCCAGGTGGACGTCAACGGCGGCGCGTTCAACCCGCTCGCCCCGTTCGGCGGCTACAAGCAGTCCGGCCTCGGCCGGGAACTCGGCGCGTACGGCGTGGAGGAGTTCACCGAGCTGAAGGCGATCCAGCGGTGAAGGCGCTCGTGGTACGCGGCCGGGGCGCCACCCCGGCGGTCGAGGAGGTACGCCTGCCCGCGCCCGGCCCCGGCGAGCTGCGGGTACGCATCCGCGCCGCCGGCATCTGCCACTCCGACCTGGCCATGGTGGACGGCACGCTGGCGCCCGCGTACCCGCTGGTGCTGGGGCACGAGGCGACGGGCGTGGTGGCCGAGGCCGGGCCGGGCACGACACTGGCGGTCGGCACGCCGGTGGTGCTCAACTGGGCGCCCGCCTGCCGGGAGTGCTGGCACTGCCGGCACGGCGAACCGTGGCTCTGCGCGGCCAACCCCAACCCGTCCACGCCCCGCGGCGAGACGGCCGCCGGTGAGCCCCTTCAGGTCACGCTCGGGCTCGGCGCGCTCGCCGAGGAGGTGGTGGTGCCGCAGCGCGCCGCCGTACCGGTGCCGGCCGGGCTGCCGCCGGAGCAGGCCGCGGTGCTGGGCTGCGCGGTGCTCACCGGCGTCGGCGCGGTCCGCAACACCGCACGGGTCGCGGCCGGCGAGTCGGTGGCGGTGATCGGGCTCGGCGGGGTGGGGCTGGCCGTGCTGACCGCCGCGCGGCGGGCCGGCGCGGCGCCGATCCTCGCCGTGGACGTCGTCGAGGCCAAGCGGGAGCTGGCGCTCGCCGCCGGGGCCACCGACTTCCTGCGCTCGGACGACCGGCTGGGCAAGGAGATCCGGGCCCGCACCGACGGGCGCGGCGTGGACCACGCGTTCGAGTGCGTCGGCCGGTCCGCCACCATCCGCGCCGCCTGGCGGGCGACGCGGCGCGGGGGAGCGGTCACAGTGGTCGGCATGGGCGGCAAGGACGACCTGCTCAGCCTCTCCGCGCTGGACATCTTCCACTCCGCGCGCACGCTGCGCTCCTCGGTGTACGGCTCGACCGACCCGGACCGGGAGGTGCCGGAGCTGGCCGCCGCGCTCGCCGCCGGTGACCTGGACCTGGCGCCGCTGGTGAGCGGCACGGTGCCGCTGTCCGAGGCGCCCGCGGCGCTGGACCGGCTGGCCCGCGGCGAGGGCGCCCGCTGGGTGGTCACCTTCCCGGACTGACCCGGCTCCGGCCGGATTCGCGGCCCGCGCATCCGGATCGGGCGGTGCGAGCGAACCCCTGGGCAGGAGAGCGACCCGGGGGTGCGTCCGTTGCTGACCGAGAACATGCCGGCCGGGGCCGCCGAGACGGCCCGCAAACGGCTGACCGCCGCCGCCGAGGACCTGGACGACAACCGGGTCGCCGGGCTGGTGCTCGACCTGGCCGCGCAGGCCGGGGTGGTGCCGGCCTGGGAGCAGGTCTGCGTGCCGCTGCTGGGCACGCTGCGCGGCGACAGCGCCGCCGAGATCGCCGTCGAGCACGCGCTGTCCGAGGGGGTACGCGTCGGTCTGGACGTGTTCGGCAGTGACCCGTCCCGGCCGCTGCCCGCCCCGGGCGTGTTGATGGCCGGCGCCGAGCACGAGACGCACTGCCTCGGACTGCACGCGCTCGCCGCGTCGCTGCGCGAGCGTGGCCGGGGCGCGTTGCACCTCGGTTCGGCGCTGCCCTGGTCCGCGTTGGCCGGCGCCGTGGCCCGGGTCCGCCCGCGGGCGGTGGTGGTCTGGTCGCAGACGCCGCTGACCGGCCGCGCGTACCGCCTCGTCCGCCTGCGCCGGGACCTGCCCGGGGTGCGCGTGCTCGCCGCAGGTCCGGGGTGGATAGAGCCGTTCCCGCCCTCCTCGGGCGTCCCGCGGCGCCTCACCACGCTCGGCGAGGCGACGTCGGCCTGCCTGACCGCGTGACCCGCGTCACATCCAATACGAACCGGTTCCGTATCGAAATCCGCTCACCTACGCTCGGCGTCATTACGAGTCTGACCCGTATCGTATTCCGGCGCGGGAAAACCGGGGGGAGAACGGCAGTGGAACCGCACGAGAACACCGGACACCCGAGGAGGTGGGCGATCCTCGGGGTGCTGGTGATCAGCCTCCTCGTGGTCGTCCTCGACAGCACCATCCTCAACGTCGCGCTGCGCACCCTGGCCGACCCGGTGCGCGGCCTCGGCGCCACGCAGGGCGAGCTGGAGTGGGCGATCAACTCCTACACGCTGGTCTTCGCCGGCCTGCTGTTCACCTTCGGCGTGCTCGGTGACCGGTTCGGCCGCCGCCGCTTCCTGATCATCGGGCTGGTGCTGTTCGGCCTGTCCTCGCTGCTGTCCGCGTACGCGCAGGACCCGGGGCAGCTCATCGCGGCCCGCGCGCTGATGGGCGTCGGCGGCGCCGCCATCATGCCGGTGACCCTCTCGATCATCTCCAACGTCTTCGACCCGCGCGAGCGCGCCAAGGCGATCGGCGTCTGGGCCGGCGCCGTCGGCCTCGCCGTGGCGATCGGCCCGGTGCTCGGCGGCGCGCTGCTGGAGCACTTCTGGTGGGGCTCGGTCTTTCTGATCAACGTGCCGGTGGTGGCGCTCGGCGTGGTCCTCGTCGCGGCCCTGGTCCCCGAGTCCCGCGACCCGAAGCCCGGCCGGGTCGACCTGCTCGGCGTGCTGCTGTCGGTGGTCGGCCTGGTCGCCCTCACCTACGGCATCATCGACGGCGGCGAGCACGGCTTCGGCCGCCCGCAGGTGTGGATCGCGGTGCTCGGCGGCCTCGCGGTGCTCGGCTGGTTCGTCGCCCACGAGCTGCGCAGCGACCACCCGTCGCTGGACGTACGGCTGTTCCGGGTGCCCCGGTTCGCGGCCCCGGTGGCCCTGGTCGGACTGGTCTTCTTCGCCGCCATGGGCGTGCTCTTCTTCGGCGCGTTCTACCTCCAGCTCGTGCGCGGCTACAGCCCGCTGGAGAGCGGCCTGCTGTTCCTGCCGTTCGCCGCGGCCCAGCTCGTCTTCGCGCCGCGTAGCGCGGCGATGGTCCGCCGCTACGGCGGCCGGGCCGTCGCGTCGGCCGGGCTGCTGCTGACCACCGTGGCGCTGGGCGCATTCGTCTTCATCGACGCGGACACCCCGATCTGGATCTTCTCGGCGCTGGGCTTCCTCCAGGGCGCCGGGATGGCCAACATCATGCCGCCGGCCACCGAGTCGATCATGTCGTCGCTGCCCCGGGAGAAGGCCGGTGTCGGTTCCGCGGTGAGCAACACCGTGCGCCAGGTGGCCGGCGCGCTCGGCGTGGCGGTGCTCGGCTCGGTGCTCTCCGCCGTCTACCGCGACCAGATCAGCCCGGTGGTGGCCACGCTGCCCGCCCCCGTGCGCGACGCGGCCCGCGAGTCGGTGTCCGGGGCGTACGCGGTCGCCGGCCGGCTTGGCCCCGACGCGCCGCGACTGATCGACGCGGCCAACGACTCGTTCGTCTCGGCCATGCACTGGGCCGCCGGCGCCTCTGCGGTGGTGGCCGCGCTCGGCATCGTGATCGTGCTGCGCTGGATGCCGGGCCGGCCGGTCACCACCCCCGGCGCGACGCCCGTCACCGACCGGGAGTTGGCCGGTACCGCGTAGGTTCGTGGACAATGTCTGACATGACTTCCACGGCGGATGCTCCGCGGTCGCCCGGGCGACCGCGGAGCATCCGCGCGGACGAGGCGATCGTGGAAGCGGCCCTCGACCTGCTGGCCGAGGGCAGCACCATCGAGTCGCTGTCCATCGAGGCGATCGCGAACCGCGCCGGAGTCGGCAAGGCCACCATCTACCGCCGCTGGCCGGGCAAGGACGCGCTGCTGCTGGACGCGTTGCGCACGCTCAAGGGGCCCGCGCCCCGCACCGCCGGGCGTTCCGTCCGCGACGACCTGTTGCTGCTCGTCGGCGCGGTCGGCCAGCACGCCGACCCCCGCGTCCGCAAGATCATGCCCTGTCTGGTGCCGGAGGTGAACCGCAGCTCGGCCCACCGGCAGGCGTACGAGGCGATCATCGAGCCCCGGCGCGAGGCATTGCGCGAGGTGCTGCGCCGCGCCGTCGACCGGGGTGAGCTGCGCGCCGACCTGGACATCGAGGTGGCCATGGCGTTGCTCACCGCGCCGATGCTCATGCAGCGGATGCTGCACTGGCACGCCGAGGACGAGCGGCTGCTGCCCGAACGGATCGTGGACGCGGTCCTGGACGGCCTGCGCTCCCGCTGACCCCGCGGCCGCGCCCGCCCGCTCAGCGGCCGGGCGTGCGCAGCCGGTGCAGGCGCAGCGCGAGCTGCACCTCCAGCGCCCGCTCCGGGCGCTGCCAGTCCGCGCCGAGCAGATACCCGACCCGTTCCAGCCGCTGGGTGACCGTGTTCACGTGCACGTGCAGCTGTTCGGCCGCCCGGGCCAGGCTGCCGCCCACCCCGAAGTACGCCTCCAGCGTCTTCACCAGCGCGGTGCCCCGCCGGGCGTCGTAGTCCAGCACCGGCCCCACGGTCGTGGCGAGGAACCGGGCCACGTCCCGGTCCCCGGCGTCGCCGACCGCGCCCAGCAGCAGCCCGACGAAGCCCAGCTCGGCGGTGCTCGCCCCCTGCCCGGCCCGGCCCAGCGCACCCAGCGCGGACAGGCAGCGCTCCGCCTCGGCGAACGTGACGGCCAGCGACGCCGGGCCGGTCGACGGGCCGCTCGCCCCGGCGGTCACCGGGCGGCCGGTCACCCGGGACAGGTCCCGGGCCACCGCGCGGGCCGCGCCGCCGGCGTCGTGGCCGGGCAGCATCAGCACCACCCGCCCGTCCCGCGCGGCGGCCAGGCCACCCCGGGTCGAGGCGTACGTGGTGGCCCAGGACAGCACCCGCTGCCGGGCCGAGCCGGTCTCGGCGAACGCGTCGTCGCCGACCGCCACCAGCACGTGCGGGGCGTCCAGGTCGACCCCGATCCGGCGGGCCCGGGCGCGCAACGCGTCGGCGTCGCGCAGCGGCCGGGCGATCAGGTCGTCCAGCAGCTCACCGCGAACCCGCCCCTCCGCCTCGGCCACGGTCCGGCGGAACAGCAGCAGCAACGCTGTCACCAGCGCGGCCCGCTCCAGGATCCGCTGGTCGGCGTCGACCAACTCGTCGTCCGGGCGCAGCACCAGCGCGCCCAGGTTCTCCGTGCCGGCCACCACCGCGGCGTACCAGAGCGGGCCCCGGCGCACACTGCGCCCCTCGGTACGGGACGCGGCGACCGCCTCCACGATGTCCGCCCGGTCCGGCTCCTCGATCTCGCCGACCCGGGCCAGCCGCCGGCCCTCGGCGTCCAGCGCCAGCAGCGCGCCGCCGAGCACCTCGGTGACCGCCGCCGCGACGTCCTCCATCCCGCCGCCGCGTACCACGAGCGCGGTCATCCGGTCGTGCGCCGCGGCGGCGCGCTCCACCGAGCTGCTGTGCGCCCGGATGGTGCTGTTCGCCGCGGACAGCTCTGCCAGCGCCGCGCGGGTCTCGGCGAGCAGCCGCGCCGTGTCGATCGCCACCGCCGCGTGCGCCGCCAGCGACACCAGCAGCGACACCTCCTCGCGGGCGAACGGCCGGGCCGAGCGGTTCGCCGCGTACAGCACGCCGATCACGCTGGACCCGAGCCGCAGCGGCACGCCGAGGATGGCCACCAGACCCTCCTCACCCACCCCGCCGTCGATCTCCCCGGTGTGCCGGAACCGCTCGTCCTCCTGGTAGTTCGAGGTCACGTACGGGGTGCCGGTCTGCGCGACCAGCCCGCCCAGGCCGTCGCCCAGCTCCAGCCGCAGCCGCTGGAACCGGGCCGAGATCGAGCCGTCGGTGACCCGCATGTACGTGTCGCCGCGCTCGTCGTCGTTGAGCGTCATGTACGCCACGTCGGTGCCGAGCAGGATCCGCGCCCGGTGCACGATCGCGCGCAGCACGTCGTCCAGGTCGCGCAGGCCGGCCAGGTCGCTCGCGGTGTCGTACAGGCCGGACAGCTCGGTCTCCCGGCGGCGGCGCCGGGCCAGCAGGGCCCGTACCCGCAGCGCCACCACCTTCGCCTGCTCCAGCTCGGCCAGCCGATCGGCGGGCAGGCCGGCGGCGCGCGCGGCCACCAGCGGGCCCTCGAACTCGACGGCCGCGGCCTCGCGCGCGAGCAGCTCCAGGAACTCGACCGGCGACGACATGACCGACATTGTGCGCGGGGCCACTAGTTCGCCGTCCAGCCCCCGTCGAGGGCGATCGAGGCGCCGGTGAGGAACGCGGCGGGCGGGGAGCACAGGTACGCCACCAGCTCGGCCACCTCCGCCGGCTCGATCAGCCGCTTGATCGCCGCCCGGGCCAGCATGATCTTCTCGACCACCTCGTCCTCGCCGATGCCGTGGGTGGCGGCCTGGTCGGCGATCTGGCTCTCCACCAGCGCGGTGCGCACGTACGCCGGGTTGATGCAGTTGGCGGTGACGCCGTGCGCGGCGCCCTCCAGCGCGACCACCTTGGACAGGCCCTCCAGCGCGTGCTTGGCCGAGACGTACGCGGCCTTGAACGGCGAGGCGCGCAGCCCGTGCACCGAGGAGATGTTGACGATCCGGCCCCAGCCGTTCGCGTACATCCGCGGCAGCGCGCGGCGGATCAGCAGGAACGGCGCCTCCACCATCACCCGCTGGATGTACTCGAAGCGCTCGACCGGGAAGTCCTGCACCGGCGCGACGTGCTGCAGCCCGGCGTTGTTGACCACGATGTCGGCGTCGACGTCGAGCCGGTCCACCGCCACCGGGTCGGCCAGGTCGATCCCCACGGCCCGGCCGCCGGCCTCGGCGGCCACCGCCTCGGCCGTCGCCACGTCGCGGTCCAGCACCACCACCGTCGCGCCGGCCGCCGCCAGGCGCAGGGCACAGGCCCGGCCGATGCCGCCGCCACCACCTGTGACCAGCGCGGTGCGACCGGTCAGGTCGACGTGTACGACGTGGGGGACCGCCACTGGTTCTGCCGTCATGGCGCATGAACGTACGAGCCGGGTGACCGCTGGCACATGGGGCGGCGACACATACTCCGCCGCCCGCGTGTGTGGTGCGGCGGCTCTTCCCGTAGCCGATGGAGACGCAACCGCTGTCCGGCCCACCGAACACGATCATGTTGACCGTGACCGTCCGGTTGCAGTAGTTGTTGGCCGCGTAGATGTGCACGCCCGCCGGTCGTATGCCACATGACAGGCATTCCGGTCTGACTCACTGCGGCGTGGGCGTAGCAAGTGCGTGTCTGCTGGCCGTTCGCGGTCCGACCAGTAAGGTGTCGAACACACGTACTGCTGACGGCTGGGAGGAGGAGGCGTGCGCGTGCTGGGCGTCGACCCGGGGCTGACCCGGTGCGGGGTCGGCGTGGTCGAGGGCGTGCCGGGCCGTCCTTGCACGCTCGTGGCCTACTACGTGGTCTACACCGACCCGGAGGACGATCTCGCGCTGCGCCTGCTGCACCTGGACCGCTCGCTCACCGAGCTGGTCGCCGAGCACCGGCCGGACGCGGTAGCTGTGGAGCGTGTGTTCAGCCAGCACAACGTCCGCACCGTGATGGGCACCGCGCAGGCCAGCGGCGTGGCCGTGCTCGCCGGGGCCCGGGCCGGGCTGCCGGTGACGACGTACACGCCGAGCGAGGTCAAGGCCGCGGTGACCGGCTCGGGGCAGGCGGACAAGAAACAGATGACCGCCATGGTGACCCGGCTGCTGCGGCTGCCCGAGCCGCCGAAGCCGGCCGACGCCGCCGACGCGCTGGCGCTGGCCATCTGTCACGTGTGGCGCGGGGGCACCCGGTCCAAGCTGGCCGCCGCCGCGCAGCAGGCTCGACGAGGAGGGACGCGATGATCGCGAGCGTACGCGGCACGGTGACCGCCACCGGCCCGGATCACGCGGTGGTGGAGGTGGGCGGCATCGGCCTGGCCGTGCAGTGCGCCCCGGGCACGCTCGCCGAACTGCGCGTGGGCCAGCCCGCCCGGCTGGCCACCAGCCTGGTGGTCCGGGAGGACTCGCTCACCCTCTACGGCTTCGCCGACGACGACGCCAAGCAGTTGTTCGAGCTGCTCCAGACCGCCAGCGGGGTCGGTCCCCGGCTGGCCCAGGCGGTGCTCGCCGTGCACACGCCGGACGCGGTCCGCAAGGCCATCGCCAACGCCGACACCGCGGCGCTGACCCGGGTGCCGGGCATCGGCAAGAAGGGCGCCGAGCGGCTGGTGCTGGAGCTGCGCGACCGGGTCGGCCCGGTGCCGGTGGGCGCCGACGGCGCGGCCGGGGTGACCGCGGGCGCCTGGCCGGAGCAGGTGCGCCAGGCGCTGGTCGGGCTCGGCTGGAGCGCAGCCCAGGCCGAGCAGGCGGTGGCCGCGGTGGCGGAGACCGTCGACGGCGAGACGCCGCCGGTCCCGGTGCTGCTCAAGCAGGCCATCCGCCTCCTGGGCCGGACCCGATGACGGCCACGCGGCGGCGAACGAGGGTCGGCGGATGAGCAACGACAACCTGGTCTCGGCGTACGTCGACGACACCGAGCGGGACGCGGAGGCGAGCGTCCGCCCGAAGCGGCTCGACGAGTTCATCGCCCAGCACCGGGTCCGCGACCAGCTCGACCTGCTGTTGCAGGGCGCGATGCGGCGCGGCTCCCCGCCCGACCACATCCTGCTGTCCGGGCCGCCCGGCCTCGGCAAGACCACCCTGGCCAACATCGTCGCCGCCGAGCTGGGCGCCGGGATCCGGGTGACCAGCGGCCCGGCCATCGAGCGCTCCGGTGACCTGGCCGCGATCCTGACCAGCCTCGCCGAGGGCGACGTGCTGTTCATCGACGAGATTCACCGGATCGCCAAGCCGGCCGAGGAGCTGCTCTACAGCGCCATGGAGGACTTCCGGGTCGACGTGGTGGTGGGCAAGGGGCCGGGCGCGACCGCCATCCCACTGGACGTGGAGCCGTTCACGCTGGTCGGCGCCACCACCCGCTCCGGCCTGCTGACCGGCCCGATGCGCGACCGGTTCGGCTTCGTCGCGCACCTGGACTTCTACGCGCCGGCCGACCTGGAGGCGCTGCTGCACCGGTCGGCCCGGATCCTCGGTGTGCCGATCCGGGCCGAGGGGGCGGCGGAGATCGCCGGGCGGTCCCGGGGCACCCCGCGCATCGCCAACCGGCTGCTGCGCCGGGTCCGCGACTACGCCGAGGTGCGCGCCGACGGTGTGGTCACCTTGGAGACGGCCCAGGCCGCGCTGACCGTCTACGACGTGGACGCGCTCGGCCTGGACCGGCTCGACCGGGCGGTGCTGAGCGCGCTTGTCGACTCGTTCCGGGGCGGCCCGGTGGGCCTGTCCACGCTCGCCGTGGCGGTGGGCGAGCAGCCGGACACGGTCGAGGAGGTCTGCGAGCCGTTCCTGGTCCGGGCCGGGCTGCTGGCCCGTACCCCGCGCGGCCGGGTGGCGACCGAGGCCGCCTGGCGCCATCTGGGCCGTACGCCCCCGAATGGTACATTTGGGATGGATGCCCCTCCGGGGCCCGATCTGTTCTCGGCGCAGACCGACCAGCCGTGATCCGTTCGTGATCTGTGCCGCATTCGGTCTTCTCAGGAGCAGGGACTAGACTTCGCCGCGTTTGTACAGGACGTGAGAATTCGCTTCCGCTGCGGTGCCCTACGGCGCCGGGGCGGACGCCAACCGGAAGGTCTACACCGTGCTTTACGCAGCAGCGAGTGGCGGAGGGGCCGGCGGTCTGACGCCGATCCTCATGATCGCTCTGCTCTTCGTCGTCATGTACTTCATGATGATCCGTCCGCAGCAGAAGCGCCGCCGCGAGGCCGAGCAGATGCAGTCCGCCCTCGCCCCGGGCGACGAGGTGGTCACCATCGGCGGCCTGCACGGCACGGTCACCGCGGTCGAGGACGAGACGGTCCTGCTTGAGGTCGCGCCCGGCGTGCAGACCCGGTACGCCCGCCCCGCCGTCGCGCGGGTGATCAAGCGCGCCGAGGCTCCGGCGGAGGAGACGATCAGCGAGGACGCCGAGCCGGTCAAGGAGTGACCACCCGCCCCGGACGGGGCAGCGGATTCATCCGTACAAGTGGATAGTTGGGGTCGGCGCGCGACGCCGGCATCCGGCCGGGCCGTGCGGCGCCCCCACGCCGCGCACCAGCCGGCGTGCCGTGCTCCGGTGCCGACCCGCCGGAGCAGTCGGGCGGACACCCCCGGCCCGACAGTTGTCGCCGCCGCGGAAGCGGTGCGACCGTACAGGGAGACAGGACAGCCGTGGCACCACCTCAGGGACAGATGCGGCCCGGACGGCAGCTCGCCGTACTCGGCCTCATCTTCGTCGTCCTCTATCTTTTGGTGTTCTTCTCGGGCGGCGCCAGCGGTGGCTGGAAGGATCGGCTGGAGCCCCGGCTCGGCCTGGACCTCGTCGGCGGCACCCGGCTGACGCTCGAGGCCACGAACACCGTGGACGGCAAGCCTCCGACCGCCGACAACCTCGAGGAGGCCCGGCAGATCATCGAGAGCCGGGTCAACGCCTACGGCGTGGCCGAGGCCGAGGTGGTCACCGAGGGCAACCGCAACATCGTCATCTCCCTGCCCGGCCAGAACCGGGACCTGACCGACGTCGGTGAGGCCGCCGAGCTGCGCTTCCGCAAGGTGCTCAAGGCCACCGACGGCAGCGGCGCCGCGGCCGCTCCCGCGCCGGCGCCCAGCGCCACCCCGTCCGGGTCCGCCAGCCCGGCGCCCTCGGGCAGCGCGTCGCCCAAGGCGAGCGCCAGCCCCAAGGTGAGCGGGTCGCCGAGCGGCGGTGGCCAGGGCGGCATGGCTCCGGCGTCCCCCTCGGCCTCGCCGAGCGCCGCCGCGCCCAGCCCGAGCGCCAGTGGCGAGCCGGTGCCGCAGAGCATCGAGCAGCAGCGCAAGGCCGTCGAGCAGAAGGTCGGCGCGCCTGCCTGGGCCGCCGCCGCCGGCCTCCAGGCCCCGGCGGACCTGACCACCGACCCGTCGCTGGCCGACAAGCTCAAGCCGTTCGGCACGCTCTCCCCGCAGGAGGTCGCGGTCCTGCCGGTGGATATGCAGTTCAACGTCCCGACCGTCACCTGCGCCCAGCTCGACGCGCGGCCCGCGGCCTCGATCAAGGACCCGAAGCAGAAGGCGGTGGCCTGCGAATCCGGCGCGAAGTACCTGCTGGACGTGGCCAAGGTGGAGGGCACCGACGTCAAGAACGCCTCGGCCCAGCTCGACCAGACCAGCTCGTGGGTGGTCAGCCTGAACTTCAAGAGCGACGGCCAGGAGAAGTGGACCGCGCTGACCCGCGAGGCGTTCAACAACGAGGGCCAGGCCTGCGACCAGACCGCGCTCGGCCAGGACGGCAAGTGCCGCGTCGCCGTGGTGCTGGACAACGAGATCGTCTCGTCCCCGGAGATCCAGGGCGTGTTGACCGGTGACTCGCAGATCACCGGCAGCTTCGACAACAAGAGCGCCAATGCGCTCGCCAGCCAGCTGCGCTACGGCGCGCTGCCGGTCACGTTCGAGCCGCAGGAGCAGCAGAACGTCACCGCGACGCTCGGCGACAGCCACCTGAAGGCGGGTCTGCTGGCGGCCGGCATCGGCATGCTGCTGGTCATCATCTACTCGTTCTTCTACTACCGGCTGCTCGGCTCGGTCATCTTCCTGAGCCTGGTGCTCTCCGCGCTGCTGGTGTTCGGCGCGCTCGTGGTGCTCGGCCGGTCGATCGGCTTCACGCTCACGCTCGCCGGCATCGCCGGCATGATCGTGTCGCTGGGCGTCGCGGCGGACTCGTTCGTCATCTACTTCGAACGATTGAAGGACGAGATCCGGGAGGGCCGCAGTCCACGCAGCGCGGTGCCGCGCGCCTGGATCCGGGCCCGCCGGACGATCATCTCGGCGAACGCCATCACGCTGATGTCGGCGGTGGTGCTCTACATCGTGTCGGTCGGCGCGGTGAAGGGCTTCGCCTTCGCGCTCGGCCTGGCGACAGTGCTGGACCTGGTCGTCGTGTTCCTCTTCCGCCACCCGATCATGACGATGTTCGCCCGCACCAAGGCGTTCCTGTCGCCGCGGGTCAGCGGTCTGGGCCGGGCGCTCCCGGCCGCCCGGCCGGCCGAGCCGGGCACCGCCCGCAACCCGCGTGTGAAGGAGGCCTGAGATGGCTAAGAGCGGTCTGGCCGCCCGCCTCTACCGGGGCGAGGCGGATCTCAACATCGTCGGGCGCCGCAACGTGTGGTTCGGCGTGGCGGGCCTGCTCGTGCTCGTCGCCGTGCTCAGCTTCACGATCAGCGGGTTCAAGCTCGGCATCGAGTTCGCCGGCGGCAACTCGTTCCAGGTGCCGGCCAGCGTCGGCACGCTGGACCGGGCCGAGCAGGTGGTCGACGAGGTGCTGGCCGACGAGGCGCCCGGCGTCGAGGTGGTGAGCGCGCAGAAGGTCGGCGGCACCAGCGGCGAGTTCTACGAGATGCGCACCGGGCAGCTCTCCGCCGAGCAGGCCAACCAGGCCAAGGCCGCGATGGCGCAGGAGTTCGGCATCCAGACCGACCAGATCAGCGGCAGCCAGGTCTCCGAGGCGTGGGGCAGCCAGGTCACCTCGCGCGCCTTCCTCGGCCTGCTGATCTTCATCGCGGTCGTGTCGATCTACCTGGTGCTGCGCTTCGAGTGGCGGATGGCGGCCGCCGCCATCGTCTCGCTGCTGACCAACCTGGTCCTCACCGCGGGCATCTACTCGCTCATCGGCTTCGAGGTCACCCCGTCGACGATCATCGGCTTCCTCACGATCCTGGGCTTCGCGCTCTACGACGTGGTGGTGGTCTTCGACAAGGTGCAGGAGAACACGCGCGGCATCACCGCGAACAACAACCTCACCTACGGCGAGGCGTCCAACCTGGCGCTCAACCAGAGCCTCATGCGCTCGCTGAACACCTCGGTGGTGGCGCTGCTGCCGGTCGGCGGCCTGCTCTTCATCGGCGCCGGCCTGCTCGGGGCGGGCACGCTGAAGGACCTCGGCCTGGTGCTGTTCGTCGGTATGGCGGTGGCGTTCCTGACCTCGATCCTGCTGGCCACGCCGCTGCTGGTGCTGCTGAAGAACATGGACCCCCGGATCAGCGCGCACAACAAGCGGGTGCAGGCCCGCCGGGCCGCGCTCGCCCGCGGCGAGATCACGCCGAAGGGTCGGCCGGCCGCCGCGCCGGCCGCCGACGCGCCGATCGACCCGGAGGCGGCCGCACTGGCCGGCGCCGCGCCCAAGGTGGGCACCCGACCGGCCGGCAAGCGCCCCAGCGGCGCCCGCGGCGGTCGTCCCGCCGGTGGTGGTGGCAACCGGCCCGGCGGCAAGCGCCGCTGACCGTAGGACCGGACGGAATTGGCCCGACGGCGTCCGCATGCTGATGTCACGGCATGACGGACGCCGTCGTCGTTTCGAGAGGACATGGGACACACCGTGACGGAGACCCACACCGCAGGGATACGCGGAGACATCGGCCCGGACGTCGCCCAGCTCGTCGCCAGTCGGCTGCTGGACGTGCCGGACTTCCCCAAGCCGGGTGTCGTGTTCAAGGACCTGATGCCGCTGTTCGCCGACGGCGAGGCGTTCCGGGCGGTGATCGACAGCATCATCGCCTACCACGGACCGGACTCGTTCGACATCGTCGCCGGCATCGAGGCACGCGGGTTCGTGCTGGCCGCGGCGGTCGCGTACGCCACCGGGGTCGGCGTGGTGCCGGTGCGCAAGGCCGGCAAGCTGCCCCGGGCCACCCATTCGGCCTCCTACGCACTCGAGTACGGCGAGGCGACGCTGGAGGTGCACCAGGACGCCTTCACCGCCGGCCACCGGGTGCTGGTGCTCGACGACGTGCTCGCCACCGGCGGCACCGCCGAGGCGACGCTCGACCTCGTGGAACGCGCCGGCGGGACGGTGTCCGGGTTCACCGTGCTGCTGGAGCTGGGCTTCCTGGCGGGCCGTCAGCGGCTGGCATCGCGCCCGGTCCATGCCCTGTTGACCGTTTGACCAGGCAGGCCCGTCGGGGCGGTCGGCGCCGGCCGTCCGGGGGAGCGGTGGCGTACTCTGCGTGCGGGTAGCATTGCCCTTTGCCCGTCCCGGTCGAGCTGGCCGGGACGGCGAAGGCGTCGGGGCCCGGCCTCGGCGACCGCGTGGAACAACACCGGCCCTCGGGCCGGTTGAACCAGACGTCGGCCGGACGGCCGGCGCATCCCGGCGAGCGGTGAGGAGGCCGGTGTCCCACGATGTCGTCCCTCCGGTGGAGGGCACGGTGCACCCGACAGGTGACGCGGACGGCTCGGTGACCGAGCGCAGCGGCAACCCGCCGGCGCGGGCGACCGGCGCCACCGGCAGCGCGCCCGACGCGACCGCCGACGGCGGGGCGGTCGTGGTGCCGTTCCCGACCGAGGGCTCCACCGAGTCCACGGCCGGCAGCGGTTTCGCCCTCTCCAACGCGCCCACCGGCCGGCGGGTGCGCGCCCGGCTGGCCCGGTTCAACGCGCCCTGGCAGACCTCGCAGGTCAGCGAGGTGCTGGAGCCGCTGATCGCGACGCACCGCGAGAACCACCCCAAGGCCGACGCGCGGCTGCTCCAGCGCGCCTTCGACACGGCCGCGCGGTGGCACTCGGGGCAGTACCGCAAGTCCGGTGACCCCTACATCACGCACCCGCTGGCGGTGGCGACCATCCTGGCGAACCTGGGCATGGACACCACCACGCTGGTCGCGGCGCTGCTGCACGACACCATCGAGGACACGGAATACACGCTCGACGCGATGCGCGCCGACTTCGGTGGCGAGGTCACGCTGCTCGTCGACGGCGTCACCAAGCTCGACAAGGTCAAGCTCGGCGACGCGGCCAAGGCCGAGACGATCCGCAAGATGGTCGTGGCGATGGCGAAGGACCCGCGGGTCCTGGTGATCAAGCTGGCCGACCGGCTGCACAACATGCGGACGCTCACGTTCCTGCCGCGCCCGAAGCAGGAGCAGAAGGCCAAGGAGACGCTGGAGATCCTGGCTCCGCTGGCGCACCGCCTCGGTATGAACACGATCAAGTGGGAGCTGGAGGATCTCGCCTTCGGCACGCTGTTCCCGAAGCGGTTCGAGGAGATCAACCGGCTGATCGGGGAGCACCAGCCGCAGCGGGAGGCGTTGCTGCGCCAGGTGACCCAGAAGGTGTCCACCGACCTGAAGGCCGCCAAGATCAAGGCGGAGACGACCGGCCGGCCGAAGCACCTGTACTCGATCTACCAGAAGATGATCGTGCGGGGGCGCGACTTCAACGACATCTACGACCTGGTGGGTGTGCGGATCCTGGTCGACACGGTGCGCGACTGCTACGCAGCGCTGGGGGTCATCCACGCCAACTGGCAGCCGGTGCCGGGCCGGTTCAAGGACTACATCGCCATGCCCAAGTTCAACATGTACCAGTCGTTGCACACGACTGTCATCGGGCCCACCGGCAAGCCGGTGGAGATGCAGATCCGCACGTACGCGATGCACCGCACGGCCGAGTTCGGCATCGCCGCGCACTGGAAGTACAAGGAGCACAAGGGCACCCCGGTGGTGGGCCCGCCGGCGCACATCGACGAGATGACCTGGCTGCGGCAGCTGCTGGACTGGCAGCGCGAGGCGGCGGACCCGAGCGAGTTCCTGGACGCGCTGCGGTTCGACCTGTCCAGCCAGGAGGTGTACGTCTTCACCCCCAAGGGCGACGTCATCCCGCTGCCGACCGGGTCGACGCCGGTGGACTTCGCGTACGCGGTGCACACCGAGGTCGGGCACAAGTGCATCGGTGCGCGGGTCAACGGCAAGCTGGTGCCGCTGGAGTCGACGCTGTCGAACGGCGACGTGATCGAGATCTTCACGTCGAAGTCCGACACGGCCGGCCCCACGCAGGACTGGCTGGGCTTCGTCAAGAGCCCTCGCGCACGCACCAAGATCCGCCAGTACTTCAACAAGGAGCGGCGCGAGGAGGCGATCGAGGCCGGCAAGGACGCGATCGTCAAGGCGATGCGCAAGCAGGGCATGCCGTTGCAGCGGATGCTCACCTCGGACGCGCTGATGGCGATCGCCCGGGACCTGCACCTCGCCGACGTGGCGTCGTTGTACGCCGCGGTCGGCGACAGCCAGGTCTCCGCGCAGTCGGTGGTGCAGAAGCTGATGGCCTCCTACGGCGGCGAGGAGGGCGCGGCGGAGGACATCGCCGAGACCGCCGTCGCCACCCGGCCGCCGCGCAGCCGGCAGAGCAGCGCCGACCCGGGCGTGGTGGTCCGCGGCGTCAGCGACGTCTGGATCAAGCTGGCCCGCTGCTGCACGCCGGTGCCGCCGGACTCGGTCTTCGGGTTCGTCACCCGCTCCGGCGGGGTGAGCGTGCACCGGGACGACTGCGCCAACGCCGAGGACCTGCGTGCCCAGCCGGAGCGGGTGGTCGAGGTGAGCTGGAAGCTCACGTCGGCCTCGACGTTCCTGGTCGCCATCCAGGTCGAGGCGCTGGACCGGCACAAGCTGCTCGCCGACGTGACCCGGGTGCTGTCCGAGGAGCGGGTGAACATCCTGTCGGCGACAGTCACCACCACCCGGGACCGGGTGGCGGTGAGCCGCTTCAGCTTCGAGATGGCCGACCCGAAGCACCTGGGGCACCTGCTGGCCGCCGTCCGCAAGGTCGACGGCGTGTTCGACGCGTACCGGGTCACCTCGGGGGCCTGAGCCACCCACGACGCACGCGAAAGCGCCCGCCGGCTGGATCCGCAGCCGGCGGGCGCTTCGTCGTCGTGGGGTGCGGTCAGCCGCCCTGGATCGGGCTCATGGTCACCTTGGTCATGGTGATCTCCTTCTTCGGGTGGCCGCCGCCGGCCTGCTTGGCGAACGCGCCGTCGTCACCGGCCGCGGCGACCTGCTTCACCACGTCCATGCCGACGGTGATGGTGCCCAGCACCGTGTAGTTCGGGTCGAGCGGCGAGTCGCCGTACACGATGAAGAACTGGCTGCCGGTGCTGCCCGGCTGGTTGGACTTCGCCATCGCGATGACGCCCTCCGGGTACGGCGGGCGCTTGTCGGTGGGCAGGTTCTCCTCGGCCAGGTTGTACGACGGCCCGCCGATGCCGTCGGTGTCCCGCCAGCCCTTCCCGGTGGCGCTCGGGTCGCCGCACTGGAGCACCTTGATGCCCTCGGTAACCAGCCGGTGGCACTTGGTGTTGTTGTAGAAGCCCTTCTCCGTCAGATGCGTGAAGCTACCGGCGGTGCAGGGCACCTTGGCGCGGTCGATCTTGGCGGTGATCTGGCCCAGGTTGGTGTCGATGGTCAGCGTCTGGGTGCCCTTGCCCGCCTGCTGGGCCGGCGGCAGGCCGACGTCCTTGATCTGCGGCGGCCGGCCCTCCTTGGGCACCTCCGTGTACGCGCACTGCACGGAGCCCGCGCCGGTGGCGCCGCCCGCCTGCTGCTCGTCGTCGTCACCGCCGAGCGAGGTGGCCAGCCAGACCGTGCCGGCCACGACGAGCACAAGCACCGCGGCGGCTCCGACGATCGCCTGGGTCTGCCGGCGCTTACGGGCCCGGCCGGCCCGCTCCGCCATCTCCCGTTCGAGCTTGGCTCGCGCCGCCGCGCGCTGGCGGTCTCTGGTGGACGTCACGGTCACTCCTCACCTGCTGCGTATGGGTCGGCGCGCGCGCCGGATCATGTCTGACACCGCCGGCGGCCGCCGGATCGGCTTGTCGGGTCAGCCCGCGCTGGCGCTGGGCGACGGCGCGGGGCTGCCGGCCGGTGCCGCGCCGGGCTCGCCGACGGTCACGCTCTGGACCAGCACCTGCGTCTTCGGCTTGACCTTGGCGCCATTGCCATTGTCCACCGTCGGCAGGGCGCCGATCTTCTCCACCACGTCGAGGCCGCCGGTGACCTTGCCGACCACGGAGTAGGCCGGCTTGGCCGGGCTGGCGTCCTTGAAGAAGATCAGGAACTGGCTGCCGTTGCTGCCCGGCGGGTTGCCGACCATGGCGACCGTGCCCTTCGGGTACGCCGGGGGCTGCCCGGGCGCCGGGGAGGCCGACGGGTCGGGCTCCGGCGCGGTCGGGACGTTCTCGTCGTAGAACGAGTAGGTCGGGCCGCCGAGCCCGGTGCCCGTGGGGTCGCCGCAGCGCAGCGCGCCCTCGGCGGTGATCTCGTGGCAGGTGGTGTTGTCGAAGAACGACCGGCCGGCCAGGTAGCTCAGGCTCGCCGCGCCGCACGGCGCGTCGGTCTGGTCCAGCTCCACCGTGATCGGCCCACCCTGGTTGGTGGTGATCGTCATCGGGCGGGTGCCCGAGGTGGGCAGGCCAGTGGTGGGCGGCTGGCCGACGTCCTTGAGGTTGGTGTTGACGGCGCCGTCCTCGGCGGTCCAGAGGCAGACGTCCTCGGCGGCCTTCTTCTCCGGCTCGGAGTCGAACGCGCCGAGCGCCCAGGCGGAGCCGGCCACGATCAGCACGAGCACCACCGCGGCACCGACGCCGGCCCGGATCTGCCGGCGGCGCTTCGCGGCCGCCGCCCGCCGGGCGAGCTGCCGATCGAGTTTGGCGCGCGCCAGTTTGCGCTGCCGGTCCCTGCTGGAAGCCACGTGTGCTCCCCTTCCTCTGCCTGATCGCCGCCGGCGCCGGGCGCCGTCCGCCGTTCCGATCGGGGTGCGCCACGCCACACGCCCGCCAGAGTGTACGGGTAGCGACTGTGAATGTGGTGTACGAGGTCCCGCCGTCTCAGCCCGGCCGGGGCAGGCGGGGCCGGTGGCGGGCGCAACCCGCTCGCCGCTGCGACTAGGCTGCAGGGGGACGACGACCGGACGGAAAGGGGAGCGACGTGCTCGTGGCCGGCTTTCCCGCGGACGCCTTCGGCACCAACTGCTATGTGGTGGCGACCGGGCCGGGGGAGCAGTGCGTGGTGGTCGACCCCGGCATCGGGGTGCTCGACCAGCTCGACGCCGTGCTCGCCGAGCACCGCCTGCACCCGGCCGCCGTGCTGCTCACCCACGGCCACCTGGACCACACGTTCTCCGTCGCCCCGGTCTGTGGCGCGCGGGGCATCCCCGCCTACGTCCACCCGGACGACCGGGAACTGCTGGCCGACCCGAGCAAGGCGCTGTCGATGGACCTGACCCAGTTGTTCGGCGGCCGGCTGCCGTACGCCGAACCGGACGACGTGGCCGAGCTGACCGACGGCGCGACGCTGTCGCTCGCCGGGTTGGAGATCACCGTCGACCACGCTCCCGGCCATACCGGCGGGTCGGTGCTGTTCCGGTTGCCCGGCGCCGGCTCGCCCTGGGAGGCGGAGCAGATCTGCCTCTCCGGTGACGTGCTGTTCGCCGGCTCGATCGGCCGCACCGACCTGCCGGGCGGCAGCATGCCCCGGATGCTGTCCAGCCTGCGGGACAAGGTGCTCCCGCTGGCCGACGACACGGTCGTCCTGCCCGGCCACGGCCCCGCGACCACGATCGGCCGCGAGCGCGCGACAAACCCGTTCCTCGTCGAGGTGGCGGGCACCGGCGGCGCGCGCCCGGCCGCGCCCACCCGAGGCCTCTAGACCCTCGCCCGCGCCCGCGCGGGTTCTCAAGGAGTTCGTGATGAGCAAGCCCACGCCCATTTCCGGCTTCCCGGAGTGGACCACCGCCCAGCGGATGATCGAGCAGTTCGTTCTCGATCGCATCCGCGCCACGTTCGAGCTGTACGGCTTCGCGCCACTGGAGACCCGCTCGGTCGAGCCGCTGGATCAGTTGCTGCGGAAGGGGGATACCGCAAAGGAGGTCTACCTGCTGCGCCGGTTGCAGGCCGACGCCGACGGCCCGGCCGGTGACGACGCGCTCGGCCTGCACTTCGACCTGACCGTGCCGTTCGCGCGGTACGTGCTGGAGAACGCCGGCAAGCTGCAGTTCCCGTTCCGCCGCTACCAGATCCAGAAGGTCTGGCGGGGCGAGCGCCCGCAGGAGGGCCGGTACCGCGAGTTTCTCCAGGCCGACATCGACATCGTCGACCGGGACACGCTGCCGGCGCACTACGAGGCCGAGATGCCGCTGGTCATCGGCGACGCGCTGCGGTCGCTGCCGATCCCGCCGGTGCGCATCCAGGTCAACAACCGCAAGATCTGCGAGGGGTTCTACCGGGGCATCGGGCTGACGGACGCGGAGTCGGCGCTGCGTGCCGTGGACAAGCTCGACAAGATCGGTCCGACCGGGGTGACGGAGCTGCTGGCGAGCACCGCCGGGGCGAGCGAGGCACAGGCCAAGGCCGTGCTGTCGCTGGCCGAGATCTCCGCGCCGGACGCCTCCTTCGCCGACGCGGTGCGCGGCCTCGGGGTGAGCGACCCGCTGCTGGACGAGGGCGTCGCTGAGCTGACCGCGGTGGTGGAGACCGCGGCCGCGCACGCGCCCGGCCTCTGCGTGGCCGACCTGCGCATCGCGCGGGGCCTGGACTACTACACGGGTACGGTCTACGAGACGCAGATGCTCGGCTACGAGCGGTTCGGCTCGATCTGCTCCGGCGGCCGGTACGACAACCTGGCCAGCTCGGGCAACGTCCGGTTCCCCGGGGTGGGCATCTCGATCGGGGTGACCCGGCTGCTGGGCCTGCTGTTCGGCGCCGAGGCGCTGTCGGTGTCCCGTCCGGTGCCGACCTGCGTGCTGGTGGCGGTCACCGCCGAGGAGGGCCGGGCGGCCAGTGACGCGGTCGCGGCGGCGCTGCGCTCGCGCGGTGTGCCCACCGAGGTGTCCCCGTCGGCGGCCAAGTTCGGCAAGCAGATCCGGTACGCCGAGCGGCGCGGCATCCCGTACGTCTGGTTCCCCGGCGCGGACGGTGACGAGGTCAAGGACATCCGTTCCGGCGAGCAGGTGCCGGCCTCGGCGGGGGAGTGGACGCCGCCCCGGGCGGACCTGAAGCCGCTGGTCGGCCCGGCCGGCACTGGCGTCTGAAGACGTTTCGACCTACGGTGGCGTAAGTTACGCCACCGTAGGGAGAACGTCGTGACCGTGCTCAGCCAGACCGCTCTGCTCACCGAACTCGAGCCGGTGGTCGAGAAGAACCTCGACCGCCACCTGTCGCTGGCCAAGGAGTGGTTCCCGCACGAGTACGTGCCGTGGAGCGAGGGCCGCACCTTCGACGGCCCGCTGGGTGGCGAGGCGTGGTCGCCGGAGGACTCGACGCTGCCCGAGGTGGCGCGGACCGCGCTGATCGTCAACCTGCTCACCGAGGACAACCTGCCCTCGTACCACCACGAGATCGCCACGCTGTTCGGGCGCGACGGCGCGTGGGGCACCTGGGTGCACCGGTGGACCGCCGAGGAGGGCCGGCACGGCACCGCGATCCGTGACTACCTCACGGTGACCCGGGCGGTGGACCCGGTGGCGCTGGAGCGGGCCCGCATGGTGCACATGTCGGCGGGCTACCAGAACGCGCACGACCAGGAGATGCTGCACTCGCTGGCGTACGTGTCGTTCCAGGAGCTGGCGACGCGCATCTCGCACCGCAACACCGGCCGGGCCACCGGCGACCCGACGTGCGAGGCGCTGCTGGCCCGGGTGGCCGCGGACGAGAACCTGCACATGGTCTTCTACCGCAACCTGCTCGGCGCCGCGTTCGAGCTGGCCCCGTCGCAGGCCATGCGCGCGGTCGCCGACGTGCTGGCCGACTTCCAGATGCCGGGCGTGGGCATCGACGGCTTCGCCCGCAAGTCGGTGGCGATCGCGCTGGCCGGCATCTACGACCTGCGCCAGCACCGCGACGACGTGGTGATGCCCGTGTTGCGGCAGTGGAACCTGTTCGAGGTGACCGGCCTGAACGCCGACGGCGAGGCCGCCCGGGACGAGATCGCCGCCCACCTGGACACCCTGGAGACCCAGGCGTCCCGCTTCGAGGAGAGGCGCGCGGCCAGGGCCACTCGCCTGCTTGTGCGCTAGCCCCACCCCGCTCCTCCCCGCCCGAAGCGAGCTACCGAGAATCCTCGGGATGGCGTGGCGGAGCATGCCCGCCCCTGGTGCCTCGGTGGTCAATGCACACGCGTTTCGACGTGCTCAATACGGCTCGTCGGATCGAAGCCGCAGCTAGGCACACATTTTCTGCAGCCGATAAACGCAGGTCGTAAATCGGTTGACATCGCGGGCAGGGTGATGATGGCCGATCAGAGATGGTCATGCATCTATCTATCTGATAACGTTCTGCTCAACGCACGAGGTCGTCAAAATGACGACCTCGTGTGCCGGAACCTGCCGACGAGAAAGGTGCTCCCTATGCGACGAGGGGTAAAGCGAGCGATCACTGCGGTGGCAGCCACGGGGCTTGCTCTGGCGGCTATTCCCGGCACGCCCGCCTTCGCCATCTCGAAGGTGTCATGCACTAGTTCTACCGTGGACATCATTACGGCTCTGAACTATCACCACTGCTACAGTGGCGCGGGTAAGGTATACACGACCATCAACAGTGTGGTTCGTATCAAGGCCGGGAGCAACACGGCTTTCGTAACGCTCTCGAACGGCGACGTAATCTTCTACAACCCCGGTGAGTCCACGAGTTTCGCAGCCCCCGGCAGGACTATTACGGCGGTCCAGATCGTCTAGTCGCGATGCGCTGACTCGCCGTGGTGCGTTGTTTTTCAGTGCGCCCAGACCGGAGCTTGGCGGGCACCCTGAATGAAGGCTGGTAATGCCAGCAGCAAGCCCTGAGCGCCCTAGTGGGCGTTCAGGGCTTGCTTCATTGCCTTGGCGGAAAATTGTTCCGTATCGGATGCGCACCCTGGTCGTGCTCTGCCCGATCTTCGACGGCGTGCGCCGTTGAAGGCGTACGGGCCTTCCGCGCTCGGCGTTGACCAGTGCTCGGCTGGGGTGGGCGCCACCTGGCCGACCCGGAGGGCTCGCTGCTGGGCGTGCGCACCGCGGCTGCGGCGGCGAGGTCCGGTCGGCTCGCGCTGCGCCGAGGGGTGCGAGGTTGCCGAGCCGCGCGGAGTGCCGGGGTCCACCCCCGCGACCCTGAACCGGCTCTGACAGATGGTGTCGATGTTGTTGCTTCGGCGTTACATCGCGCGCGGGTGCGAATCCGGGCAAAGGTATGTCTTGTTTATGATCTTAAATGTGTGAATACTTTGGGCATCCGGGAGGTTTCCCCAGGTCACCCGGGTTGTCCTCGGGCGCGCCCCCATGACAGCGCCCGTTCACCCCCATTCGGAGGTTGTTACATGCGACCCACGAGGTCCACGCTCCGCCGCGCCGCCGCAGTCGCCGTCGCCGGCACCCTGGTCACCGGCTCGCTGCTCGGCGCACCCGCGCAGGCCGCCCCCACGGCCCTCTCGCCGGACGCCGCCGCCACCCTCGTCGAGAAGCTCGGTGCCCGCGCGGCCGGCACGTACGCCGACGCCAGCGGCAAGATGATCGTCACGGTGACCGACACCGCGACCGCCCGCCAGGTGCGCGACGCCGGCGCCATCCCGAAGATCGTGGCGCGCGGCGCGGACAAGCTCAACGCCGCCACCAGCGAGCTGGAGCGCTCCGCCAAGATCCCCGGCACCGCCTGGTGGACCGACCCGGCCACGAACCAGGTCGTCGTCTCCGTCGACAGCACCGTCACCGGCGCCAAGCTGGAGCGGGTCAAGGCCGCCGCCGCCCGTCACAACGGCGCGATCCGCATCGAGGCCGAGGCCGGCACGCTCAGCACCCGGATCTCCGGCGGCCAGGCGATCTACGCCAGCGGCGGCCGGTGCTCGCTCGGCTTCAACGTGCGCAGCGGTTCGACGTACTACTTCCTCACCGCCGGGCACTGCACCAACATCGGCTCGACCTGGTACTCCAACTCCAGCCGCACCACCGTGCTCGGCACCCGGACCGGCACCAGCTTCCCGGGCAACGACTACGGCATCGTCCGGCACAGCAACTCGGCCAACGCGGCCGGCAACGTCTCGCTCTACAACGGCAGCTTCCAGGACATCACCTCGGCCGGCAACGCGTACGTCGGCCAGTCCGTCCGCCGTTCCGGCAGCACCACCGGCCTGCGCAGCGGCAGCGTCAGCGCGCTCAACGCGACCGTGAACTACGCCGAGGGCAGCGTCTCCGGCCTCATCCGCACCAACGTCTGCGCCGAGCCGGGCGACAGCGGCGGCTCGCTGTTCGCCGGCACCGTCGCGCTGGGCCTCACCTCCGGCGGCAGCGGCAACTGCTCCTCCGGCGGCACGACCTACTTCCAGCCGGTCACCGAGGCGCTCAGCCGCTACGGCGTGAGCGTCTTCTGATCCACGCACTCCCACGAACGGGCCGTCGGGTGACCGGCGGCCCGTTCCGCGTACCCGTCTCAGGTGCCCGCGCCGAGGCGGCCCGGACCGAGCGGCGGGCCGTCCGGCCGGGGCGGCTCCGACGGCCGGGCCGTCCAGTGCCGGTGGGCCCGCCGCGCGGACAGCACCGCCGCCAGCGGCCAGAGCGTCACCGCGAGCGCGGCCACCCGCCCGGCCAGCCCGGTCCGGGAGCCGCCCGTCACCTCCGCCGCCGACCAGCCGAACAACGCCAGCAGCACCGCCGTCACGGCCAGCGCCACCGGCCGGCGGAACGCCCACGGCGGCCGGCCCGCCGGGGAGGCGGCCACCTCGCGCGGCACCCTGCGGGGCAGGCGCAGCGCCGTGCCGGCCGGCCAGAGCGCCAGCGCGAGCACCGCCACAGTGGCCACCACCCCGTGCGCCGGGGAGCCGCCCACCTGCGGCCGGGGGAACGCGATGAGCGCCACCGTGGCCACCCCGCCGACCGCGAGCAGGAAGCGGCTGGGCAGCCCGGCGGCGTGCAGCGCGGCGGCGGTGGCGCAGTAGCAGCAGCCGAGCAGCACCAGCGCGCCGCCCATCAGCCACGGATCGGTCGCGCCCTCGCCGGCCAGCTCGCTGATCGTGTCCCGCACCGGGTCGTACCCCGGCCCCTGGCGGGCACCCGCCACCGTCCAGCCCGCCACCAGCAGCGCGGGCGCGGCGGCCGCGGTGGCCACGGCCCAGCTCGGTACGGCACGCACCCGGCCACGGTAAACCGCCGGACCCGGCCCGCACCGCGCTTTCGCCACGCACCCGGGGCGGCCCGGCTCGACGGGTGCCGGGGAGCGGGCCCGCCCGTCCTGACAGAATGCGGGGGAGCAGTGAGTGGACCAGATTGAGGAGACGCCAGCCGTGATCCGTACCCACAATGCCGGAAGCCTGCGCGCCGCGGACGCCGGCTCGACGGTGACGCTCGCCGGGTGGGTGGCCCGCCGGCGCGACCACGGCGGTGTCATCTTCGTCGACCTGCGTGACGCCTCCGGCGTGGTGCAGGTGGTCTTCCGCGAGGAGGACGCGCACGCGCTGCGCAACGAGTTCTGCGTCAAGGTCACCGGCGAGGTGACCCGCCGTCCGGAGGGCAACGAGAATCCGGACCTGCCCACCGGCGAGGTCGAGGTGACCGCGTCCGCGCTGGAGGTGCTCTCCGAGGCCGCGCCGCTGCCGCTGCCGGTGGACGACCAGATCGAGGCCGGTGACGACATCCGGCTCAAGTACCGCTACCTGGACCTGCGGCGGGGCGGCCCGGCCAAGGCCATGCGGCTGCGCTCGCGGGCCAACCAGATCGCCCGGGGCGTGCTGCACGAGCGCGACTTCCTGGAGATCGAGACGCCGACGCTGACCCGCTCCACCCCGGAGGGCGCCCGCGACTTCCTGGTGCCGGTGCGGCTCCAGCCGGGCAGCTGGTACGCGTTGCCGCAGTCGCCGCAGCTGTTCAAGCAGCTGCTGATGGTCGGCGGCATGGAGCGGTACTACCAGATCGCCCGCTGCTACCGCGACGAGGACTTCCGCGCCGACCGGCAGCCGGAGTTCACCCAGCTCGACATCGAGATGTCGTTCGTCACCGAGGACGACGTGATCGACCTCGGCGAGGCGATCGTCTCGGCGCTGTGGAAGGACCTCGCCGGCTACGAGATCGCCCGGCCGATCCCGCGCATCACCTGGCACGACGCCATGTCCCGCTACGGCTCGGACAAGCCGGACCTGCGCTACGGCGTGGAGCTGACCGAGCTGACCGACTACCTGCGCGGCACCGAGTTCCGGGTGTTCGCCGGCGCGATCGACGCGGGCGGCTACGTGGGCGCGGTGGTCATGCCCGGCGGCGCGGCGCAGACCCGCAAGGAACTGGACGGCTGGCAGGACTGGGCCAAGGCGCGCGGCGCGCGCGGCCTGGCGTACGTGGTGCTGGACGCGGAGACCGGCGAGGCGCGCGGCCCGGTGGCGAAGAACCTGTCCGAGGCGCACCTGTCCGGCCTGGCCGACGCGGTCGGCGCGAAGCCCGGCGACGCGATCTTCTTCGCCGCCAGCACCGACACCCGCGAGGCGCAGGAGCTGCTCGGCGCGGCCCGGATCGAAATCGCCAAGCGGGCGAACCTGGTCGACGAGAGCGCCTGGGCGTTCTGCTGGGTGGTCGACGCGCCGATGTTCGAGAAGACGGACGACGGCGGCTGGACCGCCGTGCACCACCCGTTCACGTCGCCGAACGCCGAGTGGGTGGACCGGTTCGAGTCCGCGCCGGACCGCGCGCTGGCCTACGCGTACGACATCGTCTGCAACGGCAACGAGATCGGCGGAGGCTCGATCCGTATCCACCGGGGCGACGTGCAGCAGCGGGTGTTCGACCTGCTCGGCATCACCGCCGACGAGGCGCAGGACAAGTTCGGCTTCCTGCTGGAGGCGTTCAAGTACGGCGCCCCGCCGCACGGCGGCATCGCGTTCGGCTGGGACCGGGTCTGCATGCTGCTGGCCGGCGCGGACTCGATCCGCGAGGTCATCGCGTTCCCGAAGACCCGCGGCGGCTTCGACCCGCTGACCGGCGCGCCCACCCCGATCACCGGGCAGCAGCGCGCCGAGGCCGGCATCGACGCCAAGCCGAAGGCACCGGCGGGTCCGCACGCCGGCACCGCCGGCCCGGCCGCCCCGGTGGCCGACCCGACCTGATCGTCGCGTGCCGGAAAGGCCCGCGTCATGATGACGCGGGCCTTTCCGATGTTCAGGGGGAGCGATGAGACTGCTCGTGGTGGGTGCCAGCGGCCTGCTCGGCGCCGAGGTGTGTCGGCAGGCGGTCGCCGCCGGGCACCGGGTGGCCGGCACGTACCACCGCGCCGCCGTCGCGGTGCCCGGCGTCGCGCCGCACCGGCTCGACGTGACCGACCGCGCCGCCGTGCGTGAGCTGCTGACCCGGGTACGCCCCGACGCGGTCGTCGCCACCCCCTACCGGTACGACGACTGGGCGGTCACCGCGGACGGGGCGGCTCACATCGCGGTCGCCGCCGCCGAGGTGGGCGCCCGGCTGGTGCACCTGTCCAGCGACGCGCTGCACGCCGGGCGTTCCACGCCGTACGCGGACGAGGACGTGCCCACGCCGCTGTACCCGTACGGGGCGGCGAAGGCGGCGGCGGAGACGGCCGTGCGGGCGGTCGATCCGGGCGCGGTGCTGGTGCGGACCTCGCTGATCGTGGGGGAGGGCAGCAAGCAGATCCAGCTGTGCCGGGAGGCGCTGGCCGGGCGAGCCACGTTGTTCACCGACGAGCTGCGCTGCCCGGTGCACGTGGCCGACCTCGCCGCCGCGGTGCTGGAGCTGGTGCCGGGCGACTATGCCGGGCTGCTCAACGTGGCCGGGCCGGACGCGGTGAGCCGGGCCGAGCTCGGGCTGCTGGTGGCCCGGCACGACGGCGTGGACGCGGGCGGGCTGCGGACGACCACGATCGCCGCCGCAGGACTGCACCGCCCGGGTGAGGTGGTGCTGGACCCCACCCGCGCCGCCGGGCTGCTGCGGACCCGCCTGCGCGGGATCACCGAGCTGTACGGCTAGTTGCACAGATTCTTTGCAAGCACCTTGTGCATGGAAAGTGTGCACAGATATTGTGCATCCCATGGAGGAGAAGACGGAGCGCACCGTACACATCGACCACCGCCAGGTTCGTGCCCTGGCCCAACCGCTGCGCATGCGGCTGGTCGGGGCGCTGCGCGTGGGCGGCCCGGCCACCGCCACCGCCCTCGCCGAGGCGCTCGGCACCAACAGCGGCGCTACCAGCTACCACCTGCGCCAACTCGCCGAAGTGGGCCTCGTGGTGGAGGACCCGAGCCTCGGCACCGGCCGCCAGCGCTACTGGCGGGCCGCGCACGACGTCACCAACTGGGAATCCAGCGACTTCGACGACGACCCCGACGCGCGGGCGGCCATCGAGTGGATCGAGGCGGACTACGTCCGCTTCTTCGCCCAGCACGCCGAACGCTGGTTCGACCAGCGGCACCGGTGGTCGCCGGCCTGGCGTGACGCGTTCGGCATGGGTGACTTCTTCATGCGGATTCCGGTCGACCGCCTCAAGGCGATCCAGGAGGAGGTCTTCGCGGTCTTCGAGCGGCACCGCGACGCCACCGACCCCGACGACCCCGACGCCGAGACGGTCCAGCTCTACCTTGCTGCCCTGCCGATGGACGCGGCCTACCCACGGTCCACCCCGCCGCCTGCCGAGGAGAAGCCGTGACCACGCTGTCCGTACGTCAGATCCGGTCCCGCTACCTCACGCTGTACGGCCTGCGCTGGCTACCCAGCGGCCTGCTCATGCCGGTGATGATCCTGCTGATGCAGGAGCGCGGGCTCACGCTGTCCCAGATCGGCCTGGTCGCCACCGCGCAGGGCCTCGTTGTGCTGGCGCTGGAGCTGCCCGCCGGCGGCTTCGCCGACGCGCTCGGCCGCAAACCGGTGCTGCTGGTCGCCTGGGTGCTCGGCCTGGGCTCGCTGGCGCTGATGGCGGTGGCCGACTCGTTCTGGATGTTCTTCCTGGTCTGGGCGTTGCAGGGCGTCTACCGGGCGCTCGACAGCGGCCCGATGGAATCCTGGTACGTGGACGCCACGCTCGCCGTCGACCCGAAGGCCGAGTACGAGCGCGGCCTCGGCTGGGCCGGCACCGTGGTCGGCGTCGCCATCGGCACCGGCGCCCTGCTCAGCGGCGGCCTGGTCGCGCTCGGCCCGGTCGGGCCGGTCAGCGCGCTGGCCCTGCCGGTGATCGTCGCCGCCGTGCTCCAAGCCGTCTCCATCGTGGCGCTGCTGGCGCTGATGGCCGAGCAGCGGCCCGCGTCCGGCCCGGCCGCGCTGCGCGCCTCGGTGGTCGACGCGCCCCGGATGGTCGGGCAGGCCCTCGGGCTGCTGCGCCGCAACCGGGTGCTGGCGGCCCTGGTCGCCGTCGAGCTGTTCTGGGGCTTCGGCATGGTCACGTTCGAGTCGCTGCTGCCGGTGCGCCTCGCCGAGGTGCTCGACGACCCGGACCGCGCCGCGGCGCTGCTCGGCCCCGCCGGCACCGCGGCCTGGCTCGCCAACGCCGCCGGCGCCGCGCTCACCCCGTTCCTGCTGCGCCGCCTCGGCGCCGCCCCGGCCGCCGCGCTGATGCGGATCCTGCAGGGCGTGACGGTGGTCGGCATGGGCCTGCTGGCCGGGCCGGTCGGCATCCTCATCGCGTACCTGGCCTGCTACACCGTGCACGGCGCGTCGAACCCACTGCACATGGGACTGCTGCACCGGCAGGTCGACGGCCCGTACCGGACCAGCGTGCTCTCGCTCAACTCGATGGCCGGCCAGCCGGCCGCCGCGCTCGGCGCGGTCACGCTGACCGCGCTGGCCGACGCCACGAGCATCGGTGTCGCCATGATCGTCGGCGGGGTCGTGCTCGCCGTGGCCGCGCCGCTCTACCTGCCGGCCTGGCGCGCCGCCCGCCGAACCCCGCCGGACGCCACTGTGGAGCAGGAGGCTGCGGAGCCGGAGACGACCGGTGGCGGCCCCGGTCACGCCGGCCTGGCCGCCGCGCCGGCCGGCCCGTCCCTCGACACCGCCGCGGCTGCCCCCGCCGGCCGCGAATGAGCCCTGCCGCCCGCACCCGGCCCGAGCCGCCGGTTGCGGGCGGCCGGTTGCGGTCGACCGGAGCGGGAGCTCAGACTCCCGGTGGCCCCGTTCAGTGGAACGTCGTGGGTGTCTCGGCCGTCGCGATCAGGCGAGCCGGATGGAGGTGCGGCGTTCGGTGGCGGTGAAGCGCGGCGGCGGGCCGGTGGTCCACAGCAGGTCCCACCCGATCAGCCGGGCCACCGGAAGTCGCGCGGCCACCTCGCCCGGATCGGCGTGGGGCAGGTTGATCGACTGGCCGGCCCGCAGCGTCCCGTCCGCCCGCTGGGCGGCGAAGACGTCCAGCGCCGGGCCGGGGGCGCCGACCGCGCCGCCGGCCGGCCACTCGCCCGGCGGGAGCAGCCATCCGACCGCGCCGCCGCGCCGCCATCCGCGCACGGCCTGGTCGTGCCGGAGCGTGTGCCGGGCGTACGCGTGGTGGCCGGTCGCGGCGAGCAGCGCATCCCGCCCGGTCAGCGCCTCGTCGACCGTGATCATCCCGCCAGCCTACGAGCACAGGGGTCGGCGCCGGAGGTCGAGCCAACACCCGTTCCACCGTGGAGATTGACGAGCAGACCGATTGGGTACATCCGTCGCCGACCTGCTGGAACCCCCACCGGAGGAACGACATGCTCGCCATTCTCGCGGCCATCGTATTCGGCTTCGCGCTGCTGCTCGACTTCATGAACACCGACCTCGGCGCGCCCGATCTGTTCAGCACCTCGACCCTCATGCTCATCGGCTTCCTGCTGCTCTCGCTCTACCTGGCCGGGGTCGGCTCCGGCCCGCGCGGCGGCGGTGGCGGCCGGTGGTACCGGGGCCGGCGGCCGGGTCGCGGCTGACCGGAAAAGACCACCCGGGCCGGGCCGGCGGCGCGATTCCGGCGCCGTCGGCCCGGCCCGGTACTGTTCTCGTGATGGAATCGGACGCCCTCTTCACCCTCGGCGAGCCGGCCGGCGCACCCGCGGGCGCGGGCGGAGCCGACGGCTTCACCGACGCCCGGGCGGATTCGCCCCTGCCGGTGCGGATGCGGCCGGCCGGCATCGATGAGCTGGTCGGGCAGGAGCACCTGCTCGCGCCCGGGGCGCCGCTGCGCCAGCTGGTCGAGGGCGCGGCGCCGATGTCGGTGATCCTCTGGGGGCCGCCGGGCAGCGGTAAGACCACCATCGCCCACCTCGTGGCCCGGGCCACCGACCGGCGGTTCGTGGCGATGTCCGCGCTGAGCGCGGGCGTGAAGGACGTCCGCGCCGTGATCGACACCGCCCGGCGCCAACGCCGTTCCGGCGGCCCGCCGACAGTGCTGTTCATCGACGAGGTGCACCGGTTCAGCAAGACCCAGCAGGACTCGCTTCTCGCCGCCGTCGAGGACCGTACGGTCACGCTGCTGGCGGCGACCACCGAGAACCCGTACTTCTCGGTCATCTCGCCGTTGCTGTCACGCTGCGTGCTGCTCACCCTTCACGCGCTCGACGACGACGACGTACGTGGGCTGCTGCGCCGCGCGGTGGCCGACGAGCGCGGGCTCGGCGGCGCGCTGGTGCTGGCCGAGGAGGCGGAGGACCACCTGGTCCGGCTCGCCGGGGGCGACGTGCGCAAGGCGCTCACCGCGCTGGAGGCGGCGGCGGCCACCGCGACCGCGCTGGGTACCGGCCGGATCGACCTGGCCGTGGCCGAGCAGGCGGTCGACGTGGCGGCCGTGCGCTACGACCGGGACGGCGACGCGCACTACGACGTGACGAGCGCGTTCATCAAGAGCCTGCGCGGCTCGGACGTGGACGCGGCACTGCACTGGCTGGCCCGGATGCTGGTGGCCGGGGAGGACGCCCGGTTCATCGCCCGCCGGCTGGTGATCTTCGCCAGTGAGGACGTCGGCATGGCCGATCCCACCGCCCTGACAGTGGCCACCGCCACCGCACACGCGGTCGAGTACGTGGGCCTGCCGGAGGCGCGGCTCAACCTGTCCCAGGCGGTCATCCACCTGGCCACCGCGCCGAAGTCCAACTCGGCCACCACCGCGATCGGCGCCGCCGTCGCCGACGTACGCGCGGGTCGCGGAGGCCCGGTGCCACGTGGGCTGCGCGACGCCCACTACTCCGGCGCGCGCGGCCTCGGCCACGGCGCCGGCTACCGCTACCCGCACGACGACCACCGGGGGGTGGTCACCCAGCAGTACGCTCCGGACGACCTCGTCGGAACCGACTACTACCAGCCCAGCGGGCACGGTGCGGAGCGGGCGGTGGCCACCCGGCTGCCGCTGCTGCGCCGGATCGTGCGCGGGCTGCCGGCTCCGGCGACCCGGGCGGAGGCCGGCGCCCCGGCCGCCGCAAACGGGGCCCGGGTGGGGGACGGCGAGCAGGCCAGCGGGGCGAGTGAGGGCGGCAGCGACGCCGCCGAGGGGGGTCAGTAGTGATGGCGCGTGGTCCGGAGCGGCCGGCGGACGGCCCCGACGAGCGGCGCGACCCGCGGGGCAAGGGCCGCCGGTGGGGACGTGGCCGACCCGAGCCCGAGTTGGACCCGACCGTCGTCGGCGAGGAACTCGGCTGGATCGACGACCTGCGCACCGCCAAGCAGCAGGGCGGTGAACTCGGGCCGGACGGCGATCTCGCCGCACCGCGCCCCGGCGCCGACCCGTCGCGGCCCGGCCCGGCCCGGCCGGCCGCCCCCGGCCCGGGCCCCGGCATGCCGCCGCCCGCCGGCCGCACGGCCCCGCGGCCCCCGGCTCCGGGCGCACCGCCGCTCTCGACCGGTCAGCCGGTGCCGCCTCCGTCGGCAGCCCCGCCCGGTGCGCCGCCGGCCGCCGCGCCCCAGGTTCCGGGCCGGCCCGTACCGCCCCCGGCCGTCGCACCGCAGACCCCGGGCCGTGCCCGGCCGAGCGGGCCCGTCCCGGGCGACCGAACCGACCCGACGATGCCCCCCGCGACCGGCCGTTCCGGCCCGGCGGCGCCCCTGGCCGCGGGCCGTCCCGGCGCCGCCGTGCCGCCGACCCCCGGACGGCCGGGCGTGGACTCGCCCGCGTCCCCGGGCCGGCCCGGCACGGGCCCGCCCCCGGCCGGGCGTCCGGTCGGGGACCCGTCGTCGGGGGTCCGCCCACCGGCGGTGGACGCGCCCTCCGGCGGTGGTCGGCGCGGTCCGGAGACGCCCGGCGATGGCCGGCCCGGTCCACGTCCCCCGGTCATGCGCCGCCCCGACGGGCCCGGTCCGGCCGCGCCGCCGGTGCGACCCGCCGGCCCCGAGACGGGCGCCCCGCGCCGGGCCGCCGACGGTCCCTGGCCCGGCGGCCCCCAAACCGCCACCCCGCGCCGCCCCGTCGACGGTCCCTGGCCCGGCGTGCCCGAGGCGCCCCGTCCGCCGGATGCGCCGTACCGCCGCCGCGCGGACGGACCGACCGGCCAGCAGCCGCCGGTCGCCGGCGACCGTGTCCCACCCGGCCCGCCGCCGTCCGGCCGGGTGCCCGCCGACCTGGGCCGGCCGCCCGCCGACGGCGACCCCCGCGTACCGCCGACCCCCCGCGGCCGGCACGGCGCCGCCGGGCCGGAGGGCCCGCACCCGGCCGGAGGCGATCCGACAATCCCGCCGGCCCCGGTCGGACGACGAGCCCGACCAGACGACACCGCCGGCATCCAGCCGGTCTCCGGTGGGGCCCGCCGGGCCCGTACCGACGATGTTCCGCCCGGCACCCGGCCGGTCTCCGGCGCGGGCCGCCGCGCCGCGCCGGACGGCGGCGTGCCCGGCGGTCCGGCCGGTCGAGCCGTTCCGGACGCCGCTCCGGTCTCCGGAGGCGGGCGACGCGCGCGGCGTGAGGAGCCCACCGCCGGTCACCACGTGCCCGGATCCGCGGCGGTACCCGCGCCGGGTGCCGGCCGGCGGGCCGCCCAGGACCAAGCCCCGGTCGTGCCGCGCAGCGGAAACGCGCCGGACCTGCCGGGCGCGCCGGTGTCCGGCGGCCCGACGACCGGCCCGACCCCGTCCGCCGTCCGTCGTGGCACGCCCGGCGGCCGGAGCGCCGCACCCGAGGTGCCCGGCGGCCGGGGTGCCGCGCCTGACGTGTCCCGTGGCCGGGATGCCGCACCTGACATGTCCCGTGGCCGGGATGCCGCGTCCGGCGTATCCAGTGGCCGGGGCGCCGCGCCGGAGGCGTCCGCTGGCCGGGCCGGTGTCGCCGTCCCGCCGGTGCGTCCCGAGCCGGGCTCCCGGCGACCCGGGCAGTCCGGTCCCGGTGCGCCGGAGCGTGCCGAACCGGCCGGCCCGCAGCTCCGCCCCGACCAGTCCGGCCCGGTCGTGCCGTCGGCCCGTCCCCAGCCGTCCGATCCGGCCCGGCCCGGCCCGGCCCGGGGTTCGGCCCGCCCCGGTGCCCCGCCCGTTTCCGGTGGTGGCCCGGCCGGCCTCGGTCCGCGCGGCGACAGCGAGCGCACGGGTGGGATCCCGGTCGGCGGTGGGCGTCCCGGTGGTGCTTCGGCCGGTGGCGCCGGGCGTGGGGTGGCCCGCCCCGACGACACCGTCCGGCCCGGTGCGGCGCCTCGTCCACCGGTGGCCCCCGGCGCGCGGGGACCAGGCGACGGCCCGGTGCCGCCCGGTGCGCCGGGGACCGCCCGCGCGGCGGCGGGCGTGGCCCGCCCGGTCGCGCCGGACGAGCGGCCCGCCGGACGGGCGACACCACCCGGACCGGAACCGGCCCGGCCCGGCCCGGGCACCGCGGCGGCCCGGGCGGCTGTGGCCGTACCCCCGGGCGAGCCGGCGGGGCTACGGCCCGGCGGGGGCGGCGCACCGCGTCCCGCTGGTCCCGGCGCGGACGACAGCGGCGCGGAGGCCGGCGGCCTGAGCGGCGCCCGGTCCGAGCTGCGCCGGCAGATGCGCGAGCGCACCCGGCTGCGGCTGGGCATCCTCGCCCTGGTCAGCCTCGTGCTGCTGGGGGCGGTGCCGCTCTACTTCGGCATTCGTACGCTCAGCCACGACCCGGTCTTCGACACCCTCGACGCGCTCGCCGTGCCCACCTGGGCGCAGGGCAACAAGGTGGACAACGTCAGTGGCAGCCGCTGGTGCCTGCAGGACTGCCGTCTGCGTGAACGTTCCGTCGAGTCGGAACAGGGCTGGAAGGAGACGGTAGCGGTCTACGAGCAGGCGCTGGCCGGCGACGGGTGGCAGCGCTGGAAGGTCGACCGTTGCCCGGACGAGAAGGTCCCGGGCAGCTATACCTGCTGGCGCCGGGACGAACTCACGCTCGACCTGTGGGTACGCGACCGCACCTGCACGCCCCCGCCGGTCGACGGGGCGCCCGTGCCGTCCACGCCGGCGGAGCCCGCAGCGGCGAACTGCACCGGCTCGTTGGTGTCGGTGAAGGTGCGCAACGCGATCGACGACGAGCGCACCGGGCCGACACCGACCACCGACCCGTCACTCACCGGCGAGGACCCGTTCCCGACCCTGACCGACGACCCGCTGGGCGAGGCGACCCCCTCACCGTCGTGAGCCGACTTTCATCACGGACGGTAGGGTCTGGGGCTGGCACGCCCGTCCGCGCCCGGTGACCGGGTCGGCGCGGCGCGAAGTGGGTAGGTACGGTCGCGCGTTCCGGGGCGTCGGGTTCCGGGACACTGCTTGAGGAGGACTTTCGCGTGAGTGGTGGAGAGATCGCTGCGCTGATCGCGGCCGGCGCGTTCCTGATGCTGGTGCTCGTGCTGGCGGTGCCGATCCTGCGGTTGCGGCACACCGTGGACGCGACGACCCGGATGATCACCGAGGTGAACGAGCGCACCGCGCCGCTGCTCGGCGACGTGAACACCACGGTGAAGAACGTCAACGTGGCGCTGGAGCAGGTGCAGACCTCGCTGGACGGGGTGAACCTGCAGCTCGCCAAGGTGGACACCATGACCAACCACGCGCAGAACGTCACCGCCAACGTGGCGAACCTGGCCACCGTGGTCTCTGCCGCCGCGGCGAACCCGCTGGTCAAGGTGGCCGCGTTCGGGTACGGCGTCCGCCGGGCCGCCTCCGCCCGCCGGCACGCCGAGACCGAGCGCGAGGTGCGCGACACGATCAAGCAGCAGCGTCGCGCCGCCAAGCGCGGCAACCGCTGACCCCGACCGGCGTACGCGGGAAGGATGAGAGCATGAGGCGGTTGTTCTGGCTGGGCATCGGGCTGGCCGTGGGCGTCCTGGTGGTGCGCAAGGCCACCCGGACGGCGCAGGCGTACACCCCGGCCGGTATCGCGAGCGGGCTGTCCGAGTCCGCCGGCGGTCTGGTCGAGTCGGTCCGGGCGTTCATGGACGACGTCCGGGTCGGCATGGCCGAGCGTGAGCAGGAGATCCACGAGGCCTTCGCCCGCGGCGAGGTGTACGACGACCAGTTCGCCGAGCTGCGGGAGGACCCGCGCATCGGTGATCGAGAGATTTTCCCGGAGGACCACCAGCGATGAAGACGGCGGAGATCAAGCGGCGGTTCCTCGCCCACTTCGAGGCGAACGGGCACGCCGTGGTGCCGTCCGCTCCGCTGCCCGCCATCAGCGACCCGAACCTGCTGTTCATCAACGCCGGCATGGTGCAGTTCGTGCCCTACTTCCTGGGCCAGCAGACCCCGCCGTACGCGCGGGCGACGAGCGTGCAGAAGTGCATCCGGACGCCGGACATCGACGAGGTCGGCAAGACCAGCCGGCACGGCACGTTCTTCCAGATGAACGGCAACTTCTCCTTCGGTGACTACTTCAAGGACGGGGCGATCCCGCTCGCCTGGGACCTGGCCACCAAGCCGGTCGAGGCGGGCGGCTTCGGGCTGGACCCGGAGCGGATCTGGGCGACCGTCTACCTGGACGACGACGAGGCGTACGACATCTGGCGGCGCACCGGCGTGCCGGACGAGCGGATCGTGCGCCGCGGCAAGGCCGACAACTTCTGGTCGATGGGCATCCCCGGCCCGTGCGGCCCCTGCTCCGAGCTGTACTACGACCGCGGCCCGGCCTACGGCCGCGAGGGTGGCCCGGAGGTCGACGAGGACCGCTACCTGGAGTTCTGGAACCTCGTCTTCATGCAGTTCGAGCGCGGCCCGGGCGCCGGCAAGGAGGACTTCCCGATCCTGGGTGACCTGCCGGCGAAGAACATCGACACCGGCATGGGCCTGGAGCGGATGGCCTCGCTTCTGCAGGGCGTGGACAACCTCTACGAGATCGACGAGGTCCGGCCGATCCTGGACCGGGCCGCCGAGCTGACCGGCAAGCGCTACGGCGCGCACTCCGGTCAGGCGGCCAACCAGTCGCACCCGGACGACGTCCGGCTGCGGGTGATCGCCGACCACGTGCGTACCTCGCTCATGCTCATCGGCGACGGGGTGACCCCGTCGAACGAGGGCCGGGGTTACGTGCTGCGGCGGATCATGCGCCGGGCGATCCGGGCGGTGCGGCTGCTCGGCTACCAGGACCGGGCGTTGCCCGAGCTGCTGCCGGTGGCCCGCGACTGCATGGCGCCGTCGTACCCGGAGCTGGCCGAGGACTTCGGCCGGATCTCCCAGTACGCGTACGCCGAGGAGGACGCGTTCCTGGCCACGCTGCGCGCCGGCACCACGATCCTGGACACCGCCATCGCCGAGACCAAGTCGGCCGGTAAGGCGGCGCTCTCCGGTGACAAGGCGTTCCAGCTGCACGACACGTACGGCTTCCCGATCGACCTGACCCTGGAGATCGCCGCCGAGCAGGGGTTGCAGGTCGACGCGGAGGGCTTCCGCCGGCTGATGGCCGACCAGCGCAGCCGGGCCAAGGCCGACGCGCAGGCGCGCAAGACGGGGCACACGGACGTGTCGGCGTACCGGTCGGTGCTCGACGGCGGCGGGCCGGTGGAGTTCACCGGCTACACCGAGCTGAGCCGCGAGTCCCGGGTGCGGGCGCTGCTGGCCGGCGGCGCGGCGGTCGCCGCGGCGGTCGAGGGCGACACGATCGAGCTGGTGCTGGACACCACCCCGTTCTACGCCGAGGGCGGCGGGCAGCAGCCCGACCAGGGGCTCATCACCGTCGGCGGCGGCCAGGTCGAGGTCTTCGACGTGCAGCAGCCGGTGCCCGGCCTGATCGTGCACCGGGCGAAGGTGCTGCGCGGCGAGGTGCGGGCCGGGGAGACCGGGTACGCCGAGATCGACGCGTCCCGCCGCCGGGCGATCTCCCGCTCGCACACCGCGACGCACCTGGTGCACCAGACGATGCGCAACTTCCTCGGCGAGTCGGCGACCCAGGCGGGTTCGCTGAACGCGCCGGGCCGGCTGCGGTTCGACTTCAACACTCCGACGGGTGTGGCGCCGAGCGTGCTGCACGACGTGGAGCAGCAGGTAAACGAGGTGCTGCTGGCCGACCTGGAGGTGCACGCGTTCGTCACCAGCCAGGAGGAGGCCCGCCGGATCGGGGCGATGGCCCTGTTCGGCGAGAAGTACGGCGAGCGGGTCCGGGTCGTCGAGGTCGGCGACTACGCCCGGGAGCTGTGCGGCGGCACCCACGTGGCCCGCTCCGCCCAGCTCGGCCTGGTGAAGATCCTGTCCGAGGCGTCCGTCGGCTCCGGGGTACGCCGGATCGAGGCGCTCGTCGGCATGGACGCGTTCGGCTTCCTGGCCCGTGAGCACCTGCTGGTGTCCCGGCTGGCCGAGCTGTTCCGGGTGCCGGGGGAGCAGGTCGCCGACCGGGTGGAGCAGACGGTCACCCAGCTGCGCGACGCGGAGAAGGAGCTGGAGAAGCTGCGCGCCCAGCTCGTGCTCGGCGGGGCCGGCGCCCTGGCGGCGCAGGCGAAGGACGTGCGCGGCGTCGCGTACGTCGGCACCGAGGCGCCGGAGGGCGCGGCCGCGAACGACGTGCGGACCCTCGCGCAGGAGATCCGGGGCCGGATCGACGCGGCCCGTCCGGCGGTGGTCGCGGTGGCGGCCCGCGCCAACGGCAAGGCCTCGCTGGTGGTGGCCGTCAACCAGGCCGCCCGGGGCCGGAACCTGAGCGCGAAGGACCTGGTCAAGGCGGCGTTCTCCGGCCGGGGTGGAGGCAGCGACGACCTGGCCCAGGGCGGCGGCCTGCCCGCGACGGAGGCGCCGAACCTGCTGGTCACCGTCGAGCGGGCGGTCGCCGGCACGGCATGAGCGAACGCACCGAGCGAAGCGAGGGCCGTGAGGGCATGCCCAGCCGGCACGGCATGAGCGAACGGATGTACGCCAGGGCGGACCACCCGGTCCGCCCTGGCCCATACCGGCGGGGAGGTGTCCGTCAGTGACCGAGCTGTCCCGAGGCGTCCGGCTGGGTGTCGACGTCGGTCAGGTCCGGGTGGGGGTGGCCCGCTGCGACCCGCACGGCATCCTCGCCACGCCCCTGGTGACGCTGGCCCGCGATCTGACCGCCGAACCGGATGCGGTGCCCGCCGACATGGCCGAGCTGGTCCGGCTCGCCGCCGAGCACGAGGCGGTGGGGATCGTGGTCGGGCTGCCGGTCAACCTCGCCGGAAAGCACGGCCCCGCAGCGGTGAACGTATCAGCATATGCCAGCCGATTGGCTGATGTAATGGGGCCGATTCCGGTGACGCTGACGGACGAGCGGATGTCTACCGTCGTCGCGAGTCGTAGGCTGGCTGAACGGGGCGTCCGGGGAAAACGCCAACGAGCGGTGGTCGACCAGGCCGCCGCGGTGGAGATTCTGCAGAGCTGGCTGGACGCACAGCGGAGGCGGACGCAATGATCGACGATCTTGATCTGGGGTTCGACGAGCCGGACAGGGGGGAGAAGGGCCGGCACCGGCGCGGCGCGGTGCGCCGGCGCCAGGGCAAGTCCGGCGGCGGCCGGGGCAAGACCCTTCTCGCCTTCGCGCTCGCGCTGATCCTGCTGGGCGGGATCGGCGGCGGCGTGTACTACGGCTTCGACCGGGTCCAGAACTACTTCGTCACCCCCGACTACGACGGCTCCGGCTCCGGCGAGGTGACAGTCGAGATCAAGCAGGGCGCGCTGATCGCCGACATGGCCGACGCGCTGGTCGCGGCCGACGTGGTGAAGAGCACAAAGGCGTTCATCGAGGCCGCCGAGGAGAACTCGCGCAGCAAGAATATCCAGCCCGGCACGTACAAGCTGCGCAAGCAGATGAGCGGTGACGCGGCGGTCGTGGCGCTGCTGGACCTCAAGAACAAGATCGTCAACGGGATCACCATCCCCGAGGGGCTCACCGCGAAGACGGTCTACAAGCGGCTGTCCGAGAAGACCGACATCCCGGTCAAGGACTTCGAGGCCGCCGCGAAGGACCCGGAGGCGCTCGGCGTACCGGACTGGTGGTTCAAGCGCTCCGACGGCAAGAAGGTCAAGCCGTCGGTCGAGGGCTTCCTGTTCCCCGACACCTACGAGATCCCGCCGAAGGCCACCGCGGAGACGGTGCTCAAGCTGATGGTGGACAATTTCCTCACCGTCACCGGGAACCTGAAGTTCGCCGAGAACGTGCAGGCGAACCGTGGCGGCATTACCCCATACGAGGTGCTGATCGTCGCATCACTCGCGCAGGCGGAGGCGGGAAACAAGGACGACCTGGGCAAGGTTGCCCAGGTCGCCTACAACCGGGTCTACAAGGGCAACTTCGACTGCGGCTGTCTGGAGATGGACGTCACGGTCAACTACTATTTGGAGCTGACCGGGCAGAAGACCAAGGCCTCCAAGGACATGACCGGCGCCGAGCTGGACAATCCGAAAAACCCGTACAACCGCAAGCTGCGCGGCTTGATCCCCACCCCGATCAACAACCCGGGCAAGCAGGCCCTTGAAGGAGCGATGGACCCGCCGCCGGGAAAGTGGCTCTTCTTCGTAGCGATTGACAACAAGGGGCATTCGGCCTTCGCGGAGACTTACGAAGAGCACAAGCGCAACGAGGCTAAGGCCAAAGAGGCTGGAATCATCTGAGTGCAAGCAAGCGCCCAGCGTGCCGCAATTGACGCTGGGCGCTTGCGGCTGGGCTACCGCCCAGCCGTGGCGCCTAGTACCAGAGCTGGTTGTAGTTGTTGTCGCCAGCGCAACCCCAGATCTGAATCTTGTTGCCATCGGCCGTGGAGCCGGTGGCATTGTCCAAGCATCTGCCGGTAGCGACGTTAACGAAGCGATAATATGTGTTCCCGGCGCCCTCGAAGCGCCGTTCTTGTCGCCATTGTTGCCGAGTGTCCCCGTAGTTGCAGGTCTGTTGGTTAACGGCGGTTCCGTTTGCGGTGCGGTGCCTTGCAGGCCAATACATTTCCCACTGTATTTGTTACGCAGAAGGCGAGTATTGCTCGATGCGCCTGGTATGCCGTCAGCGAGGTACCAGTACTGGCTGTTTCCGCCGTAGAACTCCCACAGGTGGACCTTTGCGTACTCTGCCGTGGTGGGACCTTGGACATCGATCACCGACCGAGTCGACCCGCTGTTTGCCGAAGCCCACCAGAAGGGTCCGGCATCGGCTGCGGCGGCGGGGCTTGGAGCTAAGGGCAGTGTCGGAAGGAGGGCGCCAAGGGTGACTGTGGCAAGGGCATGGTGAAGCTTCATGGGGCTCCTTGGTGTAGGGAAAATTGGCAATGTAACCAGGTGTTTGCGAGCGAGTGCAAGGGGTTGCTATGTTCTCCGAAATGATCTATGGAGTCACTCAGCGTAATGAATTTGTGGTCCCTCGTGTCGTTGGGTGGCCTACGCGCTGTGCATAATCCCGAAAGAGGCCCGAGCCGTGCCGCTGTGGTCGGCAAGCCGATCGCCCACTCGCTGTCCCCGGTGATCCACACCGCCGGGTACGCGGCGGCCGGGCTGACCGGCTGGTCGTACACCCGGATCGAAGCCGGCGCCGACGAGCTGCCCGGCCTGGTCGCGGGCCTCGGCCCGGAGTGGGCCGGCCTGTCGGTGACCATGCCGGGCAAGGAGGCGGCGCTCGCGCTCGCCGACGAGGTCTCGCCGGTCGCCGCCGCCGTCGGCGCCGCCAACACGCTGGTACGCCGGCCCGACGGCACCTGGTACGCGGACAACACCGACGTCACCGGCATGGTCGAGGTGCTCACCGGCGCCGGCTGCGTGGCCGGGGCGGTCGTCACCGTGCTCGGCGCGGGCGGCACGGCCCGGGCCGCGATCGCGGCGGCGGCCCGGATCGGGGCGGCCGAGGTGACAGTGGTGGCCCGCCGCCCGGAGGCGGTCGACGAGCTGCGCCCGGTCGCGGCGGCGGCCGGGGTGCCGCTGGCGGGCGCGGAGTGGGACGGGGCACCGGCGCACGCCCGCGCCGACGTGGTGATCTCCACGGTGCCGAAGGGCGTCGCCGACCCCCTGGCCGACAACTTCGACTGGCGGCCGGAGTCCGTCTTCTTCGACGTGGTCTACGACCCGTGGCCGACGCCGCTCGCCGCGGCGGCGCTCGCCGCCGGCTGCCGGGTGGTCTCCGGGCTGGATCTGCTGCTGGCCCAGGCGTTCGGTCAGTTCGAGCAGTTCACCGGCGTCCCCGCTCCACGGGCCGCGATGCGCGCCGCGCTGCCGGTGTAAGGAAGGGCCCCTTCTTAACGCCTCCGGTAGAGGAGGGGTCCCCTGTTGACACCTCACGGACCGCGCGGGTGACCGGTGCGCGGAGATGGCCTGTCCGCAGGGCGGGACGCGGCGGGCGGCGTACGCCGGTGACCACCGGGCGTGACAGACTGACCGTCGTGTTGCGCTGGCTGACTGCAGGTGAATCGCACGGACCCGCCCTCGTCGCGATGCTGGAGGGCGTACCCGCCGGCATCGAGGTGACCACCGGGGAGATCTCCGGCGAGCTGGCCCGGCGCCGGCTCGGCTACGGCCGGGGTGCCCGGATGTCGTTCGAGCAGGACGAGGTCGAGATCATCGGCGGGCTCCGGCACGGGGTGACGCTCGGTAGCCCGGTGGCGATCCGGGTCGGCAACTCCGAGTGGCCCAAGTGGCGCACCGTGATGGCCGCCGACCCGGTCGACCCGGACGAGCTGGCGAGCCAGGCCCGCAACGCGCCGCTGACCCGTCCCCGCCCGGGGCACGCCGACCTGGCCGGCATGCAGAAGTACGGGCACACCGACGCCCGGCCGATCCTGGAGCGCGCCAGCGCCCGGGAGACCGCCGCCCGGGTCGCCGTGGGCACCGTCGCCAAGGCACTGGTCCGTCAGGCGCTCGGCGTCGAGATCGTCTCGCACGTGGTCGAGCTGGGCCCGGTGGCGGTCAAGCCGGGGCTGCGCCCCACCCCGGAGGACGCCGCGCGCATCGACGCCGACCCGCTGCGCTGCCTCGACGCCGAGGCCAGCGCCCGGATGGTCGCCGAGGTCGACGCCGCGAAGAAGGCCGCCGACACGCTCGGCGGCGTGGTCGAGGTGCTCGCGTACGGGGTGCCGCCGGGCCTGGGCAGCCACGTGCAGTGGGACCGCAAGCTCGACGCGCGCCTGGCCACCGCGCTGATGTCGATCCAGGCGATCAAGGGCGTGGAGATCGGCGACGGGTGGCAGCAGGCGCGCTCGCGCGGCTCCGAGGCGCACGACGAGATCGTGCCCACCGCCACCGGGGTACGGCGGATCACCGACCGGGCCGGCGGCCTGGAAGGCGGCATCACCACTGGTGAGCCGCTGCGGGTGAAGGCGGCCATGAAGCCGATCTCGTCGCTGAACCGGGCGCTGGCCACCATCGACGTGACCACCGGCGAGCCGGCCACCGCGATCAACCAGCGTTCCGACGTGTGCGCGGTCCCGGCGGCGGCGGTGGTGGCCGAGGCGATGGTGGCGCTGGTGCTGGCCGAGGCGGCGGTGGAGAAGTTCGGCGGCGACTCGGTCGCCGAGATGCGCCGCAACCTGAACGGTTACCTCGACAGCCTGGTGATCAGGTGAGCACCCGGCCGGTCTGCGTGCTGGTCGGGGCGCCCGGCTCCGGCAAGACCACCGTCGGCACGGCACTGGCCGAGGCGCTCGGCGTCGGCTTCCGGGACACCGACGCCGACATCGAGGACCTCGCCGGCAAGCCGATCCCGGACATCTTCGTGGACGAGGGGGAGGAGCACTTCCGTACCCTCGAACGGGCCGCCGTGGCGGCGGCGCTCGCGTCGCACGCGGGCGTGCTCGCGCTCGGCGGCGGCGCGGTCCTGGCCGAGGAGAACCGGGCCGCGCTGATCGGCCACACGGTGGTGCACCTGTCGGTGGAGCTGCCCGACGCGGTCAAGCGGGTCGGTCTGGGCGCCGGGCGGCCGCTGCTCGCGCTGAACCCGCGCGCCACGCTCAAGCACCTGATGGACCAGCGCCGCCCCCTCTATGCCGAGGTGGCGACCGCGACGGTGGTCACCGACGGGCGTACCCCGCAGGAGCTGGCCGCGGAGATCGCCGCGCTGCTCAAGCCCTGACCTGCCCAGCCACGCCCGGCTCCCGGCTCCCTCGGTGGAACGCCGTGGGCGTCTCCGGAGGCGTTATGCACCCATGGCGTTCCAGCCGCCGTGGATGACGTCGGTGGGTGGAGCGCTGTGGGTGTCTCCCGAGGGTTGTGGCACCCGTGGAGTTCCAGTCGGCGCGCGTGACGTCGGTGGGTGGAACGCCATGGGCGAGTGAGAGGGCGTGCCGGCGCGAGGTGGACGGTCAGGCGTTGGCCGTGGCGGTCCCGGCCGTCCGGCGTCCGGCCCGGCGGCGAGGGCTCCGCTCCGGTCGCCAGGTGGCGAGCAGCGCCAGCGCCAGCGCGATCTCGGCCAGGTCACCCAGGTAGTACATGAGCGTGGCCCCGGCCCGCAGCTCGGCGGCGGTGGCCGGCACGTCGACGAACAGCCCGGCGTAGAGCAGCTGGGCGATGGTGGCGTGCGCGGCGACCCCGAACCCGATCACCACAAGCCGCACCGGTACGCGGGGGCGGTGCGGTCCCGGGTCCGGCCCGGCGATCGACCAGGCGAACAGGCAGCCGCTGAGCAGGAAGTGCAGGTTCACCAGCGTGTGCAGGACCGGGCTGTCCAGCGTGGCCCGGTAGAGCGGGGTGAGGTAGAGCAGCCAGAGCCCGCCCGCGGTGAGCAGCAGACCGGTGACCGGGTGGCCGAGCACCCGCGCGGCCGGGTGCCGCAGCAGGTGGACCAGGGCCCGGCCGGTACGCCGGTCCAGCGTGCGCAGCAGCAGCGTGACCGGGGCGCCGAGCACCAGCGCCAGCGGCGCCAGCATGCCGATCAGCAGGTGCTGCCACATGTGCCCGACGAAGTCGCCGGCCGGCCACAGCAGCCCGGCCGTCAGCAGCAGCGCGCCCAGCCCGAAGCTCGCCGTGCGGGCGTGCGGCCAGCTCGGCCCGCCCGGGTCACGCAGGCGCAGCGCGGCGGCCAGGTACGCCCAGAACAGCGCCACCGGGACCAGCGCGGTCGCCGGGAAGCCGCCGCCGGCGTGCCCGGCGTGGGCCAGGATCACCGCCGCTCCGGCGCGCAGAGGTCCACGTCGCGGGCCCGGCGCTGGATCGCCCAGCCGGCCGCGATCAGCACCACGCCGAGGGCGAGGAACCCGAGGTCCCACCAGAGCTGGTTCGGGCCGCCGCGGACGTGGTGGATGCCGAGCAGGTGGTGGTCGACGACGCCCTCGACCAGGTTGAACAGGCCCCAGCCGATCAGCGCCCAGCCCCACAGCATGGGCGAGCGCCACAGCCGGCCCCGCGAGGTGGTGACCCGGGCGTAGAGCAGCGCCAGGCCGGTCAGCACCGCCACCCAGGTGACCACGTGGAACAGCCCGTCCCAGAGCGTGTTCATCTGCAACCCGGACACGGTGTCGACCGGGTACTCGCGGATGCCGGCCCGGTCGCTGCCGGTGCTGCTGAGCATGTGGTGCCACTGGAGGACCTGGTGCAGGACGATGCCGTCGACGAAGCCGCCGAGCCCGACGCCGAGGATCGTGGCGGGCAGCCGGATGCTCGTCGCGGACTCAGGTCGGGTCGCGTGTGCCGTCGTCTCGCTCATTCCGGCCCCCGTACCCTCGATCCGGGCGGGCAAACACCCAGCCAGTGGACAGTCGCCCCCGCGAGGTCGGCGCGCTGGACTAGGCTGCCCGCGATGGACGAGGTGACCCGGATCCCGGTCGGCGGCGAGCGGCCGTACGACGTGCTCGTGGGACGTGACCTGCTCGACCCGCCGCCGGTGCTGCTGCCCGGCGCCGAGCGGGTGGCCTTCCTGCACGCGCCGCCGCTCAAGGCGCTGGCCGACCGGCTCGCCGACGGCGTCCGCGAGGGCGGCGTGACGCCGCTGCTCATCGAGGTGCCGGACGCGGAGGCGGGCAAGCACGTCGACGTGGCGGCGGCCTGCTGGGACCGGCTCGGCGCGGCCGGGTTCACCCGTACCGACGCGGTGGTCGGGGTGGGCGGTGGCGCGGTCACCGACCTGGCCGGGTTCGTCGCTGCGACCTGGCTGCGCGGCGTGCGCTGGGTGCCGGTCGCCACCTCGCTGCTCGGCATGGTCGACGCCGCAGTGGGCGGCAAGACCGGCATCAACACCGCCGCCGGCAAGAACCTGGTCGGCGCGTTCCATCCGCCGGCGGGCGTGCTGGCCGACCTGGCGACGCTGGACAGCCTGCCCTCGGCCGACCTGGCCGCCGGGATGGCCGAGGTGGTCAAGTGCGGGTTCATCGCCGACCCGGTCATCCTCGACCTGGTCGAGCGGGATCCGGCCGCCGCGCTGGACCCGGCCGGGCCGGTGCTGCGGGAACTGGTCGAGCGCGCGGTCCGTGTGAAGGCCGACGTGGTCGCCGGGGACCTGCGCGAATCCGGGGTACGCGAGGTGCTCAACTACGGGCACACGCTGGCGCACGCGATCGAGAAGGTGGAGGGGTACCGCTGGCGGCACGGTCACGCCGTGTCGGTCGGCCTGGTGTACGCCGCCACGCTGGCCCGGCTCGCCGGCCGCCTCGACGCGACCGACGCCGAGCGGCACCGCCGGGTGCTGACCGCGCTCGACCTGCCCACCAGCTACCGGGCCGACGCCTGGCCGCAACTGCTCGCCGCGATGCGGGTGGACAAGAAGGCCCGGGGGAGCCGGCTGCGGTTCGTCGTGCTCGACGGGCTCGCCCGCCCGGCGATCCTGGAGGCGCCGTCGGACGACCTGCTCGCCGCCGCGTACGCGGAGATCAGCTCATGAGGGTGTACGTCCTGAACGGGCCGAACCTGGGCCGGCTCGGCACCCGGCAGGTCGACGTGTACGGGGTGACCAGCTACGCCCAGCTCGTGACCGACTGCGAGCGGCACGGCCGGGAGCTGGGCCTGGACGTGGTGGTCCGGCAGACCGACGCCGAGCACGAGATGCTCGCCTGGCTGCACGAGGCGGCCGACGAGGCGGCGGCGGTGGTGCTGAACCCGGCCGCCTGGTCGCACTACTCGATCGCGGTGCGGGACGCCTGCGCCATGCTCCGCGGCCCGCTGGTCGAGGTGCACATCTCCAACATCCACGCCCGGGAGGAGTTCCGGCACCACTCGGTGGTCTCCGCGGTGGCCACCGGCGTGATCTGCGGTCTCGGCGTGGACGGCTACCGGCTGGCCCTGCACCACCTGGCCGACCGGCTCGCCGCGGGCGCCTGAGCCGGTCCTTTCCGTGGCGCGAGTCCGATTCGACAGAGCGAGTAGACTTGGCCGGTCTGTCCGCCAATTGATGATCAAGGCAGGAAATGGCCACCACCAACGACCTGAAGAACGGCCTGGTACTCAACCTGGACGGCGAGCTGTGGGCCGTCGTCGAGTTCCAGCACGTCAAGCCCGGTAAGGGTGGTGCCTTCGTGCGCACCACGCTGAAGAACGTGCTGTCCGGCAAGGTGGTCGACAAGACCTTCAACGCGGGCACCAAGGTCGAGACCGCGACCGTGGACAAGCGCACCATGCAGTACCTGTACGCCGACGGCGAGGACTACGTCTTCATGGATCTGGAGACGTTCGACCAGATCACCGTCCTCGGCAACACCGTCGGCGAGGCGGCCAACTACCTCCTCCCGGAGGCCGAGGCGACTGTCGCCACCCACGAGGGCGTGCCGCTGTACATCGAGCTGCCGACCTCGGTCGTGCTGGAGGTCACCTACACCGAGCCGGGCCTGCAGGGCGACCGGTCGACCGGCGGCAACAAGCCGGCCACCGTCGAGACCGGCGCGACCGTGCAGGTGCCGCTGTTCATCACCACCGGTGAGAAGATCAAGGTCGACACCCGCGACGGCCGTTATCTCGGCCGAGCCTGATGGCCGAGGGCCCCAAGCAGCAGATGCCGGCGCGCCGCAAGGCGCGCAAGCGGGCGCTGGACGTGCTCTTCGAGGCCGACCTGCGGGACCGCCCGCCGGTCGAGGTACTCGCCGGTTACCTGGAACGGATCGAGCAGCCGCGCCCCGACCACCTCGGCTACGCGGTCGGGCTGGTCGAGGGCGTGGCGGCGCACCTCGACCGGATCGACGAGACGATCGCCAGCTACGCCGAGGGGTGGACGCTGGAGCGGATGCCGGTGGTCGACCGCAACCTGGCCCGGATCGCCGTGTACGAGCTGCTGTACGTCGACGAGATCGACGACGCGGTGGCGATCAGCGAGGCCGTGGAGCTGGCCCGGCAGATGTCGACCGACGACTCGCCACGGTTCCTCAACGGCATCCTCGGCCGGATCGCCGAGTACGCCACGCGCTGACGCGCCGCAACAACGACGAAGGGCCCGTGCCAGCCGGCACGGGCCCTTCTCGTACGGGGATGTCAGGACGCGAAGAACGCCCGCGGGTCGGCGACCAGCACGCCGTGCTCGGTCAGCCGCTCGATCAGGCCCGACGGTGAGGCGTCGTAGACGATCGCGAGGGCGCGCAGGTCGTCGGCGCGGATCGAGAGCACCCGGCCGTTGTAGTCGCCGCGCTGCTGCTGGATGGCACGCGCGTACCGGGCCACGTACGCGAGGTCCTCGGAGGCCTCGTCGTAGAGCCGCTCCAGGTCCAGCACGATCTTGCTGGTGGGCTCGTGACGCACCCCACTGCCGTCGGGCAGCAGCTCCGAGACGGGAACGCGGTAGAAGTCGGCCAGCTCCGCCAGGCGGGACACGGTGACGGCGCGGTCGCCGCGCTCGTACGAGCCGACCACCACGGCCTTCCACCGCCCGTTCGACTTCTCCTCCACCCCCTGCAGGGACAGGCCCTGCTGCTGGCGGATGGAGCGCAGGCGGGCGCCCAGCGACTTGGCGTATTCAGAGGGCATTCGGACACTCCCAGTGCTGTTCGGGTTCTCCGAGCTATCGCTACGGAGCGTGACGGTACGGGGATTGCGACATGTGGTCAAGTGTTGCCGTACTCGGGGTCCGGTGCCCTGTGTGGCTTGTCCCCATTTCTCCGGGCTGACCAGCAGGTCAGGACCGGCGGCGGACGGCCCGGTGACCGCTGGTAACGTGGCGTGAAGCCCCGGTCCGGGCCCCTGCGGGCCGGCCGGAGCCGACCAGACGTCCTTTAACGACCCGTCCCGTGAGGCGGGGAAGGAGGTCCGCCGTGGCCTACCCACCGGCTGCCCACTCGTCGCCGCCGCGACAACCCTCGGTGAAGGTGATCCTCGCCGCAGCGGACGTGTCGCGGGTGGTCGACCGCATCGCCCACCAGATCCTGGAGAAGACCCAGGGCGCCGCCGACACGGTGCTGCTCGGCATCCCCACCCGGGGTGTGCCGCTGGCCCACCGCCTCGCGGCGCGGATCAGCACCTTCGAGGACGTCACCGTCCCGGTCGGCGTGCTCGACATCACGCTCTACCGCGACGACCTGCGCCGGCACGCCACCCGCGCGGTCGGCCCGACCGACCTGCCGCCGGGCGGGATCGACGGCAAGCGGGTGATCCTCGTCGACGACGTGCTGTTCTCCGGCCGCACCGTGCGGGCCGCGCTGGACGCGCTCAGCGACGTCGGCCGGCCCGCGTCCGTGCAACTCGCGGTCCTGGTCGACCGCGGCCACCGCCAGCTGCCGATCCGCGCCGACTACGTCGGCAAGAACATCCCCACCGCGCTGGCCGAGAACGTCAAGGTCACCCTCGCCGAGACCGACGGCACGGACGAGGTCAAGTTGTACGGGGGTACACCCGCATGATCCGGCACCTGCTCTCCGGCGCCGACCTGGACGCCGCCACCGCCACCCTGGTCCTGGACACCACCGCGGAGATGGCGACGGTGGCCGGGCGCGAGGTCAAGAAGCTGCCCGCGCTGCGCGGGCGCACAGTGGTCAACCTCTTCTACGAGGACTCCACCCGGACCCGGATCTCGTTCGAGGCGGCCGCCAAGCGGCTCAGCGCCGACGTGATCAACTTCTCCGCCAAGGGCTCCAGCGTGGCCAAGGGGGAGAGCCTGAAGGACACCGCGCTCACGCTGCAGGCCATGGGCGCGGACGCGGTGGTCGTCCGGCACCCCGCCTCCGGCGCCCCGCACCGGCTCGCCGAGTGGGTGGACGGGTCGGTCGTCAACGCCGGTGACGGCACCCACGAGCACCCCACGCAGGCGCTGCTCGACGCGTACACGATGCGGTCCCGGCTGGGCCGGCTCGACGGCCTGCACGTGGCGATCGTCGGCGACGTGCTGCACTCCCGGGTGGCCCGCTCCAACGTGCTGCTGCTCTCCACGCTCGGCGCGAAGGTCACCCTGGTCGGCCCGCCCACGCTCATTCCGGTCGACATCGCCGCCGCCCTGGCGCCCGGCACCGACGTCTGTTACGACCTCGACGCCGTTCTCCCAGATGTGGACGTGGTGATGATGCTGCGGGTGCAGCGTGAACGGATGGGTGACTCCTACTTCCCCTCGGCCCGCGAGTACGCGCGCCGCTACGGGCTCGACGGGCCGCGCATGCGCCGGCTGCCCGAGCACGCGATCGTCATGCACCCCGGCCCGATGAACCGGGGCATGGAGATCACGCCCGAGGTGGCCGACTCACCCCGCTCCACCATCGTCGAACAGGTCGCCAACGGGGTCTCCGTGCGGATGGCCGTGCTCTACCTGCTGCTCGGAGGGAACAACCGGTGACCGCGTACCTCATCACCAACGTCAGTGTGGTCGGCGGCGAGCCGACCGACCTGCTCATCCGCGACGGCGTGGTGGCCGAGACGGGCCGCGGGCTCGCCGCTGACGACGCCACAGTCATCGACGCGACCGGCCTGGTCGCGCTGCCCGGCCTGGTCGACCTGCACACCCACCTGCGCGAGCCCGGCCGGGAGGACGCCGAGACGGTCGAGTCCGGCTCCCGGGCGGCGGCGCTCGGCGGCTACACGGCGGTGTGCGCGATGGCGAACACCTCGCCGGTCGCCGACACCGCGGGCGTGGTGGAGCAGGTCTGGCGACTCGGCCGGGAGGCCGGCCTGGTCGACGTGCAGCCCATCGGCGCGGTCACGGTCGGGCTGGCCGGTGAGCGCCTGGCCGAGCTGGGCGCGATGGCCGACTCGGCGGCCGGGGTGCGGATCTTCTCCGACGACGGGCACTGCGTGTCCGACCCGCGGCTGATGCGCCGGGCGCTGGAGTACGTCAAGGCGTTCGACGGCGTGATCGCCCAGCACGCCGAGGAGCCCCGGCTGACCGAGGGCGCGCAGATGCACGAGGGCGAGGTGTCCACCCGCCTCGGCCTGACCGGCTGGCCGGCCGTCGCCGAGGAGGCGATCATCGCCCGGGACGTGCTGCTGGCCGAGCACGTCGGCAGCCGCCTGCACGTCTGCCACGTCTCCACCGCCGGCAGCGTCGAGGTGCTGCGCCAGGCCAAGGCGCGCGGGGTACGGGTCACCGCCGAGGTGACGCCGCACCACCTGCTGCTCACGGACGCCAAGGTGGAGAGCTACGACCCGGTCTTCAAGGTCAACCCGCCGCTGCGTACCGCCGCCGACATCGCCGCGCTGCGGGAGGCGCTGGCCGAGGGCGTGATCGACGTCATCGCCACCGACCACGCGCCGCACGCGGTGGAGGACAAGGAGTGCGAGTGGGCGTACGCCCGGCCGGGCATGCTCGGCCTGGAGACGGCGCTGTCCATCGCGCTCGACGTGTTCGGCCCCCGCTGGGACCTGATCGCCGAGCGGATGTCCCGCACGCCGGCCCGGATCGCCGGGCTCGCCGGGCACGGCCTCGACCCGGCGCCCGGGGTACCGGCCAACATGACCCTTGTCGACCCGGCCGCCCGGCGCGTCATCGAACCGGCGGAGCTGGCCAGTCGCAGTCGCAACACCCCGTACGCCCGCATGACGCTGCCGGGTCGCATCGTGGCGACCTTCCTGCGCGGCGAGCCGACGGTCCTGGACGGAAAGGCTGTCAAGTGATCCGAGCGAGGAACGTAGCGGAGCGGAGTCCCGCAGTCCGGATCGAAGGGGGCGCAGCATGGTGAAGCGTAGATCGGCGATCCTCGTCCTGGAGGACGGGCGCACGTTCCACGGCGAGGCGTACGGCAGCGTCGGGGAGACCTTCGGCGAAGCCGTCTTCAACACCGGCATGACCGGCTACCAGGAGACGCTCACCGACCCCTCGTACCACCGGCAGGTGGTGGTGCAGACCGCGCCGCACATCGGCAACACCGGCGTCAACAGCGAGGACGACGAGTCCGACCGGATCTGGGTGGCCGGGTACGTGGTGCGCGACCCGGCCCGGATCAGCTCGAACTGGCGGGCCGGCGGCGGCCTGGAGGACCGGCTCGCCGCCGAGGGCGTCGTCGGCATCAGCGGGGTGGACACCCGGGCGCTGACCCGGCACCTGCGCGAGCGCGGCGCGATGCGGGTCGGCATCTCCAGCGTCGAGGACGACCCGGCCGCCCTGCTGGAGCGGGTGCGCCGCTCGCCGCAGATGGTCGGCGCGAACCTGTCCGACGAGGTGACCACCGCCAAGCCGTACGTCGTCGAGGCGCAGGGCGAGCACCGGTTCACTGTCGCCGCGGTGGACCTGGGCATCAAGCGCAACGTGCCGCGCCGGCTCGCCGCCCGCGGCGTCACCACCCACGTGCTGCCCGCCGGGTCGACGATCGAGGACCTGCTCGCCACCGGCGCGGACGCGGTCTTCTTCTCGCCCGGCCCGGGCGACCCGGCGACCGCCGACGGCCCGGTGGCGCTGGCCCGGGAGGTGCTGACCCGGCGGATTCCGCTGTTCGGCATCTGCTTCGGCAGCCAGATCCTCGGCCGGGCGCTCGGCTTCGGCACCTACAAGCTGGGGTACGGCCACCGCGGCATCAACCAGCCGGTGCTCGACCGGGCCACCGGCAAGGTCGAGGTGACCAGCCACAACCACGGCTTCGCCGTGCAGGTGCCGGGCGCCGGGGACGGCGCCGTGGTGCCGGATCAGGTGATCCAGACCGAGTTCGGCGGTGTCCAGGTGTCACACGTCTGCCTCAATGACAACGTGGTCGAAGGGCTGCGGGCCGTGGACGTGCCCGCCTTCACCGTCCAGTACCACCCGGAGGCGGCGGCCGGCCCGCACGACGCGGACTACCTCTTCGACCGCTTCGCCGAGTTGATCGAAGGCCGTGGCTTCGACCAGAACCAGAGTGAAGGCGGCAAGAATGCCTAAGCGGACCGACCTCAAGCACGTTCTGGTGATCGGCTCCGGGCCGATCGTGATCGGACAGGCCTGTGAGTTCGACTACTCGGGCACCCAGGCCTGCCGGGTGCTGCGCAGCGAGGGGATCCGGGTCAGCCTGGTCAACTCCAACCCGGCGACGATCATGACGGACCCGGAGTTCGCCGACGCCACGTACGTCGAGCCGATCACCCCGGAGTTCGTCGAGCTGGTCATCGCCAAGGAGCGCCCCGACGCGCTGCTGCCGACGCTCGGCGGGCAGACCGCGCTGAACACCGCCGTCGCGCTGCACGAGGCGGGCGTGCTGGAGAAGTACGGCGTCGAGCTGATCGGCGCGAACATCGAGGCGATCAACCGGGGCGAGGACCGGCAGCTGTTCAAGGAGATCGTCGCGAAGGCCGGCGTACGGCTGGGCCTGGACGATCCGTCCGCGCTGGTGCCGCGCTCGCGGGTCTGCCACTCGATGGACGAGGTCCGCGAGACGGTCGCCGACCTGGGCCTGCCGGTGGTCATCCGGCCGTCGTTCACGATGGGCGGCCTCGGTTCCGGCATGGCGCACAACGACGAGGACCTGGAGCGCATCGCCGGTGCGGGCCTGGCGGCCAGCCCGGTGCACGAGGTGCTCATCGAGGAGAGCGTGCTCGGCTGGAAGGAGTACGAGCTCGAACTGATGCGCGACCGCCACGACAACGTGGTGGTGGTCTGCTCGATCGAGAACGTCGACCCGATGGGCGTGCACACCGGCGACAGCGTCACCGTCGCGCCGTCCATGACGCTCACCGACCGGGAGTACCAGCGGCTGCGTGACCTCGGCATCGCCGTGCTGCGCGAGGTCGGCGTGGACACCGGCGGCTGCAACATCCAGTTCGCGGTCGACCCGGCCGACGGGCGGATCGTCGTGATCGAGATGAACCCGCGGGTGTCGCGTTCCTCGGCGCTGGCGTCGAAGGCCACCGGCTTCCCGATCGCCAAGATCGCCGCGAAGCTCGCCATCGGCTACACCCTCGACGAGATCCCGAACGACATCACGCTCAAGACGCCCGCCGCGTTCGAGCCGACACTCGACTACGTGGTGGTGAAGATCCCCCGGTTCGCGTTCGAGAAGTTCCCCGGCGCGGACCCGGAGCTGACCACCACGATGAAGTCGGTGGGCGAGGCGATGAGCCTGGGCCGCAACTTCACCGAGGCGCTGAACAAGGCGATGCGCTCGATGGAAACCAAGGCGTCCGGTTTCTGGACCGTGCCGGACCCCGACGGCGCCACCAGGGAGAACACCCTCGCCGCGCTGCGCACGCCGCACGACGGCCGGCTCTACACGGTCGAGCGGGCGCTGCGTCTCGGCGCGTCGATCGCCGAGGTGTCCGAGGCGTCCGGCGGCATGGACCCGTGGTTCCTGGACCAGATCGCCTCGCTCGTCGAGCTGCGCGCCGAGATCGTGGACGCGCCGGTGCTCGACGGCGCGCTGCTGCGCCGGGCCAAGCGGGCCGGGCTGTCCGACCGGCAGCTCGCCGCGCTGCGTCCCGAGCTGGCCGCCGAGGACGGCGTACGCATGCTGCGGCACCGGCTCGGTGTCCGGCCGGTCTACAAGACGGTGGACACCTGCGCGGCCGAGTTCGAGGCGACCACGCCGTACCACTACTCGACGTACGACTCGGAGACCGAGGTGGCGCCGTCGGCCCGGCCCAAGGTGCTCATCCTGGGCTCCGGGCCGAACCGGATCGGTCAGGGCATCGAGTTCGACTACTCGTGCGTGCACGCTGTTCAGGCGCTGCGGGCCGTGGACTACGAGACCGTCATGGTCAACTGCAACCCGGAGACGGTCTCCACCGACTACGACACCGCCGACCGGCTCTACTTCGAGCCGCTGACGTTCGAGGACGTGCTGGAGGTCTGGCACGCCGAGGACACCTCCGGCAAGGAGGCGGGCGGCCCCGGCGTGATCGGGGTGATCGTGCAGCTCGGCGGTCAGACCCCGCTCGGTCTGGCCCAGCGGCTCAAGAACGCCGGAGTGCCGATCGTCGGCACCTCCCCGGAGTCGATCCACCTGGCCGAGGAGCGCGGCGCGTTCGGCACGGTGCTGGCCCGGGCCGGCCTGCGCGCGCCCGCGCACGGCATGGCCACCTCGTACGACGAGGCGAAGGCGATCGCCGACGAGATCGGGTACCCGGTGCTGGTCCGCCCCTCGTACGTGCTCGGCGGTCGCGGTATGGAGATCGTGTACGACGACGCCACGCTGCGTGACTACATCGGCCGGGCCACCGCCATCTCACCGGATCGGCCGGTGCTGGTGGACCGCTTCCTGGACGACGCCATCGAGATCGACGTGGACGCGCTCGTGGACGCCGACGGCGACGTCTACCTCGGCGGCGTGATGGAGCACATCGAGGAGGCCGGCATCCACTCCGGCGACTCGTCCTGTGCGCTGCCGCCGATCACCCTGGCCGGCTCGCACCTGGCCCAGGTGCGGCACTACACCGAGCAGATCGCCCGCGGCGTCGGGGTGCGCGGCCTGCTCAACGTCCAGTACGCCCTGCAGGGCGACATGCTCTACGTGCTGGAGGCCAACCCGCGCGCCTCCCGGACCGTGCCGTTCGTCTCGAAGGCCACGGCGGTGCCGCTGGCGAAGGCGGCGGCCCGGATCGCGCTCGGCGCCACCGTCGCGCAGCTGCGCGCCGAGGGGATGCTGCCGCCGACCGGCGACGGCGGCACCATGCCGGCCGACGCGCCGATCGCGGTCAAGGAGGCGGTGCTGCCGTTCAAGCGGTTCCGCACCCCGTCCGGCAAGGGCATCGACGTGCTGCTCGGCCCCGAGATGAAGTCCACCGGCGAGGTGATGGGCATCGACACCGGTTTCGGTCAGGCGTTCGCCAAGTCGCAGGCCGCCGCGTACGGGTCGCTGCCCACCGCCGGGAAGATCTTCGTCTCGGTCGCCAACCGGGACAAGCGTGGCATGATCTTCCCGATCAAGCGCCTGGCCGACCTGGGCTTCGAGATCGTGGCCACCACCGGCACGGCCGAGGTGCTGCGCCGGCACGGCATCGCCTGCGAGCAGATCCGCAAGCACTACGAGTCGGGTGAGGGCGCGGACGCGGTCTCGCTGATCCTCGGCGGGGACGTGGCGCTCGTGGTGAACACGCCGCAGGGCTCCGGGGCGAGCGCCCGCTCCGACGGGTACGAGATCCGCAGCGCGGCGGTGAGCGCGGACATCCCCTGCGTCACCACCGTGCCCGGCGCCGCCGCCGCCGTCATGGGCATCGAGGCGCGCATCCGGGGCGACCTGAAGGTCCGCCCGCTGCAGGACCTGCACGCCGCCCTGCGGGCGGGCGAGTGACCCGCCACTCTCCTGCGTCGACCATGAGGTTGGCGGCGGTTACGGAGATCCACATCGCCGCCAACCTCATGATCACCGAGCGTTCCGAGCGGGCCGGGCGGGCCGGGCGGGCCGGGCGGGGGACCGGGGCGTGATCTTCGAACAGGTGGTGCGGCCCCGGTTGTTCTCGCTCGCGGGCGGGGACGCGGAGGGGGCGCACGAGTGGACGCTGGCACGGCTGGCCGCGGTGTCGCGGCGGCCGGCGGTCCTCGCCGCGCTGCGGGCGGCGTACTTCCGGCCGGCGCCGCGGACCGTGTTCGGGGTGCGCTTCCCCAACCCGGTCGGGCTGGCGGCCGGGATGGACAAGAACGGCGTCGCGTTGCCGGCCTGGCCGGCGCTGGGCTTCGGCTTCGTCGAGGTCGGCACCGTGACCGCGCACGCCCAGCCGGGCAACCCCCGGCCCCGGCTGTTCCGGCTGCGCGACAGCGAAGCGGTGATCAACCGGATGGGCTTCAACAACGCGGGCGCGGCGGCGCTCGCGGACCGGCTGGCCGCGTTGCCGCGCCCGCTGGGCGTGCCGCTGGGCATCTCGCTGGGCAAGTCCAAGGTGACCCCGCTGGACGAGGCGGTCGAGGACTACCTCGCCTCGTACCGGGCGCTCAAGGACCACGGTGACTACTTCGCGGTCAACGTCTCCTCGCCGAACACCCCCGGACTGCGCTCGCTTCAGGACCGGTCCCACCTGGACGCGTTGCTCGCCGCGCTGGTGGGGGAGAAGCCGGTGCTGGTGAAGATCGCCCCGGACCTGACCGAACCCGCCGTGGCCGAGCTGCTGGAGGTGTGCCTGGAGCGGGGCGCGGCCGGGGTCATCGCCACCAACACCACGCTCGCCCGCGACGGGCTCGCCGCGGCCGACCGGGAGCGCGGCGCCGAGACCGGCGGGCTGTCCGGCCGACCGCTCACCGCCCGGGCCCGGGAGATGGTCGCGTTCGTGCACCGCGAGACCGGCGGACGGCTGCCGGTGATCGGCGTGGGCGGCATCCTGCATCCCGACGACGCCACCCGCATGTTCGACGCCGGCGCTTCCCTGCTCCAGCTCTACACCGGCTTCATCTACCGGGGCCCGGCCCTGACCCGAGCCATAACCCGGACCACCCGACCCTGACCCACCCCCTGCACCCGCGCGATCTTGCACTACCGGCCCCGGCACACCGCCTCATTCCGGGCGCGGCCGGGGCGGCAACTGCAAGATCGCGAGGGAGAGAGAGGGGGAGGGGTGACGGAGGAGGAGACGTGACGCCCGAGGAGATTCTGGAGGCCGACCGGCGGCACGTGTGGCATCCGTACGCGGCGATGCCCGGCGCGAGCGCGCCGTACGTGGTGCGCAGCGCCGAAGGGGTGCGGCTGCGGCTCGCCGACGGGCGGGAGCTGGTCGACGGCATGTCGTCGTGGTGGGCGGCGATCCACGGCTACCGGCACCCGGTGCTCGACGCCGCGGTGACCGACCAGCTCGGGCGGATGAGCCACGTCATGTTCGGCGGGCTCACCCACGAGCCCGCGGTACGCCTGGCGCGCACGCTCGTCGAGCTGACCCCGGACGGCCTGGAACACGTCTTCCTGGCCGACTCCGGCTCGGTGAGCGTCGAGGTCGCGGTGAAGATGTGCCTGCAGTACCAGCGGGCGCGGGGACGCCCGCGACGCCGCCGGCTCGGCACCTGGCGGGGCGGCTACCACGGCGACACGTTCCACCCGATGAGCGTGTGCGACCCGGAGGGCGGCATGCACCACCTCTGGGGCGACGTGCTGCCCCGGCAGGTGTTCGCGCCGGCGCCGCCGCCCGGCTTCGACGCGCCGCCGGATCCGGCGTACGAGGCGGCGCTGGTGGAGGCGGTCGAGCGGCACGCCGACGAACTGGCCGCGGTGATCGTCGAGCCGGTCGTCCAGGGCGCCGGGGGCATGCGGTTCCACCATCCGCACTACCTGCGCGTGCTGCGCGAGGTGACCCGCAGGCACGGCATCCTGCTGGTCTTCGACGAGATCGCCACCGGCTTCGGCCGGACCGGCCGGATGTTCGCCGCCGAGCACGCCGGAGTCGCCCCGGACGTGCTCTGCGTCGGCAAGGCGCTCACCGGCGGGTACCTGACGCTGGCCGCGGCGCTGTGCACGCCGGAGGTGGCGCGGGCGATCTCCGCCGACGGGGTGCTGGCGCACGGGCCGACGTTCATGGGCAACCCGCTCGCCTGCGCGGTCGCGAACGCCTCCCTGGACCTGCTGCGGGCCGGGGACTGGGCGGGACGGGTGGCGGGCATCGAAGCGGGCCTGCGGGCCGGCCTGGCGCCGTTGCGGGACGCGCCCGGCGTGGCCGACGTACGCGTGCTCGGCGCGATCGGCGTGGTGCAGCTCGACCACGAGGTGCACCTGCCCCGGGCGACGGCCGCGGCGGTGGCCGAGGGGGTGTGGCTGCGTCCGTTCCGGGATCTCGTCTACACGATGCCGCCGTACGTCTGCGACGCCGCGGACGTGGCGCGGATCACGGCCGGAGTGGCCGCGGCGGTCAAGGCCGGCTGAGCCCGGCCGGGTTCGACAGGGCGCGACGGGAGGCCGTCGCCGGACACGCCAGGCGGCCCGGGGCCGCCGGGAGAGGGAGAGACACGATGGAGACGTTCGGCGCCCGCCTGCACCGGGCCGTGGCGGAACGAGGGCCGCTCTGCGTGGGGATCGACCCGCACCCGGGGTTGCTGACCGCCTGGGGCCTGCCCGACGACGTGACGGGCCTGGAGCGGTTCTGCCGCACGGTGGTGGAGGCGATCGGTGACCGGGTCGCCGTGATGAAGCCGCAGTCGGCGTTCTTCGAGCGTTTCGGCGCGCGCGGCGTCGGCGTACTTGAGTCAACTATCCGACAGTTGCGAGATATGGGAACGTTAACTCTGCTTGACGTGAAGCGCGGCGACATCGGCTCGACGGTCGCCGCGTACGCCTCGGCGTACCTCGATCCATCCAGCCCTCTGTATGTCGACGCGGTCACCGCGAGCCCCTACCTGGGAGTAGGTTCGCTCGCCCCGATGTTCTCCGCCGCCGCCGAGCACGGGGGCGGGGTCTTCGTGCTGGCGCTCACCTCCAACCCGGAGGGGGCCTCCGTGCAGCGCGCCGTGGGTGCCGACGGACGCACCGTGGCGCAGACCGTGATCGACGCGATTTCCCAGCTCAATCAGGGCGCGGAGCCGCTCGGCAGCTTCGGTCTGGTGGTCGGCGCGACGGTCGGTGAGACAGGTCACGATCTGGAATCGGCAAACGGGCCGCTGCTCGCGCCGGGGATGGGCGCGCAGGGCGGAACGCCCGCCGGGCTGCGTACCGTGTTCGGCGCCGCGCTGCCGTCGGTGCTTCCGTCGTACTCCCGGGAGGTGCTCGGCGCGGGCCCCGACCCGGCCGGCCTGCGGGCCGCGACGGAGCGGGTGCTGGCCGACTGCCGGGCCGCCCTGGGCGTCGCGGACTGACTGACGGCTCGGTCACTTTGTGTTGATCATCGCGCGTCCACGTTGCCGAAATCTCCGTTGACCGCTAGTTTTCCCCGCGCTGGGAACCACGGACCCCTTTGGTTGCCAGCGACACCACGTTTCACAGATGCGGTGGGGCGCTCAGCCCGCCGTACTAGGGACCTGAGGAGAACTGGTGCCGCTCCCGTCACTGACCCCCGAGCAGCGCGCTGCCGCGCTGGAGAAGGCCGCGGAGATCCGCAAGGCCCGCGCTGAGCTGAAGGAGCAGCTCAAGCAGGGCAAGACCACCCTCGCCACCGTCCTCGAGCGGGCCGAGTCCGACGACGTCGTGGGCAAGCTGAAGGTTTCGGCCGTGCTCCAGGCGATGCCGGGCATCGGCAAGATCCGGGCCACCCAGATCATGGAGAAGCTCAAGATCGCGGACAGCCGTCGCCTGCGCGGCCTCGGCGAGCAGCAGCGCAAGGCTCTGCTCGGAGAGTTCGCCGCGAACTGAACGGCCCGCCGTGTAGAAACAAGCGGTGAGCACGGATGACGAGGCGCGCCCGGTGGCTCGGCTCACTGTCCTGACCGGTCCCTCCGGGTCCGGCCGGAGCAGTGTCGTCGAGGCCGTCCGGGCGCGCCTTGTGTCTGTCTGGGTCCCGGTGGTCGCCACCACCCGGCCACCGCGCCCGGACGAGCGTGACGGCGTCGACCGCGTCTTCCTCGACGCGCCCGGCTTCGACCGCCTGATCGCCGCCGGGGAGCTGCTGGAGTGGTGCCGGATCGGGCCGTACCGCCGGGGGGTGCCCCGGGCCCAGGTACGCGCGCGGCTGGCCGAGGGACGGCCGGTGCTGCTGCCGCTGGACCCGGCCGGCGCGCTGGCGGTACGGGCGGCGGCGCCCGGCGCCCGGCTGGTGCTGCTCGCGCCGCCGGCGTACCGGGCCGACCCGGACGTCGCGGCCGTCCTCGCCCACGAGGTGGCACACGACCACACTGATCGCGCCGCGGCGGAGCTGGTAGGATTACTCGGTTCGTCCTTCCTGGCTCCGGCCCGACCGCCCGCGGGCGGCGCACGAGACGCAGAGGTTTAATTCGTGGGATCCATCGCCACCAACCCCGAGGGCATCACCAACCCGCCGATCGACGAGCTGCTCGAGAAGACCACCTCGAAGTACGCGCTCGTCATCTTCGCCGCCAAGCGTGCCCGTCAGGTGAACGCCTACTACAGCCAGCTCGGTGAGGGCCTGCTGGAGTACGTCGGCCCGCTGGTGGAGACCACCCCGCAGGAGAAGCCGCTCTCCATCGCCATGCGCGAGATCAACGCGGGCCTGCTCACCGCCGAGCCGACCGACCAGCCGTAACCGCGCCCGCGCCGATGCCCGCCGAGATCGTCCTCGGGGTCGGCGGCGGCATCGCCGCCTACAAGGCGTGCGAGCTGCTCCGGCTCTTCACCGAGTCGGGTCACCGGGTCCGGGTGGTGCCGACCGCCTCGGCGCTCCGCTTCGTCGGGGCGCCGACCTGGGCGGCCCTGTCCGGCCGGCCGGTCGCCGACGACGTCTGGTCCGACGTGCACGAGGTGCCGCACGTGCGGCTCGGGCAGCACGCCGACCTGGTCGTGGTCGCCCCGGCCACCGCCGACCTGATCGCCAAGGCCGCCCACGGCCTCGCCGACGACCTGCTCACCAACACGCTGCTGACCGCGCGCTGCCCGGTGCTGCTGGCCCCGGCCATGCACACCGAGATGTGGGAGCACCCGGCGACCGTGGCGAACGTGGCCACGCTGCGCTCGCGCGGCGTCCGCGTGATCGAGCCGGCCGTGGGCCGGCTCACCGGTCGGGACACCGGCAAGGGCCGGCTGCCCGACCCGGCGGAGATCTTCGCGGTGGCCCGCCGGGCGCTGGCCCGCGGCGTCCAGGGCGAGGCCGACCTGGCGGGCCGGCACGTGGTGGTCACCGCCGGGGGCACGCGGGAGCCGCTGGACCCGGTGCGGTTCCTGGGCAACCGGTCCTCGGGCAAGCAGGGGTACGCGTTCGCCCGCGCGGCCGTGGCCCGGGGCGCCCGGGTCACGCTCGTCGCGGCCAACGTGGCGCTGCCCGACCCGGCCGGGGTGGACGTGGTGCGGGTGGGCACCACCGAGGAGCTGCGCGCCGCCACGCTCGCGGCGGCCGCCGACGCGGACACCGTGGTGATGGCCGCCGCGCCCGCCGACTTCCGGCCCGCCACCTACGCCAGCGGGAAGATCAAGAAGTCCGACGACGGCGTGGCGCCGACCATCGAGCTGGTCACCAACCCGGACATCGCCGCCGAGCTGGGCCGCCTCCGCCGTCCCGGGCAGGTGCTGGTGATCTTCGCCGCCGAGACCGACGACGCGGAGGCCAACGGCCGCGCCAAGCTGGCCCGCAAGGGGGCCGACCTGATCGTGGTCAACGAGGTCGGCGTGGACAAGGTCTTCGGCGCCGACACCAACGCGGCCACCGTGATCGGCGCCGACGGCGCCGTGCACCGGCTGTCTGAGCAGCCCAAGGAGGCCCTGGCCGACGCGGTCTGGGACCTCGTCTGCCCGCGATTGCCGTTGCCTTCCTGACGGTTGGTCAGCACGTTTTAAGAGGGTCGGGTCGGAACGAGGACGGTTAAACTGCCGCCGAGCGACCTTTAGAAGTCTTCACATGCTTAGGAGTGCCGTGACACGTCTCTTCACGTCCGAATCGGTCACGGAGGGCCACCCGGACAAGATCGCCGACCAGATCAGTGACGGCATTCTCGACGCCCTGCTCGCCCAGGACCCGCACAGCCGGGTCGCGGTGGAGACGCTGATCACCACCGGCCAGGTGCACGTGGCCGGCGAGGTGACCACGAAGGCGTACGCCGACATCCCGACCATCGTCCGGGAGACCATCCTCGGCATCGGCTACGACTCGTCGAAGAAGGGCTTCGACGGCGCGTCCTGCGGCGTCAGCGTGTCCATCGGCGCCCAGTCGCCGGACATCGCCCAGGGTGTCGACAACGCCTTCGAGCTGCGTACCGGCGGGTCGGAGAGCGCGCTGGACGCGCAGGGCGCCGGTGACCAGGGCATGATGTTCGGCTTCGCCTGCTCGGAGACGCCCGAGCTGATGCCGCTGCCGATCGCGCTCGCGCACCGGCTGGCCCGCCGGCTCGCCGCGGTGCGCAAGGACGGCACCGTTCCCTACCTGCGGCCGGACGGCAAGACCCAGGTGACCATCGAGTACGACGGGCTGCGCCCGGTCCGGCTCGACACCGTGGTCGTGTCCAGCCAGCACGCGGCGGACATCTCGCTGGAGTCGCTGCTCACCCCGGACATCCGGGACCACGTCATCGAGCCCGAGCTGGAGGGCCTCGGCCTGGACACCGAGGGCTACCGGCTGCTGGTGAACCCGACCGGGCGGTTCGAGATCGGCGGCCCGATGGGCGACGCCGGCCTGACCGGCCGGAAGATCATCGTGGACACGTACGGCGGCTACGCCCGGCACGGCGGCGGCGCGTTCTCCGGCAAGGACCCGTCGAAGGTCGACCGGTCGGCCGCGTACGCGATGCGCTGGGTCGCCAAGAACGTGGTCGCCGCCGGGCTGGCCGAGCGGTGCGAGGCGCAGGTCGCGTACGCGATCGGCAAGGCGCACCCGGTGAGCCTGTTCATCGAGACGTTCGGCACCGAGACCGTGCCGGTCGCCTCGATCGAGAAGGCCGTGGCCGAGGTGTTCGACCTGCGTCCGGCCGCCATCATCCGGGACCTGCACCTGCTGCGCCCGATCTACCAGCAGACCGCGGCGTACGGCCACTTCGGCCGGGAGCTGCCGGAGCTGACCTGGGAGGGCACCGACCGGGCCGCCGACCTCAAGTCGGCCGCGGGAGCCTGACCGCCACCACGCGCCGCGACCGGCGACCCGCGCAGGGGTCGCCGGTCGCGCGCGTCTGTGTGGACGTCCCGCTGCCCCACCTCGACCGCCCGTTCGACTACCTGGTGCCCGAGGCGCTCGACGCCGACGCCCGGCCCGGGGTGCGGGTGAAGGTGCGGTTCGCCGGGCAGCTCGTCGACGGCTGGCTGCTGGAGCGCGCCGAGTCGTCCGAGCATCCGAAGCTGGCGTACCTGGAGAAGGTCGTCTCCCCGGTGCCGGTGCTCTCCCCGGAGGTGGCCCGGCTGGCCAGGGCGGTCGCCGACAGGTACGCCGGCAGCCTGGCCGACGTGCTCCGGCTCGCGGTGCCGCCCCGGCACGCCCGCGCCGAGAAGGCCGTCACGGACGCCGCCGCGCCGTCCACCGACGTGCCCGCGCCCGACGGCGGTCAAGCGCCCGCCGACGGCACCGAACCCGCCGACAGCCCCGCGCCCGCCGGCGGCGCCGTGCCCGCCCTGGCGGAGGTGGACCCGCGCGGCTGGCGGGACTACCCGGCCGGGCCGGCGCTGCTGCGCGCGCTCACCGACGGCCGGCCCGCCCGCGCGGTCTGGTCCGCGCTGCCGGGGGAGGACTGGGCCGACCGGTACGCCGACGCGGTCGCCGCCACGGTGGCCGGCGGCCGGGGCGCGGTGGTGGTGGTGGCCGACGCCCGGGACCTGGACCGCCTCGACGCCGCCCTGACCGCCGTGCTGGGCGCGGGACGGCACGTCCGGCTCACCGCCGCAGACGGCCCGGCCCGCCGCTACCGGGCCTTCCTCACCGCCCGCACGGGCGAGGTGGACGTGGTGGTCGGAACCCGGGCGGCGATGTTCGCCCCGGTGCGGCGGCTCGGCCTGGTGGCGGTCTGGGACGACGGCGACGACCTGCACGCCGAGCCGCGCGCGCCCTACCCGCACGCCCGGGACGTGCTGCTCACCCGGGCGCAGCTCGGCGACGTCGCCGCGCTGGTCGGCGGGTACGCGCGTACCGCCGAGGCGCAGTTGCTGGTGGAGACCGGCTGGGCGCGCGAGGTGACGGCCGACCGGGCGGTGGTGCGCGCGCGTACCCCGGCCATGGCGCCCACCGGCGACGACCCGCAACTGGCCCGCGATCCCGGCGCGGCCTCGGCGCGGCTGCCGAGCCTGGCCTGGACCACCGCCCGGGACGCGCTGCGCGGGGACCTGCCGGTGCTGGTGCAGGTGCCCCGCCGGGGCTACGTGCCGTCGGTGGCCTGCGCCGACTGCCGCGCCCCGGCCCGCTGCGAGCACTGCGCCGGGCCGCTCGCCCTGCCCTCGGCGCAGGGCACGCCCGCCTGCCGCTGGTGCGGCCGGGTGGCCGCCGCGTACGCCTGCCCGGAGTGCGGCGGGCGGCGGCTGCGCGCCTCGGTGACCGGCGCCCGGCGGACCGCCGAGGAACTGGGCCGGGCGTTCCCCGGCGTGCCGGTGCGCACCTCGGGGCGGGAGGAGGTGCTGGCGAGCGTGCCGGGCGGGGCCGGGCTGGTGATCGCCACCCCGGGCGCGGAGCCGGTCGTCGAGGGCGGCTACGGCGCGGTGCTGCTGCTCGACTCGTGGGCGCTGCTGACCCGGGCCGACCTGCGGGCCGGTGAGGAGGCGCTGCGGCGCTGGATGGCCGCCGCCGCGCTGGCCCGGCCCGGTACGGCGGGCGGCCGGGTGGTGGTGGTCGCGGACGGCGCGCTTGCCCCGGTGCAGGCGCTGCTGCGCTGGGACTCCGCGTGGTTCGCCGCCCGGGAACTGGCCGAGCGGCGGGAGCTGGGCTTCCCGCCGGCGGTGCGGATGGCGAGCGTCACCGGTGCGGCCGAGGCGGTGGCCGACCTGCTCGCCGGCGCCCGGCTGCCGGGCGACGCCGAGGTGCTCGGCCCGGTGCCGGCCGACGAGGGCCGGGAGCGGATGCTGGTCCGGGTGCCCCGGTCCCGGGCCGCCGCGCTGGCCGAGGCGCTGCACGCCGCCGCCGGGCGGCGCAGCGCCCGCAAGGCGGCGGACCCGGTGCGGCTCCAGGTCGATCCGCTCACCCTGTTCTGACCGGCGACCGGAGTGACGGTGCGCACGCGGGCCCTCGCGCACGGTCGTGAGCTGGGGTTTGCCGCACACCTGGTCCGGCAATCGAGTAGCGGGCGGTGATAGCATCGCCCGTCATGCCCAGCCGCGCGGTTTCCCCGCGCGGGACGCGGCGCGGCGGGTGCCAGAGCACGTCGGGCCGACACTCGATGTCGTCAGTCAGCCGGTGAGCAGGGGTGGACCAGTCGTGACCGTTCGTCAGTCGATCGTCTTCAACGGTGACCTCGGCAGTGGCAAGAGCACCGTCTCGGTCGAGATCGCCAAGCGGCTCGGGCTGCGCCGCGTCAGCGTCGGCGACCTCTACCGCCAGATGGCCCAGGAGCGGCAGATGACCGCCCTCCAGCTCAACCTGCACGCCGAGCTGGACCAGGCCGTCGACGGCTACGTCGACCAGCTCCAGCGCGACATCGCCGCCTCCGGCGAGTCCCTGGTCATGGACTCCCGCCTGGCCTGGCACTTCTTCACCGACGCGCTCAAGGTGCACATGATCACCGAGCCGAGCGAGGCGGCCCGGCGGGTGCTGGCCCGCCCGTCCGGCCCGGCGGAGAGCTACACCTCGCTGGAGGAGGCGCGGGCCAAGCTGCGCGAGCGCAGCGAGAGCGAGCGCAGCCGGTTCATCGTCCGGTACGGCGTCGACAAGGCCCGCCTGCGCAACTACGACCTGGTCTGCGACACCACCCGGGCGAACCCGGAGCAGGTCATCCAGCACGTCGTCGACGTCTACGAGGGCCGCCTCGGCGCGGACGTGCTGCGCGCCGGCAGGCCGCTGCTGCTGCTCGACCCGAACCGGGTGTACCCCACCGAGGACGTGTCGACGCTGCGCGGCCTCTGGGACGCCGACGCCGCCGAGGCGGCCGGCAGCGGCGACGAGCCGGAGCCGCTGAGCATCGGCTACACCGGCGAGTACTTCTTCGTCGTCGACGGGCACCGGCGGCTCAGCGCCGCCGTGCGCGCCGGCCTGCCGATGGTCGCGGCCCGGCTGGTCGCCGAGGTGGACGAGCCGGTGGTCGGCGGGATCAGCGCCGTCGACTACTTCACCGCGCAGGCCCGGCCGGGGCTGATCCACGACTGGGAGGACGCGCACGGCATCGCGCTGCCGCTGCCGGAGCACGCGCTGCTCGGCGGCGGCCCGGTGCTCGCCGGGGAGCCGGGCGCCGGCGCCTGAGGGCGCGCGACACCGCCACCTCGCCGGCGAGGGTTCACCCGATCCGGCGGGCCGGAGCATGATGAAGGCCTCCGATGCCTGGGGAGGCGGAATCGTGGATCCCACCGACGCGCTCGCGCTGCTGATGTCCCCCGAGGGTCGTCTCGACCCCTACCCGACGTACGAACGGCTGCGCGCACACGGCCCGGTGGTCCAGGCCGGGCCGGTCTTCTACGTGGTCACCGGGTACGCGGAGGCCGACGCGATCCTGCGCGACGCGCGGTTCGGGGTGATGGACGACGCGCTGCGCGACCAGTTCCTGCCCGGCTGGCGGGAGAGCCCGGCGTTCCTGTCGATCTCCCGGTCGATGCTGCGCACCAACCCGCCCGACCACAGCCGGATGCGGCGGCTGGCCGCCGGCGCGTTCACCCCGCGCCGGATCGCCGCCATGCGTGACGTGGTGCGGGCACAGGCCGACGAGCTGGTCGACGCGATGCTCGCCGCCGACGAGCCGGTCGACTTCATGGCCGCGTTCGCGTACCCCCTGCCGGTCGGCGTGATCTGCGCGCTGCTCGGCGTGCCGGCGGCGGACCGGCCGCTGTTCCGGCGCTGGGCCACCGACCTGACCGGCGTGCTCGAACCGGAGATCACCGCCGACGAGCTGGCGGTGGCCGACCGCGGCGCGGCGGAGCTGCGCGCCTACTTCACCGAGCTGGTGGCGGCCCGCCGCCGGGCGCCGGCCGACGACCTCACCACCGCGCTGGTCCAGGCGCACGACGGCGGCGACCGGCTCTCCGGCGACGAGCTGCTGGCCAACCTGATCGTGCTGCTGGTGGCCGGCTTCGAGACGACCACCAACCTGCTCGGCAACGGCCTGGTGGCCCTGCTGGAGCATCCGCGCGCCGCGGCGGCGTTGCGCGAGCGGCAGGACCTCGCCCCCGCCTACGTCGACGAGCTGCTGCGCTACGACTCGCCGGTGCAGCTCACCTCGCGGATGAGCACCGCGCCGTCCCGGCACGGCGACGTCGACCTGCCGCCGGAGAGCTGGGTCATCGTGATGCTCGGCGCGGCCAACCGCGATCCCCGCCGCTACCCGGACCCGGCCCGTTTCGACCCGTCGCGGGCCCAGATCGCGCCGCTGTCCTTCGGTGCCGGGCCGCACTACTGCCTCGGCGCGGCGTTGGCCCGGCTGGAGGCGCAGGTGGCGTTCCCGCTGCTGCTGCGCCGGCTGCCGGAGCTGGCCCTCGCGGGCCGGCCCGAACGGCGGGTCCGGCTCACCCTGCGTGGTCACGCCACGATGCCGGTGCGCGTGGGCCGGGAGGCGTCCCCGGTCACCGTTGCCGGTACGCCGCCCGGGGCGGCCGGGCCGACTCCGTAGACTGGACGCGCATCGTTCGACCCAGACAAGGAGCCACGCCGAGTGACCGTCCAGCCCATCCGTCTGTTCGGCGATCCGGTGCTGCGCACGCCGGCCGACCCGGTCGTCGACTTCGACGTCGAGCTGCGCAAGCTGATCACCGACCTGACCGACACGATGCGCGAGCAGAGCGGCGCCGGCCTGGCCGCGCCGCAGCTCGGGGTGGGCCTGCGGGTGTTCACCTTCGACGTCGACGACGTCCTCGGCCACCTGGTCAACCCGGTGCTGGAGTTCCCCGACGCCGAGGAACAGGACGGCCCGGAGGGCTGCCTGTCCATCCCCGGGCTCTACTTCGACACCAAGCGCCGGCAGAACGTGATCGCCAAGGGCTTCAACGGCTACGGCGACCCGTTGCAGATCGTCGGCACCGGCCTGATGGCCCGCTGCGTGCAGCACGAGACCGACCACCTCGACGGCGTCCTCTTCGTCGACCGGCTCGATCAGGCCGGCCGCAAGGAGGCCATGAAGGCGATCCGCCAGGCCGAGTGGTACGACCAGGCCGCCCCGCCCACCGTCAAGCTCAGCCCGCACGCCGCCGGCAACCCGTTCGGCCTGGGGCGGTGACCCGGATGCGCCTGGTCTTCGCCGGCACGCCGGCTGTCGCCGTACCGGCCCTGGACGCGATCGCCGCCTCCGGGCACGAGTTGCTCGCCGTGGTCACCCGCCCCGACGCCCCGGCCGGGCGTGGCCGTGGGCTGGTCCGTTCGCCGGTCGGCGCGTGGGCCGACGCGCACGGCGTCGAGGTGCTCACCCCGGCCCGTCCACGCGAGCCGGAGTTCCTCGACCGGCTGCGCGAGCTGGCGCCGGACTGCGTACCGGTGGTCGCCTACGGCGCGCTGGTGCCGCCGGTGGCGCTGGAGATCCCCCGGCACGGCTGGATCAACCTGCACTTCTCGCTGCTGCCCGCCTGGCGCGGCGCCGCCCCGGTGCAGCACGCCGTGCTGCACGGCGACGAGCTGACCGGAGCCAGCGTCTTCGAGCTGGAGGAGGGGCTGGACACCGGCCCGGTCTACGGCACCGTCACCGACGAGATCCGCCCCGCCGACACCTCCGGTGACCTGCTGGGACGGCTCGCGCACTCCGGCGCCGGGCTGCTGGTCGCCGTCCTCGACGCGATCGGCGCCGGCACCGCCCGGGCCGTGCCGCAGCCCGCCGACGGCGTTTCGCTCGCCCCGAAGCTGACCGTGGAGGACGCCCGGGTCCGCTGGGGCGACCCCGCGTTCGCGGTGGATCGGCGCATCCGCGCCTGCACGCCCGCGCCCGGCCCGTGGACCACGTTCCGCGACGACCGGGTCAAGCTCGGCCCGGTCACCCCGGTTGCCGACGGTCCGGAGCTGAAGCCGGGGGAGCTGCACGTGGAGAAGTCCGGCGTGCTCGTCGGCACCGCCACCACGCCGGTGCGCCTCGGCGAGGTGCGCGCCGCCGGCAAGAAGGCCATGCCAGCCGGCGACTGGGCGCGCGGCGCCCGGGTCACCGCCGGGGAGGTGTTCGCGTGACGGGGCCGACGCGTCCGGACCGGCCCGTCGAGGGCGAGCGCTCCCGGGGGTACGCGCGCGAGCACGCCGACCGGCCCGCCTCCGAGCGCCGGGGTGACGACCGGTTCGGCAACCGTGAGCGTGCCGACCGGCGCGGCGGCGACCGGCGCGGCGGCGACCGCCGGGGCGAGCGCCGTCCGGCCCGTCCGGCGGTGGACCTGCCCCGGCAGGTCGCCTACGAGGTGATCGCGGCGGTGCACCGCGACGACGCGTACGCCAACCTGGTGCTCCCGGCGATGCTGCGCGAGGCCGGGCTGACCGGCCGGGACGCCGCGTTCGCCACCGAGCTGACCTACGGCACGCTGCGGCACACCGGCACGCTCGACGCGATCGTCACCGACGCGGCCGGGCGGGACGTGCAGCGCATCGACCCGCCGGTGCGCGACGCGCTGCGGCTCGGGACGTACCAGATCCTGCACACCCGGGTGCCCCCGCACGCGGCGGTGTCGTCGACCGTGGACCTGGTCCGATCCGTGGGGCCGGGCGCCACCGGGTTCGCCAACGCGGTGCTGCGCGAGATCACCACCCGGGACGCCGACGCCTGGGTGGCCAGGCTCGCCCCGGCGCAGGAGACCGACCCGGTCGGGCACCTCGCTCTCGCGTACAGCCACCCGCAGTGGATCGTGCGGTCGTTCGCCGAGGCGCTCGGCGGCGACATGGGTGAGACGACCCGGCTGCTCATCGAGGACAACGAGCGCCCGCCGGTGCACCTGTGCGCCCGGCCGGGCCTGGCCGATCCGGTGGCGCTCGCCGACGAGGTGGGCGGCGCCCCCGGCGCGTTCTCGCCGTACGCGGTCTACCTCTCCGGCGGCGCGCCGGGTGACCTGCCGGCGGTGACCGACGGCCGCGCGCACGTGCAGGACGAGGGTTCCCAGTTGGTGGCGGACGCGCTGGTGGCCGCCCCGCTCGACGGCCCGGACGGCCGCTGGCTTGACCTGTGCGCCGGCCCGGGCGGCAAGTCGGGCCTGCTCGGCGCGCTCGCCGCGCCCCGTGGCGCGCGGCTGACAGCGGTCGAGGTGGCCGAGCACCGGGCCCGACTGGTCGCCCAGGCCACCCGCGGGCTGCCGGTGACCGTGCTCAACATCGACGGGCGCACCGTGGGCGGCGACCCGGAGCTGCCGGAGGGGCACTTCGACCGGGTGCTCGTGGACGCGCCGTGCACCGGGCTGGGCGCGCTGCGCCGCCGCCCGGAGGCGCGGTGGCGCCGCCAGCCCTCGGACCTGCCGCCGCTGACCCGGTTGCAGCGGGAACTGCTCACCGCCGGGCTGCGGGCGGCCCGGCCGGGCGGCCTGGTCGCGTACGTGACCTGCTCGCCGCACGTGGTGGAGACGCACGTGACGGTGACCGAGGCGGCCCGGCGGTGCGGTTTCGCCGTCGACTTCGTCGACGCGCGGCCGCTGCTGCCGGCCGGCATGCCGGGCCTGGGTGACGGCCCCACGGTGCAGCTCTGGCCGCACCGCCACGGCACCGACGCCATGTTCCTCGCGGTCCTCCGCCGCGTCTGACCCGCTCTTCCCGCAGTCGATCAAGGAGTTCGTGTCCTCGGGGCCGCCGTGCCCGGACACGAACTCCTTGATCATGCGGAGAAATGGGGAGGGATGGAGCGTGTGCGGCATCCCGGTGGAGGGAGGGGGCCGGTGGGATGTGACAGCCCGTTGACTGTGTGATCGATGCATGTAACTGTTTCGACCACCGGTCCCGGCACCCCCGCCCGCCGCGAACCCCCCACGAGGAGTCTCCATGAGACGTAGAACGCCGACCACGAGCCTCGCGCTCGCCCTCGTCGCCACGCTGACGACGGCGAGCCTGGCCGGCACCGCCTCCGCCGCGCCCGCCCCGGCCGCCCCCGCCCCGGCCGTCGCCGCGCTCGCCGCGCCCGACGTCTCCCTGAGCAACATCCAGGCCCACCTCACCCAGTTCAACTCCATCGCCACCAGCAACGGCGGCAACCGGCGCTCCGGCTCGGCCGGCTACACGGCGTCGGTCAACTACGTCAAGGGCAAGCTCCAGGCCGCCGGCTACACGGTCACCGAGCAGAACTGCTCCACCTGCACCTACCCGGGCAACAACCTGATCGCCGAGTGGCCGCAGGGCCCGTCCGACCAGGTCGTCATGTTCGGCGCGCACCTGGACGGCGTCGCCGCCGGCCCGGGCATCAACGACAACGCCTCCGGCTCGTCGGCACTGCTGGAGAACGCGCTGGTGCTGGCCGCGCAGAACCCGACCATGACCAAGCGGGTCCGGTTCGCCTGGTGGAACGGCGAGGAGCAGGGCCTCCAGGGCTCCAAGCACTACGTCAACCAGCTCAGCTCCACCCAGCGCGGCTACATCAAGGGCTACTACAACTTCGACATGGTCGGCTCGCTCAACGGCGGCTACTTCATCAACCGGATCACCTCGGCCACCGCCGCGCCGCTGAAGGCGTACTGGGACTCCTTCGGCATCTCGCCCGAGGAGAACACCGAGGGGCAGGGCCGCTCGGACGACTACTCGTTCGCCAACGCCGGCATCCAGACCTCCGGCTACGCGGCGGGCGCCAGCTACACCAAGAGCTCGGCGCAGGCCAGCAAGTGGGGCGGCACCGCGGGCGCGGCGTACGACGGGTGCTACCACCGCTCCTGCGACAACACCAGCAACATCAACACGACCATCCTCAACCGGGCCGCCGACGGCGTGGCGTACACGATCTGGCAGCTCGCGGTCGGTGGCGGCACGCCGACGAACGACTTCTCCGTCTCGGTGAGCCCCACCTCCGGCAGCGTCGCCCGGGGCGGCTCCACCACCGCCACGGTCAGCACCGCCACCACCGCAGGCAGCGCGCAGACCGTGGCGCTGTCCGCCAGCGGCGCCCCGAGCGGCGTCTCGGTGAGCTTCAGCCCGTCCTCGGTCACCTCGGGCGGCTCGGCCACCATGACCGTCACCGCCTCGTCGTCGGCCACCACCGGCACGTTCACCCTCACCGTGACCGGCACCGGCTCGGCCACCCGCACCGCCAGCTACACGATCACCGTGACCGGCGGCAGCGGCGGCTGCACCGGCGGCCAGCTCATCGGCAACAGCAGCTTCGAGTCCGGCACCGCGCCGTGGACGGCCAGCTCCGGCGTGATCACCAACAGCTCCAGCCAGGCGGCCCGCACCGGGTCGTACAAGGCGTGGATGAACGGGTACGGCTCCTCGCGTACCGAGTCGCTGTCCCAGTCGGTCACGCTGCCGGCCGGGTGCAGTAGCTACACGTTCTCGTTCTGGCTGCACATCGACACGGCCGAGACGACCACCTCGACCGCGTACGACAAGCTGACCGTGCAGGTCGGTTCGACCACGCTGGCCACGTACTCGAACCTGAACAAGGCCACCGGCTACACCCAGCGCACCTTCAACCTGGCCGCGTACGCCGGTCAGACGGTCACGCTGAAGTGGACCGGGGTCGAGGACTCCTCGTTGCAGACCAGCTTCGTCGTGGACGACGTGACGCTGCAGGTCGGCTGAGCGGCCCCGGGCGGGGTGGGCGAGCGTGCCCGCCCCGCCCGGGTCTTTAGTTGATCGGCAGCGCCTTGGCGCCAGCGCCCTTGACCGAGCGGGTCAGCGTCCGCCCGGAGACCCACAGGAAGCACTGCACTCCCCGGTCGCCGTCACGCCACTGCTCCTCGTACGGGTGGTAGATGATGGTGCCGGCCCGGTACTGCATGTTGCCGTCGTTCGGCAGCCCGGCGTACTTGGCGATGAGGCCGCGGCAGGCCTTGTGCGTCCGCAGTGACGTGCGCTCGAACTCCGCGTAGCTGATGTCCGGCGCCTGGTGGACGCCGACGAACTCGGCGTGGTGCTTGCTGGCGCAGGCCACCGGCCGCATCGACTGCACCTCGTTCTTGCTCAGCTTCGGGTTGAAGCAGCCGAGCGCGAGCTTCGATCCGGGCTTCAACGCGCCGCGCAGGCTGCCGGTGCGCTGCGACACGGCGCCCTCGTCCAGGTCGGTGATCTCCGCGACGTCGCAGCGGTACCAGCGGGCGCCGCCGGACCACGCGAGCGCCGAGGGGAAGACCACTGCCAGGCGCATCCGCCCGCCGCGCCAGTCCCCGCCGACGGCCCGGGTGACCTGGCGGGCGCAGTCGGCGTGCGCGGCACGCATTCCCGCCGAGCCGGTACGCGGCGGCGCGGAACGCTCCGCCTCCGCTCCGGTCATCGTGCCCACGTGCAGCGTCTCGGTGCGGTGCGGGGTGGCGCAGTCGACCGGCTGGTAGCCGCTGAGGTAGCCGACGTCGGCGACCGTGGGATGACAGGCCCCGGACTGCGGCACGAACCCGGCCGGCGCGGCGAACGCGGGCCAGTCGTCGACCAGGTCACGGTCCACTCCGGCCGGCGCGGCACAGCCGCCGAGCGCCAGTGCCAGCGCCGCGCCCACGGTGACCGCCACCCGCCATCGCCGCATCCCGACCGACCTCCCCGCGCGTCCGGCGCCGCCCGGTCGACCGGTACGCCTCGGCGGTGCAGCATACGGCAGCCGCTCAGGCGACAGGCAGTCCCTCGGGTCCGGCGCCGCGCACCGAGCGGTTCAGCTTGCGGTCGTCGCTCCACAGGAAACAGCGCACGCCCCGGTCGCCCTCCTCCCACTCCCGCTGCGACGGCGGGTAGAAGATGGACCCGGCCCGGTACGGCAGTTCGGCGTTGTCCGGCACCTCGGCGAACGCGGCGATGAGCGTCATGCAACGCCGGTGCGTGGCGGGCGCGCCCCGGGTGAACTCCGCCCAGCTCATGTCGCGTTCCTCGTACACGCCGACGAACTCCGCCCGGTGCGGTTCGGTGCAGAGCACCGGGGCCATGTAGTTGAGGTTCTGGCCGATCAGTTTCGGGTCGAAGCACCTGTGCAGCAGCGGGTTGTCGCCGACGAGCGCGCCCCGCAGGCTGCCGACCCGGTTGACCGGCCGGGTGTTGTCGATGCTGTCGGTCTCGGCCAGGTCGCAGCGGAACCAGCGGGCGCCGGACGTCCAGGCGGTGACTGTCGGCAGCGCGATGTTCAGCGCGAGCCGGGCGGCCCGCCAGTCCCCGCCGATCATCTCCCGGGCCCGCTGGTCGCACTCGGCGCGCGCGGTGCGCAGCGCCGGGGAGCCGGGTTCCGGGCGTACGCCCTGCGCCGCCGCCCCGTTGAAGCGGCCGACGTGCACGGTCTCGGCCAGGTGGCTGCCCGCGCAGTTCACCGTCTCGTACGTGGCGGCGGCCACCACGGTGCCCAGCCGTGGCAGGCACGTCTCGGACGCCGGGACGAACGGTTGCGGCGCCGGCAGCGCCGCCCAGTCGTCGATCAGGTCGCCGTCGGCCCGGTGTGCCTGAGCGCAGCCCGCGAGCACCGCGGTCGCGGCACCGGCCAGCGCGAGCACGAGGAGCCACCGTCGCATCGTCCGCCCCTTCCGGGAGAGATGGCAGCCGGTCGGCGCAGGCTCGACCGGCGTCCCCCGCGCCCGGGCGTGCAGCATACGTGACCGTCCCTGTAGGAGTTTCGTCATCTTTCAATCGATCGGCCAGTCACCGACGACTATTCGTGCCGATTTTCTCTCCGGACGGCCGGATTGTGCACCGCGGGTGACGGCGAGGTCACCGATGGTCGCTCCGGGAGGCGCGCCGCGACCTCCGGATCATCGCGTTCGTACACTGGCCCGGTGACCGTACCGCCGCCGATCGTCGCGCCGAGCATTCTGGCCGCCGATTTCGCCCGCCTCGCCGACGAGGTCCGTGCCGTGGAGTCCGCCGCCGACTGGCTGCACGTGGACGTCATGGACAACCACTTCGTGCCCAACCTGACCATCGGGCTGCCGGTGGTGCAGAGCCTGCGCGCCGTCACCGGGATCCCGTTCGACGTGCACCTGATGATCACCGACCCGCGCCGCTGGGCGCCCGGGTACGCCGACGCCGGGGCGTACAACGTCACGTTCCACGCCGAGGCGTGCGACGACCCGGTGGCGCTGGCCAAGGACCTGCGTTCGGCCGGGGCGAAGGCGGGGCTGGCGATCGACCGGGACACCCCGATCGAGCCGTACCTGGAGCTGCTGCCGAGCTTCGACACGCTGCTGATCATGACGATCAAGGCCGGCTTCGGCGGCCAGCGATTCCTGCCGCACCTGCTGGACAAGGTGCGCGCGGCCCGCCGGCACGTCGACAGCGGGCACCTGGAGCTGCGCATCGAGGTCGACGGCGGCATCGCCGCGGACACCATCGAGCAGGCCGCCGCGGCCGGTGCCGACGCGTTCGTCGCGGGCACCGCCGTCTACGGCGCCGACGACCCCGCGGAGGCCGTACGCCGCCTGCGGGGCCTGGCGGAACGCGCGATGACCGGGGCCTGAGATGGACCCGGCCGGCGAGCGACCCGACGTGATCCTCGTCGTCGACGACGACGAGGACATCGCCCGCTTCGTCGAGTTCAACCTGCGCCTGCACGGCTTCGAGGTGCTGCACGCCGCCGACGGCCAGGAGGCGCTGGAGATCATCGAGCGGCAGCGGCCCGATCTGGCCGTGGTCGACCTGATGATGCCGCGCATCGACGGGCTGGAGCTGACCCGGCGGCTGCGCGCCGACCCGATGACCTCGGCTCTGCCGGTGATCATGCTCACCGCCAAGGGGATGACCCAGGACAAGGTCAACGGGCTCAGCGTCGGCGCCGACGACTACCTGGTCAAGCCGTTCGACACGCTGGAACTGGTGGCCCGGGTCAACTCCACGCTGCGGCGTAACAAGGAGTTCCGGGAGGTCTCGCCGCTGACCGGCCTGCCCGGCAACAGCCGGATCCGGCGGGAGATCAGCGACCGGGTACGCGACGGCGTCGACTACGCCGTCGGCTACATCGACATCGACCGGTTCAAGAGCGTCAACGACCGGTACGGCTTCGTGCGCGGCGACGAGTTCATCTCGGCGCTGGCCCGCAGCCTGCACCGGGCGGTGGTGTCGATCGGGGTCCCGCCGGCGTTCCTCGGCCACGTCGGCGGCGACGACTTCGTCATCGTCTGCACCCCCAGCCAGGTCCGGCCGCTGACCAGCCGGGCCGTGGTCGACTTCGAGAAGGCCGCGGACGCGCTCTACGACTCCACCGACCGGGAACGCGGCTTCGTGGAGCTGAAGGACCGGCGGGGCAACATCCGCCGCGCCGCGCTCGTCACACTCTCCATCGGCGTGTCGCTGTCCGATTCCGGCAAGCGTTTCACCGATCCGCTGGAGGCCATCGCCATGGCCTCCGAGATGAAGACGGTGGCCAAGAGCCAGCCCGGGTCGTACGTGGCGGTGGACCGCCGCCGCGGCGTTACGTGATCGTGCGGTCCTGCTGTGAGGTAGCTCGCCTCTGTGGCGCGCGCCGCGGTGGAACGTGTAAGACTTCCCGTATACCCACCACGCGCTGGCGGGGCTCGGTGAAATTCCGAACCGGCGGTGATCCACGGTCCGACCGTGGTAAGCCCGCGACCCGGACGGCTTCGGCCGGACGGTGGACCTGGTGAGAATCCGGGGCCGACGGTTGGGGTGCGGCTCGTCCGTCCCCAGAAAGTCCGGATGGGAGACAGCGCGCGGAACGGGGGAGGCCCCTGCCGGCCGCTGAGCACCCTCAGCCGCCGCGTGGGCTCCCCGGGGTCGGCGTCGCCGTCCCCGGGTTCTCCGCCGCCGCGTGTCCGCGGCTTTCGTGGCCTGTCCTCCCGAACCGCCCGCGCGCGACCGGCGAGCGGGAGGACAGGCGGCCATGGCGAGCGTCTCAGTCGACGAGGCGATGCGGCGTGCCATCGAACTGGCCGCGCGCGGACTCGGCACCACGAGCCCCAACCCGGTGGTCGGCTGCGTGCTGCTCGACGCCGACGGCGAGGTGGTCGGCGAGGGCTTCCACGCGTACGCCGGCGGCCCGCACGCCGAGATCGTCGCGCTGGCACAGGCCGGCACGCGCGCCCGCGGCGGTACCGCCGTCGTCACCCTGGAACCCTGCGACCACACCGGCCGCACCGGCCCGTGCAGCCACGCGCTCATCGCCGCCGGGGTGTCCCGCGTGGTCATCGCGGTGCCCGACCCCAACCCGATCGCCTCGGGCGGCGCGGCCACGCTGCGCGCCGCCGGGGTCCGGGTCGCCCTGGGGGTACGCGCGCACGAGGCCGAGGCCGGCAACGTCGCCTGGCTCACCTCGATGCGCCGCGGCTGGCCGTACCTGATCTGGAAGTACGCGGCCACGCTCGACGGGCGCTCCGCCGCCGCCGACGGCACCAGCATGTGGATCACCTCCGAGGCGGCCCGGATCGACGTGCACGCGCTGCGCGGCACCGTCGACGCGGTGCTCGCGGGGGTGGGCACCGTGCTCACCGACGATCCGCGCCTGACCGCCCGCAACCTGCGCGACGGCACCCTGGCCATCCGGCAGCCGCTGCGGGTGGTGGTGGACAGCTCGGGGCGTACCCCGGCCGACGCCCGCGTGCGCGACGGCGCCGCCCGCACCTGGGTGGCCACCGCCGCGGAGGTCGGCGCCGGGCCGGACGGCCGGGTCGACCTGGCCGCGCTGCTCGCGGAGCTCCACCACCGGGGCGTGCGGGCCGCGCTGCTGGAGGGTGGGCCGACGCTGGCCGGCGCGTTCCTCGCCGCCGGCCTGGTCGACCGGATCGTCGGGTACGTCGCGCCGAAGCTGCTCGGCGCCGGCCCGACCGCGCTGCTCGGCGCCGGCGTGACGACCATCGCCGACGCCATCGACCTGGAGATCACCGACGTTACGCGGGTCGGCCCCGACCTGCGGATCACCGCGTTGCCCCGGAAGAGGGAGGCCTGACATGTTCACCGGCATCGTCGAGGAACTGGGCGAGATCGTCCGGAGCACCGAGACCGGCGACGACTCCGCGCTGGTCGCCATCCGCGGCCCGCTCGTCACCTCGGACGCCCGGCACGGCGACTCCATCGCGGTCAACGGCGTCTGCCTCACCGTGGTCGACGTCGACGGCGGCGTGTTCACCGCCGACGTGATGGGCGAGACGCTGCGCCGCACCGCGCTCGGCGCGCTGCGCCCCGGCGACCCGGTCAACCTGGAACGGGCCGCCGCGCTCAACAGCCGCCTCGGCGGACACCTGGTCCAGGGCCACGTCGACGGCGTCGGCGAGATCATCGCCCGGGAGCCGGCCGCGCAGTGGGAGACGGTGCGGTTCCGGCTGCCCGCCGGGCTGGCCCGCTATGTGGTGGAGAAGGGCTCGATCACCGTCGACGGCGTGTCCCTGACCGTCGCCGAGGTGGGCGACGACTGGTTCTCCGTCGGCCTGATCCCCACGACGCTGAAGCTCACCGTCCTCGGTACGAAGCAGCTCGGCGACCCGGTCAACCTGGAGGTGGACGTGCTGGCCAAGTACGTCGAGCGGCTGCTCGGCGACCGGAACGCGGGGGGTGCCCGGTGATGGGCCCGCTCGGCTGGCTGCTCGACGCCCAGGTGCACGTGGCGGGTTCGCCGGTGCTGGTCCGGGAGATCGTCGGCAACGTCTTCGGGCTCGCCTCGGCGCTGCTCGGGCTGCGCCGGGTGGTCTGGGCCTGGCCGGTCGGCATGATCGGCAACGCGCTGCTGCTCACCGTGTTCCTCGGCGGCGTCTTCGTCACCCCGCAGGCGCACGACCTCTACGGCCAGGCCGGCCGGCAGGTCTTCTTCTTCGCCGTCAGCGTCTACGGCTGGTGGCGCTGGTCGCGCAACCGCCGCGCCGGCGGCGGGGACGAGCCGGCCGTGGTGCCGCGCTGGGCCACCTGGCGGGAGCGGCTCGGCCTGCTGGTGGCCGCCGCCGTCGGCACCGCCGCCGCATACCCGGTGCTCGCCGCGCTCGGCTCGTGGGGCCCGCTGCCGGACGCCTGGATCCTGGTCGGCAGCCTGCTCGCCACCTACGGCATGGCCCGCGGCTGGGTCGAGTTCTGGCTGATCTGGATCGCCGTCGACGCGGTCGGCGTGCCGCTGCTGCTGCGCGGCGGCTTCTACCCGTCGGCCGCCATGTACCTGGTCTACGGCGCGTTCTGCGCCGCCGGCATGTACAGCTGGTGGCGCACCTCCCGGGCCGTCGCGACCGCGCCCGCCCCGATCCCGGCGACGTACTCGGAGGCAGTGGCATGACCACTTTCGGATCGATCGAGCAGGCGGTGGCGGACATCGCCGCCGGGCGCCCCGTCGTCGTGGTCGACGACGAGGACCGCGAGAACGAGGGCGACCTGATCTTCGCGGCCGAGCTGGCCACGCCGGAGCTGGTGGCGTTCATGGTCCGCTACACCTCCGGCTACATCTGCGTGCCGCTGACCGAGGACGAGTGCGACCGGCTCGACCTGCCGCCGATGCACCACACCAACCAGGACCGGCGCGGCACCGCGTACACGGTGACGGTGGACGCCCGGGAGGGCGTCAGCACCGGCATCTCGGCCGCCGACCGGTCGCACACCATCCGGCTGCTCGCCGACGCCGCCACCGGCCCGACCGACCTGGCCCGGCCCGGTCACGTGGTGCCGCTGCGCGCCCGCGCCGGCGGGGTGCTGCGCCGCCCCGGGCACACCGAGGCGGCGGTGGACCTGACCCGGCTGGCCGGGCTGCGCCCGGCGGGGGTGCTCTGCGAGCTGGTGAACGACGACGGCACCATGATGCGCCTGCCGGACCTGGAGAAGTTCTGCGCCGAGCACGGGCTGACCCTGGTCACCATCGCGGACCTGATCGCCTACCGGCGGCGTACCGAGAAGCAGGTCGAGCTGGCCGCCGAGGCGCGCATGCCCACCCCGTACGGCGTGTTCCGGGCGCTCGGCTACCGCGTCGAGCACGACCCGGCCGAGCACGTCGCGCTGGTCATGGGTGATCTCGGCGACGGGCGGGACGTGCTGGTGCGGGTGCACTCCGAGTGCCTCACCGGCGACGTGTTCGGCTCGCTGCGCTGCGACTGCGGGCCGCAGTTGCAGGCCGCGCTGGCCCGGGTCGCCGCCGAGGGGCGCGGCGTGGTCCTCTACGTGCGCGGGCACGAGGGCCGCGGCATCGGCCTGCTGCACAAGCTCCAGGCGTACCAGCTCCAGGACCAGGGCCGCGACACCGTTGACGCGAACCTCGACCTGGGGCTGCCGGCCGACGCCCGCGACTACGGCACCGGCGCGCAGATCCTCTACGACCTGGGCGTCCGCTCGATGCGGCTGCTGACGAACAACCCGGCCAAGCGGGCCGGCCTGGAGGGGTACGGCCTCACCGTGACGGGCCGGGAAGGGCTGCCCGTGCGGTCCAACCCGGAGAACGTGCGTTACCTGCGCACCAAGCGGGACCGGATGGGTCACCTGCTGGACGGACTGGACGAGGTGACCGAGGCGCCGATGGGCCGCCCGGTCGCCGGTGACGAGATCGGAGCGTAGGGCGATGGCGGGTTTCGGTGAGCCGGGCGTGACCGCTGTGGACGCGGCCGGGATGACTGTCGGTGTGGTGGCCGCCCGATGGCACGGCGAGCTGACCGACCACATGACCGAGCGTGCGGTGGCCGCCGCGCAGGCGTGCGGGGCGCGGGCCGTGGTGGCCCGGGTGGCCGGCTCGGTGGAGCTGCCGGTGGTGGCCCAGGCGATGGCCCGCCGCTACGACGTGGTCGTCGCGCTCGGCGTGGTGGTACGCGGCGCGACAGCGCACTTCGACTACGTCTGCCAGTCGGTCACCGAGGGGCTGACCCGGGTGGCGCTGGACGAGGGCAAGCCGGTGGCGCACGGGGTGCTGACCGTGGACACCATCGAGCAGGCGCGGGACCGGGCCGGGCTGCCCGGCTCGGCCGAGGACAAGGGCTGGTCGGCGACCGTAGCGGCGCTGGACGCCGCTCTCGCGATCCGTGGCCTGGACGCCCAGTCCGCCCACCGCGTCGGCTTCGCCTGACTGTGCGCCCGGCACGGCGCAACCTGGCCCCGCGTCTGCGGGATCCCGTGCCACCGGCGGAGGAACACTTGTTTCCTTGGCGTGGACAAACCGGACGGTTGAGACCGCTGACGTCATGATCGGCGGGGTGGGGTGGGGCTAGGTGATGGGCAGTTCGGAGGGCGGTGGGGTGGCGGGAGCGCCGGTCACGGCCGGTGGGCTGAGGTGCCGGCCGGTGAGCAGGTAGCCGGCGGCGATCGTGAGCACGAACGCTATCGACGCGTAGAGGATCCGGTAGTCGACCAGGCCGACCAGCAGCGCGCCCGCGCCGATCGCCACCGCCTGCGGCCCGCTGGCCAGCGCGTCCAGCGCGGACGAGGCCCGGCCCACCAGCTGCGGGGCGGTACGCCGTTGCACGAGCGTCATCACACCGACCCAGGCGACCGGCAGCCCCAGTCCGATCAGCACACTCGCCGCGACCGCCAGGCCGAGGGCGGGCCGGACCAGCGCCAGGCCGCCCAGCGCCACGCAGGCGACCCCGAGCGCCATGGCGTTCAGCTCGCCCAGGCGACGCACCAGCGCGGCCGACCCGACGCCGCCGATCAGCCCGCCGACGCCTTGCAGCGACACGAGCACACCGAGGAAGGCGGGCTCCCGGCCGAGCCCCTGGTCGACGTACGCGAACCACAGCGTCTCGCCGAGACCGAGGCCGACCGTGGCGATGACGACGGCGGTCAGGGCCCGGCGCAGCGCCGGTTCGCCCAGCAGGTGCCGTACCCCGGCGACGAGTTCGTCGCGCCCTCCCGCGGCGTGACCCCCGGCGACCGTGACGCCCGGGGCGGGCCGCAGACCCAGCCCGGCGACCGCGGCCAGTAGGAAACCGGCCGCGCAGGCCCCGGCCAGGGCCGGACCGCCGAGCAGCACGAACAGCCCGGCGCCGAGTAGTGGGCCGGCCAGCCGCAGGCCCTGCTTGACGGTCTGCGTGGCGCCGTTGGCGTCGGGGAGCAGGGAGACGGGGACCAGTTCCTGCACGAGAGCGGTGACCGTCGCGCCCAGCGCGAGGTAGGACAGTCCGTAACCGGCGGCGACCGCGTAGATCACCCAGAGCCGGCTGTCGTCGTGCACGGTGAGCAGCGGCAGCAGCAGGACGGCCGTGCCCGCGTTGAGCGCCACGAACAGCCGCCGCCGGGGCGCCCGGTCGACGACCCAGCCGACCAGCGGCGCGAGCACCATCGGCGCGGTCAGGGCGACGAAGGTGGCACCGGCCAGCCCGTCCGAGCCGGTCATCTGCTTCACCCACACCGCGAGCGCCAGCAGTAGCACCGACTCGGCGACCATGCTCACGGTCAGCGCGAGGAAGAACAGCCGGAAGTCCGGCTGGCGCAGCAGGCCCCTCACCGCTCCACCTCCGGTACGCCCCAGGCCATCAGGCGCACCGGGCGGGACCCGGCCGGCCGCGCCGCCGGATCCTGCAGCCGGTCGAGGTGGCGGGCGAACAACGACCGGAGTTCCTCGCGCAGCCCGGCCAGTTCCTCGGCGGTGTACCAGCCGATGAACTGGTTGAAGAAGCCCGCGTCCCGCCATTCGGCGGGCTCCTGCCGGCGGGCCGCCATCCAGTCCCAGAGCTTGCGGTACTCCAGATCGAGCAGCACCCGGGCGGCGGCGTCGCCGGCCCGAGCCAGTTCGGGGCTCTCGTCGCCGTCGCCCCACCGGTGCCCGTCGGTCACCAGGCGCCAGGGCCGTTGGCGGCCGGTGCCGCCGCCCGCCTCGGCCACGAAGCCGTACTTGGCGAGCTGACGCAGATGCCAGGAGCAGTTGGCCGGGCTCTCCCCGACCCGCTCGGCCACCTCGGTGGCGGTCAGCGGGCCGTGCAGGCCGACGGCGTTGAGGATGCGCAGGCGAAGGGGGTGGGCGAACGCGCGGAGCGTCTCCACGTCCGTGATCTCGCGGGGGTGTTGCTCAGCCATATCGAAAGACTACTTTCAAAAGATCCCTTTCGAAAGGGGTCTTTCGAGTCCGTCCCACCCGCCGCGACGGGCCACCGCGGGCGGCTGGAAGAATCGCCTCCCGTGAAGACGTTCGAGGAGTTGTTCGCCGAGCTGCAGGCCAAGGCCGCCGCCGGCACCCCGGGCTCGGGCACCGTCGAGGCGCTCGCCAAGGGCGTGCACTTCATCGGCAAGAAGGTCGTCGAGGAGGCGGCCGAGTCGTGGATGGCCGCCGAGCACGAGGGCCCGGAGCGGGCCGCCGAGGAGATCTCCCAGCTGCTCTACCAGGCGCAGGTGCTGATGCTGGCCACCGGTCTGGAACTGAAGGACGTCTACCGACATCTGTGAGTGCCCGTCCGCTGATCATCCGATCGAACGAAGGAGCACTCCCATGCTGCGCGTCGCCGTACCCAACAAGGGCACCCTGGCCGAGTCGGCTGCCCAGATGCTGCGCGAGGCGGGCTACCGCCAGCGCACCGACCCGAAGGACCTGGTCTGCCGGGACGAGCAGAACGACATCGAGTTCTTCTACCTGCGCCCCAAGGACATCGCCACCTACGTCGGCTCCGGTGACCTGGACGTCGGCATCACCGGGCGGGACCTGCTGATCGACTCCGGCGCCCCGGCCGAGGAGATCCTGGACCTCAACTTCGGGCGGGCCACCTTCCGGTTCGCCGCCCGGCCCGACGACGTCGCCTCCGTCCAGCAGCTCGGCGGGCACCGCATCGCCACCGCGTACCCCGGTCTGGTCGAACGGCACCTGGCCGAGCTGGGCGTCAAGGCCGACGTGATCCGCCTCGACGGCGCGGTGGAGAACGCCATCCGCCTCGGCGTGGCCGACGTGGTCGCCGACGTGGTGGAGACCGGCGCGACGCTGCGCCAGGCCGGCCTGGTGGTCTTCGGGGAGCCGCTGCTGCGCTCCTCGGCGGTGCTGGTCCGCCGGGCCGGCGCGCCCGGCGGCGCGCAGCAGGAGCAACTGCTGCGCCGGCTGCACGGCGTCCTGGTGGCCCGGCGCTACGTGATGCTCGCCTACGACGTGCCGGCCGGGCTGCTCGACCGGGCCAGCTCGCTGACCCCGGGCATCGAGTCGCCCACGGTCTCGCCGCTGCACCGGGAGGGCTGGGTCGCGGTGCAGGCGATGGTGCTCCGCGACGACGTGCACCGGATCATGGACGAGCTGTACGAGCTGGGCGCCCGCGCGATCCTGGTCACCAACATCCACGCCTGCCGGCTGTGAGGCCGGTGCCGCTCCGGGTCGCGCCGGAGCGGCCCGGACCGTGTGGCGGCCGAAGACGCGCGCGAGCCGGATGGCAGACTGGTCGGGTGAGCGATTCCGTGGTGACCGTGCGACCCCGCCGCGTCCGGGTCGTCTGCTGGGTGTCGGCCGTCACGCTGTTCGTGGTGTTCAGCCTCGTCGCGACGTCGCTGACCGGCGCCACCGGCAACGGCTACGGCACGTTCCAGCGCGGCGACCAGTTCGCCATGATCGGTCTGGGCGTCTTCGGCGCGCTCGGCTTCCTGCTGTTCACCCGCCCCCGGGTGGTCGCCGACGCCAAGGGCGTGCGGGTGCGCAACGTGTTCAGCTCGTACGAGCTGCCCTGGGAGGTCGTCCGCGGTGTCCGGTTCGACAGGGGCGCCCCGTGGGCCAGCCTGGAGCTGCACGACGACGACCTGCTGCCGATGGTCGCGTTGCAGGCCGCCGACAAGGAGAGCGCGGTCGAGGCCGTCCGCGCGCTGCGCCGCCTGCACCAGGCGCACCTGGTGGCGCTGTCCGCCGGCCAGCCGGCACCCCGCTGACCAGCGATCCCGGTTTGGGCGGCCCTGGGCCGAGGGTGTAGTGTTGCGGAGTCGACCAGACTGCCTCCGTCACTGACGTGCGGGCGGTCGAGAAGCGGAGCGCCCGCTCCCACCCGAGTCGCCGCCACGGTGGCCGGGTCCGGTCCCGGTTTCGGGCACGTCCCGACGCCGGATGCGCGATCCTGTGATCGTGCCGACCGGTCGAGTGGGCCCTGGCATACGCCGGGGCCTTCTGCTTTCCGGGTCGGCTCCCACCTGGGAGCCCACGGAGTCGGCATTAGGAGACTCGACTCGAGGAGGCCCCATCAGCGTCGAACCACGCGTGAACGAGCAGATCCGGGCACGTGAGGTCCGACTGGTCGGTCCTGAGGGTGAGCAGGTGGGCATCGTCCCGCTGGAGCGCGCCCTGCAGCTGGCCGCGGACGTCGACCTGGACCTGGTCGAGGTTGCGCCGATGGCGCGCCCGCCGGTGTGCAAGCTCATGGACTTCGGCAAGTTCAAGTACGAGAGCGCACTGAAGGCGCGCGAAGCGCGGCGTAACCAGCAGCAGACCGTCATCAAGGAAATGAAACTCCGGCCGAAGATCGACCCGCACGACTACGAGACCAAGAAGGGTCACGTGGTGCGGTTCCTCAAGGCCGGCGACAAGGTCAAGGTGACGATCATGTTCCGCGGTCGGGAGCAGAGCCGCCCGGAGCTGGGCTACCGGCTCCTGCGCCGGCTCGAGTCCGAGATCACGGACCTTGGATACGTCGAGGCCGCGCCGAAGCAGGACGGCCGAAACATGATCATGGTTCTCGCTCCGCACCGGGCCGTGAAGGCCTCCGCGGTCGCCGCCACGGCGTCCCGCGGTGGACCGCGCGACCGGACCGCGGAGGAACCGGCCGCTCCGGCCGGCGAGACCCCGACGGCCGGCGAGACCGCAGCAGCCGGTGAGACCGGCACGACCGCTGAGACCAGCGGCCAGTAACAGGGGAGAAGACGTTCCAATGCCGAAGATGAAGAGCCACACGGGCATGGGTAAGCGGGTCAAGGTGACCGGCAAGGGCAAGATCGTTGCCCAGCAGGCCGGCCTTCGCCACAACCTGGAGAAGAAGCCCAGCACCCAGACCCGTCGGCTGACCGGCACCGTCGAGCTGGCCAAGGCCGATATCAAGCGCATCAAGAAGCTGCTCGGCCGCTGACGCGCGCCACCTGAACCGAAGAAGGAGTTGAGATGGCACGCGTCAAGCGGGCTGTGAACGCCCAGAAGAAGCGTCGTACCCTGCTGGAGACCGCGAGCGGCTACCGCGGTCAGCGCTCCCGGCTGTACCGCAAGGCCAAGGAGCAGGTGCTGCACTCGATGCAGTACGCCTACCGGGACCGTCGCGACCGCAAGGGCGACTTCCGGCAGCTCTGGATCCAGCGGATCAACGCCGGCGCCCGGGCCAACGGCCTGACCTACAACCGGCTGATCCAGGGCATGCGCCTGGCCGGCATCGAGGTCGACCGGAAGATCCTGGCCGACATGGCCGTCAACGACGCCGCGGCCTTCGCGGCGATCGTCGAGCTGGCCCGCGCCGCCGTGGCGGCCGAGGGCACCGGTGGCGCCGCGGCCCAGGCCGCCTGACCCACCCCGTACGGCAGATCGAGGCGTCTCCCATGCAGTCATCGTCGCAGGGGAGGCGCCTCGACGCCGTTCCCGGGCCGTTCACCGCGCGTACCCCGAGGGTGGTGGCGGCCCGCCGGCTGCAACGCCGGCGCGACCGCGACCAGGCCGGCCGGTTCCTGGCCGAAGGGCCGCAGGCGGTCCGGGAGGCGCTCGCCCGCACCGGCACCGTGGTCGAGCTGTTCGGCACCCCGGCCGCGCTGGACCGGTACGCCGACCTCGCCGCCACCGCCGCGCGGGCCGACGTGCCCGTCTCCGAGGTGACCGACGACGCCCTGGCCGCGCTGGCCGAGACCGTCGCCCCGCAGGGCCTGGTGGCGGTCTGCCGCCACCTCGACGTACCCCTGGAGCAGGCCGTGGCGCGCGGGCCGCGACTGGTCGCGGTGCTCGCCGGGATCCGTGACCCGGGCAACGCCGGCACCGTGCTGCGTACCGCCGACGCGGCGGGCGCGGGCGCCGTGGTGTTCGCGGGCGAGGCGGTCGACCCCTACAACGGCAAGTGCGTGCGGGCCTCCGCCGGCAGCCTCTTCCACGTCGACGTGGTCCGCGCCGCCGACCCGCTCGCCGCCGTTCAGGCGCTGCGGGCCGCCGGCCTGGAGATCCTCGCCACCACCGGGTACGGCGACAGCGACCTGGATGACCTCGCCGACGCCGGGCGGCTGGCCGCCCCCACCGCGTGGCTGTTCGGCTCGGAGGCGCACGGCCTGCCCGAGGAGATGACCGGCGCCGCTGACGCCCGGGTCCGGGTGCCGCTGCACGGGCGCGCGGAGAGCCTGAACCTGGCTGCGGCGGCGGCCGTCTGCCTGTATTCTTCCGCCAGAGCACTGCGTGCCCCCCGGGGCACGCGAGACACAGCAGGGGAGTCCGCCTCGTCATGAACGCGCCACGGCGTTCGTTTAGCCAGCCCGCCGGTGTCGGCGGGCGGCGGGCCTGACCCTTCCCCCTGCACGACTCCCCACCGGCGGGCTGCGGCGAAGCCGCGCGTCCGTAGACTCGCCTAGCCACCCGCGAGGGTCGGTGCCGCCGTGAGGGAGTGCCCGTTCACCATGAGTTACCGCAACGATCCGTACGACCCGAAGCAGGTCGCCCTGCTCGACCCGGACGCCCTGGCCGGGGCCGTGGCCGACGCCGAGAAGGCGTTCGCCGGGGCCGCCGACCCGGACGCGCTCGCCGCGCTGCGCCCCGCGCACCTCGGCGACCGCTCCCCGGTGTCGCTGGCCCGCCGGGAGATCGGCGCGCTGCCGCCGGCCGCCAAGGCCGACGCCGGCAAGCGGGTCAACGAGGCCCGCCGGGCCGTCGAAGCCGCGTACGCCGCCCGGCAGGAGATCCTGGACCGGGAGCAGGCGGAGCGGGTGCTGGTCGAGGAGCGGGTCGACGTGACCCTGCCGTACGACCGCCGGCCGCGTGGCGCCCGCCACCCGCTGAGCGTGTTGATGGAGCAGATCAGCGACCTGTTCATCGGCATGGGCTACGAGGTGGCCGAGGGCCCCGAGGTCGAGCTGGAGTGGACCAACTTCGACGCCCTGAACATCCCGGCCGACCACCCGGCGCGCGGCCTGATGGACACGTTCCACATCGCACCCGAGGGTTCCGGCCTCGTTCTTCGCACGCACACGTCGCCGGTGCAGGCGCGCACCATGCTCAGCCGCAAGCCGCCCATCTACGTGGTGGTGCCCGGCCGGGTCTACCGCACCGACGAGCTGGACGCCACCCACGCGCCGGTCTTCCACCAGGTCGAGGGCCTGGTGGTGGACAAGGGCATCACCATGGCGCACCTGCGCGGCACGCTCGACCACTTCGCCCGGGCCATGTTCGGCGAGGGGGCGAAGACCCGCTGGCGCCCGCACTACTTCCCGTTCACCGAGCCGTCGGCGGAGTTCGACGTCTGGTTCCCGGAGCACCGGGACGGTCCGCAGTGGGTCGAGTGGGGCGGCTGCGGCATGGTCAACCCGCGGGTGCTGCGCGCCTGCGGCATCGACCCGGAGGTCTACTCCGGATTCGCGTTCGGCATGGGCATCGACCGGACCGTGATGGTCCGGCACGGCGTCAGTGACATGCGGGACATGGCCGAGGGCGACGTGCGGTTCACCCGCGCGTTCGGCGCCTGAGCTACGGGAACGGTGGTTTAACAGTCATGCGAGTCTCTGTCAGTTGGCTGCGGGAGTACGTGGACCTGCCGGCCGGCCTGCCCACCGGCGACCTGGAGCAGGCGCTGGTCGACCTCGGCATCGAGGTCGAGTCCGTGGTGGACCTGCGCGAGTCGGTCACCGGCCCGCTGGTCGTCGGCGAGGTCCTGGAGATCGAGGAGCTGACCGGCTTCAAGAAGCCGATCCGCTTCTGCCGGGTGGACGTCGGCGCCGCGAACGGCACCGGCGAGCCGCAGGAGATCGTCTGCGGCGCGCGTAACTTCGCCGTGGGCGACAAGGTCGTGGTGATCCTCCCCGGCGGCGTGCTGCCCGGCGGCTTCGCCATCGGCGCGCGCAAGACGTACGGGCGCAACTCCCACGGCATGATCTGCTCGGCGCAGGAGCTGGGCCTCGGCGACGACCACTCGGGCATCATCGTGCTGCCCGAGGACGTCAAGGCCCAGCCCGGCGACGACGCCCGGCCCGTCGTCGGCCTGGACGACGTCGTGGTCGAGATGGAGATCACCCCGGACCGCGGGTACGCGCTGAGCGTGCGCGGCATCGCCCGGGAGCTGTCGCACGCGCTCGGTGTGCCGTTCCGCGACCCGGCCGACGCGCCCGCGCCCGGCGCGACCGCCGAGCCGGCGTACCCGGTGGAGGTCCGTGACCCGGTCGGCTGCGACAGGTTCGCGGCGCGGATGGTGCGCGGCGTCGACCCGGCCGTGCAGACGCCCGGCTGGATGCGGCAGCGGCTCACCGCCGCGGGAGTGCGCAGCATCTCGCTGCCGGTCGACATCACCAACTACCTGATGCTCGAACTCGGCCAGCCGATGCACGCCTTCGACACGGACCGGATCGCCGGGACGCTCGTGGTGCGCCGCGCCGAGGCGGGGGAGAAGCTGACCACGCTGGACGGGGTGAACCGCACACTGTCCGTCGAGGACCTGGTGATCTGCGACGACACCGGTCCGATCTCGCTCGCGGCGGTGATGGGCGGCGAGACCAGCGAGGTGCTCGCCTCCACCACGAACGTGCTGTTCGAGGCGGCGCACTGGGATCCGGCGACAGTCGGCCGTACCGCTCGGCGGCACAAGCTGTTCAGCGAGGCCGCGAAGCGGTGGGAGCGCGGCGTCGACCCGGCGCTGCCGCTTGTCGCGCTGGAGAAGGCGGTCCGGCTGCTCACCGACCTGGCGGGCGGCACGGCCGGCGCCGAGGTGCTCGACATCGACCACGTCGCGCCGCGTACGCCCGTGACGCTGCCGGTGGACCTGCCCTCGCGGCGGGTCGGTGTGGCCTACTCGCCGCAGCGGGTGGCGGAACTGCTGGAGCAGGTCGGCTGCACCGTCACAGGCGGCGCCGACCGGCTCGCCGAGGACCCGGGCACCGCCGGCACGGCCGCCGGGGGCGGCGAGGTGCTGACCGTGACGCCGCCGAGCTGGCGGCCCGACCTGACCGACCCGGCCGACCTGGTGGAGGAGGTGGTACGCCTCGACGGCTACGACCGTGTGCCGTCGGTGCTGCCCACCGCGCCGCCCGGGCGGGGCCTGACCTGGCAGCAGCAGCGCCGCCGGGCCGTCGCCCGCTCCCTCGCGGAGCGCGGCTACGTCGAGGTGCTGGCGCAGCCGTTCGTCGCGCCCGAGCTGGCCGACCAGCTCGGCCTGCCCGCCGACGACCCGCGCCGCCCGGCGGTACGCCTGGCGAACCCGCTGTCCGAGGAGGAGCCGCTGCTGCGCACCACGCTGCTCGGCCCGCTGCTGGGCATCGTCAAGCGCAACGTCGGCCGGGGTCAGCGGGACGTGGCGATTTACGAGATCGGCACGGTCTTCCACCCGCGTCCCGGCGCCGGGGCCCCGCCCGCGATGGGCGTGGACCGGCGGCCCACCGACGAGGAGTTCGCCGCCGCCGACGCGGTGGTGCCGGCCCAGCCGCGGCACGTCGCGGTGGCGCTCACCGGCGAGATCGAACCGGCCGGCTGGTGGGGCGCGGGCCGGCCGGCCGGCTGGGCGGACGCGGTCGAGGCGGGCCGGGCGGTGCTCGACGCCGCGGGCATCCCCGCCGACCGGGTGACGGTACGGGCCGGGGAGCGGGCGCCGTGGCACCCGGGCCGCTGCGCCGAACTGGTGGTGGACGACGTGGTCGTCGGCCACGCCGGTGAGCTGCACCCGGCCGTGCTGGCCGCGCTGGAGCTGCCCCGGCGTGCCTGCGCCATGGAACTGGACCTGGACGCGCTGCCCGCCGCCCCGCTGGTGTCCGGCCCGACCATCTCCACGTTCCCGCCGGCCCTGATCGACGTGGCGCTTGTGGTGGACGACTCGGTGCCGGCGGCCGAGGTGCGGGCGGCCCTGGTCGAGGGCGCGGGCGTGCTGCTGGAGGACGTCCGGCTGTTCGACGTCTACACCTCCGAGCAGCTCGGCGCGGGACGCAAGTCGCTCGCGTACAAGCTGACGTTCCGGGCCCCGGACCGGACCCTCGCGGGCGAGGAGGCGGTGGCCGCCCGGGACGCGGCGGTCGCCCGGGCCGCGGAACGCGTCGGCGCCACCCTGCGGGGGGCCTGACCGGCCCGCTGCCGGCGAGATCGCGGGCAACCGGCTCCCGGAGCTGGTTGCCCGCCGTCGGCGCGGTCAGATCCAGCCGCGCAGAGCCGCTTCCACACCGGCCTGGAAGCGGCTCTCGGCGTCCAGGCGCTTCATGATGTCGGCGACCGTACGGCGCACGGTGCGCTCGGACAGGCCGAGCTGGCGGCCGATCGCCTCGTCGGTACGCCCGCGGCGCAGCAGCCGCAGGATGGCGGTCGCCTGCTTGGTCAGCCCGTCGAGACTGCTCCCGGTCCACTGGGAGAACGGGACGCCCTTCTCCCACAACAGGTCGAACAACAGACAGAGCGCGGAGACCAGCCGCACGCTGCGGATTTCCACCGCGCCCCGGCCGACGTGCGATTCGATCGGCAGGAGAGCGATTCTGTGATCCACGAGCGTCATCCGCACCGGGGCCCCCGGCAGCACCCGGATGTCCTCCCCGCATTCGGCCATCTCCTCGGCATAGGCGCAGGAGGCCGGGTCCTGAAGAATGCCCTCCTGGTAGAGGTGCCGGATGGTGATGCCGCGAGCCAGTGCCATCCGGGTCAGGGCGCCTCCGCTTTCCCTGATCTGCTGCGGAATCGCCAGGCCGCCGGTCAGCATCATGACGCTCTGGGTGGCCGTGCGGGCGTGCTCGGAGAGCCGGTCCCGCAGCTCGTCGACACCCTTCAGCCGGACGATCTCCTCTCGTTCGTTGTCGTCCTGGCTGGCCGCACGGGCCAGCACGGAAGCGCGGGTCGCCTGGATCCTTGCCTGCTCAGCGACCGTCCGCTGCTCCGCCTGATCGAGCAGGACGAGCAGGCCGAGCTGCGGGCTCACCGCGCGGAGGCTGCCCGGCCGGTTCGACGAGGGCAGGATCATCGCGTGGTCGGCGAGCGCGGTGAGGGCGTCGTGGACGGCCGTCTCCGGCATGCCCAGGCCGGTCACGAGGTCCTCGACATCCCATGCCGGATTGTCGACCATCGCCCAGTAGACGGCCTCGTCGGTGGCGGACAGCCCCAATCTGTCGATCACGTTCCCTCCCCCGGGATTCGATCGTCACACTAATGGAGGCGCAGCCTCGGGTTAGATAACAGATTGATGTACGTGGCATTAACGCAAGTGATCACCGCCATTTGACACGCGCATCTGCGGGACCGAACAGAAAATGCCTGATTTATGCGTCGGAGTACGCGGCGGAACCGGCCGTGGCCGGTTCCGCCGGTGCGCGGAGACGTGACGGGCCCGGTCCCACGCATCACCCTCGATGCAACACCCGCCGGCCGGCGGGGCGACACGGAAGGGGCGGCGATGCGGACATGCCGACGATGGGCGACGTCGAGGCGCGAACCCGGGCGGTCCGGCTCACCGGAGGTCTGCCGTGCTGCTCACCCGGCTCGCGCTGCGGCCGCCGGACGATGACCGCGGTCTCTCCGCCGGCGAGCTGACGGACCTGCTGTGGCTCAACGCCGCAGTGGCCGACGGCATCCGCCACATCCACGCCCGTGAGATCGCCGGACGGCTGGCCGTAGCGGTCTTCACCGTCGCCTCCGAACAGGCGATCTCCGACTACATCGTGCAGCGCGTCTGTGAGCGCGCGATCCGGAGCGTACCCGCGCTGCGCGGGTGGACGGTCACCTGATCGGTGCTCGTCGGATCAACCCGAAGGGAGGATCACCGTGGAATCGAACGTGGCGAGCCTGCCCGCTCGGTGTGATCCGGAGCCGGTGGCGTCCACGCCGGCCGCCGCCTTTCGCGTCCTCGGCCCGCTGACCCTGACCACGGCCGCCGACGCGCTGGTGCTGCCGCCGTCGAAGGTGACCTGCCTGCTGGCGGCGTTGCTGTTGCATCCCGACGAGGTGGTGTCGGTCGCCGCGCTGCAGCAGGCGATCTGGGGCGACGACCCGCCGGTCTCGGCCCGGGCCGCGTTGCAGACCTGCGCGCTGCGGCTGCGCCAACTGTTCCAGCGGCACGGGCTGACCGCGAACGCGATAAGGACCGTGCCCGGCGGCTACCGGATCACCGCCGGTCCGCAGACCGTCGACCTGATGCGCTTCCGTGAGCTGGCCGGCCGCACCCGCGCCGAGACGGACCCGGAGACGGAACTGGCGACGCTGGAGGAGGCGCTCGCCCTGTGGAGCGAGCCGATGCTGGCGAACGTGCCGTCGGAGGCGCTGCACCGCGACGTCGTGCCCCGGGTGAACGAGGAACGCGTCCGGGTCATCGAACGGCTCTGCGACCTCAAGATCGGGTTGGGTCGCGACCGGTCGGCGCTGGTGGATCTGTGGACCGCGACCCGCGTCTATCCGGCGAACGAGCGCTTCGCCGCGAGCCTCGTCGAGGTGCTCTACCGCACCGGCCGGCAGGCCGACGCGCTCACCGAGCTGCGCCGGATCAAGGAGCACCTCGACAACGAACTGGGCGTCGGCCCGGGTGCGGGGCTGCGGCGGCTGGAGCTGACCATCCTGCGCGGCGAGGCGCCGGCGCCGGTGGCCGCGGTGGCACCCCGGCCCGGGCCGGCGGCACCGGCCCGGCCGCCCACCTCCGTCGCGGGCTTCGTCGGCCGGGCGGCGCTGTGCCGCACCCTCGCCGACCGGCTGCGCGGGGGCACCCGCATCGTGGTGCTCAGCGGGCTGCCGGGCGTCGGCAAGACGGCCCTCGCCCAGCACGTCGCCGGCCTCGTCGCCGAGGACTTCCCCGGCGGCGTGCGGCAGCTGGAGCCGGGCGCCCCGGACGCCGTCGTGTCCTCGGGCTCCGCCACCGGCCGCCGCCTGCTGCTGGCCGACGACGTCGCCGACGCGACGCTGGCCCGGCGGTTGCCGGCGGTGCTGGGGCCGGACGACGTGCTGCTGGTGACCAGCCGGCCCAGCCTGTCCGCACTGGTCGCCCGGCTCGGCGGCTGGCTGCACCGGGTCGAACCGCTCGATCCGCAGGAGGCACTGGACCTGCTCGGGGTGGCACTGGGAGCGGAACGGGTGCGGGCCGAGTCATCGGCCGCGGCCGAACTCGCGGCGCTCTGCGAACACCTGCCGCTGGCGCTGCGGATCGCCGCCACACGCGTCCTGCTGCGTGCCCGGATGAGCCTCGACGAGGCCGTCCGGTGGCTGAGCGTCGATCCGATCGGGCGGCTGAGCCTGCCCGGCGACCCGGAGATGTCCCTGGCCGGCCGGTTCGACGAGACGCTGGCCCGGGCCGGCGACGTGCTCGCCGGCGCCTTCCTCCGGCTGGCCGCCGGAGCGCCGGGGACGATCACCGTCCCCACCGCCGCCGTGCTGCTCGACGTCGACCGGGTCCGCGCCCGTGAGCTGCTCGACGACCTCGTCGACCAGAGCCTGATGGAAGAGGCCGCGGACCAGTACCGCATCCGTGGCCTGCTGCGGCGGCACGCGCACGGTGCGGCCGGCCGAGGACCGACACCCGATGGAGTGAAGAAGGGAACCCACGGATGAGCACTGCCTACGAGACGGTGGCTCAGACCCGGCCGCGGATGCGACACGACGTGCTGTTCACCCGCACCGAGGACGGAGTGCTGTTCCACAACGCCAGCAGCGGCTTCCGGCTGACCTCCGGCACCGCCTACCGGTTGGCGACGTTGCTCGTGCCGCACCTGAACGGGCGCAACCGGGTCGCCGACATCTGCCGGCCGCTGCCGGCCGCGCGACGCGACATGATCGGCGAGTTGGTCGAGGCGCTGTACGCGCGTGGCTTCGCCCGGGACGTACCGGCCGAGGAGGATCCGGAGACGGTCCTCGACCCGGCCGTGGCCGGGACGTTCGCCGCCCAGATCGCCTACGTCGACCACTACACCGATCGGCCGGCGCACCGCTTCGCCGCCTTCCGCGACACCCGGGTCGCGGTGCTCGGCGACGGTCCCGTCGCCCGCTCCTGCGCCACCGCCCTGCTGCGCAACGGTGCCGCCGGGGTGACCGTGCGGGCCGCCGTCGCGCCCGGCCTCGCCGACGAGCTGGCCGCGCTGACCGAGGCGGGATGTCCGGCCACCGTCGACGAACTGCCCGACGGCGACGTCGGCTGGGCCGGCCTCGACGCCGACCTCGTGGTGGTTGCCGCCGGTGACGGCGCGCCCCGCGACACGCTGCGGCTGCTCGCGGCGGGCATCCCGGCCGGCCGGCTGCTCCTGCCGGCCTGGGTCTGCGGGGAGCGGATGCTCGTCGGCCCGGTGCAGGGCGTAGGACGCCGGGGATGCTGGTGCTGCGCGATGAACCGGCTCACCGACAACGACGACACCGGCGCGGCGGCCACGGTGTGGCGGGCCGCCGCCCTGCCCGCCGGATCCGCGCCGGTCGTCGCCGAGCCGGACGGGCCGCTGGCCGCGATGGTCGGCAACCTGCTCGCGTACGAGGTCTTCCGGCTCACCACCGGCGTGCTGCCGGCGGAGACCGACGGCGCGCTGATCGTCCAGCATCTGGCCTCGCTCGACGTGCTGACCGAGCCGCTGCTTCCCCACCCGCGGTGCGCCTTCTGCCGGCCGGACTCGCCGGAGCCGCCCGCGGCGGAACTCGCGCTCGACGAGCCGGCCGCCGACGGCGCCGACGAGTCGGCCCGGGCCGAGGCGGCCGTGGCCCGGCTGGCCGCCCACCAGCCGCTGCTCCAGCCGCACCTGGGTGTGTTCCGCCGTTACGACGACGAACGCTGGGACCAGACCCCGATCAAGATCGGCGCGGTCGACCTCACCGATCCGGGCGGTCGCCGCCGTACCGTCCACGCGTTCGACGTGCACCACGTCGCGGCGGCCCGGCTACGGGCGCTGCGGGCCGCCGCGGTGACAGTCACCGGCCGGTCGGCCGTCCTCCGGCCGCCCGCCGCCGACGCGGCGCGGTTCGACGCCGCCCGGCTCGGCCTCGACTCCGGCTGGGGTGAGCCGAACGGGGGCGGCTGGGCGGCGGCCCGCTCAGTGCTCACCGGCGCGGCGGCCGCGGTGCCGGCCGCGGTGCTGGAGCCGTTCGGCGCGGCCAACCGCGCCCGCGGCGCGGAGCCCACGCGGGCCGGCGGGGGCGCCGGCGACGACCTCGCCGAGGCGGTGCGGAGCGGCCTGGCCTCGGCGCTGGCGTACCACGCGTTGCGTGCGGCAGTCGAGGGCCGGTCCGCCGCCCGGCAGGTACGCCTGGACACTCGCGGCGCCGATCCGGAACTGGTCTTCCTGACCAAGTCGGCGGCGAACCTGGGGATCGCCGTGGAACTGCTCGACCTCTCCGCCGCGTCGGAGGCCGGGCTGAGCGTGCTGCTGGCCCGCTACCTCGACCAGACCGACGGCCGGTGGCGTTACGCCGTGGCGGGTGACCCGGTCCACGCGGTCGCGGCCGGGGCGGCCCTGCGGGACGTGCTGGGCCAGGCGGCGCTGCGCGCACAGGATCCGGCGATCACGCCGGACACCGGCGACGCGCTGCTGGACGAGTTCGACGCGGGCACCCTGGCGGTGGCGGACACGACACCGGCCGACGGCGCCGCGCTGAGCTGGTCACAGGTGCGCCACGGGCTGCGCGAGCGGGGACACGACGTGCTGGTGGCGTCGGTCGGCGGCGCGGACCTGGCCGCCGGCGGGCTGGTCGCGGTCAAGGTGCTGCTGACCGTCCAGGAGGGCCGGTGAGCCACAGCGCCGCGACCGACGAGCTGGTCTGCGCCGGGCTGGCGCTGCTGCTGGCCGAGCGCGGGTGCGCCGCCGAGGTGGCCGCCCTGGGCGTACGGGACGAGCTGACCGCGCCGGCCCGCCCGGCCGGTGGGCCCCGCGTGCTGGTCTACGGGCACGTGGTCCTGCTCGGCCCGGCGGCGTCCTCGGGCGCCTGCGCGACCTGCCTGGCCCGGCGCTGGCAGGCGGTGCGGCACCGCGACCTGCGGGACGCGGTCGAGTTGGGCGGCGACACCCGGGCGGCCGGCCCGTGGCCGTACGCGATCGGGTTCGTCGCGGACCTCCTGGCCGCCCTGGTCGCCGCCCACTACGGCGGCGCCCCGGCGCCCGGCGGCCCGGCCGTGGTGCTCCACGTCGACCTGCAGGCGCTGCGGGTGCGCCGGGTTCCGCTGGTCGCGGACCCGGAGTGCCCGGCCTGCGGCGGGACCGTCCCGGACGCGCGCGAACTCGCCCCGATTGAGCTGACGCCCACCGCCAAGAGCGACCCGGCCGGTTTCCGGGGCCGGAACCTCGACGACTACCCGCTGGACGTGGAGGCCTTCGCCAACCCGGTGTGCGGTGCGCTCGGCTCGACCCTGTGGCAGGACCTGACCTCGCTGTCCACCGCGCCGGCGATCGGCTCGTTCACCCTGCGCAGCGGCCGCTACCTGCGCGAGACGCTCTACGGCGGACACACCGACGGCTTCCGGCGCAGCGCCCGCGTCGCGGTGCTGGAAGGGCTGGAGCGCGCCGCCGGGCTGCGCCCGCGACGTAAGCACACAGCGCTCACCGCGACCCTGCGGGAACTGGGCGACGACGCCCTCGACCCACGCGAGTGCGGCGTCTACGCCGACGACTTCTACCGGGCCAACCCGTACGTGCACCGCTTCGACCCGGACCGGCCGATCACCTGGGTCTGGGGATGGTCGCTGCGCGACCAGCGGGCCGTGCTGGTGCCCGAGGTCCTGGTCTACTACCACGCCGCCGGCGTCGAGGAACGCTTCGTCCAGGAGACCTCCAACGGGTGCGCGTCGGGCGGCTCCCTGGTGGAGGCGGTCTACCACGGCCTGATGGAGGCGATCGAACGCGACGCGTTCCTCCTGGCCTGGTACGGCGGGCGGGCCCTGCCGGAGATCGACGCGGCCACCATCGACCGGCGACAGACCCGGCTGATGATCGACCGGCTGGCCATGTACGGCTACCGGGCCCGGTTCTTCGACGCCCGGATGACCTTCGACATCCCGGTGGTGACCGCGGTCGCCGTGCGGGAGGACGGCGGCCTCGGCACCCTCGCCTTCGGCGGCGGCGCGAGCCTCGACCCGCAGGCCGCCGTCACCGCGGCCCTGTGCGAGATCGCCACCGACTCGGTGATGGTGCGGCTGCGTGCGGGCGCCGACGAACCGCGGCTGCGGACCATGGTGACCGACTTCTCCCAGGTGCGCGGCCTGCACGATCACCCGCTGCTGTACGGGCTGCCGGAGATGCGACGGCACGCCGGGTTCCTGCTGGACAGCGGTCGCGCGCCGGTGGCGACGGCCGAGCTGTACGGGCCGGACCGTCCCGCCCCGCCGATCTCCGCCGACCTGCGGGACGACCTGGAGTACTGCCTCAAGGCGGTCACCGGGCACGGGTTCGACGTGATCGCCGTCGACCAGACCACACCCGAGCAGCACGACCTGGGACTGGCCACGGCGAGCGTGCTGGTGCCGGGCCTGCTGCCCATCGACTTCGGCTGGATGCGCCAGCGCGCGCCCCACGCGCCCCGGCTGCGTACCGCCTTCCGTGCCGCCGGACTCCTCGACCGCGATCTGCGCGACGACGAGATCCACTCCGTTCCCCACCCGTTCCCGTGAGGTGCGCCATGACGACTGAACCCGCCGGCTACGCCCACGCGTACGCGACGGCGATCCTGCGCCGCGGCCGGGAGCCGATGCCGCCCGCCGGCTTCACCCCCGACTGGGGGGACGCGCCCCGCCGGGGCAAGTACTACCCGGACGCGGCGGCCTTCCCGCTGCCGGCTCCGGCATCGGCGGACGCCCCGCTCGACACGGCGTTACGGCCGGACGGCGACGCCGACGAGCCGTTCACCACGCGCCTGCTCGCGGGCCTGCTGCGCGACTCGTACGGGCTGCTCGGCCGGCGGCTGGGCGTGCAGGCCAACACCGACCTGGCCGCGCTTCCCTCGTACGCGCACGCCAACTGGCACCGGGGCACCGCCTCGGGCGGTGGTCTCTACCCGTGCAGCGTCTACTGGGTCGCCGGGCCGGGTGCGGGTGTCCTCCCCGGCGTCTACTACTACGCCCACGCCCGGCAGGCCGTGCAGCGACTGATGGCGGGGGACGTCACCGACCGGCTCAACGCGGCGGTCGGCCGGTCGGAGCCGGCCACCCAGTTCCTGGTGATCGGCGTCAAGTTCTGGCAGAACGCGTTCAAGTACAACAACTTCTCGTACCACGCCGTGTCGATGGACGTGGGCACCCTGTTGCAGACCTGGCGGTTGTGGGCCGCGGGTCAGGGCCGGCGGATCCGGCCGGTCCTCTGGTTCGACCAGGCCGCCGTGGCCGGCCTGCTCGGTCTGGATCCCGACGCCGAGGCGCTGTTCGCCGTCGTGCCGCTCACCTGGGCCGGTCACGACCGTGCCGACCGGGCCGACGGGGTGCTGCCATCGGGCCCGGTCCGGGTTCGGCACACCGACCGGGAACGCTCCCGTACCCGGCTCGACTTCGACCTCCTGCAACGGGTCAACCGCAGCACCGCCGCGGCGGTACGGCGACCGCCGGTGGGCGCGCTCGCCGACGCCGGCGCGCATCCGGCGCCCACCCACCCCGGACGCCTCGCGCTGCCGCCCGCGGCGCCCATGGACATGCCGGTCGGCGCGGCGCTGGCCCGTCGGCGCAGCAGCTTCGGCCGGTTCCTGGCCAGCCGGCGGATCTCCGCCGGGCAACTCGCCGCGCTTCTGAGTGCGACCGCCGCCACCACGGTGCCCAGCGAGATCGACGGCCCGGCGGACCGGCCGCTGGCGAAGCTCTACGCGTTCGTCAACCACGTCGACGGCGTCCCCGCGGGCGGCTACGAGTACGACCCGGGCAGCCACGCCCTGCTCCCGGCCTCCGACGGGCCACCCGGCCGGTTCCTGCAGCGCAACTACTTCCTGGCCAACTACAACCTGGAGCAGGCCGCTGTCGTCCTGGTGCCCACCGTCCGCACCCACGCGGTGCTCGACGCCACCGGCGATCGTGGCTACAACCTGGTGAACGCCACCGTCGGGGCGATCTCACAGACCTTCTACACGGTGGCCGCCGCGCTGCGCCTCGGCGCCGGGGTGGCGCTGGGCTTCGACAGCGTCTCCTACGTGGAGGAGTTGGCGCTCGAGGACACCGGTGAGTTCCCGCTGCTGATCATGTTGGCCGGTCACGACCGGCCGGGGCTCGGCGACTACCGCTACGAGCTGTCATGACGTCGACGGTGCCCGCGCCGAGCGCGCGGACGTCGGCCGCGACCCGTGACTGGCGCACCGGCGACTGGTTCATCGCCCGGATCGCCGGGCTGCCGCTGTCGACAGTCGACGGACTGCGGTGCCCTCGCGCGACCGACTGGGCCGAGGAGGTCCTCGCGCTGCGGGACCGGCTCGCCGCCGACGGCGCCCGGGTCGGTGACCTGTTGCACGACCTGATCAAGGGCAACGACGACGAGGAGGCCCGCCGTCGCCTGCTGGCCCTGCGCCGGCAGGTACACAACAACGTGCTGCCCGCCGACCCCGGGCCGGCCCTCGCCGTGGTCGAGCGCATCGCCCCCGAGTCCGCACCGGGCCTGCGGCGGTGGCTCACCGGCCGGGAGCGCCTGGCCCGGCTGGAACACGAGGGCGCGGCCGTGTTCGCCGCCGACGTCGCCCGGGCCCGCCGGCGACTGTGGGAGCTGGCCGACGAGCCCCGGCTGCGCGGCGGGCTCCAGCTCGCCTCGCCCACCCTGGACCAGCAGCTCGCCACCGGAACCCCGCCGGATCCGGGCCGCCCGGCGAACAAGCGCGCCCGCCGCGTCGAGCGCTCGCTGCTGTCCTACCTCTACCGCACCGCCTGCAAGACCAGCCCGTTCAGCACCTTCACCGCCGTCGCGCTCGGCCGGTTCGACGACGACGCGGCGGGTCTCGGGGTGGCCGTGGGGGAGCGGTGGCAGCGGCACGTACGGCTCAACGTGGTGCTTGTCGGCCGGATCGCCGACCTGATCAGCGCCGATCCGGTGCGGCGCGGCGACCTGCCGGTGGCGCTGAGCCCGGGCTGGCGGCGTGACGCCGAGCGGATCCGCTACGTGCGGCACTGGGTGACCGCCGGCGACGACAGCGCCGCCGTCAGCTTCGACTCGGTCCGGGACGGATTGTTCTTCCTGCGCCGCAGCGGGGTCCTCGACGAGCTGACCGCGCTGTTGCAGCGGCGGGGCACGATCCGCGGCGGCGAGCTGGTGGACCGGTTGTGCGAGCTGACCGGCGCGGACCGGGCCGACGGGCAGGCGTACCTGTCCACCCTGCTGCGCCTGGGCATGCTGCGCCTGGTCGGCCTGGACGTCGACGTGCACCGCGCCGACCCGGTCCGGGCGCTGGCCGGCGCGCTGTCCGGCCTGGACCGCCAGTGGGCCGTCCGGACCGCCGCCCACCTCACCGCGATCGCCGAACTGGTGGACGCCTACCGGGACGGGGACCTGGCCCGGCGCCGGCAGGTGACGCACGAGCTGCGGACGGCGGTGCGGGCGACAATGGCGGACCTGGGCGAACCGGATCCGCCGCTGCCACAGACCCTGCTCTACGAGGACAGCCGGATCGACGGCGGGCCGTTGCCGGTGAGCGCGCCCGCCTGGCGGCGGCTGGTCGGCGACGGGCTGGCCGCGGTGGAACGCGTGCTGCCCGCGTTCGACCAGAACCTGCCGCACCGGATCATGTTCCACGGCTTCTTCCTGGCCCGGTTCGGCGTCGGCGGCCGGTGCGACGACCTGCTGCGTCTGGTGGAGGACTTCCACGACGACCTCTACGACCAGTACGCCTCCTACGTCTCCGGCCGCCGGTCGTTCGCCGAGGACGGCAGCTACACGCCGGAGGAGAACTGGCTGGGCCGGCCCGAGATGACCGCGCTGGACGCGGCCCGGCAGGCGTTCGCCGAGCGGCTGCGCCGGCTGGTCGCGGCGGATCCGGGGCGGACCGAGCTGCCGCTGCCGGACGCGCTCCTCGACGAGGTGGGCGAACTGCTCGGCGGCGCCGCCGGCGGGTTCCGCCCGCAGGGGCACTTCGTGCAGGTGGCGTCGCGCGAGCCGGAGCCGCTGCTGGTGCTCAACCAGTCCTTCGGCGGGCTGTCCTTCCCGTTCAGCCGGTTCACCCACTGCTTCGCCGGGGACACGCCGAGTCTCGCCGAGCGGCTGCGCGCGCAGGCCAGGTCCGTCGCCCCGCCGGGCGCGGTCTTCGCCGAGCTGACCGGCGGGGCGGCCACCACCAACCTGAACCTGCACGACCGGCTCACCGACCACGTCATCGTCTGCCCGGGCGAGACCAGCGACGTCGAGCCGGATCGGCAGCTCACCCTCGACGACCTGCACCTGGTGCACGACCCCGGCACGGACCGGGTGGCGCTGCGCTCCACCCGCCTCGACCGCGAGGTGATCCCGGTCTACCTCGGCTACCTGGTGCCGATGGCGTTGCCGCAGATCCCGCGTACCCTGCTGCTGCTCTCGCCCGCGTCGATGGTGCGGCTGGATCCGTGGCGGGGCGTGCCCGCCCGGCCCGCCCTCGACGGCGTGACGACCCGGCCCCGGCTGCGCGCCGGCAACGTGGTGCTCAGCCGCCGTAGCTGGTCGGCGCGGGCCGGCGACCTGCCGCAGACCGACGACCCGGGCGCCGAGGCCGAGGCCTTCCTGCGCTGGCGGCGGTGGCGGGCGGAGCACGACGTGCCGGCCCGGGTCTTCGCCACCGTCCACCCGGCCGGCGCGGCCCGCGCCGGCACCAACCCCAAACCGCAGTACGTGGACTTCGACAGCCCGCTGTCGTTGCAGGCGCTGCGGGCCTCGCTCGACGCCCCCGACGACCTGGTGGTGCTGCGCGAGATGCTGCCGGCCGCCGACGAGTTGACGGCCCGCGGCGAGCACGGCGGCCACGTCTGTGAGCTGGCCGTGGAGACCTTCCGCACCGACCCTGGGAGGATCCGATGACCGTGTCGGCCGCCGCGCCCACCGACCCCCGCGGGGACTGGCTGGCGCTGCACGTGTTCTACGCCGCCAACCCGCAGCCGTTGCTCGTGGAGTGTGTGGCGCCGCTGATCCGCGAGCTCACCGACCAGAACCTGCTCGCCGGCCACTTCTTCATCAACTACTGGCTGGAGGGGCCGCACGTGCGGCTGCGCCTGCGGCCCCGTACCCCGGCGGACGAACCGGCGGTGCGGGCGCTGGCCGAGGCGGCGATCGGCCGGTTCCTCACCACCCGCCCCGCCCTGTACGCCATGGGCACCGGCTACCTGCGCGAGCTGTACGACATCCTGTTCGCCCTGGAGTTCCCGGCCGGACGGCCGGCGGAGCTGGTCGACGGCAACGGCCAGATGCTGCTGCAACCCAACAACTCGGTGAGCTACCGGCCCTACGAGCCGGAGTACGGGAAGTACGGCGGGCCGGACGGCATCGAGGTCGCCGAATGGCACTTCCGGCACTCCAGCGACGTCGTGCTGCGGGCCCTCGCGACGATGAACCTGCACCTGCGACCGGTGCTGCTGGGCACGGCCGCCCAGCTGATGACGGTGCTGGCCGGGACGTTCCTGCCGGACCGGGCGGAACTGGTCGACTTCCTCGACCGCTACCACCACTTCTGGCACCGGGCGTTCGCCGGCACCGAGCTGATCGGGGCCGAGGAGTACCGCCGGATGTACGACGGGGTCGCGCCGGAGCTGGGGCCGCGGGTCGAACGGATCCTCGACCTCGTGGCGCGGGGGGATGTCCCGCACCTGCCCGGATTCCTGCGCGGTTGGGCCGAGCACGCCGGCGAGCTTCGGGAGCGGGTGCTCGGGCTGGCCGCGTCCGGCCGGCTGATCCTCCGGTCGTGGGACGGCAGCGGGGAGCGGGTGGTCACCGACCCGGCCGAGGCGCTGGCCGCGCTGCTCTCGCCGTACCTGCACATGACGAACAACCGGCTGCACGCCACCATCCGCGACGAGGCCTACCTGTCCTACCTGCTCGCCCGGGTGTTGCGGGAGCCGGCGGTGGCGGCGTGACCAGCCCGGCGCTGCTCGGCAAGCGTCCCCGCCTCCGCGACGACCTGCTCTTCTCCCGCCCGCTGAACCGGGGACCGGCCACCGTCCACCTGGTCAAGGACCGCCGCAGCGGCCGGGCTTTCGAGCTGTCGGACAAGGAGCGCTTCCTGGTGCGCCGGCTGGACGGGGTCCGCTCCCTGGCGGAGGTCGGCGACGAGTACGCGGCCGCGTACGGCCGCCGGCTCGGCGACGACCACTGGGTGCGGCTGTTGTGGCTGCTGCACGAGCGGGACCTGCTCGCCGGCGGACCCGGTGAGCCGGAGGCGGTCCCGGCGGCGCGGAGCGGCCGGCTCGACAGGTGGGCCCGGCTGCTGGGCCCGCTGCTGGGCCCCGCGTCCGTCGCCGGGTGGGGACTGCTGGTGGTGGTGCTGCTCGCGGCCGTCGCCCGGTACGCCGGGCCGCTGTGGCAGGCGGCCCGTCCGGCGTTCACGGACCCGCTCAGCCTGCTCCTGCTCGGGCTGCTCGCCTGGGCGGGCGCGGCCACCCACGAGTTCGCGCACGCGCTGACCGCGGTCCGGCTCGGCGCCACCGTCAAGCGGATCAACCTGGTCACGCTCACCTGCGAGATCGAGGACTACGCGTACCTGGCGAGACGGCGGGACCAGGTGGTGATCGCCGCCGCCGGCGGGGTGGCGAACGGGTTGGTGCTGCTGCTCGCCGGCACGGCCCTGGCCGTCCTGCCGGGCGCTTTCGCCGACCGTCTGTTCAGCGCGTACGTCCTCGTCGCCGCCGTGCAGACCGCTGTCAACTTCGTTCCGCTCCCACCGTTGGACGGCTACAAGATGGCCGGCCACCTCCTGGACACGCTGGACCTGGCGCCGGAGAGCCGCCGCTACCTGTACACCGCCCTCGGCCGGTTGCCGGGCCGCGGTCATGCCCGCTACCCGAGGCGGGCCGCCGTACGCCTCGGTCTGTACGGCCTGTGGTGGCTGTTCGCCGCCGTGACGGTGGCCGCCTGTGTGGTCTACTTCGCCGGCGCGCTCCTGGAGTCCACACTGGGCGTGCTCGGACATGTCCTGCCCGCCGCGATCGTCGCCCTGACACTCGCCGGCTGGCTGGCCCGGCCCCGGCGTGCCGGCCCCGCGGGCCGGTCCTCTCCGTCACACCAGCAGAACATCCAAGCCCACAACCGAAAGGCGTGACCATGCCAGCCACCGACGATCCGGCCATCGCGCTGGATTCCGTGAGCAAGTCGTACGGCGAGGTGAGGGCGGTGGACGACATCACCATCTCGATCGGCCGGGGCGAGTTCTTCGGCATGCTCGGGCCCAACGGCGCGGGCAAGACGACGCTCATCGAGATGATCGAGGGTCTGCGGACCCCGGACAGCGGCACCGTCCGGGTGCTCGGCATGTCGCCGACGCCGCGCAACCTCGACCTGCTGCCGTTGATCGGCGTGCAGACCCAGCGGTCGGCGTTCTTCACCCGGCTGACCGCCCGCGAACACCTGGTGACCGTCGCCGCGCTCTACGGCCTGCCCGCGTCCGCCGCGGACCGGGCGTTGAAGCTGGTCGGGCTGACCGACTCGGCCGGCATCCGGGTCACGAACGTCTCCGGTGGACAGCGCCAGCGCCTCGCCATCGCCTCGGCGATCGTGCACGACCCCCAGGTGATCTTCCTGGACGAGCCGACCGCTGCCCTGGACCCGCAGGCCCGCCGTGATCTCGGGCAGTTGCTGCGGGAGCTGAAGGCGGGCGGCAAGACCATCGTCTACACCACCCACCACCTGGACGAGGCGCAGGGGCTGTGCGACCGCGTCGCCATCCTCGCCGCCGGGCGCGTCCTGGCCCTGGACAGCCCACGGGAGCTGATCGCGCGATCCGGTGTCCGCGCCCGTCTCGTCGTCCCCGCCGGCCGGCTCAGCGCGGAGCAGGCCGGCCGGATCGACGGCGTCGACGGGATCGACTTCGAGGACGGCGCGGTCGTCCTGCGTACCACCCAGACGGCCCGGGTGCTCGCCGCCCTCGGCGCCGAGGGCGGCCTCGACGAGGTGGAGACCCGGCCGGCCACCCTGGAAGACGTCTACCTGCAACTGATGGGAGCGCCGCAGGCATGAGCGCATACACCGCCCTGGCCCGGGCCAGCTACAAGGCGAGCGTCCGGGACGGCACCACGCTGTTCTTCACGTTCGCGTTCCCGCTGGTCTTCCTGGTCATCTTCGGACTGATCTTCCGCAACCAGCAGGTCGCCGAGACCGGCCACGGATACATCGACTTCATCGCGCCGGGCGTGCTGTCGTGGGGCCTGGCCAGCGCCGCGCTGTTCGGGGTGTCGTTCACGCTGATGCAGTGGCGCAACGACGACCTGCTGCGCATCATCCGGTTGTCGCCGACGAGCATCTGGTCGGTGGTCGGCTCCCGCTACGCGGTCGCGCTCGCCATCGGCGTCGCGCAGAGCCTGGTCTTCGTCGGCGTGGCCATGCTGCCCTTCCTGGGCATGCGTCCGGACGGCCGGTGGCCGCTGGCCCTGCCGATGATGCTGCTGGCGGTGACCACGTTCCTGGCGCTGGGCCTGATCGTCGGCTCGCGTGCGGACACCGCCGAGGCGGTGGCCGCGATCGCCAACTGCATCGTGGTGCCGATGGCCTTCCTGTCGGGGTCGTTCTATCCCCTGGAGCTGATGCCCGGGTGGTTGCAGGGCGTCTCCCGGGCGCTGCCGCTGCGCTACGTCAACGACGGCATGGCGTACGCCTTCACCGGGTTCGGTTCCATGACGGACTATCTGGTGGCGTGCGGCGCGCTGGCCGCCTTCGCGGTCGTCTTCGCGGTCGTCGGCGTGCGTACCTTCCGGTGGAGCCACAGCTCGTGACCGGGCCGGCGGCGCCGGCGCCCCCGGCCCCGCTGTCCGCCGCCGCGGCCCGGCTCGACGAGCACCTGCGGCGGCGCTGGACGGCGCGGCCGGTGGGGCCGGCGCCCCGGGTGGTCACGCTGGGCGCCGCCGACGCGCTGAGCGGGGCGGCGCCGCACCGGCGGCGCGCCACCGTGCATCTGAGCGCGGACGCGGTGCTGGTCGGCCCGATCGCCGGCGCCTCGCCGGGGGCCGCCTGCGGGCACTGCCTGGCCGTCCGCTGGCAGCGGCTGCGCGGCCGCAGCGAACGCGACGCGCTGGAGACCGGCCACGGTCCGATCGCGATCGGGCCGTGGCCCCGGCTCACCGACTACCAGCTCGACGCGGTGTGGGACCTGTACCGGGCGGTGCAGGCCACGCCGGCCCGGACCGCGCCACCGACGTGGGACGACCCCGACCGGCGGCTCGCCCGGGTCAGCCGGCTGGAGCTGGCCACCCTGCGGGTACGCACCCACCCGGTGCTGGCGGAGCCGCGCTGCCCGACGTGTTCGAGGGCACGCCCCGACTCGCCGGCCGAGGTGCCGAGGCTCGACCGGCCGGCGCCGAAGCCGGCCGTCGACGCCTACCGGCTGCGCGCCCCCGGCGACTACCCGCTGCCCCGCGCCGCCCTGGTCAACCCGGTCTGCGGGGCGCTCGGCGCCGGCACCCGGCTCACCATCACCTCGCCCACCACCGCCCCGGTCACGGGCAGCGTCTTCATCCGGGGCTACGGCGGGCTGCTCGACGTGTCCTTCAGCGGCCAGTCCACCGGCTACGACGCCAGCCATTCGCTGGCGTACCTGGAAGGGCTGGAACGGCACGCGGGCACCCACCGGCGGCGCAACCTCACCCCCGTCGTCGCCGCGTACGCGGACGTCGCCGGGCACGCCCTGCACCCGGACGAGTGCGGCAGCTACCCGGACGAGGTGTACGACCGCGACCCGATCCTGCGCCGCTTCGACCCGGACCGGCCGATCCCCTGGGTGTGGGGCCGGGACCTGCACACCGGCCGGCCGGTGCTGGTGCCCCGGCGGCTCTGCTTCTACAGCTCCCCGGCGGCCGACGACACGTTCGTGCTCTCGTCCTCCAGCGGCTGCGCCACCGGCAGCTGCCTGGCCGAGGCCGCCCTGTTCGGGCTGCTGGAGCTGATCGAGCGGGACGCCTTCCTGCTCGGCTGGTACGGCAACCTGACGCTGCCGCGAATCGACCTGGCGAGCTGCTCTCCGGCGGTGCGGGCGATGGCCGACCGGGCCGAGCTGCAGGGCTACGCGCTGCACGCCTTCGACAACCGGATCGACCTCGACGTGCCGGTGGTGACCAGCCTGGCGGTCCGCCACGACGGTGGGCCCGGACTGCTCTCCTTCGCCGCCGCCGCGCACGTCGACCCGGAGCAGGCGGTGGCCGGCGCGGTCGCCGAGGCGCTCACCTACATCCCGCACCAGCCGGCCACGGTGCGTCGGCGGCGGGCGGAGCTGGAGCGGATGGCCGACGACTACGGCCTGGTCCATCGGCTGCCGGACCATTCGGCCCTCTTCGGCCTGCCCCGGATGGCCCGGCACGCCGCGACGTACCTGCGCGAGGCGGCGGCCTGGGACGTCGCGACCGTCTTCGCCAGCCATCGTGGGGCCGGCGCCCGGGACCTCCTCGACGACCTGGGCCGGGTCCTGGACACCCTGCACCGGCGCGGCCACCGGGCGATCCTGGTCGACCAGACGAGCCCGGAGCAGGAGGCGGTCGGGCTGCGGTCGGTGTGCGTGGTGGTGCCCGGCCTGCTGCCGATCGACTTCGGCTGGCTGCGTCAGCGGGCGCTGCACCTGCCCCGCCTGCGCACCGCCCCGTACGCGGCGGGGTTGGCCGGGGCGGCGCTCACCGACGACGACCTGCGCCGCGTTCCCCACCCGTTCCCGTGAGCCGGCCGCCGCGCCGGCGGCCGGACACGCGCACGTAGGGCCGCCCCGGTGCCGGGGCGGCCCTACGTCGTGACCGATCCGCTCAGGCCGAGCAGCTGGTGGTCGAGGTGGTGCTGCTGCAGGTCGAGGTGGTGCCCGACGAGGAGCAGGAGGCCAGGATCGCCTCGGAGGCGTCGGCGTAGTCGGAGATCGCGAAGGTCTCGGACTCCAGCTCGAGGATCTCCTCGGCGAGGGCGTTGAGGTCGGTTTCGGGCGCCATGATGACTCCAAGGGGGTCGTGTCCGGCCGGTTCCTCCGGCCTGGGACGAGCACACCGCACGGCGCTCACCGATCGCCGTCGTCCGGACCCCCGGATCGCTGTCACCGGATGTGAGCGGTGTGACAGCGGCTTGCGGTTGGCTCAGCGGCATGGTGTCACCCGGTCCGCTCGCCGCCGCCCGCGCTCCGGATCCGGCCCCCGACGCGGGTGTCCTGGCCCGGGCCGGCTCGCTCTACCGCGATCTGCACGCCCGACCGGAGCTGTCGGGGACGGAGGAGCGCACCGCGTCCCGGTTCGCGGCCGCGCTGCGCCAGGCCGGCTGCGCGGTCACCACCGGCATCGGCGGGCACGGCGTCGTCGGCGTCCTGACCAACGGCGCCGGTCCGGCGGTGATGCTGCGCGCGGAACTGGACGCGCTGCCGGTCGCGGAGCGGACCGGGCTGCCGTACGCGAGCACGGTCGGCGCGGTCGACGGCGAGGGCCGCCGGGTGCCGGTGATGCACGCCTGCGGGCATGACCTGCACCTGGCCGCGGCGGTGGGCGCCGCGGCTCACCTGGATCGTGTCCGGGACCGCTGGCGGGGGAGGCTGCTCGTGCTCGGACAGCCGGCCGAGGAGACGCTGACCGGCGCGGCGGCGCTGATCGCGGACGGGCTGTACGACCGGTTCGGCCGGCCGGATCTCCTGCTGGCACAGCACGCGGCGCCGCTGCCGGCGGGCATGGTCGCGCACGGGGCCGGGCCGATGACCGCGGGCTGCGTCACCCTGGAGGTGACCGTGACCGGCCGCGGCGGGCACGCCGCCACCCCGCACCTGTGTGTCGACCCGGTGGTGCTCGCCGCCACTGTCGTCGTCCAGTTGCAGACCATCGTGGCCCGGCAGGTGGGGCCGGCCGAGCAGGTGACGGTGACTGTGGGTTCGCTGCGGGCGGGCCACCACCCGGGCGTGATCCCGGAGGAGGCCACGCTGGGCGTCACGATCCGGGCGCTGTCGGAACGGGCGCTGGACGACGTGCGGGACCGGGTGATCCGGACGGTGCGGGGCTGTTGCGAGGCCGCCGGGAGCCCGGTGGAGCCGTCGCTCCGAGTGGTGTCGCGGACCCCGGCCTACCGGGGCGATCCGGAGGTGGCCGCGCGGCTGCGCGCCGCCCACGAGCGGACGTTCGGCGCGGAGCGGGTGGCCTGGTGGCCGTCGTCGCTGGCGGCCGAGGACTTCCCGCTGCTCGCCGCCGAGGGGATCCCCAGCGGATACTGGATGCTCGGTGTCGTCGGCCCGCGCCAGTGGCGGGCGGCCCGCGGTGGCAGCGCCGCCGAGAAGCTCGCCGCGCTGCCGGCCAACCACAGCCCGTTCTTCGCGCCGCACGCGGAGCTGGCGCTGCCGGCCGGTGTCGCGGCGCTCACGGCCGGCGCGCTCACCGCGCTGGCGCCGGACTGACCGCCCGAAGCATCATGCAGTACACCGTATGAACTTGCATCCGGGTCGCGTCCGCTGCTAACCTCTTCGCATATTCATGCGGAGGTTAGTATGGGCATTCGGACAGCGGTGGCCGGGGCGAGCGGATACGCCGGAGGCGAACTGCTGCGCCTGCTCGCCGGTCACCCCGAATTCGAGCTGATCACCGCCACCGCGCACAGCCAGGCCGGCCGGCCCGTCACCGCCGTACACCCGCACCTCACCGGCCTCGACCTGGTGTTCGCCGCGACCGAGGCGGCGACCCTCGCCGACGCGGACCTGGTCTTCCTGGCCCTGCCGCACGGGCAGTCGGCGGCACTCGCCGCGGCGCTGCCGGACACGGTCAAGGTGGTCGACCTCGGCGCGGACCACCGGCTGCGCGACGCCGGTGGCTGGGCCCGCTACTACGGCGGGGAGCACGCCGGCGCCTGGACCTACGGGCTGCCCGAGCTGCCCGGCCAGCGGGCCGAGATCGCCGCCGCGACGCGGGTGGCCAGCACCGGCTGCTACGCGGTGGCGACCACGCTGGCGCTCGCGCCGCTGATCGCCGCCGGTGCGGTACGCCCCGACGACGTGGTGGTCGTCGCCGCCTCCGGCACCTCCGGCGCGGGCCGGGCCGCCAAGGCCCACCTGCTCGGCAGCGAGGTGATGGGCGACCTGACGCCCTACAAGGTGGGCGCGCACCAGCACGTCCCGGAGATCAAGCAGGCCACCGGCGCGACCGGCCTCTCCTTCACCCCGGTGCTCGCGCCGATGCCCCGGGGCATCCTTGCCACGGTCACCGCGGTGCCCACCGGCGACGCCGACCCGCGCGCGGTGCTGGCCGCCGCGTACGCCGACGCGCCGTTCGTGCACCTGCTGCCCGAGGGGGCGTGGCCGCACACCGCCGCCACCGCCGGCTCCAACTCCTGCCACCTCCAGGCGACGGTCGACGTCGACTCGGGGCGGGTGATCGTGGTCAGCGCGATCGACAACCTGGGCAAGGGCGCGGCCGGTCAGGCCGTGCAGAACGCCAACCTGATGACGGGTCTCCCCGAGACCACCGGTCTGTCCGTGTTTGGAGTGGCTCCATGAGCGTCACCGTCCCCCGGGGGTTCCGCGCCGCGGGTGTCGCCGCCGGACTGAAGTCCTCCGGCGCCGCCGACGTCGCCCTCGTGATCAACGACGGCCCGGACGCCGGTGTGGCGGGTGTCTTCACCGCCAACCGCGTCAAGGCCGCCCCGGTGCTGTGGAGCCAGCAGGTCGTGCACGGCGGCGTCGTGCGCGCCGTGGTGCTCAACTCCGGCGGCGCGAACGCCTGCACCGGGCCGGCCGGCTTCCAGGACACCCACGCCACCGCCGAGCACACCGCCGCCGCGATCACCGCCGCGAACGCCCGGCTCATCGTCGGCGCCGGCGAGGTCGCCGTCTGCTCGACCGGCCTGATCGGTGAGCGGCTGCCGATGGACAAACTGCTTCCCGGCGTACGCGAGGCGGTGCGCGGCCTGTCCCGCGACGGCGGCCCGGCCGCGGCCGAGGCCATCATGACCACCGACACCCGGCCCAAGACGACAGTGGCCCGGGGCACGGGCTGGACCGTCGGCGGCATGGCCAAGGGCGCCGGCATGCTCGCCCCGGCGATGGCCACCATGCTCTGCGTACTCACCACCGACGCGGTGGCCGGGCCGGACACCCTGGACGCCGCGCTGCGCGCCGCCACGCGGGTCACGTTCGACCGGATCGACTCCGACGGCTGCATGTCCACGAACGACACGGTGCTGCTGCTGGCCAGCGGCGCCTCCGGCATCGAGCCGACCGCCGACGAGCTGACCGCCGCTGTCACCGCCGCCTGCCATGACCTCGCCCAGCAGCTCCTGGCCGACGCGGAGGGCGCGACAAAGGAGGTGGCGATCGAGGTGGTCGGCGCGGCGAGCGAGGACGACGCGGTCGAGGTGGGCCGCACGGTGGCCCGCAACAACCTGGTGAAGACCGCGCTGTTCGGCAACGACCCGAACTGGGGCCGGATCCTCGCCGCGGTCGGCACCACGGCCGCCGTCTTCGAGCCGGACGGTGTGGACGTCGCGGTGAACGGCATCTGGGTGTGCCGGGGCGGCGCCGCCGCCGAGGACCGCGCCAAGGTGGACCTCACCGGCCGCGCCGTGACCGTCCGGATCGACCTGCACGCCGGTGCCGACGCCGCCACCATCTGGACCAACGACCTGTCGCACGCGTACGTCCACGAGAACTCGGCCTACTCCACGTGAGCGCGCGGAACGCAGCGGGGCGGAGTTCCGCAGTCGCGAACGAAAGGCGGGCTCGGCATGACGCTTTCCGCTGACCTCACCCGGGCCCAGGCCAAGGCCGCCACGCTGATCGAGGCACTGCCCTGGCTGGCCCGTTTCTCCGGCGCCACGGTCGTGGTCAAGTACGGCGGCAACGCCATGGTCGACCCCGAACTCCAGCGCGCCTTCGCCGCCGACATGGTGTTCCTGCGCTACGCCGGCCTGAAGCCGGTGGTGGTGCACGGCGGCGGCCCGCAGATCTCCGCCATGCTCGGCCGCCTCGGCATCGCCAGCGAGTTCCGGGGCGGCCTCCGGGTCACCACCCCGGAGGCGATGGACGTGGTCCGGATGGTGCTTGTGGGTCAGGTCGGCCGGGAGCTGGTCGGGCTGATCAACGCGCACGGCCCGTACGCGGTCGGCCTCTCCGGCGAGGACGCCGGGCTGTTCACCGCCGTGCGCCGCCAGGCGTACGTGGACGGCGTACCGGTCGACGTGGGCCAGGTCGGCGACGTGGAGTCGGTGAACGTCTCGGCGGTCACCGACCTGATCGCGGCCGGCCGCATCCCGGTCATCTCGACTGTCGCGCCGGACGCCGACGGGGTGCTGCACAACCTCAACGCGGACACCGCCGCCGCCGCGCTCGCCGTGGCGCTGGACGCCCGCAAGCTGGTCGTGCTCACCGACGTGCCCGGCCTGTACGCCGACTGGCCGGACACGTCCAGCCTGGTCAGCGAGATCACCGCGGACGACCTGGCGAAGCTGCTGCCGTCCCTGGAATCGGGCATGGTCCCGAAGATGGAGGCCTGCCTGCGGGCGGTGCGCGGGGGAGTGCCCGCCGCGCACGTCGTCGACGGCCGGGTCGCCCACTCCACGCTGCTGGAAGTGTTCACGTCGGAGGGCTTCGGAACGATGGTGATCGACTCATGAGCTCGCTCGTGCAGCGGTGGAACGCCACCATGATGGACAACTACGGCACGCCGCCGCTGGCGCTCGTCTCCGGCTCCGGCGCCGTCGTGGTCGACGAGACCGGCCGGGAGTACGTCGACCTGCTCGGCGGCATCGCCGTCAACGCGCTCGGCCACGCCCACCCGGCGGTGGTGGCGGCGGTCAGCAAGCAGGTCGCGACGCTCGGGCACGTGTCCAACCTGTTCGTCGCCGAGCCGCCGGTGGCGCTGGCCGAGCTGCTGCTGGCGCTGGCCGGCCGGCCGGGCCGGGTGTTCTTCGCCAACTCCGGCGCCGAGGCCAACGAGGCCGCGTTCAAGCTGTCCCGGCTCACCGGCCGCCGGCACGTGGTCGCCACCCACGGCGGTTTCCACGGCCGGACCATGGGCGCGCTGGCGCTGACCGGGCAGCCCGCCAAGGCCGACCCGTTCCGCCCGCTGCCCGGCGACGTGACACACGTGCCGTTCGGCGACGCCGACGCGCTGGCCGGGGCCGTCACCGACGACACCGCCATGCTGATCATCGAGCCGATCCAGGGCGAGAACGGTGTGGTCGTCCCGCCGCCCGGCTACCTCGCCGCGGCCCGGCGGATCACCGCCGCGCACGGCGCGCTGCTGGTGCTCGACGAGGTGCAGACCGGCGTCGGCCGGACCGGCCACTGGTTCGCCCACCAGGCCGAGGGCGTCGAGCCGGACGTCATCACCCTCGCCAAGGGCCTCGGCGGCGGGCTGCCACTGGGCGCCTGCCTGGCCTTCGGCCGGGCCGCCGACCTGCTCACCCCCGGTTCGCACGGCACCACGTTCGGCGGCAATCCGATCAGTTGCGCCGCCGCGCTCGCCGTCGTCTCCACGATCGCGCACGAGGGCCTGCTCGACCACGTCAAGCGGATCGGCGAGCGGCTGCGCCGCGGCGTCGAGGCGCTCGGGCATCCGCTGGTACGCGAGGTGCGCGGCGCGGGGCTGCTGCTCGGCATCGTCCTCGACCAGCCGGTGTCCGCCGCTGCCGCGGCCGCGCTGCGCGAGGCGGGTTTCCTGGTCAACCCGGTGCAGCCGGACGTGGTGCGGCTCGCCCCGCCGCTGATCCTCACCGCGGCGCAGGCCGACGCGTTCCTGGCCGCCCTGCCGGCCGCGCTGTCCGCCGCCGCGCCGGCACCTCCCACCACCGGCGCCGCCGCGCCCGACGCCACGACCCCGACGGAGGCTCCCGCATGATCCGCCACTTCCTGCGCGACGACGACCTCACGCCCGCCGAGCAGGCCGCCGTGCTCGACCTCGCCGCCCGGATGAAGACCGACAGGTACGGCCACCAGCCGCTGGCCGGCCCCAAGTCGGTGGCGGTGCTGTTCGACAAGCAGAGCCTGCGGACCCGGATCTCGTTCGACGTGGGCATCGCCGAGCTGGGCGGGCACCCGCTGGTGGTGGACACCCAGGTCACCCACTTCGGCCGGGGCGAGACGCTGGCCGACGCCGGCCGGGTGCTGTCCCGCTACGTCGCCGCGATCGTGCTGCGCACCCACGGCGACGACCGGATCGCCGAGGTCGCCGCGCACGCCACGGTGCCGGTGGTCAACGCGCTCACCGACACGTACCACCCCTGCCAGCTGCTGGCCGACCTGCTCACCGTGCGGGAGCGCCTCGGCGGGACCGCGGGGCGGATCCTCACGTACGTCGGCGACGCGGCGAACAACATGGCCCACTCGTACCTGCTGGCCGGCGCGACCGCCGGGATGCACGTGCGGATCGCCGGCCCGGACGGGTTCCGGCCCGACCCGGAGATCGTGGGCCGCGCGGAGAAGATCGCCGCCACCACCGGCGGTTCGGTCCAGGTGCTCACCGACCCGGTCGAGGCGGTACGCGGCGCCCACGTCGTCGCCACCGACACCTGGACGTCGATGGGGCAGGAGTCCGACGGGCTGGACCGGATCACCCCGTTCCTGCCGTACCAGGTGAACGCCGCGCTGCTCGGCCACGCCGACGCCGACGTGATCGTGCTGCACTGCCTGCCCGCCCACCGGGGCGAGGAGATCACCGACGAGGCGCTGGACGGCCCGCACAGCGCGGTGTTCGACCAGGCGGAGAATCGCCTGCACGCCCAGAAGGCGCTGCTGACGTTTCTCCTGGAGGAATCCGCATGACCGCTCCGCTGACCCGCGCCGCGCGGCACGCCCGCATCGTCGAGCTGATCCGCGACACCGCCATCCACTCGCAGACCGAGCTGGCCGACCTGCTCGCCGGGGACGGCATCCAGGTCACCCAGGCCACCCTGTCGCGCGACCTGAAGGAACTGGGAGCGGTGACCGCGCGCGGTGGCGACGGGCGGGGCGTCTACCTGATCCCGGAGGACGGGCACCGGCCGCTGCGCGACGCCGAGGGCGCGCCGGCCCGGTTGGTCCGGCTGCTGCGTGAGCTACTCAACGGCGTCGACTCCAGCGGCAACATCGCGGTGCTGCGCACCCCGCCGGGCGCGGCCCAGTACCTCGCCAGCGCGCTGGACCGGGCCGGCCTGACCGAGATCGTCGGCACCATCGCCGGCGACGACACCATCCTCGTCGTGTCCCGCGACGCCGACGGCGGCGCCGCGCTGGGTGAGCGGCTGGCCGCCTGGGCCCGCCGGGACGACGCGGTCGAAGGGGGCACCTCGTGACCGAGCGGGTGGTGCTGGCGTACTCCGGGGGCCTGGACACCTCGGTCGCCATCCCGTACCTGGCCGAGCGGACCGGCGCCGAGGTGATCGCGGTAGCCGTCGACGTCGGCCAGGGCGGCGAGGACATGAACGTGATCCGGCAGCGCGCGCTGGACTGCGGTGCCGTCGAGTCCGAGGTGGTCGACGCCCGCGACGAGTTCGCCGCCGGCTACTGCCTGCCGGCGATCCGGGCCAACGCCCTCTACATGGACCGCTACCCGCTGGTGTCCGCGCTGTCCCGGCCGCTGATCGTCAAGCACCTGGTCGCGGCGGCGCGCGCCCACGGCGGCACGATCGTGTCGCACGGCTGCACCGGCAAGGGCAACGACCAGGTCCGCTTCGAGGTGGGCCTGGGCGCGCTCGCACCCGACCTGAAGGTGGTCGCACCGGCCCGGGACTTCGCCTGGACCCGGGACAAGGCGATCGCGTACGCCGAGGAGAAAGGGCTGCCGATCGACGTGTCGGCGAAGTCGCCGTACTCGATCGACCAGAACCTGTGGGGCCGGGCCGTGGAGACCGGCTTCCTGGAGGACATCTGGAACGCCCCGGTCGAGGACCTCTACGCGTACACCGGGGACCCGGCGTCGGAACGCGACCCGGACGACGTGGTGATCACGTTCGACGGGGGCGTGCCGGTCGCGATCGACGGCGAGACGGTCACCCCGTACCAGGCGATCCGGGAACTGAACCGGCGGGCCGGGGCGCACGGCGTGGGCCGGCTGGACATGGTCGAGGACCGGCTGGTCGGCATCAAGAGCCGCGAGGTGTACGAGGCGCCCGGCGCGCTCGCCCTGATCACCGCCCACCAGGAGCTGGAGGCGGTCACCGTCGAGCGGGACCTGGCCCGGTTCAAGCGCGGCGTCGACCAGCGCTGGGGCGAGCTGGTCTACGACGGGCTCTGGTTCTCGCCGCTGAAGCGGTCGCTCGACGCGTTCATCGACGACGCCCAGCGCCACGTCACCGGCGAGGTACGGCTGCGCCTGCACGGCGGCCGGGCGGTGGTCACCGGCCGGCGCTCCGAGGCGAGCCTCTACGACTTCGGCCTGGCCACCTACGACACCGGCGACACATTCGACCAGTCGCTGGCGAAGGGATTCGTGCAACTGTGGGGACTGCCCAGCAAGATGGCCGCACAACGGGATGCCCGGATGGGAGGGGCCTGATGGGAGGCGCCACAATGGGTGGGGTGGACGACAAGAGCCTGACCGAGAACAGCGCCGCCGCCAACCGGACGAGCCTCTGGGGCGGCCGGTTCGCCGGCGGTCCCGCCGAGGCGCTCGCGCGGCTGTCGGTGAGCGTCCAGTTCGACTGGCGTCTCGCCCCGTACGACATCGCCGGTTCCCGCGCGCACGCCCGGGTCCTCGCCGGCGCCGGCCTGCTCGACCCGGACGAACTGGGCCGGATGCTGGCCGCGCTGGACGACCTGGAGGCGGCCTGCGCCTCCGGCGCGTTCCGCCCGACGGTGGACGACGAGGACGTGCACACCGCGCTGGAGCGCGGCCTGCTGGAACGCCTCGGCAGCCTCGGCGGCAAGCTGCGCGCCGGCCGCTCCCGCAACGACCAGGTCGCCACCGACCTGCGGCTCTACCTGCGTGATCACGCCCGCGGCGTGGCGGCCCGGCTGGTCGAGCTGGCCGAGGCCCTCGTCGAACAGGCGGAGCGGCACGTGGACACCGCGGCGCCGGGGATGACCCACCTGCAGCACGCCCAGCCGGTGACGTTCGGGCACTGGCTGCTGGCCCACGTGCAGCCGCTGCTGCGTGACCTGGAACGGATGCGCGACTGGGACGAGCGGACCGCGATCAGCCCGCTCGGCGCCGGCGCGCTGGCCGGCTCCGGCCTGCCGCTGGACCCGATGGCGGTCGCCAAGGAGCTGGGTTTCCGCACCTCGTTCGCCAACTCGATGGACGCGGTCGCGGACCGCGACTTCGTGGCCGAGTTCCTGTTCGTCACCGCCATGATCGGCGTGCACCTGTCCCGCCTCGGCGAGGAGGTGGTGCTCTGGACGTCGCAGGAGTTCGGCTGGGTCGAGCTGGACGACGCCTTCGCCACCGGCTCGTCGATCATGCCGCAGAAGAAGAACGCGGACATCGCCGAGCTGGCGCGGGGCAAGTCCGGCCGCCTGGTCGGCGGCCTGATGAGCGTGCTCACCATGCTCAAGGGCCTGCCCATGACGTACGACCGGGACATGCAGGAGGACAAGGAGCCGGCGTTCGACGCTGTCGACACGCTGGAGCTGCTGCTTCCCGCGCTGGCCGGCATGATCTCCACGATGACCGTCCGGGTGGACCGGCTGGTCGCCAGCGCGCCGTCGGGCTTCTCGCTCGCCACCGAGGTCGCCGACTGGCTGGTCCGGCGCAACGTGCCGTTCCGTGACGCGCACGAGATCACCGGCAAGCTGGTGGCGCTCTGCGCGGTCCGCGACTGCGCGCTGGACGAGGTGTCCGACGCCGACCTGGCCGCCGTCAGCGAGCACCTGGACCCGTCGGTGCGCGACGTGCTCTCGGTGCGCTCGGCGCTGGCCGCGCGCATCACGCCCGGCTCCACCGGCCCCGGCCCGGTCGCCGACCAGCTCGCCGCCGCGGCGGACAAGCTGACCGGTTGGCGTGAGTGGGCCGCCGAGCGGGTCGTCCCCCGCTGAGACGCACGGTTGGTCCGGGGCAGCCGCGAGCCTGCCCCGGACCGGCCCGACCCCCGCGGAAAGCTTCCAAGATCAACAACCGTCCCGCTGTGTGAAACGCGGCTCCCGCTTCGTGGCGGGCTGGCGCCGCCGGATCGGCGGTTCGGGGCTGGCCGGGGCTCCGTCCGCGTTCCCGGTCAGCCGGCGGGCCGCTCGCGTTTCGGCAGCTTCGCCACGACCGCGTCGTACGACCCGTCGACCGCCTCGACCAGCTCGTCGTCAGGAATGCCGCCGGAGAGGCGCAGCGTGTTCCAGCCCGATCGGTCGATGTAGGGGGAGGGGCGCGCGTCGGCCGGGAACCGGTGCAGCCACTCGTCGGCCACCTCCCGGGACGGCCCGCACTTCACCCCGAGCCGGGCCTCACCCTGCGGGGAGCCGAGAAACGCGAAGATGCGGCTGCCCACCTTCACCACCTCGTCGCCCTCCCAGGGCCGGTCGAGCCAGGCTCCCGGCTTGGCCAGGCAGTAGGCCAGCATCTCGTCGCGCGTCATCGCGTCCTCCCGTGCCGTCCGGCGCGGTCTCGTCCGCCGCTGTGACAGAAGACCGGCCGCTTCCCGCTCAGTCGCCGGTGCCGGTGCGGACGGTCAGCCGCTCGTAGCGCTGCCGGGCCGCCTGCGCGCTGCCCAGCCCCAGCCCGAAGGCGATCGCCTGCCAGGTCATGCCCCGCCCGCGGGCCACCTGTAGCAGCCCGGCCTCCAGCGCGTCCACCTCGGCCCGCACGTGCGGGATCAGCGTCAGCGCGGCCATCAGGTCGGCCTGGTCGACGGGCTCCTCACCCTCGTCCAGCTCGGCTCCGCCGGCGAGCGCCATCACCAGCGTGGCCGCCTCGTAGGCGTCCGGTACGTCGGGGTGCGCGTAACGGCGACGGCGGGAGTTCGAGCCGGCGTGCCGCTCGGCGATCCGCAGCAGCGCCGCCCAGTTGCGGTGCGCGCGGGCCTGGGCAGCATCCGGAGCGGTGAACGGGTCGTTGTCCACGGTGACCATGCCGTCCATCCCACACCCAAGAATGGCTTGTTGTCAACACTGCGTTGAAAGCCGTTCGTGCAAAACGCCGTGCCTTCGGAACGTGGTGAGAAGACGCGTCATGGACCAGAGACGCGCCACAGGATGCTTCGGGTTGCCGGAGCGGTCGGCTCAGGCCGGTGAGTTCCGTATCGGGACGGCCGTAGCGGGCCGGCGGCGCGGGGTGTGCCGCCGGTAGACGCTCACACTCGGCTCGTCCGCCAGCCAGAACCGCCACGGCAGGTCGTGCGCGGCGGCGACCCCGACACGCGGCCCGGCGAGAATGCGCGCCGGGTCGACCGGGCTGGCCGGGGGAGTCAGCAGCAGCGGGCCGCTGCCGTCGATCGCCGAAGTGCCGTTGGCGTCCCGCCCGAGCCCGAGCGCGGTGACCAGCCGGGCCGGTCCGCGGGCAAGATCCCGGTCGGCGGCGCGCGGCCGGCGCTCGCGGGCGGTCTCGATGCCGTCGACCACCTCGCCCGCGCGCAGCAGCACCGCCGCCGCCTCGCCGTCGCGCCCGCAGACGATGTTCGCGCACCAGTGCATGCCGAACACGAAGTAGACGTACGCGTGTCCGGCGGGCCCGAACATGACCTGGTTGCGCGGCGTCGGCCCGCGGTGGGCGTGCGACGCGGCATCCTCGCCGGTGCCCGCGTACGCCTCGACCTCGGTGAGCCGGACCGTGACGCCGCCGGCCGACACGGTCCAGCCGAGCAGCGTCCGCGCGGTGTCCGCGATCTGGGCGGCGGGCGCGTGGAGCCAGGGGTACGTCATCGCGGCAAGGGTAGTCGGTGGATGGTGCGTGATTCGGGCCACGCCGGGGCGGGCAGCCGACGGAATAGTTGACTCGTCAAATATGTTGTGAGGAGCGATCCCGGGCCGACCGGTCCGGACCCCACGCGAGGAGCTGGTCATGCAGTTCGGAGTCTTCACCGTCGGTGACGTCACCGTCGACCCCACGAACGGGCGGCTGCCGTCCGAGCGTGAGCGGATCAAGGCCATGACCGCCATCGCGCTCAAGGCCGAAGAGGTCGGCCTGGACGTCTTCGCCACCGGCGAGCACCACAACCCGCCGTTCGTGCCGTCGTCGCCGACCACCATGCTCGGCTGGATCGCCGCGCGCACCGAGCGGCTGCTGCTGTCGACAGCGACCACGCTGATCACCACGAACGACCCGGTGAAGATCGCCGAGGACTACGCGATGCTCCAGCACCTGGCCGACGGCCGGGTCGACCTGATGATGGGCCGCGGCAACACCGGCCCGGTCTACCCGTGGTTCGGGCAGGACATCCGCAACGGCATCCCGCTGGCCATCGAGAACTACGACCTGCTGCACCGGCTGTGGCGCGAGGACGTGGTCGACTGGAAGGGCCGGTTCCGTACGCCGCTGCAGTCGTTCACCTCGACCCCGCGCCCGCTCGACGGCGTGCCGCCGTTCGTCTGGCACGGCTCGATCCGCAGCCCGGAGATCGCCGAGCAGGCCGCGTACTACGGCGACGGCTTCTTCGCCAACCACATCTTCTGGCCCAAGGAGCACACCCAGCGGATGGTCGGCCTCTACCGGGAGCGGTTCGCGCACTACGGCCACGGCTCGCCGGATCAGGCGATCGTCGGCCTCGGCGGGCAGGTCTTCATGCGCCGCAACTCCCAGGACGCGGTACGCGAGTTCCGCCCCTACTTCGACAACGCCCCGGTCTACGGGCACGGCCCGTCGCTGGAGGAGTTCACTCGGGAGACGCCGCTGACAGTGGGCAGCCCGCAGCAGGTCGTCGACCGCACGCTGGGCTTCCGCGAGTACGTCGGCGACTACCAGCGGCAGCTGTTCCTGATGGACCACGCCGGGCTGCCGCTGAAGACGGTGCTGGAGCAGCTCGACCTGCTGGGCGAGGAGGTGGTGCCGGTGCTGCGCAAGGAGTTCGACTCGATGCGTCCCGCGCACGTGCCCGACGCGCCCACCCACGCGAGCCTGCTCGCCGCCCGGGAGGCCGCACCGGCCGACGGGGAGCAGCGATGACCCGCCGTACCCTCGCTGTCGTCTCCGCCGGGCTCGGCCAGCCGTCGTCCACCCGCCTGCTCGCCGGCCAGCTCGCCGCGGCCTCCCGCGACGCGTTGGCCGGCCGCGGCGCCACCGTGGAGCTGCACGTGGTGGAGCTGCGCGAGCACGCCCATGACGTGGTGAACCACCTGCTCACCGGCTTCGCGCCGGCCGCGCTGCGGCGCACGCTCGACGACGTGGCCGCCGCCGACGGGCTGATCGCGGTGACGCCGATCTTCAACGCGTCCTACAACGGGCTGTTCAAGTCGTTCTTCGACGTCGTCGACCGGGACGCGCTGGCCGGCAAGCCGGTGCTGATCGGGGCGACCGGCGGCACCGCCCGGCACTCGCTGGCCCTGGAGCACGCGGTCCGGCCGATGTTCACGTACCTGCGGGCGGCGACCCTGCCCACGGCGGTGTTCGCCGCTCCCGAGGACTGGGCCGGCGACGACGGCGACAGCGCGCTGCGGTCCCGGGTCCGCCGGGCCGCGGCCGAGCTGGCCGAGCAGGTGGACCGCCGACCCGCCGCGACCGGCCCGGCCGACCCGTTCGCGCTCACCACCGACTTCGCCGACCTGCTCGCCGGCCGCGACCCGGCCTGACCGGGCCGCGATCGGGCCGCGATCGGGGCGGCTCAGTCGCCGGCCGGCTCGGGCCGGTGGGCGACGAGCACCGGGCAGTGGGAGTGCTGCACCAGGGCCTGGCTGACCGAGCCGAGCAGCAGCCCGACGAAGCCGCCCCGACCCCGGGAGCCCACCACCACGAGCGACGCCTCGCCGCTGGCCTCCCGCAGGGCGGTCTCCGGCGAGGCGGCGGTCACGGAGCGCTCAGTCACCCGCAGGCCGGGGTGCGCCGCGCGGACCTGGGCCGCCGCGTCGGCCAGCAGCCCTTCCGCCTCGGCCCGCTCGGCGGTGGACGCCTCCGCCGCCACCTCCGGCGTGACCGCGCCGCGTTCCGGCGACCGGACGTGCATGAGGACCAGCTCCGCGTCGCGTCGCTCGGCCTCGTCGGCGGCCAGCTCGATCGCGTACGCGGCCGAGTCGGAGCCGTCCACGCCGACAAGCACCGGGCCGTCCACCGGGATCGGCTGCTCCTCAGGACGGACGATCAGCACCGGGCAGTGCCCGTGCTGCGCGAGCTGACCGCTGACCGAGCCGAGCAGCAGGCCGGCGAAGCCGCCGACGCCCCGGCTGCCCACCACGACCAGTTCGGCGCGGCGGGACTCCTCGACCATCGTCGCGCCCGGGCCGCCCGCCACCTGGCGTATCTGCACCCGCAGGCCCGGGTGCCGCTCGGCCAGGTCGGCGGCGACCGACTCCAGCATCTTCTCCGACTCCGCGGTGGGCGCCGGCACCCCCAGGTCGTACGGGTTGAGCGGCACCCCGTAGCCGAGCGGGTGCAGGTAGCCGTGCACCAGCAGCAGCGGCCGGGAACGGGCGACGGCGGTCGCGGCGGCCAGGTCGGCGGCGGCCAGGCTGGACGGCGATCCGTCCACTCCCACCACGACGGGTCGGTTCATCTGGTGCTTTCCCTCCGGTCGGCTCAGGCCATTGTGGCGGTGCCGGCCCCGTCCGGGCCGGCGAACCGGCTCAGTGGCCCCGGTGCCGGACGACGGCCAGTGGGCTGTGGCAGTGGTGCAGCACGGCGTGGCTGACCGAGCCGAGCAGCAGCGCACCGAGGCTACCGCGCCCGTGTGCGCCGACCACCGTCAACTGGGCGCCGACGGACTCCTCGACCAGCACCCGGGACGGCGTGGCGGCGGCGACGAGCTTCGGCCGTACCGTCACCTCCGGGTAGCGCTCGGCCCAGCCGGCGACCGCCTCGGCCAGCACCCGCTGCTCGTCGGCGCGCAACTCCTGCGGGTCGTAGCCCAGCGGCACGACGTCGCCGAACGCCTCCCGGTAGGTCACCGGCTGCGGGTAGAGCCAGGTGTGCACCACCACCAGTTCGGCGCCGCGCGCCGCGGCCTCGGCGAACGCGAAGCCGACCGCCTCGTCGGACAGCGCCGAGCCGTCCACGCCCACCACGACGGGGCCGTCGGCGCGGGCCTCGCTCCGGGCCACGAGCACCGGGCAGTCCGCGCGGGCGGAGAGCTGCACCGCGGCGGAGCCGACGAGCAGTTCGGCGAATCCGCCGAGTCCCCGGTGACCGAGCACGAGCAGCGCGGCGTCGCGGCTCTCCCGCAGCAGCACCGCGACCGGCCCGCCGTCGACCACCGCGCCGGTGACCGCCAGCTCCGCGTCGATCTTGCGGGCCTCGTCCACCGCCTCCTCGACCAGCTTCTCGGCCTCCTGCCGCAGCTCGACGTCGGGCAGGATCGGGGCGACCATGCCCAGTGGCGTGCCGACCAGCGGCCAGAGGAAGGCGTTCACCACCCGCAGCGGCCGGTGCCGCAGCACCGCCTCGCGTGCGGCCAGCCGTACCGCGTCCAGCGCGGACGGGGAGCCGTCCACGCCCACCACGACGGGGGCACCGGTCCTGTCGGTCATGACGTCCTCCTTCGGTTCCCCCTCAGCCTGCGCCGACGGCTCCCACCTGGGCAGAGCCGATCCGCCCAGCCCGGCCGGGACCATCGGCCCCTTCCGGCCGGGGCGGCGGCGGGGTGGAATGGAACCACTGCTCCCTCCTGCCGATCCTGGAGGCGCGATGACCCCGCTGGAGATGCTCCGCGTCCACCCGTTCCTGGCCGGGCTGCCCGACGAGTGGCTGCCCCGGCTCACCGGTTACGCCCGCCCGATGGTCTGGCACCCCGGGCACCGGCTGTTCCGCGCCGGTGCGCCGGCCGACCGGTTCTGGCTGGTCCGCGGCGGCCAGGTGGCGCTGGACTTCCCAGTGCCGGGCCGCGGTGACGTGGGCATCGAGACGATCGGGCCGGGCGGGGTGCTCGGCTGGTCCTGGTTGTTCCCGCCGTACCGCTGGCAGTTCGGGGCGGTCGCCACCCAGCGCAGCACCGCCGTCGAACTCGACGCCGACGGGGTACGCCGGCTGATGGAGTCCGACGACACGCTCGGCCGTCAGCTCACCAGCCGGTTCATGAGCGTGGTGGTGGACCGGCTTCAGGCGTCCCGGGTCCGGCTGCTCGACCTGTACGGCTATCCAACGGCGGCAGCCAGCTGAACCGGCGGTCGCTCAGCGGTCGCGGACGACCAGCTCGTCCACCTCAAGCCGGCCGATGCGCAGCTCGCGGATCACCGCGCGGCGCACGGCCAGCCGGCCGACCACGAGCGAGCCCACCGCCACGGCGCCGAGCGCGAACGCGCCGAAGGCCAGCGCGCCGACCGCCGCGGCGCCCAGGGCCCGCGCGCCGGTGGCCTGCGCGCCGACGGCCCGCGCCCCGGTGACCTGTGCGCCGGTCGCGCCCAGGGCGCGGATACGTGCGGTCGGAAGCAGCTTCGGCATGTCCCGATCGTAGTGTGCCGCGGCGGGGCCGGTCAGGTGACGGTGAGGCCGCGGGCGGCGAACTGACCGCGTACCCGGGCCAGCAGTCCGGCGTCCGGCGGTTCCGTGTCCGCCAGCGGGAACGTCAGACCCAGCTCGGCGTACTTGTGCGCGCCGAGCCGGTGGAACGGCAGCACCTCGACGCGCTGCACGCTCGCCAGTCCGGCCGCCACGTCGGCCACCCGTTCCACCTCGTCGACCGCGTCGGTCAGGCCGGGGACCAGCACGTACCGGATCCAGATCGGCTTACCCCGGTCGGCCAGCCGTTGCGCGAAGCGCAGCGTCGGCGCGAGCCGGCCGGTGCCGGTGACCCGGCGGTACGTCTGCGGGTCGCCCGCCTTGACGTCGAGCAGCACCAGGTCGGTGGCGTCCAGCAGCGCGTCGTCGGCGCGCACGCCGAGAAAGCCGGAGGTGTCCAGCGCGGTGTGCAGGCCGAGGTCGTGGCAGCGGCGCAGCAGCTCACCGGTGAACGCCGGTTGCAGCAGCGGCTCCCCGCCGCTGACCGTGACGCCGCCGCCGGCGACCTGGATGAACCGGCGGTACCGGGTGGCGAGCGCGACCATCTCGTCCACCGTGCGGCGCCGGCCGCTGCGCCCGTACCAGGTGTCCGGGCTGTGGCAGTAGCGGCAGCGCAGCGGGCAGCCGGCCAGGAACACCACGAACCGGGTGCCCGGCCCGTCCACACCGACCGACGTGTCCCAGGAGTGCACCGCGCCGGTGACCGCCTCGGCGGCACGGCCCGGCGCCGCCGGAGTCACCTCCGGCGGCGCGGGCGGGCGGCCGTTCACAGCGACCCGTGGAAGGTCCGCGACACCACGTCGCGCTGCTGTTCCGGGGTGAGCCGGACGAAGTTCACCGCGTACCCGGAGACCCGGACGGTGAGTTGCGGGTACCGCTCCGGGTGCGCCATCGCGTCCAGCAGCGTGGCCCGGTCCAGCACGTTGACGTTGAGGTGGAACCCACCGGCGTCGGCGTAGCCGTCGAGCACCCCGGCCAGGTTGGCGATCCGCTCGTCGCGGGTGTGGCCCAGGCCGTCCGGCGTGACGGTGCCGGTCAGCGAGATGCCGTCGCGGGCCGCCTCGTACGGCAGCTTCGCCACCGACAGCGCCGACGCGACCAGGCCGTGGGTGTCCCGCCCGTTCATCGGGTTCGCCCCCGGCGCGAACGGCTCACCCGCGCGCCGGCCGTCCGGCGTGTGGCCGGTGTGCTTGCCGTACACCACGTTCGAGGTGATGGTGAGCACCGACATGGTCAGCTCCGCGTCGCGGTACGTGCGCTGCCGGCGCAGCTTCTCCGCGAACGCCTCGACCAGCCACACCGCGATCTCGTCGGCCCGGTCGTCGTCGTTGCCGTACGTGGGGAACTCGCCCTCGACCGCGTAGTCGACGGCCAGGCCGGACTCGTCGCGCAGCACCTTGACCCGGCCGTACCGGATGGCCGACAGGCTGTCCACGGCGACCGACAGGCCGGCGATGCCGGTGGCCATGAACCGGCGCACCGGGTGGTCGTGCAGCGCCATCTCCAGCCGCTCGTAGGCGTACCTGTCGTGCTGGTGGTGGATCACGTTGAGCGCGTCCACGTACGTCTCGGCCAGCCAGTCCAGCGTGCGGTCGTATGCGGCCAGCACCTCGTCGTAGTCGAGCGTCTCGCCGCCGACCGGCGCGGCCGGCGGGGCGACCTGCGCGCCGGACAGCTCGTCCCGGCCGCCGTTGATCGCGTACAGCAGCGCCTTTGCCAGGTTCGCCCGGGCGCCGAAGAACTGCATGTCCCGGCCGACCCGCATGGCCGACACGCAGCAGGCGATCGCGGTGTCGTCGTCGTACGCCGAGCGGATCAGCTCGTCGTTCTCGTACTGGATGGCGCTGGTGTCCAGCGACACCTGGGCGCAGAACCGCTTGAAGCCCTCCGGCAGCCGGGGCGACCAGAGCACCGTGAGGTTCGGCTCCGGGGCCGGGCCGAGGTTGTAGAGCGTCTGCAGGTAGCGGAACGTGGTGCGGGTGACCAGCGGCCGGCCGTCCGCGCCCATGCCGCCGAGCGACTCGGTGACCCAGGTGGGGTCGCCGGAGAAGAGCTGGTCGTACTCCGGGGTGCGCAGGAAGCGGATGATCCGCAGCTTGATCACGAAGTCGTCGATCAGCTCCTGGGCGCCGCTCTCGTCCAGCCGCCCCTCGGCGATGTCCCGCCGCAGGTACGCGTCGACGAACCCGGCCGTGCGGCCGAGCGACATCGCGGCGCCGTTCTGCTCCTTCGTGGCGGCCAGGTAGGCGAAGTAGAGCCACTGGATCGCCTGCGCGCCGGTGGCGGCCGGGCGGGAGATGTCGAAGCCGTACGAGGCGGCCATCTCCTTCAGCTCACCGAGCGCGCGGATCTGCTCGGCCAGCTCCTCCCGGTCGCGGATCACGTCGTCGGTGCTGCGCCGGTCGTCCAGCGCCGCCTTGAGCGCGCGGCGCTCCTCGACCAGCCGGTCCACGCCGTACAGCGCCACCCGGCGGTAGTCGCCGATGATCCGCCCGCGCCCGTACGCGTCGGGCAGGCCGGTGATGACGTGCGAGCGCCGGGCCGCGAGCACGCTCTCCGGGTACGCGTCGAAGACCGCGTCGTTGTGCGTGCGGCGGTACCGGGTGAAGATCTCGTGCACCCGCGGGTCCGGTTCGCGCCCGTACGCGTGCAGTGCCGTCTCCACCATCCGCAGCCCGCCGGCCGGCATGATCGCCCGCCGCAGCGGCGCGTCGGTCTGCAACCCGACGATCAGCTCCCGCTCCCGGTCGATGTAGCCGGGCGCGTGCGAGGTGATCGCCGACGGGGTGGCCGCGTCGACGTCGTACACGCCGCGCCGCCGCTCCTCCGGGAACATCTCCCGTAGCCGGTCCCAGACCGCGAGGGTGCGCGGCGTCGGGCCGGTGAGGAACGACGCGTCCCCGGTGTACGGCTCGTGGTTGTGGCGGACGAAGTCGGCCACGTCGACTGTCTCCTGCCACGCTCCGGCGTGGAACCCACGCCAGGGGGCCAGGGCTTGGGTGGCGGTCATGTCGATCCTCTCCGGGGCGTCGACGGTGGCCCGGTCCCCGCCGGTGCGGGGACCGGGGCGGAGTTCAGGGCTGGAGCACGAGCCGGGCGGCGACCCGGCCGGCGAGGACGTCGTCCACCGCGTCGTTGATCTCGTCCAGCTTGCGGGTCTCGTAGACGACCCGGGTGCGGCCGGCGGCGTGCAGCGCGAAGACCTCGGCCAGGTCGGCGCGGGTGCCGACGATCGAGCCGAGCACCGTGATGCCCTTGAGCACCGTCTCGAAGACGGGCAGGGTGATCGCGTTGTCGGCGGGCAGCGACACCAGCACCAGCCGGCCGCCGCGGCGCAGCGAGCGGTGGGCCTGCTCGATCACCCGAGGGCTGGCGGCGAGCACGATCGCCACGTCCACGCCGCCCAGGGCGGTGATCCGCTCGACCGGGTCGGTGGTGGCGGCGTCGACCGTGTGGGCCGCGCCGAGCGAGGTGGCCAGTTCCAGCTTCTCGGCGGTCACGTCCACCGCGACCGTCTCGGCGCCGAAGATCTGCGCGTACTGCTGGGCCAGGTGACCCAGGCCGCCGATGCCGAAGATCGCGACCCGCTCGCCCGGCCGTACCCCCGCGACCTTGACGGCCTTGTACGTGGTGACGCCCGCGCAGGTCAGCGGCGCGGCCTCGAACGGGTCCACGCCGTCTGGCACGCGCACCGCGTACCGGGCCGAGGCGACCGCGTACTCGGCGTGCGCGCCGTCGATGCCGTAGCCCGTGTTGCGCTGCGACTCGCACAGCGTCTCCCAGCCGGTCACGCAGTACGAGCAGGTGCCGCAGGCCCAGCCGAGCCAGGGCAGCGCGACCCGGTCGCCGACGGCGTGCTCGGTGACACCGGGGCCGACCTTCTCGACCAGGCCGACGCCCTCGTGCCCTGGTACGAACGGCGGGCTGGGCTTCACCGGCCACTCGCCGCGGGCGGCGTGGATGTCGGTGTGGCAGAGGCCGCTGGCTTCGATGCGGACCAGGATCTCGCCCGGGCCCACCTCCGGGACGGGACGCTCGGTGATCTCCATCGGACGGTCGAACGCGGTGACGACACTGGCGCGCATCGGGGGCCTCCCTCGGTCTCGTTCTCACCCTCAGCGTCGTCCGTCCGGGCGCTGCCGGGCAGGGGCGCAGGACCACGGTGACCCGGGACCAACGGCCCCTCCGGGGCGCCAACGGCGGTACGGCCGCCGGTGACGTACCGGCGGCCGTACCGCTGGGGGTGGTCAGCGTTCGGCGACCAGGCGGCGGGCCCGCAGCACGCGCGCCCACCAGGGCCGGTCGTCCGGGCGCAGCCGCGGCGCCGGCACGCCGCGCAGGCTGACCCATCCGCCCGGTCCCATGGTGACCGTGCCGACCGACGGCGGGCGGCGCCGTGACCACACCGCCACGGCGGCGGTGAGCGCGGCCACCGCGAACGCGCCGGTGGCGGCGGCGACCAGCCGGTCGGGTTCGACCACGCGCCGGTAACGGACCCGGCCGCCGGCCGCGACGAACACGCCCACCGGGTGGCCGTCGCGGCTCACCGGCACCAGGGCGGTGTCGCCGGGCAGCTCCAGCACCGGGCCCACCGGCCCGGCCGGGGCGAGGGCGGGCGTCGGGGCCTGCGGCGGCGCGGGCCGGGGGACCGGCGTGACACCCGGGCCGGTCGGGTTGAAGATGGCGGTCATGACGCTGCCCTCCTAGCGGGAGTCGGACTTCTCGGTGCGGGCCTCGACAGCGGCCCGCCCGGCGGCCAGCCGCGCCACCGGCACCCGGTACGGCGAGCAGGACACGTAGTCGAGCCCGGCCTCGGCGAAGAACCCGATCGAGTCCGGGTCGCCGCCGTGCTCACCGCAGACGCCGACGGTCAGCTCCGGCCGGGCCGCCCGCCCCTCGGCGACGGCGAGGCGGACCAGCCGGCCGACCCCGGCGGCGTCGATGCTCTCGAACGGCGACACCGGGAAGATCCCCCGGGCCAGGTACGCGGAGAAGAACGCGCCCTCCACGTCGTCCCGGGAGAACGCCCAGGTCATCTGCGTCAGGTCGTTGGTGCCGAAGGAGAAGAAGTGCGCCTCGGCGGCGATCTCCCCGGCCGTCAGCGCCGCCCGGGGCGTCTCGACCATGGTGCCGATCGGGATCTCCGGCGCGCCCGGCACCTCGGCCAGCACCCGCCGCGCCTCGTCCGCCACCGCGGCGAGCTCCCGCACGTCACCGACCAGCGGCACCATGATCTCGGGGCGTGGGTCACCGCCGGCCCGGACCCGCTGCGCGGCCGCCTCGGCCAGCGCCCGCACCTGCATCGCGAACAGCCCCGGCACCACCAGCCCGAGCCGCACGCCGCGCAGCCCCAGCATCGGGTTCGTCTCGTGCATCCGCCGCACCGCCGCCAGCAGCACGCCGTCGTGGCCCGGTTCCTCGCCGCGTGCCTGCGCGCCCGCCACCCGGGCGGTCAGCTCGGCCAGCGGAGGCAGGAACTCGTGCAGCGGCGGGTCGAGCAGCCGGACCGTGACCGGGAGCCCGTCCATCGCGGTGAGCAGCCCCGCGAAGTCGGCCCGCTGCAGCGGCAGCAGCTCGTCCAGCGCCGCGCCGACCTCGGCCGGGCCCTCGGCCAGGATCAGCCGCTCGACCAGTTCCCGGCGCTCGCCGAGGAACATGTGCTCGGTGCGGCACAGCCCGATTCCGGCGGCGCCGAGCTCGCGGGCCCGGCGGGCGTCGTCCGGGGTGTCCGCGTTGGCGCGGACGCCGAGCGTGCGCACCGCGTCGGCGTGCCCGAGCAGCCGGTGCACGGCGGCGACCAGCGGGTCGGCCTCCGGCCGCAGCTCACCGGTCAGGTACCGGGCCACCGGGGACGGCTGCACCGGCACCTCGCCGAGCCAGATCCGCCCGCTCGTGCCGTCGATCGAGATCACGTCGCCGGCCCGCACCACCCGCTCGCCGACCGCGAACTCGCCGCGCTCGACGTCGATGGCCAGCGCCTCGGTGCCGCAGACGCAGGTCCGGCCCATGCCCCGCGCCACCACGGCGGCGTGCGAGGTCTTGCCGCCGCGCGAGGTGAGCACGCCGGTCGCGGCGATCATGCCGGGCAGGTCGTCCGGGTTCGTCTCCGGCCGGACCAGGATCACCTGTCCGTCGGCCGCAGCCGCGGCGGCGGAGTCGAACACCACCCGCCCGACCGCCGCGCCGGGCGAGGCGCCGACGCCGACCGCGAGCGGCTCGGGCACGCCGGCGGTGTCGAAGGCCGGGAACATGAGCTGGGCGAGCTGCGCCCCGGTGACTCGGGTCAGCGCCTCGTCGGCGGTGATCAGCCCCTCCTCGGCCAGCTGCGCGGCGATCACGAACGCGGCCGCCGCGGTGCGCTTGCCGACCCGGGTCTGGAGCATCCACAGCCGGCCGCGCTCGATGGTGAACTCCACGTCGCACAGGTCGCGGTAGTGCCGCTCCAGCGTCGCCATGATCTCCCGCAGCCGGTGGAAGCTCGCCGGGTCCAGCGTCGCCAGCTCGGTCAGCGGCACCGTGTTGCGGATGCCCGCCACCACGTCCTCGCCCTGCGCGTCGGTCAGGTAGTCGCCGTACACGCCGGGGGCGCCGGTGGCCGGGTCGCGGGTGAACGCGACACCGGTGCCGGAGTCGGGGCCGAGGTTGCCGAACACCATCGCCATCACGTTGACGGCGGTGCCCAGGTCGTCCGGGATGCGCTCCTGCCGCCGGTAGATCCGGGCCCGCTCCGAGTGCCAGGACTCGAACACCGCGCGCACGGCCAGGAACAGCTGCTCGTGCGGGGCCTGCGGGAAGTCGTGCCCGACGTGCCGGATGAAGATCTTCTTGTACGTGTCGACGAGGTCGTGCAACTGCCCTGCGCTCGGCCCGTCCGGCCCGGCGGTGGCCCGCAGCGCGGCCAGCTCGTGCTCGAACTCCTCGGCCGGGATGCCGTGCACGGTGCGGCCGAACATCTGGATCAGCCGCCGGTACGAGTCCCAGGCGAACCGCTCGTCGCCGGTGCGCTCGGCCAGCCCGACGACTGTGGTGTCGTTGAGCCCGATGTCGAGGATCGTCTCCATCATTCCCGGCATCGAGTACCGCCCGCCGGAGCGCACCGCCAGCAGCAGCGGGTCACGCGGGTCGCCCAGCCACCGGTCCAGCCGCGCCTCCACCTCCCGCAGGTGCGCGTTCATCTCCTCGTACAGGCCCGCCGGTGGTGCCCCGGTGGCCAGGTACGCCCGGCAGGCTTCGGTGGTGACGGTGAACCCGGGAGGCACCGGCAACCCGAGCCGGGTCATCTCGGCGAGGTTGGCGCCCTTGCCGCCGAGCAGGTCGGCCCGGCTGCGGTCACCTTCGATGAAGTCGTAGACGTACTTCGACATGATCCGGCCTCCTCGACTGCGTCGTTACACCTCCTTGGTAGCCGGGCCAGCCGGCCACGCGGCAGGGCCGGACGGGACACACACCGGGCCGGAGGTCCCGACCGTGTCGGTGGGGCCACGTATCGTTCCGGCCGTGACCGACCACCTGCTGCTCCGCCCGGTGCGCGACGACGACCTGCCCGTCTTCTTCGCCCACGAGCAGGACCCGCAGGCGAACTGGATGGCCGCGTTCGGCCCGCAGGACCCGTCCGACCGGGCCGCGTTCGACGCGCACTGGGCGCGCATCCGCGCCGACGAGCGCATCGTGAACCGCACGGTCACCGCCGACGGCGAGGTGGTCGGGCATGTGGCGGCGTTCCCGGTCGACGACCGGACCGAGGTGAGCTACTGGATCGACCCGGGGCGCTGGGGGCGCGGCTACGCCACCGCCGGGCTCGCCGCGCTGTTGCGGGAGCTGCCGCAGCGGCCGGTGCACGCCCGCGCCGCGAAGGACAACGCCGCGTCCCTGGCGGTGCTGCGCAAGTGCGGCTTCGTCGTGGTCGGCGAGGACTCCGGGTACTCCCCGAGCCGCGGCACCGAGGTCGAGGAGTACGTGCTGGAACTGCCCGCCGAGGGGTCTGACCAGGCAGGCGGCTAGTCTCCCCGGGTGAACTGGCTCGAACTCGTCGGCTGGGCCGGCTCCGCGCTGCTGGTCTGGTCCCTGCTGCAGACGCGGATCCTGCGGCTGCGCGCGCTTAACCTGGTCGGCTGCCTCATCCTGATCGGCTACAACGCCGCCGTGCAGGTCTGGCCGATGGTGGGCCTGAACGTCGTGCTCACCGTGATCAACGTCTGGTACCTCCGCAAGCTGCTGGCCACCCGGCACGACGATCAGACCTACCAGGTCGTCGAGGTGGGCACCGAGGACGCGTTCCTCGCGCACACGCTGCGGGTGCACGCCGCCGACATCGCCCGCTTCAACCCGGGCTTCCGCTGGGACGCCGACGCCGACGACCGCTCGGCGTTCCTCGTGGTACGCGCCGACGAGGTGGTCGGCGTGATGCTCTCGCACGCCGAACCGGGCGGCGTGGCCCAGATCGACCTGGACTACGTGACCCCGCCGTTCCGCGACTTCACCCCGGGCGAGTTCGTCTACCGGCGCAGCCGGCTGTTCACCGACCGGGGGTTCCGCCGGGTGGTCAGCCCGCCCGGCATGGTCGCCCCCTACTACCACCGGCTCGGCTTCCGCCCGGAGGCGGACCGGTACGTGCTGGACCTGCCCGTGCCGGCCTGAGCCGGTCAGTCCCCGGGCCGGCCGAACCAGCGGGTGAGCGCGGCGCGCAGTCCGTCCCGGTCCGGCGTGGCGGCGCTGGAGGCCCAGGCCACGTAGCAGTCCGGGCGCAGCAGGAGCGCGGTCGACGGGGTGCCCTCCAACGGGCCGGTGACCAGGTCGACCCGGTGGCCCCACGGCCGGACCGCCGTGGCGAGGGTGCCGGTGGCGTCGAGCAGCAGGGGGCGCGCGTGGCGGGTCAGCTCGGCCAGCCGGACCCGCCCGGTGTCGCCGTGCACCTCCACGTCCGGCGCCCAGCTTCCGACCGGTGGCCCGCCCGGTCCGAGGTCGTAGCGGATGTCCGCGCCGGCCATCAGCGCGGCCACGTGCGCGGCGTTCTCCGGCCGGGAGAGCAGCTCGGCGACCAGCTCGCGCAGCGCGGTGACCTCACTTCCCGGCGCGATCAGGGCGGACTGGGCCTGCGTCGACATGGTCACCCGCCGGGCTGCCGGCCGGCGCTCGGCCTCGTAGGTGTCCAGCAGCCCGTCCGGCGCCCAGCCGTGCAGCCGGGCGGCCAGCTTCCAGCCGAGGTTCACCGCGTCCTGCAGTCCCAGGTTGAGCCCCGGACCGCCGATCGCGGAGTGCACGTGGGCGGCGTCGCCGAGCAGCAGCACCCGGCCGTCGCGGTAGCGCTCCGCCAGCCGCGTGTTGCCGCCGACCACGCGGCGCAGCACGTGCGGCCCCTCGCCGGAAGGCGGAGCGATCGGCACCTCGGCGCCGAGCACCCGCGCCACGCTGGCCCGCATCTCGTCGAGCGTCATCAGCGTCTCGGTCTCCGGCGCGTCCGGCCACTCGGTGGTGCTGACCAACGGCGGGCGGTCGGGGAACGGCGCCCAGACGATCAGCCCACGCTCGGTGCGGGTGTGGCGGAACGGTGCGACGGTCCCGTGACCGGACACCGCGAGGCCGCCGGTCACCGGGTCGATCGCCTCCGCCGGCACGCCGACCTGGGCGGTCCGTGACACGGACCGGTCCGTGGTCACGCCGGGGAAGCCGATCCCGGTGAGCTTGCGGACCGTGCTGTGCCCGCCGTCCGCGCCGACCAGGTAACGGCAGGTGAGCGTCGCGCCGTGGGCGAATTCGACCTCCACCGCGTCGTCGTGCTGCCGCAGCCCGGTCACCTCGAATCCCCGGCGTACCCGCACGCCCAGCTCGGTTGCCCGTTCGGCGAGCACCCGTTCGACCTGCCGCTGCGGCACCGGCAGCCCGTGCAGCGGGTTGTCCGCGACACCGCTGAGGTCCAGCGGTAACGCGCCGAAGACGAACCGGGGCGCCGGGCGCGGCGGCGCGGGATCACCGGTGAGGCGCTGGTGCAGGCCACGCCGGTCGAGCATCCGGACCACCTGGCCGACCAGCCCGTTGGCCCGGTTCTCGGCGGTCGGTTCCACCAGCCGGTCGCATACCACCGCCCGGATCCCGGCCAGCGCCAGCTCGCAGGCGAGCATCAGGCCGTTCGGACCGGCCCCGACGACGAGGACATCGATCATGGCAAGACCCCTTCCAGGGTACGGTGAAGCGGCCCGGTGGCCGGCGGCCGGTCGGGCGGGAGGCGGGCGGATCAGCGGGGCGGTGGCAGGCCGGCGGCGAGCTGGGCCAGCGCGTCGGCGAGGAGCCGGGCGACCGGCTGCGGCCGGTCGGCGCGAAGGAAGTGGCGCGTCGCCGCGCCGGCGGCTGCGCCGACCGCGGCGGCGACCAGGTGGGGGTAGAGGTCGTGGACGGTGTCGGTGCCGGTGCGCGCGGCGACTGCCTCGGCCAGTTCGGCCTCGGCCAGCGCGCCGGCCCGCAGCATCTCGCCCTGGAGTGCCGGCTCGGCGAGCATCACCCGCAGCCCGGCGACCCACTCGTCGTGGGCGTCCGGGGGCGCTTGCGCGACCTCGGGGCCCGGCGCCCACGCGGAGAGGACCGCCGCCTCGACCGCGGCCCAGAGTGGCTCGCCGGGCGGCCGGCCCCGCAGCGCCTCCGCCACCCGACGGCTGCGGTCGAGGTGCCGGGCCGCGATCGCCTCCGCCTTGCTGCCGAAGTAGTTGTTGAACGTGCGGGAGGACACCCCGGCGGCCTGCGCGATGTCCTCGACCAGCACGTTGTCGTAGCCGCGCGCCACGGTCAGCCGGATGGCCGCCCAGCTCAACGCCGCTCGGGTCTCCGCCTTCTTGCGCTCCCGCAGTCCACTCACGCCAGCACGGTAGCAAATATTGCGTGCCACGCAAAGATGCGTGTTCCGTATGATTGTCGGACGGGGCGGCGTCCTCGCAGGATTCAGCCTGGCGCTCGCGGGGCACTGAGGGGTCCACGCCGGCCGGGCCTGCCGGACGGCGAGTCGGCCATCGGCCGACCCGGATCGGGCCGAGGGAGATAACCGCTCGTGCAGAGCTACTGGAGCCAGCTTGCCCTGGTCGGTGTGCTGGTGATCCTCAACGCGGTGTTCGCCGGCAGCGAGATGGCACTGGTGTCCCTGCGCGACAGCCAGGTGCAGCGGCTGGAGCGCAGCAGCCGGGGCGGACGGACCCTGGCCCGCCTCGCGAAGGACCCGAACCGGTTCCTGGCCACCATCCAGATCGGCATCACACTCGCCGGCTTCCTCGCCTCCGCCGCCGCCGCGGTGTCCCTGGCCCGTCCGCTCGTACCGCTGCTGGGCGCGTTCGGCAACGCCGCCGAGACCGTCGCCATCGTCGCGGTCACGCTGGTGCTCACGTTCGTCACGCTCGTCTTCGGCGAGCTGGCGCCGAAGCGGATCGCCATGCAGTCGGCCGAGCGGTGGGCGCTGCTGGTGGCCCGCCCGCTGGACGTGCTGTCCAGCATCACCCGACCCGCCGTCTGGTTGCTGGGCGCCACCACCGACCTGGTGGTACGCCTGTTCGGCCTGGACCCGAAGGCCGAGCCGGACGAGATCGGCCCGGACGAGCTGCGCGACATCGTGGCCGGCAACCACGGCTTCACCAAGGAACAGCGCACGATCATCGCCGGTGCGGTGGAGATCGCCGACCGGCAGTTGCGCGCGGTGCTCGTACCCCGGTTGCAGGTCTTCACGCTCGACAGCGGCACCACCGCGGAGGCCGCGCGGCTCGTCCTGGCGGCGACCGGCCACTCCCGGGCGCCGGTGGTCCGCCACGGCGGGCTGGACGAGGCGGTGGGCGTCATCCACCTGCGCGACCTGGTCGGCGTCTCCGACGACCGGCCGGTCGACGAGATCGCCCGCCCGCCCATGCTGCTGCCCGACTCGCTGCCGGTGGTCGAGGCGCTGCGCCAGTTCAAGGCCGAACGCCAGCACATCGCGCTCGTGGTCGACGAGCGCGGCGCGGTCGACGGGATCGTGACGCTGGAGGACATCCTGGAGGAGATCGTCGGCGAGATCTACGACGAGACCGACCGCGACCTGCGTGCCGTGCGCACCGAGGCCGACGGCACGCTGGTGCTGCCCGGCACGTTCCCGGTGCACGACCTGACCGACCTCGGCGTGGAGTTGCCGAACCGGCCGGCGGGCGACTACACCACAGTCGCCGGGCTGGTGCTGATCTGCCTGGGGCACATCCCGACCGTGGCGGGGGAGCAAATCACCGTGGACGGCTGGGAGCTGTCGGTGGCCGACGTGGACCAGCGGGCCATCACCGAGGTGCACGTCCGCCGCCGGGGCCGCGGCGACGACTCCTCGGACGGCGAAACCACAGGCGACGCCGCCGACCCGGCCGACGCCCCCGAACTGGACGAGGCACGCCGCTGACCTTCCGGCCCGCCGCCGACCTTCCGGCCCGCCGGCGTCCGGCTCACCGGCGGCCGGCCGGCGGGCCGAACGGGAAACCGGGCACCGGCGGGAGCAGTTGCACCGCGTCGGCGGGTACCTGACGGGTGCTCCGCCCGACCAGCCGGGCCGTCACCCGCAGCAGCCACGGCCCGGACGGATGCAGCTCGGGCCCGATCAGCCGACTGACCACCCGGGTCCACCAGTGCCCGGCGACGATCACGTCGGTGATCCGCAGCCGGTCCGGCGGCCACCCGCCGCGCACCACCACGTCCACCACCCGGCCCAGCCGCCGCCCGTGCAGGTCGTACGCGGTACGGCCGAGCAGCTCACCCGCTCGCACGACCGGACCCCGGGATCCGCTCGATCAGGTGCCGGCGCAGCCACGCCTCCACGGGTGACAGTGGCAGGTCCGTCGCCGGGCAGCGCAGCCGCACCGCGCTGTCCACGCGGGCGACCTGCGACAGCGGTACGCGCAGCGGCGGCACCGGCGGGTCGTCGGTGAACCGGTCCGCCACCGCCACCAGCAGCCGCCCGATCCGCCCGCCGATCCGCTCCCCGAGCGCGCCCTGTCCGGTGAGCAGGCAGTCCACGTACGGGACGCCGTCGTCGTCGAACGCGAACGCGATGTCGTCGACGCGTCCGACCAGCAGCCCGTCCACGTCGACGATCTGCCGGTCGAGCAGCCGCTTGGCGAGCTGAACCCTCATGGCCCCATCCCCGTCATGACCGCCAGTGGGATCGCGGCCACCGAGGCCGCGACGATGAGCAGCAGGAACACCGCGCCGAGCAGGTTCGTCCACCGCCCGTTGACCCGGTCGCCGAGATACCCGCGGTCATTGGCGACCACCAGGATCGGCAGGTACGTCAGCGGCAGCACCACCGCGCTCAGCACCAGCATGTACTCGGTCAGCCGCACCGGGTCCACCGTCGTCATCAGCATCACCACGCCGAGCAGCAGACCGACGAGCAGCACGCTGTGGAACCGGGCCGCCTCCCGGGGGCGGACCCGCTTGCCCCACTGCCACCCGAAGTACTGCGCCGCCGCGTACGCCGCCGACAGGCCCGTCTCCAGCGCCGCGCCGAACGTCACCGCGAAGAACGCCAGCACCGCGGCGGCCAGGCCGGCACCACCGAGCGCCGTCGCCACCGGCCGCGCCACCTCGTCGAGCGTGCTCAACGACGCCCCGGACGGGTGATAGGCCACCGCCGCCACGGCGACCAGCGACAACGCCAGGAAACCGCCCACCGGAAAGCCGACCAGCACGTTCGAGCGGGCCCGGGCCAGGTCCGTCGCGCCCCACCGCTCCTCGACACCGCCGGAGGAGAAGAAGAAGACCTCGTACGGGCTGACCGTGGAGGCGAACAGCGCCACCGCCACGAACCAGTACAGCGGCCAGCCGTGCCCGGACGCGCTGACCTGCCACACGCCCCGGCCGAGTTCCGGCCAGTCGGTCGGCAGCGCCACCAGCGCGATCGCGAACACCAGCAGCGCCAGCCCGGCCAGGCCGAAGATCCGCTCCATCAGCTCGAACCGCAGCCGCCACAGCACCAGCCAGACCGCCAGCGCCGCGAGCGGCACCCAGAACAGGTGGCTCAGCCGGGTCGCCAGTTGCAGCGCCAGCGCCACGCCGCCCAGCTCCGCCGCCAGCGTGACCACCGTGACCAGCCACGACGCGACCAGGTTGAGCAGCGCCACGCGCGGCCCGAGCCGCTCCCGGACCAGGTCGAACACCGCCCGCCCGCTCACCGCCGCGATCCGGCCGGCCATTTCCGCGTACGCGCAGATGCCGACCACCCCGACCAGCAGGACCCAGGTGTGGGCCATGCCGAACAGCGCGCCGGCCTGACTGGCCGCCACCAGGTCACCGATGTCGACGAAGCCGCCGACGGCGGACAGGACGCCGAGCGTGGCGGCGAACAGCTTCCTCACGTCGGGCCGGGAGCGGACGTCCTCACCGAGGCGACGATATCGGCGTTACTGCACCTTTTTGGGCGAATCGGCCAGCGGGTCAGGCGGCGGTGAGGTTCTGCAGCCGTACCTGGCCGCGCGCCACCAGCCGCCCGTCGGCGTCGGTGATCTCCACCAGCCAGAGCTGCTGGCTGCGGCCCCGGTGCACGGGCGTGCCCACAGCGGTCAGCTCGCCGTCGCGCACCGCGCGCAGGAAGTCCGTCTGGTTCGACACCCCGACCACGTTGCCCTTGTCGCCCAGCCAGAGCGCGCCGCCGATGCTGGCCGCCGTCTCCACCACCGAGCAGTAGACGCCGCCGTGCTGGATCCCGTACGGCTGGTGCAACTCCGGGCGAACCTTCCAGCGGATCACCACCCGGTCCCCGCTGACCTCGTCGAACGTCAGGCCCAGCAGGGCCACGAAGCCACCCGTCAGGTTCGGCATGTCCACCGCGGTTCCTCCTCGCGTTCGACGGCGCCGCCAGCCTAGTCGGCCGCACCTCGGCAAACCCGGTACGGGCCGGGCCCGGGAATAGGGGAGAATCGGTGACCGTGACCGACAGCAACCTCCCGCAGGGGCGGGACTCCCTGACCGACGACCTGCTGTGGCGTGGCCTGATCCAGGACTCGACCGGCCTCGACGAATTGCGTGAGCTGCTCGACGGCGGGAGCACCCCCTTCTACGTGGGCTTCGACCCCACCGCGCCGAGCCTGCACATCGGCAACCTGGTGCAGGTCGTCATGGCCCGCCGTCTCCAGCAGGCCGGGCACCGCCCGCTGCTGCTCGTCGGTGGCGCCACCGGGCAGATCGGCGACCCGAAGGAGAGCGCGGAGCGCACGCTGAACCCGCCCGAGGTGATCGCCGGCTGGGTGGAGCGCATCCGCGAGCAGCTCTCGCCGTTCGTCACGTACACCGGGGAGAACGCGGCGCAACTGGTGAACAACCTGGACTGGACCGGCGAGATGTCGGTGGTGGAGTTCCTCCGGGACGTCGGCAAGCACTTCCCGGTGAACAAGATGCTCGCCCGCGAGGTGGTCAAGGCGCGGCTGGAGACGGGCATCAGCTACACCGAGTTCAGCTACCAGCTGCTGCAGGCCAACGACTACTTCGAGCTGCACCGCCGCCACGGCTGCCGGCTCCAGTACGGCGGCTCCGACCAGTGGGGCAACATCACCGCCGGCGTCGACTACGTCCGCCGCCGCGGTGCCGGGCCGGTGGAGGCGTTCACCACGCCGCTTGTCACAAAGGCCGACGGCACGAAATTCGGCAAGAGCGAGACCGGCACGGTCTGGCTCGACCCGCAGATGACCAGCCCGTACGCGTTCTACCAGTTCTGGGTCAACGCCGATGACCGCGATGTCAGCCGCTACCTGCGGTTCTTCAGCTTCCGCTCCCGCGAGGAGCTGGAGGATCTGGAGAAGGCCACGGCGGAACGGCCGCAGGCGCGCCTGGCTCAGCGGGCGCTGGCCGAGGAGCTGACCACCCTCGTGCACGGAGAGCGGGAGACGACTCAGGCGGTGGCCGCGAGCCAGGCGCTGTTCGGGCGCGGCTCCCTCGACGAACTGGCGCCGGAGACGCTGCGTGCCGCGCTGACCGAGGCCGGGCTGGTGCACCTCGATGAGCTGCCGGACGTGGCCGGCCTGCTCAAGGAGTCGGGCCTGGTGCCGAGCATGAAGGAGGCACGGCGGGTGATCGCCGAGGGTGGCGCGTACGTCAACAACACCCGGATCTCCGAGGTGGACGCCACCGTCTCCGGCGACGACCTGTTGCACGGCCGGTACCTCGTGCTGCGCCGGGGCAAGCGCTCGTTCGCGGGCGTTGAGCTGCGCGGATAGTCGCCTCTCGACGGTGTGACGCGGGACGCGCCCAGCGAATTTGACGATCACTGAGCTGGGCGCGTAGCTTTCTCTCTGCCAGCGCGGAACGGACGAACAGGGCGAAGACCTGACAGGCCGGAGCGCAGGACCTGAGAACCGGGTGGTGCCCCGGATTCGCCGGTAGGCGGATTTGGTGAGGCGGAACCGACCGGGTAAGGTTGTCGGCCGGTAGGGAAACGGACGAGCTAGCGGGAAACCGCGGGCGGCCGTCCTACCGAATTCCTCGGACCGACCGGCGGAAGCCGGTTGAATCGGGGTGCCTGGTAAATGGGTGACGCACGGCAGACCGGGAAACGCCGGTTTGACACGGCAGAAACCACCGGGTAACGTAGTAAAAGTGCCCGGCGCGGGAGCGGCGGGTGGTTGAACGAAATGCCCCAAACGGGTGCTCCACGGTGGTGGGGTTTCTGGTTGGTGTGTGGTTGTTCTTTGAGAACTCAACAGGGTGCTTGTAAAGCCAGTGCCAATTGTTTTATA